>NZ_JBEYBL010000002.1:0-705768 GCF_040632175.1 Microbacterium sp. NPDC019599
CTCGTCGAGGAGCTCGGCGCCGACGGCTACCTCTACGGCCACACCGACATCAACGGCAAGCGCACCGACCTCGTCGCGCGCGTCGACGGCCGCCGTCACCCGAACGCGGGCGACACCGTCGTCCTCGCTCCGGTTCCCGGCCACGTGCACGTCTTCGACGTCGAGTCGGGCGAGCGCCTGACCGACAAGGCGATCGCTTCCGCGTAACACGACACACGGTCACAGCGCGGGCGGCTCTTCCAAGACCGCCCGCGCTGTGTCATTTCCAGAGGAACCATGCCCGCTGCCCTGAGCATCACCGCCAGCTCCGTCGATCCCGGCCTTCTCGCCCTGCCGTGGTCCACGCCTCTCGCCGAGTGGCCGAGCAGCACCATCGTGTACCTCCCCAAGGGCATCTCGCGCCACCTCGTCCGCTTCGCGAACCTCTCCGGCCGGGTCGTCGCCGTCAAGGAGACGACGGAGGAGATGGCGCGCCGCGAATACGACATGCTCGGCAACCTCGCCCGGCTGGACGCCCCGTGCGTCGAGCGCGTCGCCGTCATCGCGGGGAGGACGGATGCTGCCGGCCAGCCCCTCCCGGCGGTCCTGGTCACGGCGCACCTGAAGTTCTCACTCCCCTATCGCGCCCTCTTCACGCAGGTGCTGCGGCCCGACACCGCGAACCGGCTCGTCGACGCGCTCGCGGTGCTGCTCGTGCGCCTGCACAACGTCGGCTTCTTCTGGGGCGACGTCTCGCTCTCGAACACGCTGTTCCGCCGCGACGCGGGCGCCTTCGCGGCCTACCTCGTCGACGCCGAGACGGGTGAGCTGCACGAGACCGGGCTCACGCGGGGTCAGCGCGAGCACGACCTCGAAGTCGCCCGCACGAACATCGCGGGCGAGATCATGGACCTCGAAGCCGGCGGCCGGCTCGAAGGCGGCATCGATGCACTCCAGATCGCGGACGGCATCGTCTCGTCGTACCGCCTGCTGTGGGCGGCGCTGACCGACCGCGAGACCTTCTCGTCCGACGAGTCGTGGCGGATCACCGAGCGCGTGCGCCGCCTCAACGAGCTCGGGTTCGACATCGGCGAGATGTCGATCCAGGCCGCCCCGGACGGCGCACGGGTCTCGATCCAGCCGAAGGTCGTCGATGCGGGCCACCATCAGCGGCGACTGCTGCGGCTGACCGGCCTCGACGTCGAGGAGAACCAGGCCCGGCGCCTGCTCAACGACCTGGACGAGTTCCGCGCACGTGTCTCGCGCCTCGGCGACGACGAGGACATGGTTGCGCACGAATGGCTCACGCGTGTCTTCGAGCCCGTCGTCAAGGCCGTGCCGTTCGATCTGCGGTCGAAGCTCGAGCCCGCCGAGGTGTTCCACCAGGTGCTCGAGCACCGCTGGTACATGTCGCAGGAGCGCGGGCGCTCCGTCCCGCTCGCCGAGGCTCTCACGAGCTACATGGACGAGGTGCTGCGCCACCGCCGTGACGAGGCGACGCTCATGGGCCCGCCCACCGAGAGCATGTCGCTGCCGGTCGACACCGACGCCCTCGAGATCGTCGACGAGGACGAGGGCATCGACTGGCGCGACCTCGTCTGACTCATCTGTCGGGCGCCGCGGTGCGTCACACGAGGATCCGCGCGGGGTGCTCGACGAGCGATGCGAAGGCCGCGAGCCACTCGGCGGCGAGAGCACCGTCGAGGACGCGATGATCGGCCGAGAGCGTCACGGTCATGACCGTCGCCACACCGAGCGCACCGTCCGTCACGACGGGCCGCGGCTGCGCAGCCCCGATCGCGAGGATGCCGGCGTGAGGCGGATCGATGATCGCGGCGAACTCGCGCGTGCCGTGCATGCCGAGGTTCGTCACGGCGAATGAGCCGCCCTCGAGTTCGCGCTGCCGCAGTCGACCGCTGCGCGCACGATCGACGAGGTCACGCAGCGTCGCGCTCAGCTCGCCGAGCGGCAGGCGGTCGACACCGCGCACGACGGGCGCGACCAGACCGCCGTCGATGGCGACGGCGACGGCCAGATCGACCTGCGAGAATCGCCGGATCGCAGCATCCGTCCAGACCGCGTTGGCGGCCGGCACGGCGACGAACGCGGCCGCGACAGCCTTCACGACGAGGTCGTTGAGCGTTATCGGCGCGGCTCGGCCATCGTTGATCGACCGGCGGAGCTCGAGGAGCGCGTCC
The DNA here is from genome assembly GCF_040632175.1 of Microbacterium sp. NPDC019599. Lineage (NCBI taxonomy): Bacteria > Bacillati > Actinomycetota > Actinomycetes > Micrococcales > Microbacteriaceae > Microbacterium > Microbacterium sp. NPDC019599. Next base: position 2,178 of record NZ_JBEYBL010000002.1, read on the forward strand.
ACGCGGCAGTCGGCGCGCAGGTAGAAGTGCGGGATCGTCGCCTTGCTCTCTGCGACCCTGCGTGCCACGGCGCGCCGCATGGGCGTGTGCGGGATGTCGGTGAAGCCCGTGGCCGCCGCGTCGCTCGCAAGGTTCTCGCCGGCGTCGGAGACACGGATGACGGGCCTTCCGCCGGAAGCTCCGGCATCCTCCTCGGACTGCTCGAGTGCGTCGAGGTCTCGCCGCACGATGCGCCCGCCCGGACCTGTTCCGGGGATCGATGCGAGATCGACTCTTCGCTCCCGGGCGAGACGCCGGACAAGGGGGCTCGCGAACCGTCGGTCGGCCGCACCCGCCGACTGCGCTGCCGATTCGGTGTCACGAGCGGACCCGCCCGGATCGGGGCCTTCCGCAGCCGGGGTGCTCGTCGGCACCGCCTGCACTGCGGCCGGCTCGAGCGCTCCTGCCGCCGTGAGCGCGGCATCCGTCGACTCCCCTTCGTCGGCGAGAACGGCGATGGGCGCCCCTACGGCGACGGACTCCCCGGGTGCCACGAGCAGGGCCGCCACGATCCCGGATGCCTCGGACTCCTGTTCGAAGACCGCCTTCTCGGTCTCGATCTCGGCGATGGACTGCCCCGCATCGACGGCGTCGCCGACCGCGACCAGCCAGCTCTGCACGGCGGCCTCGGTCGCGCCCGCCATGACGGCCGGCATCCGCACGACGGTCGCCATCACGCACCTCCCCACGCGGCTCGCATGCGCTCGAGCGCCGCCGCGATCTGCTCGGCGCGGGCGATGGCGGCGCGTTCGAGCACCTTCGAGATCGACGGCGCCGCCTCTCCGCCGGTGACGCGCTCGACCGGCTGGTCGAGCCAGTCGAAGAAGCGACGCTGCAGCTCGTCGGCGAGCCACGCGCCGTACGAGGTCCCGCGCGCCCCCTCCTCGACGATGAGGACGGCGTTCGTCTTGCGGATGCTGGCACCCACCGTCTCCCAGTCGAACGACGCCCGATCCAGCCAGCGCAGGTCGATGAGCTCCGCGTCCACGCCGGACTGCTCGATGGCCTCGGCGCAGCGCGGGACCATCGAGAGGTAGCTGAGCACCGTGACATCCGAGCCCTCGCGCCGGATCGCGGCGGAGCCGGGCGGGATGACGTAGTCGAGCGCGCCCTCGGTCACGCTCTGCTGCGTGCCGTAGAGGTCGACGTGCTCGATGACGAGCACGGGATCCTCGAGTGCGAGGGCGGCGTTCATGAGCCCGATGTAGTCGGCCGCCGTCGAGGGGGCTGCGATCCGCCATCCCGGGCTCGTGGCGAAGATCCCGGCGGGGTCCATCAGGTGCTGCGACCCGTACCCGGAGCCCATCGCGACCTTCGTGCGCAGGACGAGCGGCACGGCGTGCGCACCGCCGAACATGTGGCGCGCCTTGCCGATCTGGTTGAAGACCTGATCGGCGGCGACCCACATGAAGTCGGGGTACATGAACTCGACGACGGGCCTGAACCTGCCGTCGAGCGCGAGCCCGCCGGCGAGCCCGAAGAAGGCGTTCTCGCTGATGGGAGTGCCGACGATCCGGTCGGGTCCGTACTTCGCGGCGAGGCCCTTCGTGGCACCGTTCGTGCCGCCGGCGAGGCGATGCACGTCTTCACCGAGCACGACGATACGGTCATCCTGCGCCATGCGCCGGTCCATGACCTCGGCGACGACGTCGACGAACCTCCGTTCGATGACGGGCCCGGCCTCCGGCGGATCGGCAGCGCCCGCGAGTTCTCTCAGGTCGCCCCGGATCCCGACGTCGACGAAGCCGGCGTCCGGCCAGAGAGCGGGGCGGATCCGGCGTTTGCCCTCCTGATCGGGGTCGTCCTCCACGAGCGCCGCCGTCGCGCTGCTCATCGCCTGCTGCGCCGCAGAGCGCAGCCGCGCAACCCCCGCCTCGTCGATGCGGCCGAGCGCGATCATCTCCCGCGCGACCCGGTCCAACGGGTCGCGCGTGCGCCAGTCCGCCTCCTCGTCCTTCGTCCGATAGCCGAACGCACTGCCCGGGAAGGGCCCGTTCTGGTGGAAGAAGCGGTACACCTCCGCCTCGATGATCACGGGGCCCTCGCCCGACCGCAGTCGCGCCGACGCCTGCTGCATCGCGAGATGCACGGCGAGCGGGTCCATCCCGTCGACGCGCCACGACGGGATGCCGAATCCCTGGCCGCGCACCGAGAAGCGCGTGTCGGCGGTGACTTCGTCGGCACGCGTCGAGACGGCGTACAGGTTGTTCTCGATGAAGAAGCAGAGCGGCAGCTTCCACGCCGCCGCGAGGTTCATCGTCTCGAGGACCGAGCCGATCTGGCTCGCACCATCGCCGAAGCAGTTGATCGTGAGGTCCGTCGTGCCGGCGTGCTTCTGCGCCCAGGCGTTGCCCGCCGCCATCGGGGTTCCCCCGCCGACGATCGCGTTGGTGCCGAGCGCCCCGGCCTCGAGCCACTGCAGGTGCATCGAGCCGCCACGGCCGTTGCAGTAGCCCTGTGCGAGCCCGAGGATCTCGGCGAGCGTGCGCTGCAGCACCTCCTGGACCGACGGCGGGACCGGGGACGCGACATCCGATCGGCCCTCGGTCACGTAGGTGATGGCCTTCGCCAGGAACTGATGATGTCCCCGATGGGATCCGCTGACGCCGTCCGTCGGGCGCAGCCCGGCGATCGAGCCGACGGCACCGCCTTCCTGTCCGATGCTCGAGTGCGCGGGGCCGTGGACGAGACCTTCGGCGGCGAGCTCGAGCACCGTCTCCTCGAAGGCCCGGATGAGATGCAGCTGAACCAGCATCGTCGACAGGAGCGCGGGATCGGCCTCGCGCCAGTCCTCGTCCGTCGACTCGAGAGCGAACCAGTCGACGCCCGTCTCGAGTGTGCGTATGCGCGGCATCCTCGCCTCCCGATCAGTGCGAGGCTAGACCGGATTGCATCCAATCACAAGAGGTAGAGTGCCCTGAGTCTGGACAGCGGACGGACTGGGCAGGATCATGGATCCAATATGACGGGAGGCGCCATGGGGATCCCAGGATTGCGCGGCATCGACCACGTCGGAGTCACCGTACCCGACCTCGACGAAGCCGAACGGTTCCTCGTCGACGTCCTGGGGGCCGTGCACGTGTACACGCTCGGCGCCAAGCGATCCGACGACGATGACTGGATGGCCCGCCATCTGGGCGTTCATCCGCGCACCGTCATCCGCGAGATCCGGTTCTACCGGCTCGGCAACGGCAGCAACATCGAGCTCTTCGACTACGACAGCGCCGACGGACAGGCCCCGCAGCCGCGGAACAGCGATCTTGGCGGGCACCACCTCGCGCTCTACGTCGACGACATGGACGCCGCCGTCGCGCACCTGCGGGCGCACGATGTCGAGGTCATGGGCGAGCCCGTCGCGAGCGCGGGTGCGTCGGCAGGTCAGCGGTGGCTCTACTTCCGCTCCCCCTGGGGCATGCAGTTCGAGCTCGTGAGCTTCCCCGACGGCAAGGCCTACGAGCAGGATGCATCCGTACTCCTGTGGCACCCGGCGAGGCCGGCCCAGTGAGCGAGGGGATGCCGCTCCCCGCCCGCGCGGTGCGCGCGGCGCCCGATGGGCACGGGGCCGCGGGGCTCCGCGTCGCCGACGCCCTCAGGACCGCCATCCTCGACGGCGAGTTCGCGCCGGGCGAGCGCATCCGCCAGGAGGTGCTCGCGCGCCGCTATGGGGCGAGCCGCGTGCCCGTGCGCGAGGCGCTGCGCATGCTCGAAGCCGAGGGGCTCGTGACGCTCGTCGCGAACACCGGGGCGTGGGTGTCGCGGATCAGCCTCGCCGAATGCGAGGAGATGTACCAGATCCGCGAGCGCATCGAGCCGCTCCTCCTGCGCTTCAACCTGCCCCTGCTGAGCGACGGCGACGTCGCCGAGCTCGCGCGCCTCGCCGAGGCGATGGAGGCGACCGACGACGTCGAGGAGTTCCTCGCGCTCGACCGCGCCTTCCATCTGTCGTGCTACGACCTCGCGCCGACCTCGGTGCTCGGCGACCTCGTGCTGCAGCTGTGGAACCGCACGCAGCACTATCGCCGCGCCTTCACGCGGGTCTTCCGCGCAGAAGGCGAGCGCAGCGTGCACCACGAGCACCACCTCCTCGTCGCCGCCATCCGGCGCCGCGACGCCGACGAGGCGGAGCGCGTCCTGTCCGGGCACATCAGGCGGACGCGACTCGAGCTGGCGCGGCACCCCGAGGTCTTCGCCGACGACTGAGCCGGCGTCGACGCGGCAGGTGAGCCGCCACCCGCCGGCCGGGGTCGGACCCGCGCACGGGCGGCCGGCCGGCCAGGCGTCAGGTGAGCCGCCAGCCCCGGTCGAGGTCGAGGTTGAGAGCCGAGACTCCGCGATTGCGGAGGAGGAACTGCACGGCGTCGACGACGTCGGCCATCGTGGCGAGCTCGCCGCCCGGCGTCCGGGCCGCGTAGCCCTCGATCGCGGCCGTCTTGCCTGCCCAGAAGGGGCTGTCCCCGATGATGCCCGGGTGGATCGCGTTGACCCGGATCGGGGCCAGCTCGAGCGCCAGCGCGTTCATGAGCCCCATGACCCCGCCGTTGATCGTCGCGACGGTCGTCGAGCCCGGGTACGGAGCATCCTTCGCGCGCCCGCCGAACAGCACGATGCCCGTGTCGCGGCTCGGCTCGAGACGATCCAGCAGCGTGTGGATGACCTCCGTGTACCCGATGAGCTTGAGCGTCACGAGCCGCCTGGCCCGGGCGATGTCGTACTCCCGCACCGTGTTGGCGTCGCGCTCGATGGCGGCGAGCACGAGGCCGTGGACGGGTCCGACACCGGCGAGCTGGTCCGCGATCGTCTCGGGTTCGGAGATATCGAGCGACACGCCTGTGACAGCACCCCCTACCGTCGCCGCGATCTCGTCGACGCGCTCTTGGCCGCGCCCTGTGATGACGACGGAGTCGCCGCGCGCGACGGTGTCCTTCGCGAGCGCGAGACCGATTCCGGACGTGCCTCCGACGATGACGATCGTGCGGCCGCTCATGGTGTCTCCTTCCTATCGGGCGGGTACAGGTCGCGGCGGGTCACCTCGGCGGCGCCGCCCCAGTCGAAGCGGCGCAGCTCCTCGTCGGCGAGCGCGAGCTCGTACACGCGGTGCAGCGCCGCCGCCGTCGGGAGCGTGAGGCCCGCTTCTGCCGCGACCGCTTCTGCGAGGCGCAGATCCTTGAAGCCGAGCGCCATGAGGAATCCCGGCGGCACATACGCCTCGTCGACGATCTCCCTGCCGTAGCCGCGGTAGACGACGCCGTCGAAGAGGGTGCTCACGAGCAGCTCGTGGAAGTCCCCGGCGTCGATGCCGTGCCGCTCCGTCATCGCGATCGACTCGCCGAGCGCCTGGATCGCATGGATGATGTTGAAGTTCACCGCGACCTTCACGACGTTCGCCTGGCGAGGACGATCGCCGAAGCGCCATACGCGGACGCCGAGCGTCTCGAGGAACGGGGTGGCCTCGGCGACGAAGGCCTCCTCCCCCGCTGCGAGGATGTTGAGGCGACCCTCCGCGGCGACGGACGGTCGACCGAGCACGGGCGCCGCGACGTACCCGACGCCGGCCGAGGCGAATCGGGCCTCGAGCCGATCCGCTTCGGCCGGACTGATCGAGGCCATGCAGACATGGATGCCGCGCGCGTCGCCGACGGACTCGTCGGACAGCACCCCTTCGGCCGCGTCGTCGTCGGCGAGCATCGAGAACGACAGGCCCGTCGCGAGCGCCTCCCCGGGCGATCCCGCGGCGACGGCCCCCGCCTCGACGAGACGCTCGACGTCCGCCGGCGAACGGTTCCACACGTGCACCTCGTGCCCGGCCTCGACGAGTCTCCGTGCCATCGCGGAGCCCATCCGGCCGAGCCCCAGGAAGCCGAGCACCGCCATGCCTACGCCTCGCCCCGGCCCCATGCCGTGTTGAGGTGGGACTGGCTGTCGCGCTCGGTCTTGAGCGGTCCGCCGACCGCGATGTAGCGCGTGCCGGCGACGAGCAGCTCCTCCGCCGGGAACTTCGTGATCACCTCGCAGCCCTCCGCCGTGACGACGACCTCTTCCTCGATGCGGGCCGCGCCCCACCCGTCGGCCGACGGCCAGTACGTCTCGAGGGCGAACAGCATCCCCTCCTGCAGCACTTCGGGATGATCCAGCGAGACCAGCCGCGAGAAGATCGGCTTCTCCCAGATCGACAGGCCTACGCCGTGGCCGTACTGCAGCGCGAAGGCCGCCTCCTCATCGGGGAACCCGAACTCCTGCGCCGTCGGCCACACCCGCACGATGTCGGCGGTCGTCGCTCCCGGCTTCACGAGGGCGATCGCGCGATCCATGTACTCGCGGGCGCGGGTGTACGCGTCGCGTTGCGCGACGGATGCCGACCCCACCGCGAAGCAGCGGTAGTAGCACGTGCGGTACCCGTTGAAGGAGTGCAGGATGTCGAAGAACGCGGGGTCGCCGGGGCGGATGAGCCGGTCGCTGAAGACGTGCGGATGCGGTGAGCACCGCTCTCCGGAGATCGCGTTGACGCCTTCGACGTACTCCGAGCCCAGGTCGTAGAGCGTCTTGGCCACAAGGCCCACGGTCTCGTTCTCGCGGACGCCGGGGCGGAGGAACCGGTAGAGCTCCTCGTACGCGGCATCCACCATCGACGCCGCCTGCGTCAGCAGTCGGATCTCATCGCCCGTCTTGATGCGACGGGCCTCCATGAACACCTGCTGGCCGTCGACGACCCGGATGCCCTCCGCCTGCAGGGCGAAGAGGATGGGCAGCTCGATGACATCGACGCCGAGCGGCTCGTTCGCGACGCCGAACTTCTCGAGCTCTCGCTTGATCTTGCGCGCGACCTCCTCGGCGATGCCGGCGTCCGGCGTGAAGGCACCGCGCAGCGTCGAGATGCCGGCGCGAGCGCCGCGCTCGAGCCGCGACCGCTTCGCACCCTCGTGCGGAGCGTGGGGGTCGGCATCCATCTCGGCGGTCGTCGTGTCGAGCCACGGGTTGTACAGCGCGTGGTGCTTGGCAGCGGAGCCGAAGTCCCACGAGATCGGGTCGCTGTTGCGGGTGAGCAGGCTGAAGCGGATCAGCTTGTCCATGGCCCACGTGCCGATGTGCGTCGCGGTCATGTAGCGGATGTTGGAGAAGTCGAACGCCAGCAGGGCACCGAGATCCGAGCGGTCGAGCTCCGCCTTGAGCCGTCCGAGGCGCTCGGCGCGCAGGCGGTCGAAGTCGACCCGCGCCTCCCAGTCGACCGCGTTCGTGCCGGTCGTTCCCGTGTTCTTCATCGAGACCTCCTGCGTCCGCCGGATGTGGAACAGATTAGAACACGTGTGAAGGTACAGTGAACACTCGCGCGGTGTAAGGTCGCGGCAGAATCCCGCGGAGGGCGGAAGCGGCATGGTGGGCGAGAAGGTCGGCGCGAGACTGCGCGATGCGCGACTGGCGCGCGGGCTCAGCCTGCGCGGGCTGGCACAGTCGCTGGGGGTGTCGCCGAGCCTCATCTCGCAGATCGAGACGGGCAAGACTCAGCCGTCCGTATCGACGCTCTACGCGATCGTCTCGGCGCTCGGGATCTCGATCGACGAGCTGCTCGGCGTCGTGACCGAGCCCGAGCGCGCCCCGGCGAGCACCGTGACCCCCGTCGTGCAGCGTGCGGCCGAGAATCCCGTCATCGAGATGGAGAACGGCGTGCGGTGGGAGCGGCTGGCGGTGGGCGACGGAGCGGCGGACGCGCTGCTCGTCACCTACGCGCCGGGCGCTTCGAGCTCGATCGAAGGCCGGCTCATGCGTCATGCGGGGGTCGAGTACGCGTATCTGCTCGAGGGCGAGCTGACTCTGCAGCTCGACTTCGACACCCACATCCTCCGTCCGGGCGACTCGCTGCACTTCGATTCGGTCCGGCCGCACATGTACGCGAATCGGGGGGATGCTGTCGCCCGCGGCGTCTGGTTCGTCATGGGTCGTCGCGAGCACAGCCAGGCGATGCCCGCGGCCCCCGGCGTGGAGGCGCCGGTCGCGCATGAGCCGGTCACGTCGGCCGTGGAGGTGCTCCAGGCGATGGACCGCCTTCGCGGGGAGTGACGCCCACGCGCGTCGTCAGTCGGCGCGCGGGTGTTCGGCGCGACGGTGCGCGGCGGGGCGGGGCTCGTCGATCCACGGATCGACGAGCGTCTTGATCTGCGTCGAGCGGCCCTCCAGCAAGGGCCGGAGACCGCGCTCGAGCAGCAGATCGAGCGGGAGGACCTCGCTGGCGACATCAGACCAGTCCTCCCGCGTCGCGAGCAGCCGGACAGCTTCGGGCATGTCGTCCGCGAAGACGTGGGCGACGCTGCCGACGACCGAGTACTCCCGCAGCGTCCAGTCCCGCAGCATCACGGCAGTCGGCTCCTTCTGGACGCCGACGGGCACGATGACCGCTCCGCGCGGGGCTGCCTGGAGCACTTCGGCCAGGCCCTCGGGGGATGCGCTCACCTCGAACAGCACGTCGGGTTCGACGCCGCGCTCGCGCAGGGCCTCGGCGAGCGGCATCCCTCCGGCCAGGACGCCGTCCGCGGCGCCGAGTCGCGTCGCGAGCGCCAGGCGCTCCGGGTCGCGCGCGACCGCCGTGACGCGGGCGCCCGTCGCCGCGGCCGCCAGCACGATGAACGCTCCGATGCCCCCGATCCCGACGACGACCGCCTCGTCGCCCGCGGCCAGTCCGCTCCGGCGCACGACATGGACGGCGATCGACATCGGCTGGGCGAGCGCGAGAGTGTCGTCGGCGAGGCCTGCGTCGGTGACATCGAGCAGGATGCCCGCGGGAACGGCGACGTAGCCGGCGAGCCCCCCGTCGGCCTGGAACCCGGCGGTCCGATACGTGCGGCACAGATTCGTCCGACCCCGCTGGCACTGCCGGCACGTGCCGCACGAGATGCCGGCGCCGCACACGACAGTCGCCCCGACGGGAGGTTCCGAGACGCCCTCGCCCAGCCGCTCGACGACGCCGGTGAACTCGTGGCCGAGGACGACGGGCGGACTCGACAGCAGGCCCCGATCGAACTCGACCGCATCGGTCCCGCACACGCCGCAGACCGTCACGCGCACGAGCGCCTCGCCCGGTCCCGGGACGGGGACCGGCCGCTCCTCGATCCGCAGATCGCCCAGGGCGCGCAGAACGGCGGCCCGCATCGGCGTCAGCCGGCCGCGCCGAGATCGAGCTGCGCGGCCTGCCTGTGCTGGATCATGCGGCCCAGGATCCGGTCGTACACCGCCTTGTGCGCCTCGGAGTCGAGATACGCCGTGAGGCCGTCCGCGTCGTCGACGACCGCCGCCACGGCGTAGTCCGCGTCGCTCGGGCGCAGTCTGAGGTTCTCCCCGCAGTCGTAGCGCCGCAGGGCCGGGATGCCCTCGGCCATCTCCTCGAGCTGCCGGGTCAGGTCGGCGACGTCGTCGGGGGTGACGTCGTCCCGCCATGTGAACAGGGCCAGGTGAAGGATCATGTCGCTCCTCGTCTCGACGGCGGATGCGCCGCAGTGTTCAGGATTACTTTACGCATGTGCAGTCGAGCGAATACACTGCGGGCGACACCGGAACCCGTCCGCAGTGTCTGCTGATCGAAGGAGATGAGCGATGACGGACACGCCGACCCCCCAGAAGGGCCAGCCGATCCTCTTCACCGACGGAATCGTCCTCACGATGGACGACTCCCGCACGGTCCTCCCCCGTGGTGACGTCCTCGTCAAGGACGGCAGGATCGCGGAGGTCGGGGTCGACGTCGCGGCGCCCGATGACGCCTTCGTGATCGACGCGAAGGGCGGCATCCTCATGCCGGGCATGGTCGACACGCACCGGCACATGTGGCAGACGGCCATGCGCGCCTACGGCGCCGACTGGACCCTGACGCAGTACTTCGTCTGGTATTACCTGCAGCACGGCGCGAAGTTCCGGCCGCAGGACTATGCGGCCGGCAACCTCATCTCGGCACTCGACGCCGTCGAGTCCGGCGTCACGACGAGCGTCGACTGGTCGCACGGTCTGCGCACGATCGAGCACGGCGAGGCGGCCTTCGAGGCGCTCGTCTCGTCGCCGGGTCGCTTCGTCTTCGCCTACGGCAACATCCACCAGTCGCCGTGGGAGTGGACCGCCGACCCCGCGATCCAGGATCTCCTCGTCCGCTCCCGGGACGACTCGCGCATGTTCGGCACGCAGATCGCCTTCGACGTGCCCAATCAGGATGCCGAGTTCCCCGAGCTGGCCGCCTATCGTGTCGCCGAGGAGCTCGGGCTGCGCGTGACGACCCATGCCGGCGTCTGGGGTGCGACCAACGACTGGGGCATCAGGAACGCGTACGAGGCCGGCGTCATGAAGGAGGGCTACACCTACGTCCACGCCGCTTCGCTGGCCGCGGAGTCCTATCAGAAGATCGCTGCGACGGGCGGCAACGTCTCGCTCGCGACCGAGTCGGAGGACACGTGCGGCCAGGGATACCCTCCCGTGCATCAGCTGCGCCGCTACGGCATCCCCACGTCGCTGTCGGTCGACACGAGCGTGTGGTTCAGCGCCGACCTCTTCTCGGCCATGCGCGCGACCGTCGGCGCCGACCGAGCCCTCGAGCACTACCTCGCACACCAGCTCGACCCCGCCGAGACGATCACGCACGTCAAGCTGCGCGTCGAGGAGGTCGTGGCGATGGCGACCCGCGGCGGAGCGAAGGCCATCGGCAAGGACGACCTCATCGGCTCGCTCGAAGTCGGAAAGCTGGGCGACGTCGTCCTGCTCAAGAACGAGGACTCTCCCTCGTGGGCGCCGCTCGTCAACCCCTACGGTCAGGTCGTCTACCAGGCGCAGCGCGGCGACGTGCACACGGTCGTCGTGGGCGGCGAGGTCGTCAAGGCCGACGGCAAGGTCGTCGCCGGCGACCTTCCGGGCGTCAAGGCCAAGCTCGAAGACACGATCTCGTACCTCCAGAGCGAGATCGGCGACGACTGGCTGGCGGGCCAGAACCCCGAGATCCCCGAGACCGAGGTCCTCTACAACCCGTACCAGTACAAGAAGTGACCGGCGCAGGCGACCGGATCGCCGTTCTCGGCGCGGGCGCGAACGGCTCCTCGATCGCGGCCGACCTGATCGCGACCGACCTCGACGTGACGCTCATCGAGCAATGGCCCGCCCACGTCGAGGCGATGCGCGCCGACGGCCTGGTGATCCGGATGCCGGAGCGCGAGGTGACAGTCCGGCCGCACGTGCTGCACGTGTGCCAGGTGGCCGAGCTGCGGCATCCCTTCGACGTCGTGCTCATCGTTATGAAGGCGTACGACACGCGATGGGCTGCCGAGCTCATCGCGCCCCACGTGAGTCGGACGGGGCTCGTCGCAGCCGTGCAGAACGGCATGTCGACGTCCGCCGTCGCGGCCGCGGTGGGCGCCGAGCGTGCCGTGGGCACCGTCATCGAGGTGTCGGCGACCATGTCGGAGCCCGGACTCGTGCACCGGCACACGCCGCCGGAGCGCTCGTGGTTCGCGGTCGACGCCGGCGCGCGGGCCGAGCCCGTCCGCGCCGCGCTCAGCCATTCGGGACGGGTCGAGCCCTTCCCGGACATCGACTCGGCGAAGTGGATGAAGCTCGTGAGCAACTCGTCGGTGCTCGTTCCCACGGCGATCCTGGGTCTTCCCATGCTCGATGCGATCCGCGTCCCCGGCATGCGCGATGTCATGATCCGGGCCGGTCGCGAGACGCTCGCGGTGGGGCGGGCGGGCGGGCGCAGCATCCTGCCCATCTTCGGCCTGACCGCCGCCGACATCGCCGACGAGTCCACGGTCGTCGAGACCATGCTCGACGCGCTCTACGACCGGTTCGTCGTCGCGGGCGCGACGACGACGGTGCTCCAGGACTGGAGGAAGGGTCGCCGCAGCGAAGTCGACGACATCAACGGCATCGTCGTCGCGGCGGGCGCCCGGCTCGGCATCCCCACGCCCGCCAACGCGGCGGTCGTCGACGCTGCTCACCGGATCCAGCGCGGCGCTCTCGACCCGCGGGCCGAGAACGCCGCGCTGCTCACACCCTTCGGGGGCGCCTAGGTCGATCAGTACCCGACGGTGAACCGTTCACGGTGGTGCTTGGGTGTCTCGATCTCGTCGATGAAGGCGACGGCGAGGTCCTCGCCGGAGATGTAGGACAGGCCGGCCTCGTCGCGGACGACGACGTCGCCGCCCGTCCGGTACGAGCCCGTGCGCTCGCCGGGGTTGTAGCCGCCGAACGTCTCGGCCGGGTGCACGAAGAACCAGTCGAGCGACTCGGGCGTCGCCTGAAGGCCCTCGAGGATGTCGATGCCGGTCTGCGCCTCGGCCTTGAAGGCCTCGGGGAAGTCGAGGTCGAACAGGCGGGGTCCGCCCGGCTCGGAGAGCGATCCGCCTGCGCCGCCCACGACGCCCAGTCGCGTCCCGGAGCCCGCGAGCTCCTTCGCGAACTCGAGCACCGACCCGACCGCGAGATCGGCCATGTCGCCGCGCGGAGCGACGGCGATGATGACGGCATCCGCTCCCTGCAGCTCGGCGACGAGTCCCGGGGCATCCACGATCGAGCCCTCGATGTACGTCACGCCGTGCACGCGCTCGGCGGGCACCTTCCGTGAGACGGAGACGACGTCGTGTCCGCGCCGCGCGCCCTCTGCGACGATGTGACTGCCGGCGTAGCCGGTCCCTCCGATGACGGCGATACGAGCCATGGTCTTCCTTTCGTGGTTACGTCGAGAGCAAGCCCCACGCCGCGGGAATCATTCCCACGAATGCATCATGCGTCGTTGCGGGCGGTTCGGAGCGTGGCGACCTGATACAGGGCGACGGATGCCGCGATTCCGGCGTTGAGCGACTCCGTGGCGGCCGAGATCGGGATCGACACGACCTGGTCGCACGTCTCGGTCACGAGGCGCGAGAGGCCCTTGCCCTCCGAGCCGACGACGATGACGACGGGACGGTCGGCGAGCTCGAGGGCCGGCAGCGAGACGTCGCCCCCGCCGTCCAGGCCCAGGACGAAGACGCCCTGCTTCTTGAACTCCTTGAGCGTCGAGGTGAGGTTCGGCGCGACCGCGACGGGCACGCGCGCGGCGGCCCCCGCGCTGGTCTTCCACGCCGCCGAGTTGACGCCGGCCGAGCGACGCTGCGGGATGACGATCCCCTGCCCGCCGAAGGCCGCCGTCGAGCGGATGATGGCGCCGAGGTTGCGCGGATCCGTGACGCCGTCCAGGGCGACGATGAGCGGCGTCTGGCCGGTGTCGACGATCTGCTCGAGCAGGTCCTGCGGGTGCGCGTACTCGTACGGCGGCACCTTGAGCGCGACGCCCTGGTGCACTCCGTCGAAGCCCGCCATCCGGTCGAGCTCCTGTCGGGTGACCTCGAGGACGGGGATGTCGCGATGCGTCGCGATCGACAGCATCTCCTTGACGCGGTCGTCCATCTCGACGCGCTGCGCGATGTAGAACGCCGTCGCGGGGATCTTGGCCCGCAGGGCCTCGAGGACGCTGTTGCGTCCTGTCACGGTCTCGGTGTCGTCGCCTGCCTTCGCCTTCGGCGCCCGGTTCTGGCCGCCGCCCTGCGGCTTGGCGCCGGGACGGCCCTTGCCGCCCGCGGCGGCGTAGCGCTCGGCCGCGGCCTTGCGCTTGCCGGCCGGGTGCCACGCCCGGTCTTCGGCCTTGGGTGTGGGCCCACGCCCCTCGAGCGAGCGCTTGTTCTTGCCGCCGGAGCCCTTCGTGGGTCCCTTGCCGCCCTTGCTGGCGCCGGGGCGCCCTGGCTTAGCCATCGATACTCCAATGCGTTCCGTCTGCGCTGTCTTCCAGCGTGATTCCTGCCGCGGCGATCGCATCGCGGACGCGGTCCGCTGCGGCCCAATCCTTCGCGGCGCGGGCTTCGGCCCGCTGCGCGATCATCGTCTGCAGGAGCGCATCCAATGCGGATGCCTCCGGCCCTGCCGTCCCCGCGAGCCACTTCGGGTCCTCCGGGTCGATCCCGAGGATCCCGGTCATGACCGCGACCTCGCCGAAGGCGCGCAGGACGGCGCCCCGATCCCCCGCGTCCAGTGCCGTGTTCCCGTCTCGCACGGTCTCGTGCACGACGGCGAGCGCCTGCGGCACGCCGAGATCGTCATCCAGCGCCTCGGCGAAGCGCTGCGGCACGGATGCCTCGACTCGCACGTCGGCGTCGGCGTCGGCGGCGAGCAGCCGAGAAGCGCGCTGCAGGAACGTCCGGATACGGTCGAGCGCCGCCTCGGCCTCGTCGAAGGACGACGTCGTGATGTCCAGGCTCGAGCGGTAGTGCGCCGCCGCGAGTGCGTAACGGACGACGAGCGCATCGCGCTCGCGCAGGATGTCCTCCGCGAGGATGAAGTTGAAGAGCGACTTCGACATCTTCTGGGCGCCGACTGTCACGAGGCCGTTGTGCACCCAGTAACGGGCGAACCCGTCTCCGGCCGCCGTCGACTGTGCGAGCTCGTTCTCGTGGTGCGGGAAGCGGAGGTCGAGGCCGCCGCCGTGGATGTCGAACTCGGCGCCGAGGTAGCGGCGCGACATCGCCGAGCACTCGATGTGCCAGCCCGGGCGTCCCTTGCCCCACGGCGACTCCCACTGCGCCGACTCGGCCTCGTCGGGCTTGGCGCCCTTCCACAGGGCGAAGTCGCGGGGGTCGCGCTTGCCGCGGGGATCCGCGTCCTCCGCGGGCTCCATCGCGTCGAGCGACTGGTTCGTGAGCGACCCGTAGTCCGCCCACGAGCGCACGTCGAAGTAGACGTCGCCGGCGGCGGCTCCCGTCGCCGGGTACGCGTGCCCCGCGTGGATGAGCCGCTGGATGAGTTCCTGCATCTGCGGGATCGACGCCGTCGCGCGCGGCTCGTAGGTCGGAGGAAGGATGCCGATCGCCGTGTAGGCGCGGGTGAACTCGAGCTCCATGCGGTAGGCCAGCGCCCACCACGGCTCGGAGTCGGTCGCGTTGACGAGCACCTTGTCGTCGATGTCGGTGACGTTGCGGACGAACGTCACGCGGCCGTAGCGATGCGCGAGCCAGCGACGGAGGATGTCGAAGCTCAGCGCGCCGCGCAGGTGCCCGATGTGCGGCCCCGACTGCACGGTCGGACCGCAGACGTAGATCGTGACGTTCGCGGGGTCGAGGGGCACGAAGTCGCGCAGCTGC
Source organism: Microbacterium sp. NPDC019599 (assembly GCF_040632175.1). Lineage (NCBI taxonomy): Bacteria > Bacillati > Actinomycetota > Actinomycetes > Micrococcales > Microbacteriaceae > Microbacterium > Microbacterium sp. NPDC019599. The sequence continues at coordinate 17,342 of NZ_JBEYBL010000002.1, forward strand.
TGCGCCTTGGTGTCATAGAGCCGGACGGTCACCGCACAAGCCTAGCGGCGCGCTCCTGTGCGAACCCGGCGTGTCGGGTCGCCGGGGACACGCGGGCCGCGGGTGCCGTGCGCCGCGTGTTCTGGCGGGTCGTCGGATGAAGTAGGAAAGAAGGATGCTGCACGTCCTCGCCGTCTTCGCCGCGGCGGTGCTGTTCGGGACGACGGGAACGTCGCAGGCTCTCGGGCCCGACGGCGCCACGCCCCTCGCGATCGGCGCCGTGCGCCTCGCGATCGGCGGCACGGGCCTCGCGCTCATCGCCTTCACGCTCGCGTGGCGTCATCGCGTGCGGGCCGCTCAGAGAGCGGATGCCGTCCCCCAGCCGCCCCGGTTCCTGAGCCTGTCGAAGGGCGGCATCCGCCCCCTCCTCCTCATGGTCCTCACGGGCGTGTGCCTCGCGACCTACCAGCCCCTCTTCTTCCTGGGCACGGAGCGCAACGGCGTGGCCGTCGGCACCGTCATCGCCCTCGGGTCCGCGCCGATCATGGCCGGGCTGCTCGAGTGGCTCCTCACTCGCCGTGCTCCCAGCGCCGCGTGGATGATCGCGACGGCGCTCGCGACCGTCGGCGTCGTGCTGCTCGGTGTCGGCGGTGAAGCGGGAGGCGCGGGGGCCGGGGGCACGGACCCGGTGGGCCTCCTCGGATCGCTCGGCGCCGCCGCGTCGTTCGCCGTCATCGCCAACGCCCAGCGGCGACTGCTCGACCAGGGCTGGGACCCCTTCACGGTCGTGGGTGCGATGGGCGCGAGCTCGGCCGTCATCGCGATCATCGCCCTGCCGTTCGTGGACCTGTCGTGGCTCAGCACGCCCGCCGGGCTCGCGATGGGACTGTGGCTCGGCATCGCGACGATCTCGATCGCCTACGTCCTGTTCACGTGGGGCCTGAGCGGGCTGACGGCAGCGACCGCCGCGACCCTCACCCTCGGCGAGCCGCTCACGGCGAGCCTGCTGGGTATCGTCGTCCTCGGCGAACGACTGAGCGCCCTCGCGATCCTGGGCCTGGTCGTCCTGGCCGCAGGACTCGCGCTGCTGGCGTGGGGCTCGCGCGCCCCGCGCGACCCGAGACCCTACGCCGTGGAAGGCTGACCCCCTTCGCGAGACTTCACGAATGTGCCGCGACACGCCGCCGATGGCGTACATTCGTGAAGGCTCGCGAACGGGTGGAGAAGGGGCCGGCATGACCATCGACATCCGGGTCGACGATCTGAGCGGCGCGGCGACGCATGCGCTCATCGCGTCGCATTTGGCCGGGATGCATGACACGTCGCCTCCCGAGAGCGTGCACGCGCTGGACCTCGACGCGCTGCGCGATCCCGCCATCACGTTCTGGTCGGCCTGGATCGACGGCCGCATCGCCGGCATCGGCGCCCTCAAGGCGCTGGACGCCGAGCGCGGCGAGCTCAAGTCGATGCGGGTGGACGACGACTTCCGCGGCGCCGGGGTCGGGCGTGCGCTTCTGCGGCACATCGTCGCCGCGGCCCGCGAGCGCGGGATGACGAGCCTCTGGCTCGAGACCGGGACGACGCCCGACTTCCTCCCCGCCCAGCGGCTCTACGCGAGCGAGGGCTTCGTCGAGTGCGGGCCCTTCGAGGGCTACACGCACGACCCGTTCTCGGTCTTCATGACGCGCACGCTCTAGGAGCGCTCCTGTGGGCTGCTGCGGGCGCTCAGGCAGGGACGAGCAGCGCCACGGCGAAGGCCGCGACCCCCTCCCCCGTGCCCGTGAAGCCGAGGCCGTCGGTCGTCGTGGCGGAGACCGAGACGGATGCTCCTCCCAGCGCTGCCGACAGTGCTGCTTCGGCCTCGGCCCGGCGCGCGGCGAAGCGCGGCCGGTTGGCCTGCACCTGCACGGCGACGTTGCCGACGCGCCACCCGGCCTCGCCGATCAGCGCCAGGGTGCGCGCGAGGAACGCCTCGGCGTGCGCGGCGGCGTACTCGGGGCGGTCCGTGCCGAAGTGGGTGCCGATGTCGCCCAGCCCGGCCGCCGACAGGAGGGCATCGACGATCGCGTGGGCCACCGCGTCGCCGTCGGAGTGGCCGGAGAGCGCGGGCTCGCCCGGCCATTCGAGGCCTGCGAGCCAGAGGGTCCCCTCGCCGCCGAAGCCGTGCACGTCGGTGCCGAAGCCCACGCGGGGCGCGGCCTGCGCCGCCGCGAGGGTCGCCGGCGCGGGCGCGATCGGCTGGACGAGGCTGCGAGCCCGCTCGAGGTCGGCGGGCGTCGTGATCTTGAAGGAGAGCGCATCGCCGGCCACCGCGGCGACGGCATGGCCCGCTGCCGCGACGAGCGCCGCGTCGTCCGTGAAGTCGTCGACGGCGGCCTGATACGCGGCGTCGAGGACGTCGCGACGGAACCCCTGCGGCGTCTGCGCAGCGGCGAGCTCCGAGCGGTCGAGGGCGCCCACGACGGCGGCGCCGTCGACCCGCTTGATCGTGTCTATTACGGGCAGGACGGGGATCGCGCCGTCGGCGCCGTCGGCGATCGCGGCGATCGTGCGGGCGAAGACCTCCGGCGGCGTGAGGGCCCGCGCCGCGTCGTGGACGAGGACGATGTCGACGTCCGCCCACACCGCGTGCAGGCCCGCGCGCACGGACTCCTGGCGCGTCGCTCCGCCGGTCGCGACGGTCACGAGATCGCGGCGATCGCCCGAAGCCTCGAGAGCCTCTGTCAGCGCATCGCCCTCGCGACCTGCGGGCGCGACGATCACCACCTGCGCCTCGGGCGCCGCGAACACGCCGCGCAGCGCGTGGCGGAGGATCGTGTGCTCGTCAAGGCCCACGAAGGCCTTTGGAGCGCCGCTCCCGAGCCGCGTTCCCGACCCGGCAGCGACGACGATGACGGCAACGCGAGGGACAGGGATCAGGCCCGGTCCCCGAGCAGAGTCGAGGGGCACGCCATCACGCTACCGGCCCGGGTCGACGTCAGGAGGCGAGGACCTCGTCGAGGACGACGCTCGCCTGCTCCTCGTCGGTCTTCTCGGCGAGGGCGAGCTCGGAGATCAGGATCTGACGGGCCTTCGCGAGCATGCGCTTCTCGCCCGCCGACAGACCGCGGTCCTGGTCACGGCGCCACAGGTCGCGGACGACCTCGCTCACCTTGATGACGTCGCCCGAGGCGAGCTTCTCGAGGTTCGCCTTGTAGCGGCGCGACCAGTTGGTCGGCTCCTCCGTGAACGGTGCGCGGAGCACCTCGAAGACGCGCTCGAGCCCCTCCTTGCCGATCACATCGCGAACGCCGACGAGGTCGACGTTGTCGGCCGGAACCTCGATCGTGAGATCGCCTTGAGTGACTCGGAGCTTGAGGTAGACCTTTTCTTCGCCCTTGATGATTCGGGTCTTGACTTCTGCGATTGTCGCCGCCCCGTGGTGCGGGTAAACAACGGTCTCGCCAACCTCAAAAAGCATGCAGTTATGTCCTTTCGGCAACCTCCAGGATACCACAGGCGACATACGCTAAGGTTCGCCGCCCAGGCATGGCGGGCGAGGAGCACACCCGGCCCGGACACGGTGGACGCGACGGAAAGCCCTAGAATGCAAAGGATGCCGTCATCCGTCCCGGGAGGATCCGTGATTTCCATGCACCGCAGCTTCGCCGGGGCAGTCGCCACGAACCGAGCGCGTCTCGTCTCGTCGCTCGCGCTGGGCGCCGTCGTCCTCCTGGGGACGACCGGCTGCGCGATGCTGTCGACTCAGGCGACGACGCTGCCCTACTCCCCCTCCGACGGCGTGAACGTCCCCGACTCGGGTCCCCTCGAGGTGCGCAATGCCCTCTTCGTCGCCGACGAGAGCGGCGAGGACGCGAACCTCATCGCGGCGATCGTGAACTCGACGGACCAGGCGCACACCCTCGAGCTCGAGATCGGCGAGACCAGCCCCGTCACGGAGTCGATCCGGGTTCCGGCCAACACCACCGTGAGCCTCGGCGTCACGGAGGACCCGCTGCTCGTCGAGGGCCTCGGCGCCAAGCCCGGTTCCGACGTGCTCGTCTACTTCCAGTCCGGCGACGCCGAGGGCGTCGAGGTCGCCGTGCCGGTGCTCGACGGCACCCTCGACTACCTCGCGCCATTCGTCCCCTGAGCCGCGACTGAGACCACAGAAGAGCCCCCTCGACGTCCGACGTCGAGGGGGCTCTTCGCTGCCCGGGCTCAGGCCTCGAAGCGGTAGCCGAGGCCTCGCACGGTCACGAGCATCCGCGGCTCGCCCGGGTTCTCCTCGATGCGCGACCGGATGCGCTTGATGTGGACGTCGAGCGTCTTGGTGTCGCCGAAGTAGTCGGTGCCCCACACGCGGTCGATGAGCTGGCCGCGGGTGAGAACTCGGCCTGCGTTGCGCATCAGCACCTCGAGGAGCTCGAATTCCTTGAGCGGCATGCTGATCTCGCTGCCCTGGACGGCGACCGTGTGCCGGTCGATGTCGAGGGTCACGCGACCACCGGACAGGACGCGGTCGTCGAGGTCGGCATCCGCCGAAGACTGTCGCCTGAGGACGGCGCGCATGCGGGCCAGGAGTTCACGCGCCGAGTAGGGCTTGGTGACGTAGTCGTCGGCGCCGAGCTCCAGCCCCACGACGATGTCGACCTCCGAGTCCTTCGCCGTGAGCATGATGATCGGCACGTTGGACGTCGACCGGATCTGCCGGCACACCTCGGTCCCCGGCATCCCGGGAAGCATGAGGTCGAGCAGCACGATGTCGGTGCCGCGCTCGCGGAACGCCGTGAGGGCGCTCGGACCGTCCTCGGCGATCTCGACCTCATGCCCCTCCCGTCGGAGGAGGTAGGCGAGCGGGTCGGCGAGGTCTGGCTCGTCCTCGACGATCAGGACGCGGGTCATGCGGTGTCTCCATTCACAGGGGCGGGCTCTGCGGGGGTCGGACGGCGCAGCGCAGCCTTTCCACGAGCTTTCTTACGCTTCTTGCGGGGACCTTCGGGAACCGGCCCGTCGACGAGCGGTAGCCGGATGGTGAAGGTCGATCCGCGGCCTGGACGGGACCACAGCGTCACCTCGCCGCCGTGTCGCTGCACCGCATGCTTCACGATCGACAGGCCGAGGCCAGTCCCACCGGTGCGGCGGGAGCGGGCCTGGTCGGCCCGATAGAAGCGCTCGAACACGCGGGCCTGCTCGCCTTCGGGGATGCCGATCCCGCGATCGGACACGGCGATCTCGACGATGCGATCGCCTGACTTGATCCCCACGCCGACGTTCGAGCCGCTCGGCGAGTAGGCGATCGCGTTGGCGAGGAGGTTGCCGACCGCCTCGCTCAGGATCTGGGCGTCACCGCGGACCCAGAGCCCGCGCTCGCCACCGCGGACGATGGTGACGCCTGCCGAATCGGCCTGGATCGCGTGGGCCTCGAGAGCCGATGCGACGATCTCGTCGACCGCGACGTCCCGCTCGTCCCCGAGCTCGTCGGCGGCCTGCAGCCGCGAGAGGCTCATGATGCGGCCCGTCAGCTGGGCGAGACGGGTCGCCTCGGCCAGGAGCCTCGCCGCGAAGACCCGCACCTGTGCGGGATCGTCGGCGGCCGATTCGATGGCCTCCGCGAGCAGGCTCACGGCACCCACCGGCGTCTTCAGCTCGTGGCTCGTGTTCGCGACGAAATCCCGTCGCATCTGCTCGACGCGCTCCTTCTCGGTGATGTCGCGCAGCACGAGGAAGGAGAAGCGCGACGAGATGCGCGTCGCTCGCACGACGACCAGGCGCGGCTCTGCCGGCGGGGCTCCCCTGCGCAGCCGGAGGGTCGCCGTCGCGGCGGCCTCTCCGCTGCGCGCCCGCCGGGCGACGCTCTTGAGATCCTCGCCCGGCAGGACGCTTCCCTCGATGAATCCGAAGGGGATGGCCGGCGCGGACGCGGCGATGACGGTGAAGGACGCGTCGACGACGGCGGCCGCGTCATCCATGCCGTGGAGCACCTGCGCGACGCCCTCGGGAACTGCCGCCGACGTCGCCGCCTCGAGGCGATCCCGCGCTCGCAGCGACGCCATGATGACGACGGAGACCAGACTCCCGATCGCCGCCCCGAGGAGCAGGGCGAGCAGCGCGAGCTGCGTCGATTCCATGCCTTCCAATGTAGGGGCCGAGGCAGTCCCGAACCCCCGGTTCGGACTGGGCGCACGCGGCTGCGGCTACTATTCACTCTCGCGGCACCGTTCGTTAACCTTCCCTGACGACAATCGCCGGGGTCGCGGGGACCCGTGCCGCGGAGAGGAAGAACCGAATGCGCGAAGTATTCCACCAGTCGCTGGAGGACGTTCAGGACCGTCTCGTCGAGATCTCCGAGCTCGTCACGACGGCGATCGAGAAGGCGACGCGCGCGTTCAGCACGAGCGATGTCACGCTCGCGGAAGAGGTCATCGAGTCGGACATCGTCATCGACGAGAAGGCGATCGCCCTCGACGAGCTCGCGATCGAGATCCTCGCGCGTCAGCAGCCTGTCGCCCGCGACCTCCGCATCGTCGTGAGCGCGCTGCGCATCAGCGCGTCTCTCGAGCGGATGGGCGACATCGCCGAGCACATCGCGCAGCTCACGCGCATGCGCTTCCCCGAGCGCGCGATCCCGAAGGGGCTCAAGACGACGTTCACCCAGATGGGGCAGCTGGACGTCGATGTGGCCCGCAAGCTCACCGAGCTCCTCAGGACGCAGGACCTCACGATCGCCGAGGAGCTGCGCAACATCGACGACGACATCGACGAGCTGCACATCTCGGTCTTCGAGAAGGTCCTCTCCGACAGCTGGCAGGGCGAGCCCGCCGCAACGGTCGACGCGACCCTCGCGAGCCGCTACCACGAGCGCTTCGGCGACCACGCCGTCTCGATCTCGAAGAAGGTCATGTACCTCGCGACGGGTGACTGGACGACCGACAGCGACGACTCGTTCGTCATCCCCGGCGCGACGCCGTAGCGGACGCCCGCACAGACCAGAAGAGCGGATGCCCCCGGGGGGCGGCATCCGCTCTTCTTCGCGTGCGCGAGGTTACTTCTTGCCCTGCGCGGCAACCGCCGCAGCGCCGGCGGCGGCGGCCTCGGGGTCGAGGTACTCGCTGGGGCCCGCGGGGGTGAAGTCCTCGTTGAGGCGGTAGACCAGCGGGATGCCGGTCGGGATGTTGAGCTCGGCGATGTCGGCGTCGCTGATGCCGTCGAGGTGCTTGACGAGGCCGCGCAGCGAGTTGCCGTGCGCCGTCACGAGGACCGTCTTGCCCGCGGCGAGGTCGGGCTTGATGTCGCTCTCCCAGTACGGCAGGAGGCGGTCGATGACGAGCTTGAGCGACTCGGTGCGCGGGATCTCGCCGTCGATGCCCTCGTAGCGGGGGTCGTTCACCTGGCTCCACTCCGACGAGTCGTCCAGCAGGGGCGGCGGGACGTCGAACGAGCGACGCCACAGCATGAACTGCTCCTGGCCGAACTCCTCGAGCGTCTGGGCCTTGTCCTTGCCCTGCAGGGCGCCGTAGTGGCGCTCGTTGAGACGCCACGTGCGCTTGACCGGGATCCACGCGCGGTCGGCGGCGTCGAGGGCGATGTTGGCGGTCTGGATGGCACGCGTGAGGACAGAGGTGTGCAGGACGTCGGGGTGCAGCCCCGACTCGGCGAGGAGCTCGCCGCCCCGCTGGGCTTCGGCCTTCCCCTGGTCGGAGAGCCGGACGTCGACCCATCCGGTGAAGAGGTTGAGCTTGTTCCAATCGCTCTGGCCGTGACGAAGGAGGATCAGCGTGTAGGGCGCGGTCATGCTCGCCATGATACCGACGCCGGATGGCGCCGCACGGGCCTGGCATCATGGGGTCATGGCGACCGGGCTGACACCAGTCGGGCAGGTGACCCGGGGAACGACGGGGACCAACCGCCTGCGCCGCGTCGACCGCTGGATCGCCCGGCTTCCGGCACTCCGGCGCGCCGACGATCCCCTCGTCGTGGACCTCGGCTACGGCGCGAGCGCCGTGACGTCGCTCGAGCTGCACGCGCGGCTCGCGCGCACGCGCGCCGACGTCGAGGTACTGGGCCTCGAGATCGAGCCCGCCCGCGTCGCGCGGGCCCGCGACCAGCTCGCGCGGGTGCACGAGGGGGCCACCGGCTTCGCGCCGGACGCGCGGGTCTCGTTCGAGCTCGGCGGGTTCGAGGTGCCCGTGGCCGCGGGGCGGCGGCCCGTCGTGATCCGGGCCATGAACGTCCTGCGCCAGTACTCCGAGACCGAAGTTGCCGGCGCGTGGCGGCGCATGTGCGACCGGCTCGCACCGGGCGGCGTCCTCGTCGAGGGCACGTGCGACGAGCTCGGGCGCATCGTGACGTGGGTCGCGGTCGGCCCCGACGCCGTGCCGCGATCGCTCTCGGTGTCTCTGCGGCTCGCGGGGCTCGAGCATCCGTCGATCGCGGCCGAGCGCCTGCCCAAGGCCCTCATCCACCGCAACGTCCCGGGCGAGCGCGTGCACGCCTTCCTCCAGGCGCTCGACGCCGAGTGGGACCGCGCCGCGGGCGTCGCGCCGTTCGGCGCCGTCCATCGGTGGGAGACCGCTCTGCGTGCGCTGGCCGCGGCGGGTTGGCCCGTCCAGGCGCGCTCGCGCTGGCGCCTCGGCGAGGTCACCCTGCCCTGGAGCTCCGTCGCGCCCGCGTGAACCCCCTCCACAGGATCAGATGCGAGGAATGATCGCCCGCGCCTCGGCCGGCGTGAGTCCCGTGGCCGTGAGCAGGTCGACCACGAGCGGCCGCAGGGCGGCGACGAGGTTCTGATCGCCCAGCGACGCGTCCGGCAGGACTGCGGCCGGGTCCAGGCGCGAGGCCACGACGGTGAGCGCCTCGCGTGCCGCGGGCTGCAGCGAGATGTCGTCGAGCGAGGTCGCGACGACGCCGGCTGCGCGCGCGACCTCGGCGAGCAGATCGGCGGCGACGGGACGAGCCCGGCCGTCGTCGCACACATAGACGACGCGACGGGCGATGACGCGCAGATTGCGGACCGCGAGATCGACGGCGGCGCGCATGCGGTCGTGGCGCTGGAGCTCGAACCGCTGCCGTCGGAGGAACGGCGAGATGCGGGCGACGGCGAGCCCCGACTCCAGCGAGGAGCGCCAGTCGTCGACGACCGGCGTGATCGCGCGGGCCTTCTCGAGCCCCCGTTCGGCGCGGAACCGGTCGCCCCTGCGCAGCGCCTGGACGAGAGCGGATGCTGTCGAATCGACCGCAGCGAACACCTTGTGGCCGTCGCGCAGCTCGGTCTTGATCGGGTTGCGCGGGATGAGCGCCGTCACGAGGAGTGCCGCGACGCCGCCGATGATGCCGTCGTAGAGCCGCAGGAACGGCGCCGGCGACGGGACGACCATGACGATGAGCGACTGGATCGCCGCGGCGATCGCGAACCCGGCCTGCCCGGAGAGGAACCGCGACACGACGAGCGTGACCCCCAGCGCGACGCCGATCTGCCAGGATCCGGTCCCGGCCGTCAGGAGCAGCAGCTCGGCGATCACGATGCCCACCAGCATCCCGAGCACCGTCTCGAGGACGCGTCCCGGGCGCGCGTCGCGCACGAGGCCCAGGCTGCCGACCGTGACGGTGGCCGCCATGAGCGGAGCCGGATGCCCGAGCACGTAGTGCGCGAACGCGTACGCCCCGGTCGCCGCGACGACGATCTGGACGATCGGGATCGCCGACGCCTGGACACGCGCCAGGGCGAGGCGCGGATCGATCCGCCTCCGCCAGCCGGTCGGGATCGCCTGCGTGACAGGCGCGCTCCCCGGCCGTGAGGTCATCGGGTGCGGCGCGACAGGCGCGGAAGTCGGGGAACCCCTGCCGTCGCGCCGGCGTCGGGAGGCACGACGACCTCCTGCTGCGCGGCGACCGGGCCCTCCTCGGTGTCGACGACGAGCGGTGCGTCGACGGGCGTCGACCGGCGGACGATCGCGAGCGCGATGGGACCTTCTTCGAAATGCTGCGCGAACGACGTCACGGTGCCGACGACGTCTTCGCCGTCGCGGACCGACGCGCCGGGGGCGGGAAGGAGGCTCTCGCTGCCGTCGAGCGAGAGGGCCACGAGCCGCCGCGGCGGATGCCCGAGGTTGTGCACCTTCGCGACGGTCTCCTGGCCGCGATAGCAGCCCTTGCTGAGGTGCACTGCGGTGCGGAGCCAGTCCAGCTCGTGCGGGATGCTGCGCTCGTCGACCTCTGCGGACCAGCGCGGACGCCACGCCGCGACGCGCAGCGCGTCCGCGGCGACGAGCCCCGCGAGCGCGATCTCGCCGCGGGCGGCCGCCTCGGCGATCCGCTCCTCCTCGGCGCGCGTCACGATCGCCTCGGACCAGTCGCGCTCGGCACCGGGGTGCGGCTCGACGAGCGCGTAGGCGTGTCCGCCCGGACCGACGTTCGGCCAGGGATCGCGCCACACGAGGGGCGTCCCCGCCGGCGCAGCCGGCGTCACGGCGGCGAGTGCGGAGGCCGCTCCACCGACGACGGCGTATTCGTCGCCGGCATCGCGCGGCGCGACGCGCAGCCGGAACCGCATCCGCATGAGCCACGTGAGGAGCGCCTCGGCGTCGCCGGCGTCCGCGATGAGCCACGTCGCCTGGCCGTCGTCGAGGACGGATGCCGCATGCTCGATGCGGCCCTGCGGGTCGAGCACGAGCAGTTCGGTGCTCTCGCCGGGAGCGAGATGCGCGACGGCCTGCGAGGTGAGGGAGTCGAGCCAGGAGAGCCGGTCCTCCCCCTCCACCGCGAGGACGCGGCGGTCGCCGAGCGGCGTCACCGCGTCGCCCGCCGCGAGCGCACGCTGCTCGACGAAGGGGTTGCCGACGTGGAGCAGGCCCCGCTCGTCGGTCACCGCGCCCGGAACGCGAGAGAACCCCGCGACCATCACTCCACCCGGGCCAGACGCGCCGACGCGTGCGACGCGAGGTCGGCGCCCAGCGCCGCGATGTCCCACGCCCACAGGAGGTGTTGGTCGACGAGGCCGTACATGCGGGTCGCCGCACCGTAGACCTTCGCACCGGCGGTGCGCACGACAGCATCCGTCGCGATGTCGATGCGCGGACCCCGCACCTGACCGAGGTAGAGCTCGCTCACGCCGTCGGCGTGGACGATGGACGCCTCGATGTCGAAGCCGCCCTCCTTGGTGCGCAGGAGCTCCACGTCATCGGCGGTGCGCTCGACGGGCGCCGCGACCGCCGGAAGCAGCCCCGGCCCGGCGTCCGCGGGTCCCGCAGGCCGCGAGAGGCGCCAGTACCCCATCTCGGCCACGAGCGGCGTGCGCCTCTCCTCGCCGAGGAGCCAGGCGCTGGCCGAGTAGTTGAGGTAGTCGCCGCCGTCATGGCTGAAGCTCACGCGATGCGCGAATTCGCCGTCGAAGCGCTCACCGCCCGCTTCGTAGTCGATGACTCCGGTGCCCTCCCACACGCCGACGAGCCACGACAGCGGCACGAGATCGGCGGGGAGGTCGGTCGGCAGCTCGATCACGACGCGCCGACTTTCAGCGCTGGCCGCGGTACAGGTTCCAGACGACAGTCCCGGAGACGAAGACGATCGCGAGCGACGCGAGAGCCAGCAGTCCCACGAAGAACAGTTCGAGCGCGACGAGATCCATACCGTCAGCTTAGCCGGGGAATCCTCCCCCTGCGCCGGAGGGCGCCCAGGGGATCCGTCGCATCACGGGCGGTGCTAGCCGGGAACGATGGAGGCGAGCCCGAACCCGAGGCTGATGACGCCCAGGACGACGAACGCGCCGAGGACGCTGATCGCGACACGCTGGATGTAGCCCTGCGAGCGCCCGTACGCGAGTTGCACGGCGCACGCGAGGGCGAGCGACCCGCCGAGCCCGACGACGAGCCACGCCGCGCGCCAATCCGCGGGCACGAAGAGGCCGATCACGATGCCGATGACGGCCGCGACGACCCACACGGCGACGATGCCGCCGGTGGCGCGGCGCGGCGCGAGCACGGGTGCTGCCATGGGTCCATTCTGGCGTACTGCGGCGCGCCTCGGAGGGAATGCGCGGGCCGAGACATCGGGCTGACCCCTAAACTGGGGTCTCAAGTCGCGTCCGGCCGCGCCGGGAGGTCTCGTTTTGGCACAGCTCCTCGTACTGAGTTCCGCACACGGAGGAGGGCCGGTCCTGCCCTCGCTCGAGCTGCTCAGCCATCGAGTGCGTCAGATCCCGGCCGAACCGGCATCGCTCGTGAACGCACCGAGCGCCGACGTCATCTTCGTCGACGCGCGCGTCGACCTCGTCGGCGCGAAGTCGCTCTGCAAGATCCTGAACACGACGGGGCTGGATGCCCCGCTCGTGCTCGTCGTCACCGAGGGCGGCCTCACGGCCGTCTCGACCGACTGGGGGATCGACGACGTCATCCTCGTCACGGCGGGACCGGCCGAGGTCGACGCCCGCGTGCGGCTCGCCATCGGAAGGATGTCGAAGGAGCAGGTGTCGACCCGCATCCAGACGTCCGGCATCACGATCGACGAGTCCTCCTACTCCGCCAAGGTCCACGGCAAGCCGCTCGACCTGACGTACAAGGAGTTCCAGCTCCTGCACTTCTTCGCGACGCATCCGTCGCGCGTCTTCACGCGGGAGCAGCTGCTCAGCGAAGTGTGGGGCTACGACTACTTCGGCGGCACCCGCACCGTCGACGTGCACGTCCGGCGCCTGCGCGCCAAGCTCGGCGACCTCGAGCAGCTCATCGGCACCGTCCGCAACGTCGGCTACCGCTTCAACGTCTACGACGACGACCAGCTGCCGGCGACGTCGACGCACTCGCCCGCGTAGCGCGCGGCATCCGGAGTCCACCGGCCCGGATCGGCGACCGTCTGAGCGAGCCGATCGGTTCACACACTCGTCACGTCGCCCTGCAATGATGAGGGGATGATCGAACACGAAGTGCTCGACGCCGGGCTGGGCGATGCGGACGACGACGACTTCGAGCTGTCCGAGGCGTTCGACTCGCAGCTGCCCGAGCACCGCTACCTCGATCGCGAGCTGAGCTGGCTCGCGTTCAATCAGCGCGTGCTCGAGCTCGCGGAGGATCCCCGCATCCCCGTGCTCGAGCGGGCCAACTTCCTCGCGATCTTCGCGAGCAACCTCGACGAGTTCTTCATGGTGCGCGTCGCCGGCCTCAAGCGCCGCATCGTGACAGGTCTCGCGGTGCCGACCAACGTGGGGCGCGCGCCGCAGGACGTGCTCGCCGACATCGCCGACGAGGCGCATCGCCTCCAGCTGCGGCACGCGGACGCGTGGAAGACCTCCGTGCAGCCCGCCCTGGCCGAGGTCGGGATCGAGATCCTGAACTGGAATGCGCTGAGCGACGACGAACGCGACCGGCTGTACGACTACTTCCAGGCGCAGGTCTTCCCTGTCCTGATGCCCCTCGCCGTGGACCCCGCGCACCCGTTCCCGTACATCTCCGGGCTGTCCCTCAACCTCGCGATCCGCATCCGGAATGCGCGCACGGGACGTCAGGAGTTCGCACGTCTCAAGGTGCCGCCGATGCTGCCTCGCTTCGTCGAGGTGTCGCGCGACGGCGACTCGGTGCGCTACCTGCCGCTGGAGTACCTCATCTCCAACCACCTCGGCGACCTCTTCCCCGGCATGGAGATCCTCGACCACCACACCTTCCGGCTCACGCGCAACGAAGACGTCGTGATCGAGGAGGACGAGACCGAGAACCTCATCCAGGCGCTCGAGGCGGAGCTCCTGCGCCGGCGGTTCGGCCCGCCCATCCGTCTCGAGGTCACCGAGGACATGGACGACCTGACGCTGTCGCTGCTCATCAAAGAGCTCGACATCACGGATCAGGAGGTGCACCGCCTTCCGGGCCCGCTCGACCTGCGAGGGCTCTTCGACCTGTCGAAGATCGACCGGCCCGAGCTGCACTACCCGCCGCACGTCCCCACGACTGCTGTGCCGTTCCAGCCCCTCGAGGGCAGCAACCGCGCCGACCTGTTCCGCGCCATCCGCAAGGCGGACGTGCTCGTGCACCACCCGTACGAGTCGTTCGCGACGAGCGTGCAGGCGTTCCTCGAGCAGGCCGCGAAGGACCCGCACGTCCTGGCCATCAAGCAGACGCTGTACCGCACATCGGGCGACAGTCCCATCGTGCAGGCGCTCATCGATGCCGCCGAGGCCGGCAAGCAGGTCCTCGCGCTCGTCGAGGTCAAGGCGCGTTTCGACGAGGCGGCGAACATCGTGTGGGCGCGCAAGCTCGAGAAGGCCGGCGTCCACGTCGTCTACGGCCTCGTCGGTCTCAAGACGCACTGCAAGCTCGCGCTCGTCATCCGCGAGGAGGAGGGCGTCCTCAAGCACTACAGCCACGTCGGGACCGGCAACTACAACCCGAAGACGAGCCGCATCTACGAGGACTTCGGCCTGTTCACGGTCGACGACCAGGTCGGACGCGACCTGACACGCCTCTTCAACGAGCTCAGCGGCTACGCGATCGAGAAGAAGTTCAAGCGCCTCCTCGTCGCTCCGCTCCACCTGCGAAAGGGCCTCCTGCGCCTCATCGACGGCGAGCGCCGCAATGCGCTGGACGGCAAGCCCGCGCGCATCCGCATCAAGGTCAACTCGATGGTCGACGAGCAGATCATCGACGCGCTCTATCGCGCGAGCCAGGCGGGCGTCCCCGTCGAGGTGTGGGTGCGCGGGATCTGCTCGCTCAAGCCCGGGGTCGAGGGCATGAGCGAGAACATCACGGTGCGCAGCATCCTCGGTCGCTATCTCGAGCATTCGCGCATCTTCGCGTTCGAGAACGGCGGCAAGCCCGAGGTGTACATCGGCAGCGCCGACATGATGCACCGCAACCTCGATCGTCGCGTCGAGGCCCTCGTGCGCGTCGTCGCGCCCGGCCACATCAAGGAGCTGCTCGACCTGTTCAGCCTCGCGATGGCCGAGTCGACGAGCTCGTGGTGGCTGGGACCGGAAGGCGATTGGACCCGGCACGTCGTCGACGACAACGGCAAGCCGCTCAGCGACCTCCAGGACCGCACGATGAACCACGTGCAGCGTCGCCGCCGCGCCCGGGCGGTTCGATGACGGACACCGCCGTCTACGCGGCGGGCGGAGTCCTGTGGCGCCTCGTCGACGGCAAGCTCGCCGTGCTCCTGATCCACCGGACGGCCTATCGCGACATCACGCTGCCCAAGGGCAAGGTCGATCCCGGCGAGACGCTCGCCGAGACGGCGGCGCGAGAGATCTTCGAGGAGACCGGCATCCGGGTGAGCCTCGGCGTGCCGGTCGGCGTCTCGCGGTACCGCATGCCCAACAAGCGCCAGAAGATCGTGCACTACTGGTCGGCCGAGGCGACGGATGCCGCGATCCGCGCCTCCGCGTTCGTCCCGAATCGCGAGATCGCTGCGATCGAGTGGGTCTCGCCGAAGAAGGCCCTCAAGCGCCTCAGCTATCCCGTCGACGTCGAGATCCTGGAGAACTTCCTCCGCTTCGTCGACGACGGAGTGCTCGCGACCTTCCCGCTCATCGTGCTGCGCCACGCCAAGGCTCTCTCGCGCGAGGAGTGGACGGGGAAGGATGCCGCCCGCCCCCTGTCGGTCCGAGGGCGCAAGCAGGCGAACGCGGCCGTCGGACAGCTGCTCGCGTTCGGGCCGAAGAAGATCGTCTCGTCCCCCGCCGTCCGGTGCGTCAAGACCGTCTCGCCGCTGTCGTCGGCGATCGGCCGCCCCATCGAGCGGACGCGCCTGATCAGCCAGGACGCGTGGGAGGACGGCGTGTCGGATGCCCGGCGGATCGTCGGCGAGCGCGTGCGGGGACGCAAGGCTGCGGTGCTGTGCAGCCACGGCCCCGTCCTGCCCGACATCATGAGCGAGATCGCCCTGGCGACAGGCACGCTCCGCGGCTCGTACCTGGGCAGCGCCTCGGCGCTGGACACCGGCGCGTTCTCCGTCGTGCACCTCTCCGCGACGAACCCGGGTTCGGGCATCGTGGCGATCGAGACGCACGAACCCAAAGTGTGACGGCGCCGTCGGTCCGCCTCGCGTGGCGCGAGGTTCCTGACACGTCGCCGCGGCGCGAGGTCGCCTGGGGGATCCTGCGCGAGCTCCTTCCCGAGGACGCCGAGCTCTCCAACCCCTGCCCGCGCTGCGGCGGACCCCACGGCCCCGTGCGGATCTCGGGAGCACCGGCCGTCGCGAGCGTGACCTACGCGGGCACCCTCGCGATCGTCGCGGTCGCCGACTCCGCCCGGTTCGCGGCGATCGGGATCGATGCCGAGCCTCGCGTCGATCGGCAGCGGGATGCCGCGGGCCTGAGCGGCGTGCTGGGGGCGGGAGCAGCATCCCTCCGCGCGTGGGTGAGGGTGGAAGCGGCCCTCAAGGCGGACGGACGCGGGCTGCGGGTCGATCCCGCCACGGTGCGGATCGCGGAGACCGCTGACGGCTGGACGGCGACAGTGCCCGGCGGGGATGCGCTCGAGGGGTGGGATGCCGACGGGCCCGACGGCATCCTGGTGAGCGTCGCGGTGCGCGCTGTCAGCGCAGGGCCGGCAGCGGAAGCAGGTCGAGCCACGGCGTGAGTAGCGGGGCGGGATCGGATCCCGTCACGTCCTCGACGCACCGCAGGAAGTCCTCGGTCGCGACGAGCCCATGCCGGTGCTGCCCGGCCCAGCGGCGCAGCACCGCGAAGAACCCGGCATCCCCGATCCGCGTCCGCAGGGCGTGGAGGGCGAGCGCTCCGCGCTTGTACACGCGGTCGTCGAACATGCGGTCGGGCCCGGGGTCGGTGAGCAGGAGGTCCTGCGGCAGCCGCTGGAGCCGCGCGTGGTGCTGGGCGGCGAGGGCCGCCGCGGACGGGCCCCCCGAGGCCTCGGACCAGATCCACTCCGCGTAGCACGCGAAGCCCTCGTTGAGCCAGATGTCGCGCCAGTGCGCGATGCCGACGCTGTTGCCGAACCATTGGTGGGCGAGCTCGTGCGCGATGAGCCGCTCCGAATCCGGGTCGAGGTGGTTCGAACCGAAGACGGCGAGCCCCTGCGCCTCGAGCGGTATCTCGAGCACGTCGGGTGTCACGACGATCGTGCAGTGGTCCTGCGGATAGGGCCCGAACGCCTCCTCGAAGACGGAGAGCATCCGGGGCGCGTCGCGGAACGCCCGCCGCACGGAGGCCGCGAGCGCGGGCGGATGCCTGAGATGGGCAGGTCCCAGCGGCGTTCGGGTGTACCGGCCCACGTGCACGGCGACGAGGTACGTCGCGACCGGCAGGTCGGTCGCGAACTCCCAGCGGGTACGACCGCTCACGCGCTGCGGCGGTGCGGCGACGCCCGTCGCGGCGACGGCGTACCCCTCGTCGACCGTGACGGCGATGCGGTACCGCGCGCGGTCGTCGGGGCGGTCGTTGCACGGGAACCACGTCGGCGCGCCGATCGGCTGCGATGCGACGAGGGCGCCGTCATCCAGCTCCTCCCACCCGATCGTGCCCCAGCGTGAATGCCGCGGCGCGGGGGCGCCGGCGTACTGGACTTCGATCGAGAAGGCCTCCCCCGCCTCGAGCGCCCGCGGCGGGATCACCCGCAGCTTGCGCGGGCCCTGCCGCATGACCGTGCGAGGGTCGCCGTCCACGCGCACGCGCGCGGCGCGGAGCCCGACGAGGTCGAGCGCGATGGATCGCGTGTCGATCGCCGCGACGGCGTTGATGAGGGCCCTGCCCTGCAGGCGGTTCGTGCGCACGCGGTATTGGATGTCGAGGTCGTACGACTCGACGTCGAACGTCACGTCGCCGCTCTGGGGCGCGTAGTGGTCGTGCTCCCTCACGATGTCGACTGGTACGAGCGGACCTTGACCGCGCGCCACGGGCCGATGGGATTGCCGCTCCACCGCGAGCCGACCGGGACGGTCTCGCCGCGCATCACGAGGGATGCGGGGCCGACCGTCGCGTGGGCGCCGATCGCGGCCGCGGGGAGGATCACGCTGTGCGGGCCGAGGGTCGCCCCGGCCTCGAGCTCGACGGTGTCCATGCTCATGATCCGATCATGGAACAGGTGGGTCTGGACGACGCACCCGCGGTTGACAGTGGATCCGTCCCCGAGGGTCACGAGATCGGGCTCGGGAAGCCAGTAGCTGTCGCACCACACCCCGCGGCCGATCGTCGCGCCGAGAGCGCGCAGCCACACGGCGAGGGCGGGCGTTCCCGCGGCGCCGCGAGCGAACCAGGGCGCCGCGACCATCTCGGTGAACGTGTCCGAGACCTCGGTGCGCCACACGAAGCTCGACCACAGCGGCTGCTCGCCGGCGCGGATGGGGCCGACGATGAGCCACTTCGCCGCGACCGACACGCCCGCCGCGAGTGCACCCGCCCCGAGCATCACGAGGCCCGACAGCAGCAGCGTCCACACGGGCCCGATCCACGAGAGGAGCGCCGCGAGCGCGAAGATCACGAGCAGGCCGATCGCGCACGTGACGAAGACCGGCACGAGGCGGCACAGCTCCCACAGCGCTCGCGCGAGCCGCAGCCGCGCGGGCGGATCGTACGTGCGGCTCTCGTCACCCTCGGCTGACACTCGGCGCAGGCGCACGGCGGGCGATCCGAGCCACGACGATCCGGCCTTCGCCTTGACCGGTGCCGACGAGAGCACGGCGACGAGTCCGTCGCGCGGCACGCGGTGGCCGGGCGCGGCCATCCCGGAGTTGCCGAGGAAGGCGCGCTTGCCGATGCGGACCGGCCCGAGCCTCAGCCAGCCGCCGTGCAGCTCGTACGAGGCCACCATGGTGTCGTCCGCGAGGAACGCGCCGTCCTCGATCTGGGTCATCGACGGGATGAGGAGCACCGTCGAGGCCTCGACATCCCGCCCGACCTCGGCGCCGAGGAGCCGCAGCCAGACGGGCGTGAAGAGGCTCGAGTACAGCGGGAAGAGGATCGTCCTCGACGAGTCGAGGAGGCGCTCGGTGGTCCACGCCTGCCAGCCCACGCGACTGCGGACGGGATGCACGCCCTCCTCGAGTCCGAGGGCGAGGAGGCGCACGAGCAGCACGACCGACGCCGCGAACACGAGCCCGACCGTGAGCGTCGCGGGGACGAGCCACAGGAAGGCGGCGCCGAACGCCGACAGGAGGTCGTCGGCTCCCCGCATCCCGAAGGCGATCACGAGGCCCCCGACGACGAACGACGCGATCGGCAGCAGGCCGAGGAGGAGTGCGGATGCCGCGTAGGCCCACAGCCACCGCGTGCGCAGCGGCGGGCGCCCCTCGGGCCAGTCGGTCTCCACGCCCCCGACCCGCACGGCGGGCGAGCCCGCCCAGGACTGGTCCGCGCGGACGCGGCCGAACACCGCCGAGCCGGGCGCGATGTGCGCGCGCTGGCCGATGCGGGTGCCGGGGGCGAGCGTGCTGCGCGAGCCGACGGTCGCGCCCGGTCCGATGCGGACGGGGCCGATGCGGACGAGGTCCCCGTCGATCCAGTAGCCCGACAGATCGACCTCGGGCTCGATCGAGGCCCCCTCGCCGACCTCGAGCATGCCGGTGATGGGCGGCAGCGTGTGCATGTCGACGTCAGGGCCGATCTTCGCGCCGAGTGCGCGCGCGTAGTACGAGACCCACGGGGCGCCCGCGAGCCCGACCGCGTCGACCTGCTCCGCGATCTGCTCCGCGAGCCAGAGCCGCAGGTGCACGTGCCCGCCGCGCGGGTAGTCCCCCGGCCGCAGCCCCGCGAGCAGGAGACGAGCGGATGCCGCGGCCACCGTCATCCGTCCGAACGGCGTCGCGAACACGAGGAGTCCGACGATCAGCAGCCACCACGGGGCCGAAGGGAGCCCGCCGAATCCGGGGAGGAGGTTGAGGATCGTCCCCGCGGTGAGGAGGTAGAGCAGCCACCGGACACCGGACAGGATGAACAGCGGCGCGCTCACGAGTGTCTGCACCCACTGCGTCGTGCGGGGCGTGGGCTCGGGCCGGCGGAAGTCCGAGACGTCCTCATCGGGCAGGAACGGTCCGAGCGCCTTCGCCATGGCGCCCAGGCGCGGGACGTCGTAGATGTCGGCGACCGAGAACTCCGGGACGCGCGCGCGGATGCGGGAGACGAGCTGGGCCGCCGAGAGCGAGCCCCCGCCCAGGTCGAAGAAGTCCGTCTTGCGGTCGGGGACGGGGATGCCGAGCACGGCCTGCCACTGCTCCGCGAGCCAGGCCTCGGCGGGGCTCAGTCCCGCGGCGGGCAGCTCGACGCCCGGGAGCGGCCACGGCAGCGCCGCCCGGTCGACCTTGCCCGACGTGCGGATGGGGAGGTCGTCGACGACGGCGAGGAGGGGGACGACGGCCGCGGGCAGCACCTCCGCGAGCTGTGCGCGAGCGGCCGCGCGGTCGAGGTCGCCCTCCACGACGAGGTATCCGACGAGGACGGGGACGCCCGCCTCGGTCGTGCGCACGGCCGCGGTCGCGGCCGTGACGCCCTCCAGGTCCTGCAGGGCGGATTCGACCTCGCCCAGCTCGATCCGGCGGCCGCCGACCTTGACCTGGTCGTCGGCGCGGCCCTGGAAGACGAGGCCCTCGGTCTCGAACCGGACGAGGTCGCCCGACCGGTAGGCGCGATCCCAGCCGAGCGTCGGCATGGCCGCGTACTTCTCGAGGTCCTTGGCGGGATCGAGGTACCGCGCGAGTCCCACTCCGCCGATGATGAGCTCGCCCACGCCGCCCTCTTCGACGGGCTCCCCCGCCGCGTCGACGACGGCGAGCGCCCAGCCGTCCAGCGGCAGGCCGATGCGCACGGGCGTCGAGCCGTCGAGCGGCGCGGCGCAGGCCACGACCGTGGCCTCGGTGGGGCCGTACGTGTTCCACACCTCCCGGCCGTCCGCCGCCAGACGCGCCGCGAGCTCCGGCGGGCATGCTTCGCCCCCGAAGATGAGCAGCCGGACGTTCTCGATCGCATCGATGGGCCACATCGCCGCAAGCGTCGGCACGGTCGACACGACCGTGATCGACTGGCGAATGAGCCACGGCGCGAGGTCCTCGCCCGACCGCACGAGCGCGCGCGGCGCGGGGACGAGGCATCCCCCGTGCCGCCAGGCGAGCCACATCTCCTCGCACGAGGCGTCGAACGCGACCGACAGCCCCGCCAGAACGCGATCGCCCGGCCCCAGCGGCGCGTCAGGCAGGAAGAGGCGCGCCTCCGCGTCGACGAAGGCCGCGGCCGAGCGATGCGACACGGCGACGCCCTTCGGCACGCCCGTCGAGCCGGAGGTGAAGATGATCCACGCGTCGTCGTCGACTGTCGGCGGAGGAACCGCCTCCATCGAGCGCGTGTCCACGCGCGGCGCGAGGTCGAAAAGCGCCGAAGGCGCGGAATCCGGATCGCTCGGCGAATACTCGCCGTCCCCCGTGAGGACGCCCGTGACCCCCGCTTCGCCGAAGACGAGCCGGGCCCGCTCCTCGGGGTCGTCGGCATCCACCGGGACGTACGCGGCACCCGCGGCGAGGATGCCGAGGATCGACAGATAGAGCTCCTTCGAGCCCGACGCGACCCGAACGCCGACGCGGTCGCCGCGACGCACGCCCGCTGCGTGCAGCAGGGCGGCAGTCCGCCCGACCCGCGTCATGAGCTCGCGGTAGCTGAGCGCACCGGAGCCGTCATCGAGGGCGGATGCCTCGGGATGCCGAGCAGCCGTCTCACGGAGGACATCCAGGAGCGTGCGCGGCGGCGGTGCCTGCGCCGTGCGATCCAGCGAGAGCTGAGGGACCGCGGCGGTCACGTTCAGGAGAGCAGCTCGACGAGCTGCGCCTTCGTCAGCCGCGAATAGCCGGTGTGACCCTGCTCCCGGGCGCGCCCCCGTAGAGCGACGACCGAGAGGGTCGCGAGGTCGTCGGACGCCGACTCGTGGTCATCGTCGACGTCCGGCGCGGCCGCGGTCTCGGGCTCAGCCACGGGCTCGAGCTCGATGACGGCCTCGATGAGCTCGTCCACTGCGGGGTCCTCGACACCAGCTGCGTCGGCATCCACCGGCGACGGCGCCGAGGTCTTCTTCGCGCGCTTGGGCGCCGCCTTCGCGACCTTCCGACCGAAGGCGTCCTCACCCGCGGACTTCTTCTTCGCGGCCGCGGCTTTCTCGGCCGCCTTCTTCTCGGCGGCCCGCTTCTCACCGGCCTTCTCGGACTTCTTCTTCGCCTTCTTGGCGGCCTTCTTCTGCTCGCGCGCGAGGGCGGTCTCGGTCGCGGTCAGAGCGCGATCCGCGGCCTTCCCGGCACGCTTGGCAACCTTCCTGGGATGCTTGCGCACGGCTTTCTTCGAGACGTCCGAGGCGTCCTTGGCATCTTCGGCGACCTCTCGCAGCTGCTTCGCGCGCTTGGGCGGCAGCGTCTTCGCGGCCTGCTTCGCGAACCGTGCTGCGGCGGCGGCGTCTTCCAGCGCAGAGAGCGCCTTGCGCTCGGGCTTCGTCGTCTTGCTCATGGGCTGAACCCTATCGGGCGCGGGTGAACGGGCCAGGGGCGAGCACCGCGCGGCGTCCATTCAGGCGCATCGACGTCCGGATCCCGTTCACCTTCCGTTCATCTCCTGAGCGCAGTCTCGTAAGGGTCGCTGTCTACCGTCTCGGTCGAGCCCCCTACGGGGTTCTCAACCCTGACACCCGAAGGATCCACACAGTGAAGATCTCCCGCATCGCCCAGCTGGGCGCTGTCGCCGCCATCGCGGCTCTCACTCTCGCCGGCTGCGCCTCGAACGAGGCGGGCGGTTCGTCCGCTCCGGCCGGCGACGACACGTCGGCGCTCTCGGGCACGCTGAACGGCTCGGGTGCGACCTCGCAGCAGGTCGCGATCCAGGCGTGGACCGCTGAGTTCCAGACGGCCAACCCGGACGTCACCGTCAACTACGACCCCCAGGGCTCGGGCACGGGCCGCGAGTCGTTCCAGTCGGGCGCCGTGCAGTTCGCCGGCTCGGACCGTCCCTTCAGCATCGAGGAGATCGAGGCCGGTCCGTTCGACGCGTGCGTCGAGGGCTCGGACCTCGTCGAGATCCCCGCCTACGTCTCGCCCATCGCGATCGCGTTCAACCTCGACGGTGTCGACTCGCTCGACCTCGACGCGGCCACGATCGCCGGCATCTTCGCCGGCACGATCACGAACTGGAACGACTCCGCGATCGCCGCGACCAACGACGGCGTCGAGCTCCCCGACCTCGCGATCACGCCGGTGCACCGCTCGGACAAGTCGGGCACGACGGCCAACTTCACCGACTACCTCTCGCAGGCCGCCGGTGACGTCTGGACGTACGGCTCGGTCGAGGAGTGGCCGATCCAGGGCGGCGAGGCTGCTCAGGGCACCTCCGGCGTCGTCAACGCGATCAAGGGCGGCAACGGCACGATCGGCTACGCCGACCACTCGCAGACGACCGACCTGAGCGCCGTGAACGTCCAGGTCGGCTCCGAGTGGGTCGAGCCGTCGGCGGAGGGTGCCGCGACGGCACTCGACGCGTCGGCGATCGAGGACGGCCGCGCGCCGACCGACCTCGCGTTCGCGATCGACCGCACGACCGAGGAGTCGGGCGCCTACCCCGTCCTGCTCGTCAGCTACCTCATCGGCTGCGTCGAGTATCAGGATGCCGATGCCGCCGCGCTCGTGAAGGGCTTCTTCACGACCGCCGTCAGCGACGCCGGTCAGCAGACCGCAGCCGAGAACGCCGGCAGCGCCCCGATCTCGGCTGAGCTCGCCGCTCAGTCGCAGGAAGCGATCGACCAGATCAAGTAAGACCGCACGTCTCGGCCCCGGATCGCGTCCCCATGGCGATCCGGGGCCGAGCGCCGGACAAGCCCATCCACCCGAACAAGAACGGACGACATGACCGCCGCCCCCGCCGAGACGAAGATCGCGGCCAAGCAGCGTCCCGGTGACAGATGGTTCTCGGGCACGGCGCTCGCCGCCGGGTCGATGATCCTCGTCACGCTCGCCGCCGTCGCCATCTTCCTGATCATCCAGTCGATCCCGGCGATGGGCGCGACCTCCGACGACGCGTCGCTGCTGACCACGAACTTCTGGGACTACGTCTGGCCGCTGCTGTTCGGCACCATCTGGGCAGCCCTCCTGGCCCTCCTCATGGCGGTGCCGCTCTCCTTGGGCGTCGCTCTGTTCATCACGCACTACGCTCCGCGGCGGATCGCGCAGGGCCTCGGCTACATCGTCGACCTCCTCGCCGCCGTCCCCTCGGTCGTCTTCGGCCTCTGGGGCATCCTCGTCCTCGCGCCGGCCGTCCAGCCCGTCTACGTCTGGCTCAACCAGAACGTGGGCTGGTTCCCGCTGTTCTCGGGCGACGTCTCGGCGACCGGCCGCACGATCTTCACAGCATCCATCGTCCTGGCCGTCATGGTCGTGCCGATCATCACCGCCATCTGCCGTGAGATCTTCCTGCAGACGCCCGTCCTCCACGAGGAGGCGGCGCTCGCACTCGGCGCCACGCGCTGGGAGATGATCCGCATGGCGGTCCTGCCCTTCGGCCGCAGCGGCATCGTGTCGGCCTCGATGCTCGGCCTCGGCCGCGCGCTCGGCGAGACGATGGCCGTCGCGATGGTGCTCTCGGCCACCGGCACAGTGACCTTCCAGCTCTTCACGTCGACGAACCCGTCGACGATCGCGGCGAACATCGCCCTGACGTTCCCCGAGGCCTACGGGACGAACATCAACGTCCTGATCGCGACCGGCCTCATCCTGTTCGTCGTGACCTTCGCGGTCAACTTCATCGCCCGGTGGATCGTCAACCGCCGCAAGGAATTCTCGGGGGCCAACTGATGACCATGACCGCGACGCCTCCACGTCCGACGCTCTCCGCGCCGCGCTCGAAGCTGACGACAGGACACCTCCCCGCCTGGTCGGTGTGGAGCATCCTCGCCGGATCGCTCCTGGCGATGCTCGCCGTCTTCGGCATCATGGCGATCGGCTCGGAAGAGCCGATCAACCTCGCCGGCTGGCTGGTCTCGAGCGCCCTGCTCTACCTCGTCCTCATCTTCACGATCTCGACGATCATCGAGAGCCGCCGCAAGGCCGTCGACCGCCTCGTGACGGGTGTCGTCACGTCGGCGTTCGCGATCGCCATGGTGCCGCTCATCTCGGTCGCCTGGACGGTCGTCGTCAACGGCATCGCGCGATTCGACGCGGAGTTCTTCAGCTCGTCGATGCGCAACGTCGTGGGCGAGGGCGGCGGCGTGCTGCACGCCATCGTCGGCACCGTGCTCATCACGGGCATGGCGGCGCTCATCTCGATCCCGATCGGCCTCATGGCCGCGATCTACCTCGTCGAGTACGGCGAGGGCAAGCGCCTGGGTCGCGGCATCACGTTCCTCGTCGACGTGATGACCGGCATCCCGTCCATCGTCGCGGGCCTCTTCGCGTACGCGCTGTTCGCCCTGTTCCTCGGCCCCGGCATCCGCATGGGCTTCATGGGCTCGATCGCGCTCTCGGTGCTCATGATCCCCGTCGTCGTGCGCTCGACGGAGGAGATGCTGCGGCTCGTGCCCAACGAACTGCGCGAGGCGTCTTACGCGCTGGGCGTCCCGAAGTGGCGCACGATCGTCAAGGTCGTGCTCCCCACCTCGATCGCGGGCATCACGACCGGCATCATGCTCTCGATCTCGCGCGTCATCGGCGAGACGGCGCCGCTGCTCATCACGGCGGGGTTCACGAACAGCATGAACTACGACCTCTTCAGCGGCCGTATGCAGACGCTCCCCGTCTTCACGTACACGGAGTACGCCAACCAGGGCATCCCGCCCGAGGCCTACACCGACCGCGCGTGGGCCGCGGCTCTCACGCTCATCCTGATCGTCATGGTGCTGAACCTCATCGCGCGCATCGTCGCGAAGGTGTTCTCGCCCAAGACCGGTCGCTGACCTCTCAACCCGAAAGAATCCAGCCTTGTCCAAGAGCATCGAAGTCAACGACCTCAACGTCTACTACGGCGACTTCCTCGCCGTCGAGGGCGTGTCCCTCGCGATCGAGCCGCGCAGCGTCACGGCCTTCATCGGCCCGTCCGGCTGCGGCAAGTCGACCTTCCTGCGCACGCTCAACCGCATGCACGAGGTCATCCCGGGGGCCCGCGTCGAGGGCGAGGTGCTCCTCGACGGCGACAACCTCTACGGTCCCGGCGTCGACCCCGTCCTCGTGCGCCGCCAGGTCGGCATGGTGTTCCAGCGCCCCAACCCGTTCCCCACGATGTCGATCAAGGAGAACGTGCTCGCCGGCGTCAAGCTGAACAACAAGCGCATCTCGAGGTCGGACGCGGACGCGCTCGTCGAGAAGTCGCTGCGCGGCGCGAACCTCTGGAACGAGGTCAAGGACCGCCTCGACAAGCCCGGCTCGGGCCTCTCGGGCGGTCAGCAGCAGCGTCTGTGCATCGCGCGCGCGATCGCCGTATCGCCCGACGTGCTCCTCATGGACGAGCCGTGCTCGGCCCTGGACCCGATCTCGACCTACGCGATCGAGGAGCTCATCGGCGAGCTGAAGACCGAGTACACGATCGTCATCGTGACGCACAACATGCAGCAGGCATCGCGCGTCTCGGAGCGGACGGCGTTCTTCAACATCTCCGGCACCGGCAAGCCCGGCAACCTCATCGAGTACGACGACACGAAGAACATCTTCACGTCGCCGTCCGTCCAGGCCACCGAGGACTACGTCTCCGGCCGCTTCGGCTGAGCGCCGGAGGCGCTCAGCGCCCAGCGGCGGAGAATGTGAACGACGCGCCGGTTGAATACCGGCGCGTCGTTCACATTCTCCGCACTTGCGCACGCCCGTCCGCTCCTCCCAGGTCACGTCGCAGCAAACGGCGATCCACGGATCAGGCACTGGCGTGCTGCGACGAGTGGATCGGCTCCCACACTGACGGGATGTGCTCCGGAACACCGATCCTGACCACCTCCGAGCTGCTCGCCGGCGGTCACACGCGGCGCTCGATCAAGACTTCGCTTGAAGCGGGCGACCTGGCGCGCCTGCGGCGGGGCGTCTATGCGACGCCTCATGCATGCAAGGCGGCCCGCGTGGCCGGGACTCATGGCGGAAGCATGGCGTGCGTCACGGCCGCTCGGCACCTCGGCCTCTGGGTGCTGAGCTCCGATGCAACCGTTCACGTGAGCCTTCGAACCGGAGGGCACAGTCACGCGCACACGGACTGCCGGTGCGTCGAGCACTGGGATGACACGCGGGCCAGGCGCTCGTTCGCCGTCCCACCGGTGACGCGCATCCTGCGCCAGATCCTCGGATGCCTCGGCACAGAGGAGTTCTTCGTCGCAGTCGAGTCGGCCCTGCGTAAGGGCCTTCTCACTGAGACGGGTCTCGATTGGCTTCGACGCAACTCCAACAGGCGAGGAAGGCGCGCACTCCGACTGGTCCGATGGGATGCCGATAGCGGCCTGGAGTCGCTCTTGCGATGGCGCCTGCGGCGCTATCGCCTCGAGGTGCGGACACAGGTCGCGATTCCCTCGACGGGGCAGGTCGATCTGCTCATCGGGAACCGACTCATCGTGGAAGCTGACGGTCGAGAGAACCACGAGGAGGCCGGACTGCGTCACAAGGATCTGACGCGCGACGCCCACGCGGCGATGTGGGGCTATGACACGCTTCGGTTCGACTACGCGATGATCGTGCACGACTGGGATCTCGTCGAACTCGCGATCCTCGGTCGTCTTGGCCTTCTTGCCTGAGTGATGTGCTCTGCCGCGGAGATTGTGTACGGACCGCCGATCGCGCATCGGCGTGTTGTCCACAATCTCCGCAGTTCGGCACCGCAGACAGCACCGCACCCGCACGGCCCTCAGTCGCGGGGGCTGAGCAGGTAGCGGTTGAAGGATGCTGTGAGCTCGCCGTCGACCGGCAGATCAGCGCCGTCGATCGCGCGCACGGGCGCGGCGAGCCGCACGCTCGAGACGAGCCACGCGGCATCCGCCTTCGCGAGGTCGGAGACCGGGATCATCGAGTAGCCGACCTCGCGTCCTTCGGCGCGCAGGTGCTCGAAGAGGCTCAGCTGCGTCGTGCCGTGCAGGATCGCACCCGACGGCTCGGGCGTCACGAAGCGGTCGCGGAACCGCAGGATGACGGACGCCGTGGGAGCCTCCAGCACGAAGCCGTCGGACGAGACGAAGATCGCGTCATCCGCTCCCCGCCGCTTCGCCTCGCGGAGCGCGGCCATGTTGACGGCATAGGACAGGGTCTTGGCGCCCAGCAGCAGCCACGGCGCGCGGGCCGGCGCCTCGCTGTCGAAGCCGCGATCGAGCGTGACGACGCGGATGCCGTGCGTCCGCGGGGCCGTGTTGTCCGCCGCCTGCGCGGCCGTCACCCAGGCGGTGGGCGCCGGGCCGTGCTCCACGCCGCGGCTCAGGATGAGCTTGATGACGCCCTCGCCTGACGCGGGGCTCTCGGCGGCGGCCCGCGCGACGGCCTGGCGCCACTGCTCGGCGTGCGGCATCGGCAGGTCGCACAGGCGCGCCGAATGAGCCAGCCGATCCAGGTGCGCCTCGACCTCCTGGGGGTGGCCGTCCACGACGCCGATCGACTCGAAGATGCCGTCGCCGCGCTGCGTGCTCAGCTCACCCACGCTCAAGGCGGGCGTCGCCGGGTCGATGACGGTGAACGTCTCGGCGAAGTCGGTGCGGGTGTCGCCGGCAGCCGCCGGCTCGATCATGAGGGCGAAGCGCCAGGTCATGCCATCGAGCCTAGAGAAAGAAGTTGCCGGGCCGCAGAACGCCTCTCGGCGCAAGGCCGCTCGCAGCGGCAGAAGATGGAGCCCGGGGTTACTGCGGCCCGGCCATCACAGTCTAACGGAGGCCGGGCCGCGCGTATTCCGTTCTCGCGCAATCGTCTGACCCGCAACCGACCGCGAGACTTCACGTTCGGGGCGCGACACGCCGGTGCCGGCCCCCATTCGTGAAGTCTCACGCCGAAGCGGACAGGGCTCAGGTCAGAGCATCCCGTCGCCAGAGAGCCGCGCACGCCGCGAGGTCGCCCGCGTAGTCGGAGAGCCGCAGCGCGCGCGTCGTGAACGCCGAGGCCCGCTCGGGCTCGGTCGGCTCGTAGTCGTCAGCGAGGTGGGTGGCACCCGACGCCTGCACGCGGCAGAAGGCCGCGGCGCGATCGAGGGCGACCGCGAAGTCGCCCTCGAACAGGCCCCGGAGGATCGTGTCGATGAGCGTCACGAGCTCGTCGGGTCCCGCCGGGACGGGCGCTCCCGCGACGACGGGATCCGCCGAGTCGAGCTCGGCTCTCCCCCGCTCGTACAGCAGGGCCGCCGTCTGCGCGTCGTCGTGGATCATGAGCTGCAAGAGGTACAGCCGCCACAGCGCGCCCGGGAGCGTCTTGGCGGGCGACCGCGACCACAGCTCGGCGAGGTCGTCGATGCCGTGCACATCGGTGAAGGCGACGAGGCGGTCGACGACCTCCCCGCTCGGGTCCTGCCTGACTCGCGAGAGCAGCGCGTGCGCCGTGGAGTGCGCGATGCGCGAGACCTCGGCGGGGTCCTCCGCAGCGAAGCGCCGATCGAAGAGCTCGCCCGGCCGCCGGACAGGCTTGTGGAAGTCCCTCGAATCGCTGCTCACTCGCTCCAGGCTACCGGCGGCCACGAGCGCGGGTTCCTGGTTGCGCGCCGGCACCATCCATGGCAGGCACATGACCGCGTCGACCCGTCCCGCGCCGGATCAGGCCTGGTTGATGCGGATGTGGTTTCCCGCGGGGTCGCGGAACGCGGCATCCCGAGGCCCCCACGCCTGCTCGATGGGCTCCTGGAGGACCTCCGCACCGGAGGCGCGCAGGCGCTCGAAGGTCGCGTCGAGGTCGTCCGTCGTGAAGACGTGCGGGCCGGGGCCCGAGCCCTTGACGACGAGGCGCTGCAGCGCGTCGCCGTCCTCCGGCGAGCGGCCCGCGGTCGGGTCGGAGATGACCAGGGCGAGCCCCGGCTGACCCGGGAATCCGAAGCTGACCCAGCGGTGCCCGTCGTACGCGACGTCGTTGACGACCTCGAGTCCGAGTCCGTCCCGGTAGAACGGGATGGCCGCGTCGACGTCGTCGACCGTGATGGGGCTGAAAGCGAGATTGATCTTCGTCATGACTGCCACGCTACGGATCGGCGGGCGCAGGCGCTTCTCCGAAACTGCTCGGATCGCCAGGCGTCAGACGTACCGCGCGGGACGCGTCAGGATCCTCGCGATGCACAGCGGCATCGCCTCGGCTGCCTCGTGCGGGCGGGATCGGTACGACGAGGGCGTCTCGCCGACGATCTCGGTGAAGGTCGAGCTGAACGATCCGAGCGAGGTGGCCCCGACGGCGGTGCACGCATCCGTCACAGAGGCACCGGCGCGCAGCAGCGCCATGGCGCGCTCGATGCGCCGCGTCATGAGGTAGGCATAGGGCGTCTCGCCGTAGGCCGCCTTGAACTCGCGGGAGAAGTGCGCGGGAGACATGAAGGCCTTCGCCGCCATCGTGGGGACGTCCAGGGGCTGCGCGTACTCGCGGTCCATGAGGTCGCGAGCGCGACGCAGGTGCCGCAGCGTCTGCGTGGACTGCTCTGGGCGACCGGATGCCGAGGCCACGCCTGGCAGACTACCCGCCCTCGCAGGACCTCAGGCCGTGGGAAGCGCGACGATGGGATCGGACGTCGGCTGACCCGTCGGCGAGCCGCCCTCCGGCTCGACGGTGACGGCGATGATGTCGCCCTCCTCCACCGCGCCGTCCAGCAGCGTCGTCGCCGCGCCGGCGTCGTCGGTGTCGAACTGTCCGGCCGACACTGCGGTGTCGCCGCGCACGAACCACAGCTCGTAGGTCTCGCCCTCCGGAGCGGACTCGAGGCCGGTCGTCACGACGACCGCCTTGCCGACCGCCTCCGACCAGTGCGCCGTCGCGGTGCCGCCGCCCGCCACCTCGGCCGTTACGGCCTGAGAGTCAGCGGCCGCCTCGATCTCATTGAGCGCCGCGACCGAGGCCGGCTGGCGCAGGCTGTCGCCGATCGTCCCCGCGACCGTTCCGAGGGCGATGAGCAGGACGAAGGATGCTGCCAGCGCGAGCAGTCCCCGCGTCCAGTTCCTCCGGCTGACGGTCTGCAGCGCCTCCGTCGTGAGGGGCGGCTCAGCCGGCCGCTCCGCGCCGTGCTCCGAGCCCGCTGCGTCGGGCAGCATGGCGACCGGCGCCTCGCCGCCCGAGACGCGCGCCAGGACGGCGGCGCGGACGTGCGCGGGGGGTTCGACCTCGGCGACGCCGTCGGCGAGGTCGGCGGCGGTGGCAGCATCCGACTCGACGATCGACGCCCATTCCGGATGCTCCGCAAGGGCGGACCGGAAGGCCGCGTCGTCTTCCGGCGAGAGGGCGTCGAGCGCGTGCCCGGCGGACAGCTCTGCGAACTCGTGGATGTTCACGCCGTCACCCCCATCTCGGTCCGCAAGCGGGACAGGCCATCCCGCATCCTCGTCTTGACCGTGCCCAGCGGCGCCCCCACGAGCGCCGCGATCTCGCTCTGGCTGTAGCCGCCGAAGTATGCCAAGGTGATCGCCTCGCGCTGGGGATCCGGCAGGGCCGCGAGCGCCCGGACGACCCGACCGCTCTCGATCCGCAGCTCGACCTGCTCGGCGACGCCGTCATGCGGGACGTCCACATCGCGCGCGCCGATCCGGCGGTCCCGATCGGTCGTCGACTGCGCCGAGCGCACGCGGTCGACAGCCCGCCGATGTGCGATCGTCAGCACCCATGCGCGCCCCTGACCCTTGTTCGGAGCGAACCGGTCTGCGGATTGCCACACCTCGAGGAAGACCTCCTGCAGCACTTCCTCGCTCTGCGCGCGATCGACGAGCATCCGCAGGATCAGTCCGAAGACCCGTCCCGCGAGCATGTCGTAGAGCCGGGCGAAGGCCTCGTCGTCGCCCGCCGCGGTCCGCACGAGGAGGCGCGCGACATGGTCGACGGCATCCGTGCCCTCCTCGGGCACCTCCACCCCGTCGATCACCACACGCACCAGCATGCCCCAGCCGGTCGGTTCGGCCCTAGTGATGCGACGGCGCTGTCTCGCGCGGCGTTCGGCGAGTACACTCCCCGACGCCGCCGTTCTCGCCGCTGTCGGCTGCGTCAGAGCACCTCCGGCGAGGACTCGGCCGTCCTCATGGCTCGGGACCGCCAGTTGTCACCGATCCGCTCGAGGGTGACGATCGCGTGGCAGTCGCGGCACCGCACGTCGCACTTCGCGATCTCCTCCACGAGGATGCGGATGCCGAAGCCGTCGCGGACCTCTCGCATGACATCCTTGCGCTTCTCGGTTCCGGGGCGGTGGTCGAAGTCCAGGACACGCAGATCCGCGACTCCGCAGTCGACGCACGGATGCTGTCGCAGGTACTCCACGAGGAAGTCCTTGGCCTCCCGCCTGTGCGCGGCCGTGCGCTCGGCGATGGCTCGGACGTGCTTCTCGCGGTTGTCGCGGTAGTACGGTCGCGACGACTCGCGATTGCAGTCTCGGCACACCTCCTGGAGGCCGTCGGGACGGGACGCTTTCCGGTTGAACTCGGCGAGTGGCTTAGACTTCCGACAGGTGCCGCAGCGCTTCATCGCGACGCTCAACGCCCCCGTAGCTCAGAGGCAGAGCAACCGGCTTTTAACCGGTGGGTCGAGATATCGTAATTCTCCGGGGGCACCACGAAACCGTTCTACACCTCGGCTCCGACAAGCATCGCAGCAGCATCCTCGGCCGTCTCATGGCACGTCGGCTCAGCCAAGTCAAGCGGTTCAGACTCGGGCGGCCAGTGACTAGATTCGGCCTATGAGCCCTCGCGCCGGTGCCCGACCGGCATCCTGCACGACGACAGGCCGCAGATGACGGACCTCATGCACCACGACGCCGGCACGGGATCCATCCTCGACAGCCGTTACAGGCTCGACGAGAAGATCGGCGAGGGCGGCATGGCGCAGGTGTACCGCGCCGAGGACCTCTCGTTGCAGCGCACGGTCGCGATCAAGCTGATGCGCGGACCGACGGAGGGATCCCGGGAGCGCGACCGGGTGATCTCGGAGACGACGCTGCTCGCTTCGCTCAGCCATCCGTCGCTCGTCACCCTGTTCGACGCCCACATCTCCACGACCGAGCCGAGCTACCTCGTGATGGAGTACATCGAGGGCAAGACTCTCCGCGACCGACTGGATTCGGGGCCGCTCGGGTCCGACGAGGTCGCGGCGCTCGCGGTCGATCTCGCCGAGGCGCTCCACGTCGTCCACGAGAAGGGGGTCGTCCACCGCGACATCAAGCCCTCGAATGTCCTGCTCTGGCCCTCCCCGCTGCCCGACCGGGAGTTCCGCGCGAAGCTCACCGACTTCGGCATCGCGTACCTGCTCGATGCGACGCGCGTCACGGCGCCCGGGACCGTCATCGGCACGGCGGCCTACCTCGCACCCGAGCAGCTGAGGGGCGAGCCCCCGTCGACGGCCGCAGACGTGTACGGACTGGGCCTCGTGCTGCTCGAATCGCTGACGGGCCAGCGCGCCTTCGCCCACGCCGTGGGGCACGAGGCGATCGTCGCCCGGCTCGCCGTGTCGCCCACGGTGCCCGACGATCTGCCCGGCACGTGGCACGCGCTGCTCACGGCGATGACAGCATCCAATCCCGCCCGCAGGCCCACGGCACTGCAGATCGCGCTCGCAGCGACCGAGCTGCGGGAGCGGCATCCGTCCACCGGAGAAGTGCTCGCGGCGATCATGGACCCGGCGATCACGCCGAGCGAGACGCCCGTCGCCGCGGCATCCCAGCCGGGTGCCGCCATCGCCGGCGCTGCGATCCCGCCGCGGCCCGCCCCGCCGCTTCCCGAGGCGACGCACGCCGACGTGACGCACGCCGACACGACGCACGCCGACGCGACGCCCATCCCGGAGGCGACACCGGCCGGCGCGCCGCCCGACCCGACGCAGGCGTCCGACACCGAGACGCGGACGCATGTGTTCCCGGTCGAGGATGTCCCAGAAGCACCTGCCGCCGGGAAGCGCCGCACGACGATCCTCCTGATCGCGGCCGCCATCCTGCTCGCGATCGTGGCTGCGGTCGCCATCGGCATCGCGGCGGCGAACCAGGCGGAGCCTGAGCAGGCACCGCCCCTGCCCGCCATCGAGGAGCCGCTCGGAACGCACCTCGACGAGCTCTACGAAGAGGTGACGCCATGATGCGCCGTCGTGTCGCCGCATTCGCCGCAGGCGCGGCCCTCGTGGTCGGACTGTCGGGCTGCGCGGCATCGACCGGCCTCGACGCGGACGCGGGAGCTCAGATGCAGCAGTCGGTCGTCGAGGTCGCCGAAGCGGTCGCCGCGGGAGACGCGGCGGCCGCGGTCGCCGAGCTCGACGAGCTGCAGGCTCAGCTCGACGCCGCGATCAACAACGACGTCGTGTCGGCAGCGCGCGCCGCGCGGATCCAGGCCGCCATCGACGTCGCGCGCGACGACCTCGACGCCCTCGTCAATCCGGCTCCGGAGCCCAGTCCCACCCCCGAGGTCGTCCCGGGCGACGACGAGGGCGACGACACCGGCGAGGACGAGGGCGGGGACGAGGGCGGCGGAAACGACAACAGCGGCCCCGGCAACAACAACGGCAACGACGGCAATAACGGGAACGGCAACGGAAACAGCGGCAACAGCGGCAAAGGCAAGGGCTGACCCGATCAGAGCGCCGTCCGCGCGGTCCTTCTCGCCTGCGCGCTGAGGGCGTCGCCTCTCCGCTCGAGGAACTCCTCGAGCCGCGATCGGTCGACGCGGCCGATCTCGCGCAGCGCGACCCCGACGTTCGTCTGCACGAGGTGCTCGGGGTCGTCGGCGAGGATGTCGCACAGTGCGAGCGGGTCGTCGAGATCCCCCGCGCGGATGATCCAGAACGCCGCCGTGATCGACGTGCGCCGATGCCAGCGGTCGTCCGACCGCGCGAGCTCGAACAGGACGTCCCGCGGCTTGTCGAGCAGGTACCAGCCCACGACGCGCGGCGCCGAACGGTCGATGAAATCCCAGGTGTCGATGCGGTCGAGCCGCCGCATCCACAGCTCGTACAGCGCCTCGCGGTCGGCACCGCGCTTCCTGGCCTTGAAGTCGAGGATGCTGACGGCGACCATCCGCATCTCGTACGCGTCCGAGTCGAGCAGCCGATCCACTTCGTGAAGCGGCATCCCGCTCCCCTGCCTCGCGATCTCGAACACCGTGCCCATCCGCACGCCGATCACCGAGGTCGCCTGGTCGGTCATGCGCCGCTGGATCTTGGCGCGCTCGTCGACGGATGCTGTCGCCTCCAGAGCCGCGCGGACATCCTCCGCCGTGAGCAGCTCACTCACCGCCGAGCTCCCGCGACAGCTCGACCTCGGGCCCGTTCGGACCGTCGATCGTGCCGCCGGTGGGGTGGAACCCGATGCGCGCGTAGGCCGCTCGAGCGCGGGCGTTGTCGGCGTGGACGTCCAGGTGAACTCGCCTCGCACCCTGATCCCTGGCCCAGTCGAAGCCGGCGTGGAAGAGGCGGTCGATGAGGCCCGTGCCGCGGTGGGCGGGGCTGACGTACACGGCCACGGCGAGCGCCGTCCCCGCGGCCGGGATGCGGCCGAAGTAGTCGGGCACACCGGGCTCGGGGATGAGGATCGTGACAGTGCCGACCCATGCGGGACCGACCTCCGCGATGAACTGCGCCGAGCCGCCGGAGAGCGCGGCGCCGACGGCCCGGTCGTCCCAGTACTCGCGGGGCCGCGCGGCCGCGAGCTCGTAGGTGTCGAGGAACGCGATGCCGGCGGCGCGGTCGCTGAGCGCCTCGAGCCGGAGACTCCTCACCCGGTCGCCGTCGCTCGCGAGCACCCGGCGGACATGCGGCTCAGACACCCGACTCGGCGAGCTCGGCACCTGCGTGCGCGAGTTCGGCGAGGGCGGCCTCGCTCGATGCCTCGCCCACCCCGGCGATGAGGTCGGTCAGGACCCGCACATGCCGGCCGTGCTCGATCGCGTCGAGGGCCGACGCGCGCACGCAGTAGTCAGTCGCGAGCCCGCTGACGTCGACGTCGACGACCCCGTGCGCGTCGAGCAGCTCCGACACGGTCTCGCCGGCCTCCGTCGTCCCCTCGAAGAGCGAGTAGGCGGGCCTTCCCTGCCCCTTCTTGACGTGGTGCGTCACGGCGGAGGTGTCCAGGCCGGGGTCGTACTCGGCACCCTCCGTGCCGCTCACGCAGTGCGCGGGCCAGGTGTCGACGAAGTCGGGATCGCCGGTCGCGAAGTGTCCGCCGTTGTCGTTGTCGCCGTCATGCCAGTCGCGCGACGCGACGATGACCGCGTACTCCCCCGCGTGCGCCGCGAGGTGGCGCGAGATGCGCTCGGCGACAGCATCCCCTCCGGCGACGGCGAGCGCCCCGCCCTCGGTGAAGTCGTTCTGGACATCGACGACGAACAGCGCCTTGCTCATGCTCCGAGCGTACGCCGGGGCGCCGTGCCCGAACTCCTCAAGATCGGCCGGTTCCGGCTCCAGGAATCGCTTCCTGCTGCTCGGAGGCATCGGATCGAAGGAGTTCTGGACGGGGGTCGAAGGATGCCGGCCCCTCGGCATCCCGTCTCCACAGGCGCGAGGGCCACCAGATGGCGCGCCCGATGTCGTACGAGACGGCCGGCACGAGCAGCGACCGCACGACGAATGTGTCGAGCAGGACGCCGAACGCGACGATGAACGCGATCTGGGCGAGGAAGAGGATCGGGATGACGCCGAGCGCCGCGAAGGTCGCCGCGAGGACGAGCCCCGCCGACGTGATGACGCCGCCCGTCGCGACGAGCCCGCGCAGGATGCCGCGGCGCGTGCCGTGGACGAGCGACTCCTCGCGCACGCGCGACATCAGGAAGATGTTGTAGTCCACGCCGAGCGCGACGAGGAACACGAAGCCGTACAGCGGGACGGCGGGATCGGCGCCCGGGAATCCGAAGACCGCGTTGAAGACGATCGCGCTCACGCCCAGCGCCGCCGCGAACGACACGATGACGCTCAGGATGAGCAGGATCGGAGCCAGGACCGCGCGCAGAAGCAGCATGAGGATCAGCAGGATGACGCCCAGGACGACGGGGATGATGAGCGTCCGGTCGCGGATCGACGTGTCGTTCGAGTCGACGTCGGTCGCCGTCACGCCGCCCACGAGGGCCGTGTCGGTGCCGAGCTCGTCCTCGAGGGCGACGCGCAGGTCGCGCACCGTCTCCTCGGCCGCGGCCGAGTCGGCCGCATCGGTGAGCGTGCCGACGAGGAGGACGTCGCCCTCGGACACGGTCGGCTCCGGCGCGGTCGCCGAAGGCGGCCCGGGCACGCTCAGCACTGCTTCCCCGTCGCTCAGCTCGACGGTCGCCTGCCCGGTCGGCGAGTCGTCCGACACGACGGCGACGGATTCGATGCCGTCGCTGTCGGCGAGCACCGTCGCCGCGGCGGCGAGGTCCTCCTCCGGGACGATGACGTACACGGGGCTTCCCGATCCCGCGGGGAAGTGCTCCGCGAGCACCTCCTGCCCGTCGCGCGCCTCGGACGCGCCGAGCACGAGATCGCTCGTCGGCACGCCGTCGGCCTGGAGCTGCAGCATCCCCGCCGACGCGGTCAGGAGCACGGCGGTGCTGATGATCCACACGGGCCGTGCGCGACGCGCGACGAGCCGGGCCTGACGCGGCCAGAAGCCCTTCACGGGCTGCGTCAGGTCGTCCGGCAGCGGGTCGGCCGGCTTGGTCGGGATGAAGGGCCAGAAGGCAGCCCGGCCGAAGATCGCGAGCAGCGCGGGCAGGAACGTCAGCGCCGACAGCACGGCGAACGCGATGCCGATCGCCGCGATCGGCCCGAGCGCGCGGTTCGTCGCGAGGTCGGACAGCAGGAGGCACAGCAGGCCTGCGATGACCGTCCCGCCGGAGGCCACGATCGGCTCGAACGCACCGCGCCAGGCGCGGGTGACAGCATCCCATCGCCGCGCACCCTCCGCGATCGCCTCGCGGAACCGTGCGACGTAGAGCAGCGCGTAGTCCGTCGCGGCGCCGATCACGAGGATGAAGAGGATGCCCTGCACCTGTCCGTTGAGGACGACGATGCCCGCGTGGGCGAGCCACCACACCGTCAGGAGGGCGACGCACAGCGCGAAGGTCGAGGTGAGCAGCACGAGGACGGGCAGGAGCGGTGAGCGGTAGACGATCACGAGGATGACGAAGACCGCGAGCAGCGCGACGACGAGCAGGAGGCCGTCGATGCCGAGGAAGCCCTTCACGAGGTCGGCGGTGAAGCCCGCGGGTCCCGTGACCCAAGCCTCCAAGCCCGCCGGGAGGCTCTCGTCGATCATCGCGCGGAGCTCGTCGACGGTGCCGTCGACGTCGCCTCCCGTGTCGATCGGCACGAAGATCTGCGCCGCCTCGCCGTCATCCGAGACGATCGGGGGCGAGACGTCGTCCGTCACGCCGTCCAGAGTCGCGAACTCGTCCGCGAGCTCCTGAAGCCCGGCGAGATCGTCGTCGCTCAGCGTGCCGTCCCCCGTCACGACGACGACGGCCGGGATGCTGTCGCCTCCCACGAAGTCGGGAAGCCGCTCGCTCACCGCGGTCGCGTCGGCGCTCTCCGGGAGGTACGTCGACTGGTCGTTCGTCGAGACCTCGTCGACCTTGCCGAAGTACGGCCCTCCGATCGAGCCGCCCACGAGCCACACCAGGATCAGCAGGACGGGGATGCCGATCCGCAGCCATCGCGTGGGCTGACGGAGTTCGTGGTGAGCGGCGCGAAGCTCGCGGCGAGTCGACATATCGCTAGCTTATCTAGCAATATCGGTTCCGTGACAACCACGTCCTAGGGTGAGTCGGGATGTTCCCTGCATTCCTCGCGCTCGGCGGAGCGCTCGTCTACGGCTCGGCGGACTTCCTCGGCGGCCTCGCCGCCAAGCGCCTGCGCTCGATCGTCGTGACCGCCGTCGCCGCTGCGACGGGGCTCGTCCTGCTGCTCGGCGCCTACCCGTTCGTCGGCGGGCAGTGGAGCGCCGCCGACGTCGCGTGGGGCGTGCTGTCGGGCTTCACAGGGGCGATCGCGATCGTCCTGCTCTACGCGTGCCTCGCGATCGGGCCGATGAGCATCCTGTCGCCCCTGACGGCCGTCGTCTCGGCGGTCCTCCCCATCGCGTGGGGACTCGCGGTGGAGGGCGAGTCGCTCTCGTGGATCGGCTACGCCGGCCTCGTCATCGCGCTCGTCGCCGTCGTGCTCGTGGGCTTCGTTCCCGGCGAGAAGGTCGTGCGTCCCAGCATCCGGGGACTCGTCTATGCGACCGGCGCGGGCCTCGCCCTGGGCGCGTTCCTCATCGTCATCGACCGGACCAGCGACGAGAGCGGCGTCGTGCCGCTCATGGTCAACCGCACGGTGAGCGCGATCCTCACGACAGCCGCAGTGGGGGTGCTCGCGATCGCCGCGGTCCGCGCCGGGCGCCGCGCGTCGAGCGTCTTCTCCGCGACCGCCGCGCACCTCGGCGCGACGCCGACCGGTCACGCCGACCTCGAGCATGCGCACGTCCATCCCGCGCAGGCTGCGGTGACGGCATCCCGGACGTCCGCGTGGTGGCTCGCGATCGGATGCGGGATCCTCGACGCCCTCGCGAACGTCGTGATCCTCTCCGCCCTGCGCATCGGCGACCTGGCGATCGTGTCCGCGCTCACGGCGATGTACCCCGCCGGCACGATCCTGCTCGCCGCCGTCGTGCTGCGCGAGCGCATCGCGCCGGTGCAGTGGCTCGGGCTGGGACTGGCTCTGGCAGCGGGCGGGATGCTGGCGCTCGGCTGATCCCCCGGGCACCGTGTCATACCGGGTTTCGGTGCGGCGCCGGCGGTGCCGCCATGATTCCGACCCGGCCGCGAGAGGTCGCGTCAGCCGCGGACGAAGAGCAGGATCCAGGAGGTGATGAGCGCCACGATCCCGAGCGCGAAGAGCCCGGCTGCGAGCAGCGAGACGGCACGCACGGCGGGTGAGCCGTGGGTCAGCCGCATGCGGTTGGGTGTCCCGCGGCGGTAGAAGATGTCGGCCATGTCGTGCCCGGCGACCTTGTGCGCCTGCTCATGGTTCAGGTGCGCGGCGTTGACCCCGCCGTCGGCATCGAACCAGCGCACGAGCGAGCCGCCGTCGTTGTGCTCGACGATCGCCCGCGCAGGCAGCCACGTGCCGTCGGCCAGCTTGAGGATCAGGGCCACCAGGCCGAGGAGGATTCCTGCGCCGATGCCGACCCACGAGAAGATCTCGATCACGGCGTCGATCGCGTGGTCCATCGGCTCCTCGTCCGGATACGGGCGAGGCCCGCTGGCGAGCGGGCCCCGGGAGACCTGGACTTGACCGCGGACTGCCGCCGGATCCGTCCCCTGTGTCGAGCACCAGCGTAGCCGATCCCCCGCCGCTCCCCGGGCACGTCGGAGGGCGCTGCGCCGTCAGCCGAGCCGCTGGCCGAGCCAGTCGCGCGCTCGCGCGACAAGGCGCACGGCCATGTCGGAATCGGGGGCCCACGCCTCGAATCCGTGCGGCGCGCCGCTGATGGTCTCGAAGGTGACGTCGACCCCCGCCTCGGCCAGCCGCTGGGCGTAGTCGCGATCCTCATCGAAGAAGAGCTCGATGTCCGAGGAGTAGAGCCAGGTGGCGGGCAGCCCCGTGAGGTCCTCCCGCCGTGCCGCGGCCGCGTAGCGGGGCAGCGCGGGCGCTCCCACACGATCGCCGAGGTACGAGCGCCAGCCGACCAGGTTCGAGCGGTTGTTCCAGACGAAGTGGCCCTCGGCATCGCGGGTGCGGTTCGCCGCCGTCCGGTCGTCGATCATGGGGCAGAAGAGCCACTGCGCAGCGATCGACACTCCTTCGTCGTGAAGGCGCTGGACGAGTGACGCCGCCAGTCCCCCACCGGCGCTCTGCCCGCCGACGGCGATCCGATCCGTGTCGATCCCGAGTTCGGCGGCGTGGCGCAGCATCCATGAGAACCCGTTCGCGCAGTCCTCGAGCGGGGTCGGGAACGGATGCCTCGGCGCGAGCCGGTAATCGACCGAGACCACCGTCGCACCCGTCGCGAGCGCCGTTTCGGCGCACATCCGATCGTCGACGGCGGCGGAGCCGAGGACCAGCCCGCCGCCGTGGATCCAGAGCAGGCCGGCACCGGATGCCTCGGACGGCGTGTACACGCGCACACGCGCGTCGCGCCGGACGATCCGCCGCTCGACACCGTCGATCCGCGTCCCGGGGGCCAGCCCCGACAGAGTGGCGAACATCCACCTGTTGAAGCCGTTCTCGAGCTTCAGGACGGGCGCCTTCTCCGTCGCGGCGCGCAGCGACGGGTCGACCTGTGCGATTTCCACGTGCTCTCCTTCGAGTCGAGGTACCTTCGGCTGGTCGATCGATTCGACGGCGCCGAAGGAATACGATACGCATCGTCTCGTAATTACGGAAGAGGTCCGATGGCCGCTCGACGAGGTCCCAAGCGCAGCGAGGCAGCGCGGCTCGCGATCCTCGAGGCCGCCGCGGCCGAGCTGAGCTCGCACGGGTATGAAGGTGTCCGGATGGAGGCGATCGCCGCTCGGGCAGGGGTGGGCAAGCAGACCGTGTATCGCTGGTGGCCGTCGAAGGGCGCGGTCATCGCCGACTGCCTGGCCGAGGGCATGATCCCGCCTCTCGCCTACGCGCCGTCGGACACGGGTGACGTCATCGCGGACATCACGCGCTGGGTCGAGGAGGCGATCGCCCTGATCGACGACGATGGCCGCCGCGGACTCATGCGCGGCCTGCTCGCGGCGGCGCTGGAGAGCCCCGCCGTGGCGCAGGCAGAGGCCGTCTCGAGCCCCGTCGCCGACCTCAGAGCACGCTTCGCCGCCGCGCAGGAGGCGGGGCAGCTGCGGCCAGACGCCGACATCGACACCCTGGCGGTCGCGATCAACGGATGCCTCGTCCTGCGCGTGCTGGAGCCGGGCCCCTCCCAGCCAGACGCCGCCCAGCGCATCGT
The DNA here is from genome assembly GCF_040632175.1 of Microbacterium sp. NPDC019599. Lineage (NCBI taxonomy): Bacteria > Bacillati > Actinomycetota > Actinomycetes > Micrococcales > Microbacteriaceae > Microbacterium > Microbacterium sp. NPDC019599. The sequence goes on from NZ_JBEYBL010000002.1 coordinate 59,217, forward strand.
GCGCACGCTGCTGCCGGGGGCTCAGCCCGAAGCAGCGAGCACGTAGCGGTCGAAGCGAGCAGGCCTGGGTCAGCCCTGCGAGCGGACGAGCTCGTTTCTCGGCGCGACCTTCCCGGGCCTCATGCTGAGCCGCGCGCGGCGGAAGACCCCGACCGGTCTTCCGCGCGGGCCCTCACGATGGGTGTTCGCGGCGACCACGGCATGCTGCCCAGGTATCGGACCGTCTCGAGTGCGGTCGCCTCGCCCGGATCGCGACTGCTGATCAGCGCGAAGTTGCCGTGTGCGTCGGTGATGAGCTCATCCACACCCGCGCCTGCCGCGCTCAGCAGCGGAAGCGCGTCGGACAGCCGGCTGCCGATCCACACCGACCGGAGCGTGGGGGCCGACCCGCCTTCGAGGTCCCCGAACGTTCCCGGCGTGCCGAGCACGAGGAACCTCGTGATCGATCCCGACAGGTCGTCGACTTCTCGCTCGAGCACCCGCAGGCCGTGCGCCTCCGCCTTTCCTGCTCCCGCGAGAGCGACAGCCGGAGACGAGGAGGCGGCCACCTGTTCGAGGGCTGCGGTGGTCGACGCGGTCTCGACGGGGCGCAGTCCCATGCGCCGGACGTAGTCCAGGCATTGGGCGAGCGCTTGAGGATGGCTGTAGACGGTCGCGCCCCGAAGCTCGTCGACGGCCGCGCCGACAGAGGTGTAGGCGTCGAATCTCACCGCGACATCGATGACACCACCGGCGACGATGGGAGCGGGGTTCGCGAGCAGCGCTCTGACCGCGCGCGTGACAAGGCCGGACGCCGAGCTGGACAGCGGAATGACGCCGATCGCACCGTTGGCGACAGCATCCAGGACCTCCTCGAATCCCGGGACGTCCTCGATCTCCGCATCCGCGCCCAGGCGGGAGGTCAGCTGGGCTGCGGCGGTCTCGGAGAAGGTTCCGGCGGGTCCGAGGTAGACGATTCGGCGCGCCGATCCGGAGAGGAACCGTCGCGAGACCCCCAACGGCCAACGGTAGACGGAGCCGATGTGATCGCGGACCTGTTCGATCGCGGAGTCGATCGAGCGATCCGCTCGGATGCCGAACCTCACGACCACCGAGCGCTGCCCCGTTCGGACCACCTCGTCCACGAGAACGGCGTCGGAGATGCCGCCCATCTCGCGGACAGCCTGCAGAACGCCCGCCCCGGAGATCGACTCCGGGACGAGGAAGCGCACGTCGCGCGGGATGCGGGCAAGCCACTCGTCCAGCACGACATCCAGTTCCGCCGGGGAGAGCACCGTCACGTGACCCAGGGACAGGAGGGTGCGGGCGGGTCTCTTCGTCACCCCGATGCGCGCCGCGTTGTCGACGCCCGGTCCGACCAGAAGCGCCGCCCGGCCTTTCGACCCCACGAGAAGCTCCTCGATCTCCACTGAGGTCGACGAGAGTTCATGTATGCGGCCGACATGGACTCTGGGGTTCGGGGCCGAACGCGCCAAACCGACCAGCCCTCCGGTCGCTCGGATCTCGGCGAGCTCGGCGCGCACCCGCTGGGCCGTCCCGATCGTCTGTGCCGCGACGGATCGGAGCGATTCGAAGAACGACCCCGAGAACTGGGAGCGCACCTGCTGGATCCAGCGGCCGGTGTCGGCGGTGCTCGGCGCATCGGGTGCGATTCTGTGCAGAGCGTCTTCGAGGGCCTCCGTCCGCTCGGGGCGAGCGAGAGCCTCCTGAATGACGCTGATCATCGCCTGCTGCCGCGGCTCGAGCACGCGGACGGCGAGTCCGAGGAGGGCCTCGAACAGCGGGGTGCGCGCGAGCCAGAGGTCATCCTCTATGTCGAGGCCGGATGCACCGACGGCTTCCGCGAAGGCGATGAGGTGTCGGTGGGTGAGCGCCTGCACGACCGACATCGTCCGATCGTGCTCCTCGGCCGTCCCCACTTTCATGACGGCGCCCGCCGCGTCGACCATCGATACGACGCGCGGGTCTGCCTTGGATCCAGCAGGCGCGAGGTAGATCGTCTGCCCGAACGCTGTCGGAGCCGCCGCATCGTTGAGCGCATGCACTCCGGTCACGACATCGCGGGGCCAACCACCCTGCAGCGCGACCTCGAGCGAGGTCGCCAAGCCCGCCACCGACACCAGCACCGAGGTCGGCGCGGGCACGACGGCATGAAGGGCCCGGACCACCTGTGGCAGCGCTGACGGCGGCACAGCGATGCAGATCGTCACGTCGTCCGAATCGGCCGGGAACGATCGCTGGGCGGAGCGTGACGTCGCGCCCGGATCGAGCTCGAACGACAGCGAGAGCCCATCGGCGGTCTCGATCGATTGACCGAAGCTGAGACGGCAGTCGAACGACCATTCGAGGTCCCGCAGCCCCGTGCGCGAACGATCGGAGTCGATCAGGTATGCATGGTCCCACTCAGCCCTGCTCAGGACGTGCTCGGCGAGCCAGCGGCCGCTTCCGAGTGCGGCGCCGACCACGACCAGCACACGCCGTGGGGTCCCCTGTCCGGTTACAGCCACGGCGATCCCTTCCTGCCGCACAGGGGCGCGAGGCGATCCGCCGCCGTCAGAGGTTCGCGCAGGGCGTCTGCGGGCGACCCGGCGGCTTTCTGTCCCGGTGAGCCCGTGGACGCACGGAGCGCGACAAGCGCACGGATGTTCGTCGGTCGCATGAGACCCGAGCCTACCGGCGGTCCCGGTCGGCCCCGGGCTCCCGCAGGGTCTTGCGGATGATGTCGACTCAGCGCCGCATCGTCGAGCGCAGGCCGGGCGAATTGCGAGAGTCTCCAGCCGATCACTCGGCGGGGAGGTGCACCGGACATCGCGAAGCCGGTGCCCGCGCGACCAGGTGAATGTGGAGCCACCTAAGGGAATCGAACCCTTGACCTATTCATTACGAACGGCTCTTCCGCCCACCCGGCGGAAGGGGCTTCCTCGAGACGTTGATCTCGACTCACCTGTACTCATCTGGGATCTCTCCCGTTGATGAACTTCGATGCGTCTCGATGCTACCCGACGATTTGGACTGGGCTGGACGCGCCCGTGCTCATTTGTGGTCAACAAATGGACAACGAGCCGGTTGAGCCGAACTAGGCGGCTTGACGGCGCTCGCTAGAGCCGCGCGCATCGGGCGATCCGCCGTGCCGGCTATACGGGCGCCTAGCTCGCCATGGCCAAGGAGCGCCGAAGCGGGGTGATGACCTGGGCGTGATCGACCGGCATCCGCGCGTTGGTCGACCCGCTACTGCGTCGCGATGAACGTCCCCTGGTGGAAGCGCAGCCGCGGCTTGTGACCATCGAGGACCCACACAGATGAGTGACGACTGTCGCCCTCTGCTGCGCGCACCGTGTAGCAGACGAGTGCGACTCCGGGCGCCAGCTCGCTGAACTGCCAGTCGGCGGTGACGACTGGAGCACGTTCGCTTTCGCTCGCGAGAGATTCGACGATCTCGTCACGGGACCATTGCCTGCCTGAACGACCGATCTCGGTGAAATGCGGATGAAGGAGCTCGCGCAACCGATCGGGGTCGTGACGTGTCGCCGACCCCAGCAGCTCTTCGTCCAAGGATCGCAGCAGGGAGAAGTCCATGCAGTCACCTTGGCAGGCCGCGCCGAAAGAGTCTCGATAAGCGACCCGGTTGCGAACGTCTAGCGAGCGCCGGTGCCGCCAGGCGCGCGGCGGCGTCGCCGCTCCAGGCTCTCGTCTCGCGCGAAGACTCCGCAGTAGATCACGCCCACCACCAGACAAGTTCCGACTGACAGGAACAACCCGTTCACCGTCAGCTCGGCCGACCCCAACAAGACGCCGACGACGAACATTACGACGCCGACCGCGAGGCTCAACAGCGCCGTCCACCGCGCAACGCGGAAGGCTGACCGCCGCATTGGAACCATGCGGCCATAATGCCAGCGGGCCGGCCAGATCTCACCAGGGGCGATGGGCACTGCCCCGGGGCGACGACGAAACGCGCACGTGGACCCACGGGTATGCGAGCGAGCCGCCTGACGTGGGACGGCATTGTCGAGGCCTCGAACGGGCCTTCACTTCGCATATCGAGCGACTAGTCAGTGAGGACGACGACGTGTTCGACCTCTGTGGGGTTTTGTCCGGCCAGGCGGACCAGGGGTACGGTCCGGCGTTCCAGCCCCTCTCTGACCGGTTGCCGTTCCATCTCGAGAAAGAGCTCAAACGCTCGGCCACGCGCGTGGCTCGATACCCATCGCTGACCCCCCTCGACATTCGAAGCATCGACGAGTATGTAGGCGTCCAGGTTGAACGCGTACCCCGGAGCTGGCTGCTCCCACAAGTGCACACGGTAAGTGGGAGCCCCGAGCTCGTGGCTCGGCTCGGCATGTCCGGTCGCGTGCACTTCCATCTGGAGAGTCTGGCAGGCGCCCTACCAGGCACAGAAGGACCCGCGATCGAGCCGTTCCCCGTGTGCGGAGGATATGCTCGCAGGTCGATGTAAGTGTCGGGAACGACTCGCCCGAGGCTCAACCGCTGCTTCGTTGCGAGATGGTACCTCGGAAGTGCCCGAGCGAGCGCCCCCAGCGTTGTTACAGTGCCGGACGGCGCATGCGGTTCGACAGGCTTGACCCTGCAAGCACTCCGAGTGCTATCGCCACCATCGTCCCCAACGTCGCGACGAGAGAAGCCGTCCCCGCAGAGTCGCCGCCGAGGATGTCGGCGACACTCACCAACCCGATCGCGCCCGGCACGAGCAAGGCGAACGCGGGCGTGAAGCTCACGAGCGCGGCGGGGCCAGTGGGCTGACGTGCTACGAGGGCGGTGACGGGCGTCACCACCAGTGCTCCGACGAACGCGGACAGGACTCCTCCGACGAGGAGGTCGCCGAGCACCTGTGCCGCATGAGCGACGTAGAGGACGAAGAGGATCCACGGGATCGACTTCCTCGGCGCGGACCGGTGCACGCAGATCGCCACGCCGAATACGGCGACGGCGATCCAGGGTGCGACCGGACCGAGGAGGTCGGGGTGTTTGCTGAAGTCGAAGTCCGGCACGCCGACGATGGCGCCGGCAGTCACGATGCCCGCGCCGCCAGTGCCGCCGGACGCGGACAACCCGCGCCGGAGATCATGTGCCCCATCGACAGCTCGAGGACCGCGGTGGTGAGCAGCGCGCCTGGCAGGAGCACGACAAGCGGCGCCAGGAGTGCCGCCAGGATGCCGCTTCCCCAGCCGAATCTGACCAGCAGCAGCACCACGCTCGCCACGAAGAATGCGATCGCGACCGTGATGAGCGCACCATATCGTCGTGGCACTCGTTCGCTGATGAGCAGCCCCGCACCTACCACCAGCCCGAGGGCAAGGGACAGTGACACGCCCAGCCATGACGCTCCCAGGAGGACAGACAAGGCGCCGCTCAGAAAGCCGTAGCCGACAACCCGCAGCACCGGCCCGTAAGCGGGTTCGATTCCCCGGATGCGACGGATCCGCTCGATCGTCGAGCTCGGATCCAGAACGCCGGTACGCGCGGCATCAGCAGTCTGCTGCACCTCATCGATCTGAGACAGGAGAAGCTGTCCGTCCCCACCTGCGACAGCGCCCGTCTCACGGCGTCCGGCGTCGCGCGCCGACATCAACACAGCGTTGGGGAAGACGAGAACATCGCTTTCTGGCACACCGTTGACGCGAGCGATATCGCTCAGCACGTCCTGCACCGTCTCCACGGTGAAACCCGCCTGGATCATCGCACCGCCCACGGCTTCGACAGACGCCAACGCTCCCGCCGCATCCGGCTCATCATCCGGACGAACCGATACAGCGCCGGTGATCAGAGCAGCGCGTGCGCTGACGGCGATGTCCCGCTCCCCGCGCGCGCGTACCGCCATCAGAAGGATCGCCGCCGCGACGAGCACAGCGACAGCGATCAACGCCACAATCACGGTCATCCCGCCCTTTGCCTGACTCCAAATCGTTCCGAGCGATTATCCATGGCGTGGCCACGAAGCCAGTCCCTCGGACACCACCCCGATCTTCGCCGGTCCAGCGCCAGCTCTACCTGCACCGGATTCCCAGTTCGATCGCCTATAACGACGAGCCCCAACCCGCCGATACGGAGAAGCGGCCCACGCGTCCTGTGAGGCGCGTGTGCTACCGCCCGCTTAAGGACCCCTCACTGTGTCGGCGCCGCACCGAGGACCGTCAAGGGACCTTCGTCGGCGGTCGGGGGCTCGAAGTGGTCGAAGTACTCCGCAGCGACGTTGTAGGGAAGCGCGTAGTCGTCAGCGTGCTCGTGGCTGCGTGCGCCCATCCGTTCCAATGCGACTGATCGCGGCGTCGCTAGATAGATCGTCTCCGGCACCACACCAAGCGGGCGCAGCAATTCCCGATACGCGAGGCGGGCGCGCTTGGACCAGAACGAGTAGTCGAGCACCACGTCTGTGCCGGCCGCGACGAGCGCGATGAGGCGAGCGCGGAGTTCCTGCTCGATCTCTTCGTGCACCTCGTTCGGTAGGGGCATGGTCTGAATCCCACGTCGCCAGGCTTCCTGATCGAATGAAAGGCGCACCAAGCCCTCCGCTTCAAGCCGCCTGGCGACGGTCGACTTGCCAGAACCCGCTGGCCCGCACATCAGAACGACTCTGGTCACCACTCCGACGATAGCCCCCGACCAATCGGGGTCGATCTGTGCGTCGCCCCAGTTTCGCAGGCCGATGCATCCCGGTAGTCCGCGAGCCGGCCGAGCATTTCGCGAAGGATCCGTCCGCGAGGGGACCGACTTGCGAACGGGGTCGATGACGATAGACGCCCTGTTGCATCGGATCGAGGCGGTATCGGAACCGCTTGTGATCGGGTGCCCGTCTATCCGTTCAGGAATGCGTGTATATACTCATAAATATGAACTCCGAGTGCTACTGCACCAGTTTGCGAGTCGCGATGCGACGGATGACCGCCATCTACGATCGGGCCCTTGAGCCTGCTGGCATCAACGTTGCGCAATGGTCGTTGATGCGACGCATTCCATCAGCCGGAGAGGCGCCCATCACGATCCACGAGCTGGCCGCGCGCGCCGAACTCGAGCGATCGACCGTTGCACGCAACCTCCGCGTGCTGGAGAAGGGGGGTTTGGTCGAGGTGAGCACGTCCGTCGCGGATCGGCGGGCGAGCGCGATCGTGCTGACCGCTGAGGCCGAGAGGGTGTCGGTGCTGGCCCTTCCCCTGTGGCAGGGCGCGCAGGCGGAGGTCGAGCGGATGCTGACGGTTGAGGGCGCTGGTCAACTCCGTTCTCTCGCGCTGTCGGTGGGAACCGAGGAGTCATGATGAGCGCGACCCGCATCGTCGACGGTCCGGGCCTGCCGGCAGGCCTCCCGTTCAGTCTTGCGGCCGGAACGGAAGACTTGTGCTTTATCAGCGGGATGCCCGCTTTGAACGCGGTCGGCCGCTATCAACCCGGCACGTTCGAGGAGGAAGCCGCCCTTGCATGGCGCAACGTGATGCGGATCGCCGATGCCGCCGGCTTCGCCCAGCACGAAATCGTCTACGTGCAATGCGTCCTCGCCGACATTGGCGACTACTCTGCGCTGAACGACTGGTGGCGCCGGCAATTCACCGATATCCAGAGCGCGCCTGCGCGCTTCACCTTCCAGGCAGCCGCGCTTCCCTTCGGTTGCAAGGTCGAGATGCAGGCTGTCGCCGCCCATCAACCACGCACCGACCGAGTCTCGTCGTGACCCGCATCGCACCGACCGCAGACGGTCTCCCCGCCCCTCGCCGGCGGCGAAACATCCACCCAGCATGGTGGGTCGCGACTGTCGCCTTCGTCGCGCTGCTCGCCGCAGCCGGCTTCCGCGCCGCTCCGGGAGCGCTCATGGTGCCGCTGAACGAGGAGTTCGGCTGGTCGACCAGCGTCATGTCGTTGGCGGTGAGCGTCAACCTCCTTCTCTATGGACTCACCGCGCCCTTCGCGGCGGCACTCATGGACCGGTTCGGTGTGCGTCAGGTTGTCGCCACCGCCCTCACGCTCGTCGCACTTGGAGCGGGCGGCAGCGTGCTGATGACCGCCTCCTGGCAGCTACTGATCTTCTGGGGACTGCTCATCGGCCTCGGCACCGGATCCATGGCGCTCGTGTTCGCCGCCACGATCGCCAACCGCTGGTTCGTGCGCCGGCGCGGGCTCGTGATGGGCATCCTGACCGCGGGGTCTGCCACCGGGCAGCTCATCTTCCTGCCGCCGGTCGCCATCCTCGCGGAGACGGTGGGCTGGCGGTATGCGTCTCTCGTCGTCGCGGCCGCCGCGCTGCTCGCCGTACCGCTGGTCTGGTTCGTGATGCGCGACTACCCAGCCGATCGCGGCGTGCTCCCGTACGGCGCCGACCCCGGAAGCTACGAGCCGCCGGCACCCGCTACCGGCGGTGCCGCACGACGGGCGTTCGAGGGCCTCGCCTTCGCGGCGAAGACCCGAGCGTTCTGGGCGCTGGCGATCGCCTTCGCCATCTGCGGCGCCACGACCAACGGACTCATCGGCATCCACTTCATCCCATCCGCTCACGACCACGGCATGGCAACCGCGACCGCCGCGGGGCTGCTCGCCGTTGTCGGCGTCTTCGACATCGTCGGCACTGTGGCCTCCGGCTGGCTCACCGACAAATTCGACCCGCGCAAGCTCCTCATCATCTACTACGCCTTCCGCGGGGTAGGCCTCCTGCTGCTGCCCTGGCTGCTCGCCGACACGATCCACCCGAGCATGGTCCTGTTCGTCGTGATCTACGGACTCGACTGGGTCGCCACCGTCCCGCCCACCGCCGCGCTGTGCCGCGAGATCTTCGGCGAGCGCGGCACTATCGTCTTCGGATGGGTCTTCGCCGCCCACCAGATCGGCGCCGCGATCGCCGCGCTCGGCGCGGGCATCATCCGAGACACCTTCGGCGAATACACCTACGCCTGGTGGGGAGGCGCCGCACTCTGCGCCATCGCGGCGATCCTCTCCCTCGCCATCAAACGAGCTCGCGCTGACGCACGGAAGGACAACTCGGAGCGCAACCTACGCGATTCACTCCCGTGACATCGCAACGCCTCCTCTTCAGTGCGATACGCGAGCGGAACACCACTCAGTCCAGCAACCTCGAGGACAACGCGAACGCTACGTCGCCTCCGGCCGGACGGTAAGGGACCGGCTTGCGGCCGCCCGAACGCGATAAAGCTGCCGAGGAATACGTGCCAGAATCGCGGTCGTGGACAGCCGATCATTCCCTCTTAGACCGCGATCGTCCACGGAGCTTGAATCGGGCGACATCCTTGCCGTCCCGATTGATTCGCTTGCCTGGGCGTGTCTCGTAGTGGTCGAAGTTCGCCGCACCGGGCCCGGTTCTCGGACTACGTTCATCGCCGGCACGGTCAGGTGGCGAGGTGAGCAGAGACCGTCAGCAGCGGACATTGCCGCGCGCCCAATCGTCGAGCAGGCGATGACTCGAATTGAGCTCTTCACGGACGGCGGGATCGAGGTCGTAGACAACATCGGCCCGGTGTCCACTCCGTTCGACTCCAACTATCGGGATCACCAGGTGGGAGCCATACATCGGGTGTGGGGTTGGAAGTCGGCCACGGAACACGCTCGACGTCAAGCCGAAGGCAGCGAAGCCGACAGGTAGGCGTTCGCGCGCGCAAGCGGACGCAACCGTGCGGCACGCTGGCGCAGCCGGAGTGGCAGGGCTCGTCGTCGTGATCGTTGCGCTCATTGTCGAGGGGACGGAGCTCTTTCCGCCCTGGATATGGGTCATACCTTTTCTGATCGGAGCGTTCTTCATCGGCGCCTGGTTAGCGTCAGTCAGCCGCAAGCCACGAGTGGCGCAGGCATACGCAGAATGGACTGAAGCAGAGGATGCGGCGGCTGCCTTTCCCGACACTGACTCGGCAAAAAGCGCGCTGATCGTGGCTGCTCACGAACGCTTTGGCGAATGGAAGCGCCTCGACGAGGCAGCGTTCGGGGCGGGCATGATCTTCGGACTCCTCAGCGCGACATTCATCGCGCCCCCGGTGGGCATTCTGGCCCAGATCATCTAGCGGCCACCCGTACCGGCCCAGCATCGGGGCCGCCGGGGTACAGGACCGCTCGTCGAGTCGCATGGAATCGGATGACATCAATCGCAGCAGCGACAATGGAGCTGTGGCGTTGGAGCGGATGGGATCGGGTGATCTTCAGGAGATTCGCGCTTTCCTTCACGAAGCCGACCTGACTCTGTCAGGCCTAGACGACACGACCGTCCAACTGTGGATCGAGCGGGATGAGCACGGAAACATTATCGGCAGCACAGGCTTCGAACTGAGCGCCAATCAGGAGAATGCCCTGATCCGCAGCGTCGCCGTCGCGCCCCGGCACCGGAGTGCCGGGACCGGCACGGGTCTCGCACAGTTCGCCATCGACCAGGCACGGGCGGCCGGTGCCACGCGTGCGTGGCTCTTTTCGCGGCGGTCCGGCCCCTTCTGGCAGAAACTCGGCTTCAGCCGCGCGGACCGGAACCAGCTCGCAGCGGCTCTACCCGACGCTCATCAAGTACTTCTGTTCACTCAGACTGGTCAACTCGAGCGCGAAGTCGCCTGGCAACGTCCGCTTGACAACAACGCACGCTGAGCGACCGTCTGTCGCGCGCTGAATGACTCCGTACAGGCTGCATCTCCCTCACCGCCTGGCGCGCTCTACAACTCCAGCAGCCCCTGCGACAATGCTCGCTTGATCTTTGCGACGCCCGCTCCGTCGCTGAACCCGGGGAACCCGCCGTGCGCGAAGACGAGATTGAGGTACGAGACGAACGATCCGACGTGATCGGTCACGAACAGGCCGTCGGCGCAACCGTCCGGTACGCGGAATCCGTACGGCGCGCCACCGCTGATGTTCGCTTTGTGAAGTCGATCCGGTGCGACAGGCAACACAAATCCGGGAGAGCCGACCGCATCCAGCGACTCCTCCTGCCACGCTTCTCGTTCGCTGGCCCAGTAGTCGAGCGTCGAATATCCCTGGTACCGAGACCCCTCGAGCTCCACCACCAGGGGGTCGGCGTGATCAGAGTCCGGCCACTCCGGGTGCGTTCCCACCAGCCACACATCACCGACGATCCGCATCCACGATGACACCACGAACGGGATGGGGCCGTACTCCCCTTCGAGAGCGGCGACCAGCTCCGTGATCTCGTCGCCTGGCGGGCGGAGCGGAACGACCGGCGCGGCATCAGCGTCGTTCGAGTGAAACCGAAACCCCTGCGCGGTGAGCCGCGCAACGAGGATCTCGACATTGGAGCGCGCACGGCGCGCCATTTCGTCGCAGACGTCACGAGCCTCGGCCTCGAATCTCGGCTCTCTGACAGCTGCACCCAGCTGGCGCAGCTCCCACCACACCTGCTCGCGCTCACCATCGCGATACCGATCAAGCCACCCGCCGCGAGTCATGAACAGCGATTATGCCCTGCCTCGCCTATCCACAGTCGCGCGCTCCTGCAAGTTATCCCCGTGCCGCCCGATTGCGGATCCAACGGGTACGGCCATGCGCCAGATCGAGCAGATGATCTGGGCCGCGACGTCGACATGGAGGTCACCGCTTGCACCTCCACCCCTGGATGCGAATGAACACGACCGACCACACTCGGCGGCATCGTCAAGTTCGCCATTCGTAAGCCAGGCAGGTACCCCGTCTCACTCAGCAAACTGCGGCTCGATCTCGAAGTACAAGTAGCTCGCATTCGTATAGCCGGGCTTCACGAAGCCGTCCAGTGCATCAAATCCAATTAGCTGACCCGCGGAGGTGAAGAGGGCAGATTCGACACCGGGAAGTGTGAAGGGGCTGTTTGGTGAGTTGTTGTAGAGCTCGGCCGAATCCTCGACAAACCGAACGTTGAAGACCTCGTCTGCGACTAAACCGACATTGGCGTACACCTGCAGGGGGAACGACGCGTCCGCAGTCACGAACGCCGACGCGCCGATTGAGGTGCCAGCGCAAGTTGGCAAATTCACCATGACCCTTGTCCCAGTCGCGACGGCATCCGGGTAGGCAGAGTCATTGCGAATGTAGATCCGGAGCGAATATCGATGACCTCGTTCGACCTTCACTTGCGTCTGCCAGCCACCGTCATCCGTGATCGATGCATCACGTATGACGAAAAACGCCCGCTCGTCCCCCACGTTCGGGTTATCAGTGACCGAGTTGAACAGAAGATAGTTCGGGGTCACGGCGTCCGCGAACAGGGGACGCTCAGGGCCCCAGCCGCCAGCGAATACTTCACCGTCCGACCGGCATGCCCCGTTCGTTGTTGCGTCATCCTCCGAATCGGCGCCGACGGGTGGGTTCGGCCCGCCGAGGGACTCGGCAATCGATTCGAGCGCATCACTCTGCCTGGTCTCTTCCGCGTGCGAGGCTGCCGCCGACTCGGCTTCTTCATCGGCCCGGGCATCCTCCCGGGCGTTCGCCCACGTCTGGAGTCCCAAAGGCAAGGCGATCGACACAATCACGGCGACAATTGCAACGACCAAGGAGGCAAGCGCTACCGCCGCCTCGGACCACCGATTACCCGCCATATCCGCACACTAGCGAACCTTGTCGCTGTGGCCCCGTATGGATGCGAAGTCCGCTTCGCGGCATCTGCTCCCGCCGAAAGAGGTGAGGACATCCGGGTACGCTTACACCGCGGCACGGACGGCGCGCGGGCGGGTACGACAGATCCACGAGCTGTTCTCGGTGCGCTACCCTCCGCTCTCGTGCGATGCGCGGTTGAGAATCGTGTTCGACCGTGATTAGGCGACCCGAACGGACCGCGCCTCCGCGCCTCGAGTGGAATCCGGGTCGGCGGGGCGAGATTCATCCCACAGTGGCACCGTGAGCATCTCGCTCACGGCCGCCTCGAGGTGGCGTGAGAGCGAGATCCCGGCGGGGTCGTCGAGCCACTGGCGCTGGAGTCCCTCCTCCAGAGCGAGCAGGCGGACGGCGCCTTCCGCGGGGTCGAGGCCAGGGGTGAGGATGCCGGCGCGCTGAGCTCCGCGCAGCGCCCAGGTGATCCCGGAGCGGACCCGGCGGTAATTCTCGTGCACGTAGGCGTGGGCGGGGTGTTCGGGCGAGATGGATTCCGCCGAGACGACGACGTAGAGCTGCACGAGGCCGGGCACGGTTTCGTTGTGCCGGGCGAGGGCGACCATGCCCCTCAGGACGCCGAGTCCGTCGGGGCGGCTCGAGTCGTGCGCTCGGAAGACTTCTCGGTCGATCGACTCACGGCGGTCGAGGACGGCGATGAGCAGCTCTTCCTTGGAACTGAAGTGGTGCATGAGCCCCGCGCGGGTGATGTTGCACGCGGCGGCGATCTCGAGGATCGATGCTCCGGAGTAGCCGGCGTTCGCGAAAGCGGTGACGGCGGCGCTCAGGATCTCCTCCCGTCGCTCGCGTCCCTTGGCGTAGCCGGTTCGCGCCATCGCCTGCGCACCTGCCTTCTTTTCTCCGGTGACTGCTGGTTGCAGAAACCTACACTAGTGCAGGTATTGTGTTCGAGCCGGTACAGCGCCGGCACCCGAGACGAAGGAGTCACGTTGTCCACATCCACCGAGGGCGTCGAGCCCACCACCGTCGGCGCGGCGGTCGCAGAGTCTGTCGCTCAGGCCCCGGCCAGAGAACCCCGCGGGTTCGCAGCGACCTACTGGCTCGCGACGTACGGCCTGTTCCTGGGCGTCCTCACCCCGATCATGGGCGGGCTGGCGGTCCGCGTGCAGAACCTCGTGGGTCTTGAGGAAGCGCCCGCCGCCCTGGGTCTCGTGATGGGCGTCGGCTCGCTCTTCGCCCTCATCGCGCAGCCCCTCGCAGGCCGCCTTTCGGACCGGACCACGTCCCGGCTCGGCATGCGTCGACCGTGGATCCTTGGCGGAGTCCTGGTCGCCGGCGTGAGCCTGGCGCTCGTGGGCGTCGTGCCCGCAGTCTGGATGCTCCTCGTCGTCTGGTGCATCGCGCAGACCGCGAGCAACTTCGCACAGGGCCCCGAGACCGCTTCGGTCGCCGACCAGGTGCCCCACCTGCGCCGCGGCTTCATCAGCGGCCTGGCCGGAACCGCCACCCCCCTCGCTCTGCTCACCGGCGCAGCCATTCTCAACGCGATGCCCAACGACGCCCTGCGCAGCCTCGTGCCCGCGGTGATCGCCACGGCCTTCGGCCTGCTGTTCGCCTTCACCCTGAAGGACCGAGTGCGCACCGCGCCTCCTGCTGAGAAGTTCAGCTGGCAGGAGTTCGCGAAGACGTTCTACTTCAACCCGCGCACCCACCGCGACCTCGGGTGGGCCTGGCTGACCAAGGCCATGATCATGTTCGCCTTCGGCGCGCTCGGCGGGTTCCTCACGCTGTTCGTAGGCACGCAGTACGGCCTCGATGTCCCCGCGCAGCTCGCCTTCAACCTCACCTGCACGATGATCCAGGTCGCAGCGATGGTCGTCGTGTCGGTGGTCGCGGGCAAGTGGTCCGACAAGGCGAACCGCCGCAAGCCCTTCGTCACCGTCGGCGGCGTCCTCGTCGGGCTGGGCGTCATCGTTGTGGCGCTCTCGCCGCTCGCCGGCGACGGAGGCCTGACGGTGATCCTCGTCGCCGAAGCCATCCTCGGCGTGGGTGCGGGCCTGTTCTTCGGTGTCGACCAGGCGATGTGCATCGACGTGCTGCCCGACAAGGAGAACATGGCCAAGGACCTCGGAGTGCTGAACATCGCCAACACCCTCCCCGCGATGGTCGCACCGTTCCTCGCCGGCACGATCTTCATCCCGATCGGCGGCACTGTGTTCGGCGGCGGGTACACCGTGTGGTTCGCGTTCGCGGGCGCCGTCGGCATCATCGGCGGACTCCTGGTGACGAAGATCCGCGGCGTCAAGTAGCACAATCCCCGGGGGATCCTTGAACCGAACAGGGTCCCCCGGCTCCCAGCATCCGAAAAGCAGAAAGAAGCAAGCGCCTCATGACCACAGTCACCGACACTCGGTTCCCGTTCCAAGACCCGACCCTCTCGCCCGAGCAGCGAGCGGACGACCTGCTCAGCCGGCTGCCCCTCGAAGACAAGGCGGGCCTGCTGTTCGTCGGCATCTCGGTGTACGGCGACCCCAGCCAGCCCAGCCCGATGTTCCCGGCGCCGTCGCTGGAGTCGACGGTGTCGAAGCTGCGGATCAACCACATCTACGTGATCGGCGACGCGGACTCCGCACGCGAGTTCGCGCAGTGGCACAACACGTCGCAGGACATCGCGGCGCGGACGGGCTTCGGCATCCCGATCACGTTCGGAACCGATCCGCGCCACGGCTTCCACTTCAATCCCGGCGCGAGCGCGGCCGCGAAGGTCTTCTCGCAGTGGCCCGAACACCTCGGATTCGGAGCGCTGCGGTCCGAGGAGCTCGTCGAGCAGTACGGCGACATCATCCGCCGCGAATACACCGCCGTCGGACTGCGGCTCGCCCTGCACCCGCAGATCGACCTCGCGACCGAACCGCGCTGGGCGCGTCTGAACGCGACCTTCGGCGAAGACCCCGACCTGGTCGCGGGCCTCGGCGCCGCCTACGTCCGCGGCCTGCAGGGCACGAAGCTCGGGCTCGAATCGGTGTCGGCGATGGCCAAGCACTTCCCCGGCGGCGGTCCGCAGAAGGACGGCGAAGACCCGCACTTCGCGTACGGCAAGGAGCAGATCTACCCCGGCGGCCGCTGGGACGACCACCTCAAGCCCTTCATCGCCGCGATCGAGGCCGGCGTCTCGCAGATGATGCCGTACTACGGGATGCCGGTGGGCACGCAGTACGACGAGGTCGGATTCGCGTTCAACAAGGCGATCATCACCGACCTGCTGCGCACCGAACTCGGATTCGACGGGATCGTCTGCACCGACTTCGGCCTCGTCTCGGACGTCGAGATGTTCGGCGCGCCGTTCCCCGCCCGCGCCTGGGGCGTCGAGGACCTCTCGGCGCAGGAGCGCATCGCGCGCATCTTCGACGCCGGCTGCGACCAGCTCGGCGGCGAGTTCTGCGTCTCCGAACTGCTCGGCGCGGTCTGCAACGGCCTGATCACCGAGGAGCGCCTCGACCAGTCCGCCCGGCGCGTGCTGATCGAGAAGTTCACCCTCGGCCTGTTCGACGACCGCCACGTCGACCCCGAGCAGGCGGAGCTCGCCGTGGCGACCGACGAGATGGTGCAGGCCGGCATCGACGCGCAGCGGCACGCGCACACGCTCCTCACCAACGGAACCGCGGATGCCCCGACGCTCCCGCTCACCGCCGGGCTCAAGGTCTTCACGAAGAACATCGACGGTTCGGTGTTCGACGGCTGCGAGATCGTCGACGACCCCGCCGCCGCCGACGTCGCCGTCCTGAGGATCGCCGCCGCCTACGAACCGCGCACGAACGGCTTCGAGCTGTTCATGCACGCGGGCAGCCTCGACTACCCGGATGCCGAACGCGACGAGATCCTCGCCCTGTGCGCCGCGGTGCCGACCGTGATCGTCGTGAACCTCGACCGGCCCGCGATCCTCACGCCGTTCGTCGACGCGGCCGCCGCGATCATCGCGGAGTACGGTGCGACCGACCAGTCCGTCGCCGACGTGCTGCTCGGCAAGGCCCAACCCCAGGGAGAGCTCCCCATCGACCTCCCCCGCTCGATGGCGTCGGTCGAAGCCAACAAGTCAGACACGCCGTTCGACATGCCCGACGCCCTCTTCCGATACGGACATGGACTGAGATACCAGGGCTGAACCAAACGCCCGAACCGGCAAGCAGCCCGCCCCGCGCAAGCGGAGCGGGCTGCTGTCGTGCGTGGGTGCTCAGGTACTCCGTCAGATCGCGCTCGACCGCACAGTGCCCGTAAGAGGATCGCAACCGAACGCGCTCAGAACCGCCCGCAACCTCCCCCAGTCGGGCAGTGCCCGTTTATGGATCAATGACCCGCTCGGCGGGAAACCTATGTCGGCGCGGCCTACGACTGGTTGGGGAACGCGTCACCTTTGAGGGATGGAGCAGACGGTTTGCCGCTCAGGCTCGGTCGCATCCGCTTCGATCGCTTCTGACCCTTGCGAAACTCATTGACCCAGTCATCGACCGGTGGCCGCATACCACGCGCCGCTCTTAGATCCGTCAAGGACTTATTCCACCGGTTTAGGTACGAGTTGGCCAGCCATATGCCGAGGCCGAACAAGGCAACACCCACGAGAATCACGACGAAGAAAGTAGCGCCCGGATCGCTGCCTGCGTCGCCGAAAAGTCCAAGATACGCAGCGATGGGAAGTCCGAGACCACCCAGGAGCACGGTGACGCTTCCGATGACGATGAGCGCGAGCCCGAGGTCGCGACGAACGTCGCCGAGAGTGGCGACGCGACCGAAGATCCATCGGGCGGTGAGATCGTCGCGGTACATTGCCGCGAGCTCGCGTTCTTTCGTCTCGGGCTCCATCTTTTCGACGATCTCGCTGAGTCGCTTCGCGTCACGCAGATCCGCAGGCCACCGCTCGCGGCCGATCAGTGCGCCAACTAAACCAGACACGGCCGCGATTGCGGCGACCCACAGCGCACTCTGCCAGTCCTCCATCCGCTCACATTAGCGCGCGCTCGTGCCGGGGCACTTTCGCTTGCAGCGCACCATCGTGGACTCTCAGTGGGGCGGCGCCAACGCTCTTGCACGCATGGGAATCACCGCGGGCAGTGCCCCTGCGCGACTGTCCGGCTTTCATGAGAAGTCGTTGTCATCGGCGGGCGTCGGAGTTTGATATTGTTCACGCTAACTGGTCGTCTGTCCACGCGACCGGTAGTGGACCATAAGAAAAGACGATCGAGTACCGAGGGCCTACAGGGGCCAGTGACGCCCCTTGCCTACTCGCGGAAACATCGTCCGGCAGCTCCTCTTATGTGCGCGCGGCCCCCGCGCCGCCGAAATGCTGCCAGGAGCTCCGCCGAGGAGCCTCGACCCCGCCCCGCTACATGCGGGGCTTTCGTGCGTCTACCGGCGACCCCAGGAGACGGCGAACGCACCGACGACTTCAAATCGAACAACTGAATAGAACCCGACAAGACGAACTCGAAGGAGAGATCGTGTCCGTGCCCATCTCGCACCGCTGCGGCAAGGTGCGCTTCCGCGACCACCGCGAAGCTGTCTCAGCACTGCACGACGTTGTGACGCTTCGCAAGCGGGCTGAGGAAGCATCGCTTCCGTCACGACGTCGGGAGGTCCGTTGCTACGAATGCCCTCGCTGCCTTGGCTTCCACCTCACGAGCAGGGCAGCAGCATGAAGAAGACCCTCTCCGACAAGTACAGGAAGATCCGAGCTTGCGACGACTGGGAACTCGACTACATCCGCAGTCTCGCAGAGCGCCGCAGCGACGGCGCTATCGCCTTCTCGACCAACTGCTGGGGCGAGGTGTGGAGCACCGGCCGATACGGGTGCGACCGTGGCCCGCACCTCGATCTCCGCGAGTTCTCAGACGTCCTCGCCCAGATCACCGACGCGTTTCTGCAGCGCCGCCCCCTTGGTGGACGTTTCGAGCTCTTAGGACGATCAGTCGTCTTCTCTGACTCGAAGACGCAGTTCGCGGTCATCAAGCGGTAACGCGGCGCGGTGATCGACGTACACATCTGATGCCCCTCGGAGAGGAGTGCCGTGATTTCGCGACACGCCTCTCAGTCCGACCGCGATGACGTGCAACGCAGTCGGCGCCAGCACGCGGATCCATCGGAGCCGCCGCATGCACGGTTGGGGGCTGCTTGCACGCGTCGCACGCACGGGCATGGCGCGCGGACGTGCACCCAGCCGCACGCCAGGCCCCTTCACCGGACGATGCCCGTTTACGGATCGCGATCGCACGGGTGGGCCGTGCTTCCGAGCATGCGCGTGCTGAAAACAATCCAGCTCATCGGGGACACGCTTTGACGCTGGTCCTTCGTGCTCGTCTTCGTCTCAACCGGAAGTAGTCCCTCGTGTCGACGCAAGGAGTCCGAGGTCTTTCGCAGTGAGTCCGGAGAGAGTAGAGAGAATGTCGTATCGCGGGTCGTCGGGAATGGCCGCATCGTGTGGCACCGCGATTGCTATCGTTCCCGCCGCGACAGCCGACGCGAGACCCGTCGGCGAGTCCTCGATTGCGACGCATCTGGCGGCGTCAACCCCGAGTCGGCGCGCTGCGGTTTGATATGGATCGGGGTGAGGTTTGCCGTGAGCGACGTCTTCCCCGGCGACGATCAATCGGATCGCGTCAACTGGAAGCTTGGCGGCGATGATGAGCGCCATGTCGCGCGGTGAAGTTGTAACAATCGCCTGAGGGATTTCGAGCGCGGCGAGTTCTCCGACGAGCTCATACGCACCTGGGCGCCATTCGATCAGGTCCGTGAGATCGGCGCACACTTCTCTGGTGAGGCGATCGATGATCTCGTCGTCGCCGAGTAAAACTCCAGCGTCGTGCATCGCTTGTGCAGTTGCTTCCATGTCGGCACCGATGAGACCCAGCCCGTTCTCCCACGTCCACACACCGTCGTGCTCGGCCACCAATCGCAATTGGGAACGAATCCAAGAAGGCTCCGAATCGATGAGTGTTCCGTCCATGTCCCACAGCACCGCTGCGGGAAATCTCATTCTTGCCATGCAAAGCTCCTCTCGGGGGTTGATGCTGTTCGTCGATGTTGCTTCGTGTCGTTGCTAGTTGGGGGCGAGGTAGGCCGCCCCAATCGCGCCGCCGAAGACTCCAGCCGATGAGATCCGCACTGGCGGCACTGGACCATAGAGGTCGATCTCGGCGAGGCGGCGGTTGAGCTCGGGCCCGAATGCCGGTTGGTATCGGGCGGCGCTTCCGCCGAGGACGACGCACGATGAGCGGACGACCGTGAGCAGGTCGGCGAGGCCCTCGGCCAGGTGCCGTCCAAATGCGTCGAAGATCGCGATTGCATCGGCATTCCCCTGCTGAGCGCGCTCGGCTGCGTCATCGATGTCCGTGGCGGTGCCTTTCGCGACCCGCAATAGGGAGCCTGCGGCGCGTTGCAGGGCGGATCGCGATACGAGCTGTTCCCAGCATGCGAGGCGTCCGCAGTAGCAGGGCGCGTGAGCGCCGGTGACGCTGAGATGCCCCGCCTCCGGGTGGGTCCCGTCAGATCCGCGCACCGGCTCGATGCCTCGCAGCGCCGCGACACCGACCCCCGTCCCCAGCGTCACCATGAGGGTGCTGGTGGATCCGCGCGCCGCCCCTTGACTCACCTCGTAAAGCGCAGCGGTGACCGCGTCGTTGTCGATGCGCACGGGCGCCGCGAGCTCGGCCGCAATCGGCGCGAGGAGTTCGACGTCGGTGAACGCGGGGAGTGTCTCGGGGTTGCGGATGACTCCTTCGCGGTCGATCGGACCACTCGCCCCGATACCCACTGCACTGATCGATCGGCCGGCGGCCACCGCTCGCGCCTCCCGTACGAGAAACGAGCGCGCGGCAGCGGGTGCGAGATCGACGGGGGTGGCGAAAGTCGCCGTTGCGACAACGACGGAATCGTCGTCGACCGCCACGAACCGGGTTCCGGTACCACCGAGGTCGATGCCGACGCGGACGGGGCCCGACCCGGCTGCCGCCGAGCCGGGTCGGGGTGCCCTGTTCACAGCTTGACCGTCACCTTGCTGCCGTAGGCGAAGGCACCGGGATCGACGCCGTTCGCTCGTGCGACGGCGACCGCGAGCGACTCGGCGACCACCGACTGCGCAGCGAGCGCCTCCAGCGTGCCGCCGACGGATGTCGGGAGGGTCGTGGCGCCGTCGAGCTCGAGATCGCCGACCAGCACGACCGCCGCCCCACTCTCGAGCAGGTCGCCGGCGATGCGGGCGAGCGGGCCGTCGGCGTCATCGGCGGACGCGCCGAAGAGCACGGCGGTAAGGCCGGGTCCGGCGAGCTCATAGGGTCCGTGTCGGAATGCGCCTCCCACGAACCCTTCGATGGCGACCTTGGATGCTTCCTTGATGATGAGCGCGGCATACTGCGCCGTCGCGGCGTCGTCACCCCAGCCCACCGTCGCGAGCCGCGGCCGGGCGTGGGCGAGAGCGTCGCGAGCCAGCAGGGTCGTGTCGAGGGCTAGCAGGGGCTCGATCCGGTTGGCCGCTTCCGCGATCTGCGTCTCGACGGCCGCTTCTTGTGTGGACCCGAACGCGGCGGCGACTCGTCGGTGCACCGCGAGAGAGTTCAGGTAGCTCTTTGTGCTCACGGTCGCCTCGTCGCCGCTGTGCAGCGGGAGATACAGGTCGGCCGCGTTCGACAGTGGGCTCTCCTGCGCGGCTGCGATCCCCACGAGCGCGCCCCACTGAAGGCGTCCCGCAGCGGCACGGTCGATGAGCTCGACCACTTCGCCGCTCGCACCCGACTGCGAGGTCGCGATGACGAGCGTCTCGGGTGTGATGATGCCGGGGGTATCGAGCAGCTGGCCGGCATCAACGTTCCACGCGGACACGCCAGCCTCGACGAGTGCGCGCCAGGTGGGTAGCCCCGCGAAGTGCGAGCTGCCCATTCCCGTGAGCACGACCCGCTCCCACGGCCGCTTGGCGATGGCGGTGAGCCTCGGATCGGCGCCCGCATCCAGCAGTGCACGCAGGGCGTCCGACTGCTCGCGGATGTTGCGTTCGAAGGGGTTCAGTTCGTGCACGTGCTCGAGCGTGCTGCTCATCGTGCGACCTCGATTCCCTCGACCATACGCTCGGGTGCATCAACGCCCGTGCTGGAGGCTGCGCGGGCGCGCAGCATCCGGTGCGCGATGTTCGTGCCGATCATCGCGGTCGGGAGGTTGATGTTGCCGCGGGTGATCGTGGGCATTATCGACGCGTCTGCAACGTAGAGGCCAGCGATGCCGTGCACGCGGCCGTCGGCATCGACTACGGCGAGCTCGTCGCTTGAGGGACCCATTTTGCAGGTGCCTGCGGGGTGGCAGTAGTTGACGATGTCGTCGAGGGGGTTCGCGATTGCCCCGACGACACGTTCGCCGAGAATCTCGGCCAGCTCCGGCTGCAGGGCCATGCGCTCGAGGAGCTCGAGGGCCTCCCCCAGCACCGCCCGGTCGTACCCTTCGGGGTCGGTTCCGTAGCGATGGTCGATCACGGGGTTCGTGATGTCGAGGTCGGGACCGAGCGTGACAACCCCCTCTGAGCGTGCGCGCATCGCGCCGCCGTACAGTGAGATCGGCGGAAGGCCCGGGTGGCCGCTGTTCGCCCCCGCGACCATGAAGACGTGGATGTCGTAGGGACCGCCGTCGCAGCGGCTGGAGCGAGCGCGTCCGAGCGACTGCTCGTCCGGATTCCACGGGAGGGCGGCGAGCTCATCCACGAGGCCGGGACGGCCGGCGTAATCGAGCTGCACGCATTCGTGGTCGAGCAGGTGCCGACCCACGCCGGGGCGATCGACGACGACCTCGATGCCGAGGTCCCGGAGTTCGTCGGCCGGGCCGATACCGGATCGGAGGAGGATCGCAGGCGAGTGGTATGCGCCGGCGGCCAGGATGACGCGCGTGGCGGACACGTGCCAGATCTGTCCGTCTCGCTCTACGAAGGCACCGGTGACGCTGCCGTCCTCGAAGGTGAGCTCCGTCACCCGGGTGCCGCCCGCGATCGTGAGGTTCGGCCGCGTGCGCACCTCGTCGAGGAATGCGAATGCACTGTTCCAGCGCACCCCGTCGACGACGTTCACCGGCATCGGACCGATACCCTCAGCCGCCTCGATGGCATCGAGGTCGTCGGCGAACGGGAGTCCGGCGGCAAGTCCCGCGTTCACGAAGGCCCGCTGCGGCGGGGTGAGTTCATCCATCGTGTACCGGCGGACACGGAATTGGGAGTGCACCCACTCCAGCAGCGGCTCGACGTCGGCGGCGGACCACCCCGGGTTGCCGAGTTGAGCCCACTCGTCGTAGTCGTAGCGGGCACTGACCGAGGCTGTGCAGCCGTTGTGCGCCGAGCATCCGCCGAGGATTCGGGCCCGCGGAAGGTCCAGCGTTCCCTCGCCGGAGGTTCGCACGGTGTGCAGGTCATAGTCGTGCGAGAGCGGGATAGACCGCGCGTCGAGCATGTCCGACGGCCACCCGCCGTCGGCATACGGCCCGTAGTCGGTGCCAGCCTCGATGAGCAGGACGGTCTCGTCACTGCCTGCCGCCAGCACGGCTGTGAAGGCGGCGCCACCGGTGCCGCCTCCGATGACGAGGGTGTCGACGTGGCTCGGAAGGGAGTGGTGAGAAGTGTTCATGGTCGTTCCTGACTTGCGGGGATCTATGCGATGAGGATCTCGGTCCCCGCGACCGAGAGCTCGTTACGTTGCTGTGAGGAGAGGGCGTCGTCGGTGACCATCACGTCGACCTCGTCGAGGCCGCAGATCCGGGCGAACGCCTCGCGTCCGAACTTCGACGCATCAACCGCGACGACCGTGCGTCGTGCCACCGAGAGCGCGGCACGTTTGACGGCGGCGTCCTCGATGTTCCACTCCGTGAATCCGGCCGCCCCGTCGACTGCGGACGCGGTCATCAGGTAGGCGTCGAATCGGTAGCGGCGCAGGGATGCCTCCGCTTCCGACCCGACGATGCTCATCTCGCCGGTGCGGATGATGCCGGCCGGGACCATCACGCGCGTCGCGGTGTCCGACGCGAGGATCTCGGCCACCCGCAGGTTGAGGGCGCAGACCGTGATGCTCCGGCCGACGAGCTCCTCCGCGATGGCGACCCCTGTCGAGCCGCCATCCAGGATGATCGTCTGCCCGTCGATCACCTCACGGGCCGCCGCGATCGCGATGCGCCGCTTGGCCTCGTTGTTCGTGCGGGAGCGGAGGGCGAACGGAGGCTCGAAGCTCCCGCTCGCCGCTGGGGCGGCCCCGCCGTGCGTGCGCACGACGAGGCCCGCAGCGGCCAGTTGGTTGACATCGCGTCGAACGGTCATCTCCGAGACGTCGAAGCGCGCGCTGAACTCGGCGATGCTGGCCTCGCCTCGCTGAGCAAGATGCTCGAGGATCTGCTGCTGCCGGGTCTCTGCGTTCATCGTTGATGCCCTTCCTGGTTGTGCGTTGGAACACTTCTCGTGTTCAGTCAACCTCAGGAAGTTCGCCGGCGCGCGCCATCCAGTCTCGGTTCGCCGGCCGCAGGTTGCGGCCCACGAGTACGACTGCACCGAGGATGACGTAGGTGATCGCAATGAAGGGCGCGAGCAGCACCGGGAATGCCGGCAGCGGCACGAGGCTGTTGTACGCGATGAGCGCCAGTGCGACAGTCGAGACGATCGGCGCGACGACGTAGGCCCAGATGCTGAACTCTTCGGGGTGCCGGGTGCGGAAGAAGCGGAACGCGGCGATGTTCATCAGGATGAAGATCGGGATGTAGACGAACGTGCCGGTCGTCCCAAGCATGTTGAAGAGGTTGTACGGACCGAGCGGCAATCCGATGCCGAGGCACACCACGAGAGCGATCGCCGACTGCACGAAGACTGCGACGATCGGCGTGCGGTACTTGGGCTGCACCCTCGCGAAGACCGACGGCAGGGCGCCGGTGCGCGCGATGCCGTAGATCGTGCGGGTCGCGCTGGTGGTGCAGGCGATGCAGACACCGAGCCCGGAATTCACGAGCGCGATCAGGATGATCAGCGACGCACCGTTGAAGAGCCGGTCGGCGAGCACGAATGCCGGTGCGGTGGGCGATGCCGCGAGCGACGCGAGGTCATCGGTGCCCCACCCGATCTGCAGACCCCAGGCCGTGAAGACGTAGAACAGTCCGATCAGGACCAGGGATCCGATGATGGCGCGGGGAACGATCCGCTTCGGGTCGCGGGACTCCTCGCCGACCGCGGCCGCGCTCTCGAAGCCGGTGAAGGCGAAGATGGACAGCACGACGGCGAGGAAGAATCCTGATCCGTTCTGGATGTTCGCCGGGTTGAAACCCTCAAGGTTCAAACCGCCGGGGCCGGGCGCGATGAGGCCCGCGACGGCAAGGCCCAGACCGACCAGCATCTCGAAGATGGTCATGACGACGAGGAACTTGATAGAGATGACGATCCCGCGGTAGGCGCAGGCGAAGCAGACGACCAGGATCGCTGTCGCGTAGACCCACCAGGGGATCATGATCCCGTACTTGCCGCCGAGCTCATCCTGGAGGATTGCGCCGGTGAACGCGGCGAGCGCGGCGGGGACGACGGTCACCATGATTGCGTACAGCCAACCGGTCATGAATCCGGCCTTGGGGCCGATGCCGGCGGAGACATAGGTGTAGAAGCCTCCGGCGGAGGGCAGGTGCCTGGCGAGTCCGCGCATGGGGACGGCGATCAGCAGGCAGACGAGGAAGGCTGCCAGGTAGGTCAGTGGTGCGCTGATTCCGGCCTGACCCGTCGTGAAGGCGATCGTGTAGAAGATCCCGAGGGTTGGTGAGATCTGGGCGATCGACTGCATCAATGTGCCGCCGAGGCCGATGGATCCGGTGCGCAGTTCGGTCGTCACCGTGGACGGACCTTCCTGCACGAGGCCGGGGTTGGTGGGGGACATCCTGCTCTCCTTCGAACCGAGGGTCTGTGTATGCGATGCATATCGAACACGTCGCACGTTCGACCTTACACGCGCACTGTTAGTTTGAACAAGATATGTTTCTTCCAGTGTTTGGTTAGAGACCCGCGCAGCCGCCCGAATGCCTCTTCAGCACGTGCCTTCGCGGTCTACAGCTGAGCGGGAGGGGACTCCCCTGTCGCCA
Organism: Microbacterium sp. NPDC019599; assembly: GCF_040632175.1. Lineage (NCBI taxonomy): Bacteria > Bacillati > Actinomycetota > Actinomycetes > Micrococcales > Microbacteriaceae > Microbacterium > Microbacterium sp. NPDC019599. Next base: position 84,852 of record NZ_JBEYBL010000002.1, read on the forward strand.
CGCGAGGGGTCACAATTGATCCGTATCGTCGCGACGCTCGGACAGTGGCTAGACGAAGAGCGCAAAAGTTGCGCTGGGCGGAATCTTCCAAGAGTGAGGAGAGCGCACCGCGACGGATGGACGCGGACGCACTGCCCCTGGCTGTTTGTTGACATGCGTCCCTCGTTGCGGCGTACGGGCCACCTGCGGTGGCTGGCAACGGACGTGTCGCGTATGGCACTCGATACAGCACACTCGATGCTCAATCGCAGTGTGCGGGCACGTAGGTAGGCGCACACGGTGGGTCCCGGATTCGGGCACTGCCCGAGTAGGCATCATCCTCTGGCGCGGACGTAAGGCTCGAAACGTCCCGCTTTCGTACCGCGATCGGAGAAGGATCCTCAGCGCTTCTGGCTGACGCCCCTGCGCACGAAGCTGACCTGCGCCGGCGAGAGAGGGTCCCATCGACTGTTCTTGGGATGATCCGGGAAACCCTTGCGCAGGGCGGCGCGAACGGCTCGCCCGTCGTCGTCGTAGCCGAGCTCGCGCATGAGCTCCTTCACCGTGACGACATCATCCATGGTGGCGAGCATACGGCGGCGTCCCTGCTTGAGTTCCGTTGCCCAGAGCAACGCTCGCAACGGTCCCCTATTCGCACAATGTCCGCAAGGGGATCCCTGCGGTCAGGGGCGAAGCCCTGAGCTATCCACAGCGATTCGGAATTGGTCCAGGTGCAGAGCCGGCCTCCTGTACGGTTCGACAACGGACACACGCCGTGTCCGCCGAGCCTTGGAGAGCGGAAGTCGACATGCCCCTCGATCGCCAGCCACCGTTTGAACGCTCGGCGTGCGCGTGGGAGAGCAATCTCATCGTTCAGTGCGGGGTCAAGGGCATCGAGGTTTGGACGATGGACCTCGATGACTACGTCCGCGGCGACATCTCGGCGATGGACGATTCCTACGGTTCTGTCGCGACCAACGACACCTGGATGAGTCTCGAGCGGTTCGGTGCGCAACCGCTAGCGATGCTGATCGAGATCCGCGACCTACTTAGTCCGCAGCGCGAGCTCGAGCTCTTCGAAACGCTGGGCGTTTACCCGAACGCAAAGAAGGACGTCATCGAGTTGGAGGCGTTCTGCAATCTGGCTGTCGAGGACGAAGACCGACGCGCTTTGCGCGACGACGACTCCTCATCACCCTGGGTGCAGATGCGTCGAATGGTCGAGCAGCGGGGCGCGAAGCTCGTGGAAACGCGTGTCCGCGGCGGAGCCTCTAGGATGAGCATCCGCCTAAGGCTCGACCGCGATGCGATCTCTCCCCGCATGACCATCGCCGAGATCCGCGATGGCGGCCTGATTGTGATCTTTGAGCGGGTCGCTGCCTTCGCGCAAGTAGTCGCCGACGCTGAGTCCGGCGTGAAATCGTTCATCGTTGGGCAGAACCGGGGATCCTCCGGGTGCTATGTCGCCACCGCGGTGTATGGGTCGTACGACTGCCCACAGGTGCGGGTCCTTCGCCGCTGGCGAGACCAACGTCTGTTGACGACGCCCCTGGGCAGGAGGTTCGTTGCCACCTATTACGCGATGAGCCCGCATCTGGTACGCCGAGTTGGTCACCACACCGCGTTCGCCGCTACATTCCGGCCTCCGCTCGAGGCCCTGGTGCGGCACCTGCGGCGCGCGGGGATCTCGGACGCCGCCTATCGCGATCGCCATTAGTGCTCCGCATAGCCAAAGCCAGAGGTGAGTTTCGAAGCGCGGAGCATTCAGACGATTCGGCTAGACGCTCGGCCCTCCGATGCGACGCTGCCACGTCGAGACGCTGACGGGAAGAATACTCGGTCAGGCGTTCGGATCGGCCGCCCGCACAGGCTCCAGTTTCGGGGCACGGCCCGCAGAGGGATGCCCAACGCATGCGCTCAAGGCCCCGCCCTTCCGACCTCGTCCTGGCAATGCCCGGATACGGATACGGATCCCTCGGGACGCACTCTCCGCTTGCGTGTAGTGCGGCGCCCGCACGGTGCGGGGTCTTCGATCGCGTTCCCCGAGGTTAACCGAAGGCGCCAGCGGTGGTCCGTAGCGCGTGTTCGCGGGCGAGTTCGTCGCCGACATCCAGGATCGATGCGAGCCGTTCGAGCTGGTCCGGATTCGGGTCGGTGAGCGGCGGGCGAACCGGCCCGACCGGCACTCCGCGCAGCCGCAGCCCTGCCTTGATCAGCGAGACTCCGAATCCGGGAGTTTCGTCACGCAGGGCGACGAGGGGCACATAGAAGCGGTTCAGGATGTCGAGCCGCGCTGCCTCGTCGTGTGCGAGGTACGCGCGGTGGAAGGCCGTCGCGACGCCCGGGGCCATCGCGAAGGCGGCCGAGGAGTAGAGCGGCACGCCGACGCCGCGGTAGGCGCCCTGGCTCAGTTCGGCGGTGAGGAGCCCGTTGAAGAACAGGAAGCGCGTCCGGATGGCAGTGACCTCGCTCACGATCCTCTGGACGGCGGCGAGGTCCCCCACGCCGTCTTTGAACCCGATCACGCGCGGATTCGCTGCGAGCCTGCGCACGATGGCCGGCGGATACACGGCGGATCCGCGGTTGTAGAGCACAACCGGCAGGTCGCCGGCGGCGAGGATCGCCTCGACCCATGCGGCGAGGCCATCGCCTGGTCCTGCCACGAGATACGGCGGGAGGAGAAGAAGCCCGTCGACTCCGACGTCCTGTGCCTCTCGAGCGAGCGCGCTCGCCGTCGCGACGGGACCCCCGACACCCATGAGCACAGGGGCGCGACCTTCGGTCGCACGCACGGCGACGCGAGCGGCCTGCAGCACCTCGCGAGGATCGAGGGCGTGGAACTCTCCCGTCCCGCACGCGACGAACACGCCGCCCGCGCCGTTGTCGACCCCGGAGCGGATGTGCGATTCGAGCACGGCCTCGTCGATTCGACCGGAGTCGTCGAACGGCGTCACGGGGAAGAACAGCACTCCTTCGAAGGCGAGCGTCATGCCGCACCTCCGTGGGCCGCGTCAACAAGTTCCAACAGGCCGATGTGTTCGAGCGGAACGATGTCGGGTCGAGGTGCGGTGGTCGTCAGGTCCTGGGGAGCGCCCGTGCGGGCGGCTTCATCGATCGACGCCATGATGTCGACGACGTGCAGAGCGAGTTCGGCGGACGCCCGATGATCCTCGCCCGCGGCCGCCCGGCGTGCCAGGTCGGCGATCCCGAATCCTCTGCCTGAGTCGATGTAGCCGGCGATGTCATCCATGACCCGCCACTCACGGGAGTCGTCGAGGAGTTCGACCTTGCCGTCGAATCGATTGGGGTCGGGCACCGCGACGGTGCCGGCCGTGCCGAACACCTCGATGTGCGGCTGGCGGGATCCCCATACCTCGAAGCTCAACATCAATGTCGAGACTGCACCGCTGGCGTGCTCGACGTGCGCCGTGATGTGGGTATCGATCTCGACGCCGAGGGACTCCCCCGCGCGGGGTCCGGTCGCGATGGCGCGTGGACGGTCGGAGCGGCGCGACGTCGCGCTAACGCGCACGACGGGCCCGAGCAGCGTCACGAGGGTCGTGAGGTAGTAGGGCCCCATGTCGAAGAGCGGGCCCCCGCCCGGGCGATAGTAGAAGTCGGGTGCGGGGTGCCACCGTTCGTGACCCGGCGACGACCAGCTGGCGGATGCGCCGATGGGTGTACCGATCTCGCCCCGATCGATGAGGGCGCGCGCCGTCTGGATGCCCGTGCCGAGGACCGTGTCGGGCGCCGCGGCGAGGCGGAGGCCGTTCTCACCTGCAGCACGAAGGAGCGCCTTTCCTTCTTCGACGGTCGAGCACAGCGGCTTCTCGACGTAGACGTGCTTGCCAGCCGCGAGAGCCGCCATCGACACCTCGGCGTGCGCCGCGGGGATGGTGAGGTTGAGCACGAGGTCCACCTCATCGTCCGCGAGGAGGGCATCGACGCTCAGCGCGCGGGCGCCGTGCTCGCGGGCCACGGTCCGTGCGCGCTCCGCGTCGAGATCTGCCACGGCCACGACCTCGACCTCGGGAAGGCGTGCGAAGCTTGCGAAGTACTGGCCGCTGATCACCCCCGTGCCGATGATGCCGACGCGCAGCGGAGCGCTGCGGGCGTGGTGGCTTCCGGTCAGGTTGTCGGTCAGTGTCGAGCCGCCCACAGCAGCCCCCTTTCGGTGATCGTACGCACGGGATCGGCCGCGAGAACGTCGAGATGATGGCCGGATGTCGAGACGAAGACCCGCCCCTGGCCCCAGTACCGCTTCCACACAGACGGCGTCGTGACCGGCTCGTGCCAGGCATCCCACTCCCGAACGGGCTGGGTCGTCGTGGCGAGCACCTCCATGTAGGGGTCGGAGAGCACCCAGTACTGCTCCGTATCGATCACGAAGTCGTCGACGCCGGCCATGATCGGATCATTCCGGCCGAGGTCGGTGATCTCGATCGTGTGCGGGCGGTAGTTGTCGGACTGCTCGCCGGTGCGGTCCGCGGGGTCGCAGCCGGGGTGCGCCGCGAACTGGCCGCCGACGAGCTGCATGTAGTCGGCGCTGTTGCGGTAGGAGTCGATGATGCCCCCGTGCCAGCCGGCGAAACCTGTCCCGGCAGCGACGGCAGCGCGGAGGCCGTCGAGCTCGGCCTTCTCGATCGTGCTCTTGGTGACCGCCTGCACGATCAGGTCGACGCCCGCCATGTAGTCGGCGTCGGCGTAGACGGCGGGGCTCTCGTGCACATCGACCGAGAAGCCCTGCTTCTCGAGGAATTTGCGCATGAACTCGGTCGTGTCGACCGGTTCGTGGCCGAACCATCCGCCTCGCACGATGAGTGCACGCCGCGCGGTCACTTGCCGAACCCCGCTGTCATGCCGCTCACGATGTGGCGTCGCCCGAAGATGTACAGGACGAGGATCGGAAGGGTGGACAGGACGACGGCGGCCATGATGCCGGGCACGTTCACGTTGAATTCTCCTTGGAAGGTCCACAGCGCCAGCGGAAGGACGCGGTTCTCCGGGCTCTGAGTGAGCACGAGTGGGAAGAGGAAGGCGTTCCAGACGGTCAGCGCGTCGTAGATCGCGACCGTTGTGATCGCAGGGCGTGCGAGCGGCGCGACGAGCGACCACAGGATCCGCCATTGCCCAGCGCCGTCGACCTTCATCGAGTCGAAGAGCTCAGCTGGGATGTCACGGATGAAGTTGACGAGGATGAGGACCGTGATCGGCACGGCGAAGCCGATGGACGGGAGGATGACGGCAGCGAGGCTGTCGTAGAGTCCCACCTGGCTGAGCATGAAGAACAGCGGCACGATCGTCGCCTGCAGAGGAATCGCGAGCCCCATGAGCAGTAGTGCGAATGACGCACGGGCCGTCCAGTGCGTCGAGCGGACGATCACGAACGCGGCCATGAGGGATGCCGCGACCGTGACTCCGACCGTCACCACCGTTACGATGACGCTGTTGATGAGATACAGGGCGAAGTCGCCCTGCAGAACGAGTGCGTACGCGTCGAGCGTCGGATTCGCCGGTGGTAGGAGCTGATTCTCGCTGAAGAAGCCCTCCTGGCGACGCAGGCTCGTGATCACGATGTAGTACACCGGGATTACGATGAGGAGCAGCCAGGCGTATCCGCCGAGAGCGCCGAGAACATTGGGCCGGCGGACGCCGGCGCGAGCGCGTCGGGGCGTGCGGCCTCCTGTCACGGCCCGCAGCTGGGTGGTGGCGCTCATGCTCCCTCCTGCTCGCTCTTCATGCGGGCGAAGCCGCTCAGCCGGGTGATCCCGAGGGCGATGAGGAGCCCGAGGACGACAAGCACCATGGCGAGCACGCTCGCGCCGCCCATGTCGTTGGCGGCGAAACCGGTTAGATACATGTCGATGGGGAGAATCCGGATGCCGTAGCCCGGCACTCCTCCCGTGAGCACGAAGATCACATCGAAGTAGGTCAGCGAGCCGACGAGCATGATCGTCGACGACGTGACGATCGTGTGGCGCAGCTGCGGCAGCGTGACGTGCCAGAAGGCCTTCACGCGGCCGGCGCCGTCGAGTTCGGCGGCTTCGTAGAGGGAAGCCGGAATCTGCCGCACGCCGGCCTGGTAGAGCAGTGCGTGGAACGGCACGAACTGCCAGGCGATGATGAAGACCACCGTCACGAAGATCAGCTGCGGGTTGCCGAGCCAGTCCTGACGGAGGAGGTCGAACCCGGGCACGGACCCCAGGCCGAAGTTGGGGTCGAGGATCGCCTTGAAGGCGAGGGCCGTCGCCGCCGACGAGAGGATGAGCGGGAGGAAGTAGATGGCGGCGAGCCCGGCCCGATATCGCTGAGGCCCCGCCGTGAACACGCCCAGCAGCAGGCTGATGGGGGTCTGCACGAGCCACGATACGACGATGACCTGCAGGCTGAGGATCAGTCCGTTGCGGAAGTTCTCGCCTGTCAGGATGCGCACCCAGTTGTCGATCCCGATCCACGTGGGCGCGGAGATCGCGTTCCAATCGGTGAAGCTCAAGTAGAACGCGACGCCGAGCGGCGCGACCGCGAAGAACGCGAAGAGTGCCACCGCGGGGAGCATGAGCAGCGCGCTGGGGCGATCGTCAGCAAGGGTGCGGCGTCGGGTCGGGGGGGAGGGACGATCGCCGGCTGCGGCCGAAGCGGTGCCGGCGGGAGGGACCCGCCCCGCGGAGACGGCTGCCGCCGTCTCCGCAGGGCGATGAGCAGTGGTGGTCATCAGTCGAGCGTCTCGTTCATGGCGTCGGAGAACTCCTTCGGCGTGATCTGGAGGTTGAAGAGCCGGTCGAGGTTCGTCAGCATCTCCTGCGCCTGAGCGGGCTCGAGCGCCTGGTCCCACGACATCTGGAAGCTCGGGGCTGCGCTGATGAGCTCGTAGACGAGGGCGCCGAACTCCGCGTCGGGTGCTTCCGCGATCGCGTCGCCGATGCCGGCGAGCGGGGGAACCTGGTTCGCGGCGATGAGCCGATCGACGTACGTGTCGTTCCACAGGCCCGTCCGCAGGTAGTCGATCGCGGTCTCCTGCTCGGCCTCGCTGGCATCCGCCGAGATGGAGAAGTAGCTGGTCGGGTTGCCGACGATGTTGGCGGGGTCGCCGATCCCGCCCTCGACCGTCGGGAACGTGAGGTAGCCGAGCGACGACTCGGCGAAGTCCGGAGCCTGCTCGCGGAAGGTATTGTTCACCCATGTGCCCTGCAGCAGCATGGCCGCCTTGCCCGTGTAGACGAGCGCTGCGTCGGCACTGGAGTCCGTCGTGACGGAGGCGAAGCCTTCTGCGAAGCCGCCCGCGCGCACCAAATCCTGGATCATCGTGTTCGCCTCGAGGATCGCGGGGTCGGACCAGGCGTCGTCTTCGCCCGCGAGGATGCGGTTGAACACTTCCGGCCCGCCGATGCGGTCGGCGAGGTACTCGAGCCACATGAGTTCGGGCCACTTGGCCGCGCCGGCGAGAGCGAACGGCGCGACGCCAGCCGCCCGGAGATCCTCGACGGCGTCCAGCAGCTCGTCCCACGTGCGCGGCGGCTCGACGCCCGCGGCGTCCATGACGTCCTCGTTGTAGTAGATGACGACGGGTGCGACCGCCTTCATCGGCACCGCGTAGACAGCGCCGTCGAAGGTCACCGGGTCGAGTGCGAAGGGCAGGAAGCGGTCGACGTCGTCGCCGAGGGCTTCGGTGAGGTCGATGACCTTGTCGGCGTCGACATACGACGCGAGGGTCCCGCCGCCCTTGTTGTAGATGATCGTGGGACCGGCGCCGGCACCGATCGCGGTTCGGATCTTCGTCTTGTACGCCTCGCCCTCGAAAAAGCTCGCCTCGATCGGCTGCTCAGGGTTGGCGGTGTTCCAGTCGGCGACCGACGGCTCGATGATCTCCTGGTCGGAGGTGATCCCCCAGAGGGCGACCGCCTGGGAGCCGCCTCCCCCTCCGCCGCTCGCGCAGGAAGCGAGCAGGACAGCGGCGCCGAGAGCGGCGGTTGCGGCGATGGCGCGAGCAGCCCGGCGGGCTCCTCGGGACGAGGTAGATGTGCGAAGCATCCTTGCTCCTTCGTTCGGGTGGATCGGCGTCATTGGCCGCTCGGTGAAACTATGAGGTCGCGCAATCGGTGCGCAAGTGTTCGCATCCTCATTGGAAACTTTTCGCGGGTGGCGCCGTGCTCTCACGCACGATCAGGGTCGTCGCAAGCTCTCGGCGAGACTCCGAATAGGGGGCTGCGGAGGGTCGGAGGACGAGCTCGACCGCTTCGGCCGCCATCTGCGCGAGCGGCTGCTTGATTGTGGTCAGCCCCGGCGCGATCCAGTCGGCCAGGCTGATGTCGTCGAACCCCACAACGGAGAGGTCTCCGGGGATCGAGAGCCCCGTGCGGCGGGCGGCTTCGTAGACGCCGACGGCCTCCATGTCGTTCGAGGCGAAGATCGCCGTGGGCCTGTCGGGTCGATCGAGCAGCTGCAGGCCCGCGGCGACGCCCGAGTCGCGGGTGAAGTCGCCCTGGACGATTCGTCCGGGGCCGATGGGCAGGCCGGCGGCTTCCATCGCATGCCGGAAGCCCGACAGTCGGGCGTGGGTGCACATCATGTCGGACGGCCCCGTGATCATGCCGATGTCGCGGTGGCCGAGCCCGATGAGGTACTCGGCTGCGGCGACGCCACCCGCCCAGTTCGTCGCTCCGACCGAGGGGACATCGGGGTCGGGTGAGCCCGCCGGGTCGATCAGCACGAAGGGTATGTTGCGTGTCGACAGCCGGCGTTTGTGCTCGGCCGACAGATCCGTCAGCACGAGGATGACCGCGACCGGCCTGCGCTGCGCGACTCCCGAGATCCACGCCGAGCCGGGATCGTGGCGTGCCTCGGTCTGCGACAGGACGACATTGAGACCGTGTCGGCGCACGACGGACTCAACCCCCCGGATGATCTCGAGCGCCCACATGCTCGACATCGCCTGTTCGACGACGACCTCGATGAGTCCGCCGGCTCGCCCCGCCTCGCCGCGGCGGAGGTAGCCGTGCTCGTGGAGCAGTTGCTCGACGCGCTCGCGCGTGTCGGTCGACACCCCCTTCCGGCCGTTCAGGACCTTCGACACCGTCGACAGCGACACCGACGCCTGTTCTGCGATCACCTGCATCGTTGGCTTGGTGGGCGACGTCTCGAGAAACTTTTCGTTCACTCGAGCGACACTAGTGTCCCGATCCGGCTGACACAATGGCCGTCATCGCATCGAAATCGGAAAGGCGGTAGGCGGTGTCCACCACGTCACTCCCACGGGCCAAAGAGGTGACGAACGCGGCACGCGATGCTCTCGCCGCCTTCAATATGACGCGCAGCGCCTCGGCCGCCGAGCGCGGAGTGTGGCTGGAAGCGACGGCCTCCGCGCTCGAGGATTCCCGCGACGAGCTCGTCGCGATCGCAGCCGAGGAGACCCATCTGACGGTCGCGAGACTGGAAGGCGAGGTGGCGCGAACGGCGACCCAGCTGCGACTGTTCGCGGCAACGCTCGCCGACGGCGGATATGTCGAGGCGATCATCGACCACGCGCGTCCGGAGGCGACACCGCCGACGCCGGATCTCCGGCGCATGCTCCAACCGCTGGGACCCGTCGCCGTGTTCAGCGCGTCGAACTTCCCCTTCGCCTTCTCCGTTCTCGGCGGCGACACCGCCTCAGCGATCGCCGCAGGTTGCCCCGTCATCGTGAAGGCCCACTCCGGCCACCCCAGTCTTTCCGCGCGGACCGCCGAAGTCGCTCTCGCTGCGCTCCAGGGCGCCGGTGCACCCGCCGGAATCCTCGGCCTCGTTCGGGGTCGCGCCGCAGGAACGGCGCTCGTCACGGCTCCGGAGGTCGCGGCGGTCGGCTTCACGGGATCGGTGCAGGGCGGGCGGGCCCTCTTCGATCTCGCGTCCGCTCGCCCAGATCCGATCCCGTTCTACGGCGAGCTAGGCAGCGTCAACCCCGTGTTCGTCACCGCGAAGGCCGATGCGGCACGCTCGGTCGAGCTCGCGGCGGGCTTGGTGACGTCGTTCCAGCTCGGACATGGCCAGTTCTGCACCAAGCCGGGGCTTGTGTTCATCCCGGAGGGAGGACGCTTCGAAGGTGAGGTTGCCGCACTCCTCGGCGAGTCCGGCTCCGCACGACTTCTCACCGCCTCCATCGAGGCCTCGTACCGGGAGAGGGTCGCGAAGCTGAGCGTCGCCCCCGGCGTCCGCCGAGTCGGCGGTGCACCACGTCAGCCAGACCATGCCGGGGCGTCGAGTGTCGTGTTCGCGACCGACATCGCGACAGCGTCCGCAAATCCAGAACTGCTCGAAGAGACGTTCGGCCCGACGACTCTCCTCGTCAGCTACACATCTCTCGATGATGCGCTGCACCTGGCGGCAAGGCTGGGCGGAAGCCTCACCGCGACACTGCACGCGGAGCCAGGAGAGCCTGTCGCGGATCTCGCGCGCCACCTCACCGCAATCACCGGCCGCGTCCTGTTCGCAGGGTGGCCAACAGGCGTCGCAGTGACGTGGGCCCAACACCACGGCGGCCCGTGGCCAGCAACGACTTCACCCCACACTTCTGTCGGCCCCACCGCCATCCGCCGCTTTCTCAGGCCGGTTGCCTACCAATCCGCGCCGACAGCCGCATTGCCGCCAGAACTGCGCGATGGAAATCCCCTCGGGATACCGCGGCGAGTGGACGGGGCGGTCGGTCTTCGCTGAGCACATCTCCCTGAGCACCAGACAGACGCGTTTGCACCGGACTCGAGTTCGTTCGAGGACGACACCACGCGCCGGTGGAAAGCGCTAGCCCGAGTCGTCATCTGGGGTCGCTGGCGGAGGGATCGTCCTCGCAGCAACGATCGAACGTCCGATGGCCTGATCAATGTCAGTCATCGCGAACTGGCGGTCTCCGCCGTGAGGCGACCGCGCCTCTCACACGCATGCCCGCAAGCGGATCCCTACCGTTCGACTGAGTTGGGCAGCCGTTCTGGGTGACGTCGCGCTGGCACCGCGTCGGGTCGGGGCCGACCGCGCTCAGCTACCAGGAGCGCCCGCTCAGCGTGCTGGACGACGTTCGAGCCGACTGCGGGATCGAGCGAGGTGCCGGTTGACTTGTCCAGTACCTCTGCGAGCGCGATGCGGATCAGGAGCAAGTCCTGGGAGAGTCGAGGCTTGCCGCGCCGGCCACGTGCCACATTCTCAAGGTCGGCGTCAGCGTCGAGTCGTGTGCGATGTCTCGCAAGGTGAACTTCCACGGCATCGATCAGGGCTCTGATCTGCTTCTCGCGGGTTGCAGTGACCAGGGCCGATTTGGCGCTCCGCACGGCGGCAGCGATCTCGCGACCAGTCAACAGGTCGACGCGCTTCATGCGGTCCGCGACGGCCTGCGCCGCGCGGGCGTACATGATGTCCTCTGGGTCGACAACTGGTAGGCCCATGCGGACTCGCGCAGCAGTGTATGACCTCGCGAAGTCCAGCATCCGGTCGCCTTGCTCGACGACAAGGTCCGTCATGGTCACGGTGAACACCGTGAACTGGCGCAAACGCTCGGGAAGCGCTGGATCAGCGAAGTACCCGTCAGCGGCGCGACTGTTCGATCTCCTCTCGCGGGCCGCGGTGCGATGCAGTCGCTTCGGCGGAAGGCCTGCTCGCTCGAGTCGGCGTGCGAGCCGCTTCGCGGCGGAGTTCGCGTCTAGATCGGCTCGGTACTTCACAGGATCGCTGCGCCGCGTGCGTTGGATCTCGGCCGTGCGCTCCTTGTTGCGATCCGCCCAGGCCTTGCGGGCACGCTTCATCTTGTCCGGCTCGGAATCACGCCATGCAGTCGCGCGGGCGTTGAGCTCCTCCCGGTGCTTCGCGTGATAGCGCCGGCAATACTCGTTGACCTTGTCCCGGTTGGCCGCCTGCCACTCACGGTGATAGGTGCGAACGTGTTCGGGATGGGCTTCCTTCCATCGCCGCGAGGCCTCGTTGGCGCGGCGCCGCTTGTCAGCCAGCCGGCGCTTGCGTGCGGCTGATCGGCGCATCGATTCCCGGTTGAGCTCCCTCGACCTTTCGCGGTTCTCCCTCTTCCAGCGACGATTCATCTCACGCACCCGCTCCGGGTTCGCCTCTTTCCAGCGACGCGTCGCTGCGGCGTGTCGTTCCGGATGCGCCTGGCGGTACTGCCGATTTCGCTCGTTCCTTCGGGCCATCTTCTCGGCCGCGGCGTCCGTCGATTCGCCGTGCGCAGCGCCGCGTGCGGCGTCGTCGGGAGCGGCAGCCATCGCTGGTCTACCCTTCGGTCGGCTCCGGTGCGAGTTCGATGACCAACTCGATGAGCGCCGCGCGATGAGCCGACGGATTGGCTATCACGCGCCCGATAAGCGTCCGCAGTCCAGCCAGGTCATCGGCATCCAGCCCCATCACGGGCTCGAGACAGTACTCGATGTCGTTCTGCAGGTTGTACTCGGTGTCATCCGCGGCGATCTCGGGGTAGTAGAACAATGACGCCAACGCCGTCCGCTGCAAAAGCTCGTCGAACTGCTCCTGGGGCAAGGTCATGAGACACCTCCGATATTCCGCACGACCTTTTACAAGACTGGCCCGCAGAGGAGGTGCGCACCTCACCCCGCGCGGCGAGCGGCGGAATCAGTGCATTGCGCGCGCTGGTGCCCGAGTAGCCCGTTCGAGGTGGATTCCTTCACTCATGACTGCCACTCGCATCAGGCGTCGGATCTGTGCTTCACGTATGCGCACGCGTACCAGGCAGAAGAGACTCGCCGGCCCGGCCGCGAGGAACTTGAGCGCGTTCCAGAAGCAGAGCAGCACCAGCAGGTTGAGCCAGCCAGGCGCTCCTTGCCCGACCAGTCCAGCGAACAGCACCGCAGCCGCCAGGTAAACCACGGCGATGGACATTGCGGGCACGCCCCACTTGAGACCGCGCCGAGTGAAGATGGCGGCGAGAAGGATGTTCGTCGGCATGAACCGACGCAGGAACGTGCGGAGTCGGATGCTGAGCATCCAGACTGCTCCGAACATGCGGCTGCCCTCCATGCGTTCAGCAACGAGGACTTGGAAGGACTGGCCGGTGGGCCGTCGTATCGGCGCGACGAGCGACGATGCATATGAGGTTGCCTGGGGCCCACTGTAGAACTGGGCGCCGACAAAGGGAAGGCCACTACCGAACGGGGGCCGCCGACGGGCGCCCGCTCCCCCGCTGCCCGCTGTGCTGGTCTTGTGCTGCTCGAGAGAGCCGATGCGCCGTCTCGATCGCAATGCGTGCGCGGACAGCATCCCGCTCTTGAGCACTGGTCGCCGGAGAGTCTCCGAGGGGGCGATGCCCGGTGACCCCATACCTGTCCCGATACGCGGCGACGACTTTCACCTGGCGGCGCCATGCTGCCCTGGCGGATCCGTCGGGCTCGACGCCGAGCGCGCTCATCCATGACTCGTGCTTCGCGATGGCCTTCGCCGCGAGTCCGTGGGCCCGTTGCTCGATCAGGTCCCGGCGCTCATCGAGTGCACGCCGCATCTCGAGCGCCATCGGTCCTAGCGCCTCAGGAATGAGACCTGCAATCAGCCGCGGCGCCATACGCCCGAAACCACTCCGCGCCTCACGCGCCATCGCCCTCTCGAGTCGCGACAGCAAGACTGCCGCGATGTCGTCGGCGCCGTCGAAGCCGCGTGCCCCCACGAGAGCGGCCAGAAGCCGCGCCACATCGTGATGATCGGCCTCTGCGCGACGGAGCCCTGCTGTCAGAGGCCCGAAAGCGTCAGAGTCGATCACCGCCCCTTGATCGACAACGGCCAGACCAGAGGTCTCGATCAGTGCCACCCAGCGGTCACGCTGCGCCGCGGCCGCAATGGTCTCGTACTCCGCAGAAAGCTGCGCCATGGATCCCCAGCGATCCTGTTCCGCGGCGATAGTCTCGTGCGCCGACAGTTCCGCGCCGACATGCTGCACCACGCCGCGCAGCACGGATCGAGCTGTCACATCTATTGGGTCGCCAGGATGCGGCCCAGCGTGCGCTCCTTCCGGTCGGTCCACTGCGACATACGCGGTGTTCGCCTCACGTCCACGAGTCATCGCGACGTAGAGGCTCTCGCGTGTCATTCCCGATCGCACGAGAACGTGCGCGGTGTCCGTCGTGATGCCCTGCGCGCGGTGGGCCGTGATCGCGTAGCCCAGGTCGACATGCTCAGCGACGTAATCGCCGGGCAGTGCCACGTTCGCGCCTCCGTTGCGGCCGGCGCGACGCACGAGCATCCCGCCGTCGCGGTGCAGTGCGATGACGCTCCATCTGTCGCCGTTGCGCACCCATGTTCGCCCGGTGCGCAGCGTGCGGTCGTTGCGCCTGGTGAGCACGATGTCGCCGACCGCTGCGGCGTTGCCCGCGTGCAATGCGACCTCGTCTGGTCCCGTGATCTCGCCGTCGAGGATGCGCTCGGCGCGGGCACGGACGTTGAGTGCGGCAACGGCGTCGTTCGAGTCCGCAACGAGGACGCTGGACTTGCCGCGTTGCACATCGCGGCGCCAGCTCGCGTAGGCGGCGTCGATCATCGCGTCCGAGTCGCCCTCGAGCACCCGCTCCTGCTCCGCGTAGGCGTCGATCGCGTCGGCGTCTCCATCCCGCAATTGCACCGACGCTTCCTTCTCCCAGGCGTGGACGAAGCGGTGGATGTCGACGAGCTCGGGCACGTCATCCCGATCGTGCACGAGCAGCGCGAACGCACCGCCGGCGTCTACCGCCTGCAGTTGCGCGTGATCGCCGACGAGCAGGACCTTGGCGCCAGCAGCCGCCGCCAAACCGGTGATGCGGTCCAGCGACAGCGTGCCGGCAAGCGATGCCTCGTCGATGATGACGAGCTGCCCGGGGGCGAAGGTCTCGCCGTGGATCAGGTGGTTTGTCCACCACTTGGCAGTGTTCTCCGTCGGGATGCCGAGCTCTTCAGCGAGCACGTGCGCAGCACCCGCCGACGGTGCGAGTCCGACGACGGCCCCTCGTCCGTACGCGGCTTCCCACGCGTCGCGCAGAGCTCGCATCGCCGTCGTCTTGCCCGTGCCGGCGGCTCCGACGAGCAGGTCGACGGCACGCCCCGAGCTGACGATGTTGTCCAGTGCTTCCCGCTGATCCGAGCCGAGGGCCACGCCCTCGCGCCGGGAGCGAGTCTGGAGGGTCGCGATCCGTGGCGCAGTCACATCGCGCGTGCGGTCCAGCAGCCGGGACTCGGCCTCGAGGAGCAACTTCGCCGTGAACACGGCGCTGCGACGTGCGCGGAAGACCGACGAGCCATCGGCGCGCTGGAACTCGAGCGGGCTCTCCGCGATCTCGGGCGGTGAGAGACGCAGGGATGCGTTCTCGGCGGCATCCGCGACGCGTTCGACTACGGCTTCGCGATCGGATGCTGTCGCAAACCGCATCGGCATCGTCTGGCGTGCGGCCTCAGCGATAAGGGTCCAGCGGCGCCAAGTCGTGCGCTTCTCGGCGACGGCCACCATCACACTGTTGCCAAGAGTCTCGAAGAGCTCGGGTGGGACGTCGGCTGCGCGCATTAGCGTCGGCGTCTTGCTCGTTGCAACCGTCGCGTGCGCCCACGTCGTTGCATCGCTCTCGAGCACGCGCGTTGCACGCTCGCGCCATCCGGCCGTCAACTCGGCCAGCGAGTGCAACTGCTTCTCGGGACGTGTCGAGAGAGTCGCCTGCGCGCGCAACTTCATGATTGTTGCGGGAGCGGGGCGATGGCCGTGCGCGGTGACGTAGTCGGCGATCAGCCGGTCCGTCTCGTCATCGATGGCGTGCGCGCGAGTCGAGAACTCGGCAATCAGCTCATGAGGGACGCCAGCAATCGCCCACATCGTGTTGCGATCGCGGCCCCGATCGCGCGCCTCCCAGCCGACACCGAGCGTTCGCGTGAGCTCGTCGCTGAAGATCGACTCGTGCAGCTCGGACAACGCGACGACCGCCGCGTGCAACGGGCGGCCATCCAGCGAGCGCCATTTCCCGTCCAGGGCCGTCTGCACCTTGTTGCTCACGACGACGTGCGTATGCAGGTGGGGATCGCCCGCACGACTGTCGAAGTGATCGAAGGCTGTTGCGATGAGCCCGTTCACGGCCACCTGCGCAACCGCGCCGTCTCCGGCCGTCGCCCCCGTGCGCGTGAACGCAACCTCGCGCTCCATGTACGCAACGACGTGGGCAACGGCGCGATGGTGCGCATCTGCGATGAGCTCCTGAGTCTGCGCGTCGGCGACGGCCCACAGCGCACTCGCCGACTTCGGAATCGAGAAGGTGAAGTCGTAGCCCGCAACGGCCCGCTGACGCGAGCCGCCCTCGTGGCCATACTCCGGGTACGCCCGCCCGAGCGGTTCGCCGCTGACCGGGTGCCGCCCCATCCCGATCAGCAGCTGCAGTTGGGCTTCGCTGACGCTGTCGCCGTCACGGATGCTGGAACCCATCGAGTCGACGCCGGCACCCATCCACCGGCCCGGCGGAGTTCCCTCGACGTGGTAGTAGCGAGTAAGCGGTGTGTAGAGCGAGCGGGCTCCGTCCCCGGCGGCCACGGTGCGGAGCAGGTACTTGTAGCCGTCGCCGGCACTCATGACCCGCATCGAGACCGTCACCGCGGCACCTCCCGTCTTCACGGAGGAGGTGCGCGCCCTCGATCTGCAAGAGGCGTGGCCGCTTTGAGGATGGAGGTGTCGGCGGTCGCCGCCTGGCCGTCAGGCCTTCGGGAGCCGAGCCGTAAGCCAGGAGGAGACGACGGTCTGCCAGCGCTCGGAGTCGGAGTTCCAAGTCATTGTGTGGCCTGCGTCGAACTGCTCGAGCCGCACGACGTCGGCGCGGATCCCGGCGAGCGTGCGGGCGAGGTTGAGAGGCGCCGAGTCGTCGCGGGTGCCGTGAAGGATCAGCGTCGGTGTCTCGAGCTCGTGTGCGCGAGCGATCCCATTGAGCGCTCGAAGCGGAACCGGCCCGGGCAGCCCAATGGTGCGGGCGAGCGGGCCGAGCGCCAGCCAGGGAACTGCAAGAAGTCCGGCGGCGGCAGGAAGGCCGGCGCGTACGCAGTTGGCCTTCACCGTCTCGATCCAGTCGAGAACGGGCGACTCGAGGACGAGCGCGCGGATGTACGCGGAGTGGCGTGGATCGGCAGCAAGTTGCAGTGCGATGGCGGCGCCCATCGACCAGCCGAAGAGAACGACACGCTGTGCGCCTTGGTCGACGGCGTACTGAACCGCTGCGGCGACGTCGTCGGCCTCAGCCGCGCCGAGCGTGGACCCCCGACTTCCGACCCACGGCCCGTCGCCGTCGTTTCGGTAACTCACGACGAGTGAGGTGTAGCCGAGGTCGGCTGCGACTCGCGCGCCACGAAGCGGCCCTGAACGCGGGCTACCCATGCCATGGATGTGGATTGCCCAGGTTTCGGGATTCTCGCCTTTGATAAGCCACGCGGGCGCGGCACCGGCGGGCGTCGAAATCCGGACCTCTTCCGCGTCGAGACCGGCGTCGGCGGGCGTCACGAAGAAGATCCCGCTCCACGAAACGCGATCGTCGATCGCCGGCGAGAGTCCGGTCGACAGCCCGGTCACGCGCCGCGCGACCCGATCGCGGCCCCGCTCGACGGCCTCCTCGGCGAGCTGAGCCCATCCACCGCCTTCGAAGAGAAGCGTGTACAACCCGTGGGCGAGCGTCTGCCGAGTCCTGTCGAGCACGACGACGATCTCGCCGTCCTCGTTCTCAACGACGCGAATCACGAGGTCAAATGATCGCGGGCCGGGCGGCGCTGTCAGCCGGCGCGCAATGAGAGCGCCGAGGCCGAGCTTCGCGACGGCAGCGGCGCCCAGAATCCAGCCCAACGTTCTCAGTGTGCGCACATCACCACCCGATCCTGCGCCGAGCTCGACTCACCGCGCATCCGAGCCAAGCAGATGGGCCTCGGCACGTTCCAGCAAGTGACGGTCTTCGATAGTCGGATCGAACTCAACCCGCGGGTCGATAATCGCGTCGCGGATCTCGACGACCTCGCGATGCAGTACTGCTTCCGGGTCCTCGAGCCGAATGGCGGTGGCATCCCGTTGCCTGAGCCCGGGACGAACCCGAGTTGCGGCATCCCACAGCGGAGCGAGCTGCTTCACGAAGGTCTGCGTCCGCGTGAGCCGCCTGCGCTCCCCCACGTACCGAAGAGTCGGCTGCCCCGCGAGGCCGATGCAGAGGAAGACAAACGTCAAGAGGAACAGCGGTCCGTACAAAGTGCCTACCGCCGCCATGGCGTCCAGATTGCCCGTGAGGTGTGCAACGTCCATGACGATCACGACGATGCTGAGCGCGACGCCGAGCACGGCGCCGATGATCAGCGAACCCGCAGGGATCCTCTGAATGCCGGAGCGCAGGCGGAATTGTCGGATCGCGACCGTCGCCATGGCCGCGACGACGACGCCGTAGTAGGTGAACTGGATGATCGAGTACGCGGCCGCGGCAGGCTGATCGCCAAGGTCGAGCATGAAGTTCGTGGTTGTCGAACCGGTGTCGATCAGCAGGAAGGCTGTCACGAGGCCCGCGAGCGCAACGACGAGCGCGATCGGGCCCAGCGCGATGCGAACCAGGAGTGGGCGGTAATCGGCCGCCTTCATGATTCCGCGGCCGAGGAAGAAGACGCCGACCATCAAGGCAGCGTCAGCGATCAGAGTTCCGATGTTCGTGGCGCCGAGGACCGCATCCACCGACGAGTAGACGACATCGACGCTGAGCGTCATAGCGACAGCGATCGTGATGGCGGCGTAGGTGATACTGCGTTCCGTCCGCCGCCGACGCAGGACCAGCAGGCAGATGACAAGCATCCACATCAGCACCGCGATGATCGCCTGGATCATCCGAAGATCTCCAGATACCGAGACTCCGCGAACGCTGATCCCCTGATTGCGGCAGCAAGGCGGTCGGCGAGCGACTCCGCAGCCACTTCGATCTCGCAGTCGAGATCCTGCCTGGCAAGGACACGGCGGCGCAGGCTCGGCGGAATGTCGGGAAGGAGGACGTCATCGTACAAGCAGTCGTCATCATCGCCATGGTCGAGGATCATGTGCGCGAACTCATGGAGGACGAACTGCTGCCGGTGGAGAACTGAATCGGTTTGTGCATGAAGCACGAGATCCTCGGAGTCGTACATGAACAAGATCGCGCATACTCCGTCGTATTGTCCGAGATCGGAGAGTTCTACGATGCGAAGTGATTTGCCGCGACGCCGCTGAAGAACGGCGACGAGTTCGTCGAAGGTGAAGGCGCTGCCGAGCGCGAGGTCCTCCACAGCCATCGACACGGTCTGTTCGATGTTCACGTGTCCCACTCCCTTCCGGGAGCACGCGCACGGGCGGGTCGGCGAGGACCGGTGCGCACTGCTCAGGTTTGTTTCATGTCCTCATCCAGGAACTTGCTGATCGCTCGAAGTGCTTTGGGAGAGACATCCCCCAACGTTCGCGCAGCGTACGACTTGACGCGCGCCGCTCGCATCGAGCGGATGAGGTCCAGCTGAGCATTGACCTTTTCGGGGGTGGGCGCACCCTCGTCCCCAAGTAGGAACTGCACGTCGACGTCGAAGAAGGCCGCGAGCCCGTCGACGATCACCGGGTCTCTGACGTAGCGGTGCCCGTTGACCATATATGTCCACCGGGAGCGGGACAGGCTTGCCCCACGGGACTCCAGGAATGCCGCGATCTGGCCGTAAGTCGGCTCGGCGCCTGACTCTACGATCGAGACATCGAGCAGGAGCCTGAGCCGTTTGGCCAGATCCTGCGCTGCTGACTGGTTGTCGTCGTCCGTCATTCCGCTGGACCACCCTTCGCCCTCGGGCAAGGCAAGGCATCGTCGCTCGACTAGGTATCGCGCCCATCGCTTGGGCATGCTCAACGTACCCCTTGGTCATGCTCAAATCAATGGTTGCGCATGCTCAAATGTGATGCTAAACCAGAGTCAGCGAGCATTTGAGCATGCTCAATGGAGGTAATCCACAGACGAACTAAGCCACGTAGGACTGCGGCAGCTCGTAGCCTTTGCCCCGACAACCGCCGCCCGGAGCCATAGATCTCCGGGCGCTCTGAGCTCGCACTCCGCCTTCAGATGACCCCGCTCAACGCGGTGCGGTCTCGCGAAGTGCCTCATCTGCTCCCGATGGAGCACCTCAGTGTCATGGACGCGCGCCTCAACATCGCGCGCCGCCACTCAGGAGAGGTGAACGTCGTGTCCGACCAGATGACAAGGCCCGACTCGGAATCGAAGCTGAACGAGCTGCACGAACGACTCGTCCGCTCTGTCGAGGCGCTGATCGGAAGCGACGATTGGAAGCGGGCGATCGAGTTCGCAGCCCACTTCCGCTCGCGCTCGTTCAACAACACGCTGCTCATCTGGGCGCAGCACACGGCCGCGTTCGAGGCCGGCACCGTCACCGAGCCCATGCCGACGTTCGTGGCCGGCTTCCGGCAATGGGAAGAGCTCGGTCGGCACGTCGTGGCCGGCCAGCACGGCTACATGATCTTCGCCCCGCGGACCGCGCGGTTCGCGACGACCACTCCCCTGGATGCCTCGTCGTGGCGCCGCCTCGCACCGCGTGAACGCCCTCGCCCCGGCGAAGCCGTCCGTCCCGGGATCACCGGCGCGCGGCCCGCATACGTCTGGGACATCGCGCAGACGACCGGCCCGCCGGTCGCTGAACTCCCGCGACCTCAACTCCTGCGAGGCGAGGCGCCCGCCGGGGTATGGGTGGGGCTCGCCACCCTCATCGAAGACGAAGGCTTCAGCCTGTCGATGGTCGCAGATGCCGCCGCACTGGACGGCGCCAACGGACAGACCGACTTCTCGAGGCGACACGTCGCGATCCGAGACGACATGGATGCCGCCGCCCGAACGAAGACCCTCGCTCACGAGCTCGCCCACATTCGACTGCACGGCCCAGAGCACGAAGCACTCGCGCACCGCGGCATCGGAGAGGTCGAGGCCGAGTCGGTAGCCCTCATGGTCGCCGCCGCTCACGGGATGGACACGCAGGACTACACGATCCCCTACGTCGCCGGATGGGCCGCCGCCGTTCCAGAAACGGATGCTGTCACCGTCGTGCAGCAGACCGGTGAGCGGGTACGGCGCACGGCGGTCACCATCCTCGATGCGCTACCCACCGAACAGATCGGCGCGGGCAACCCTCCCCGCCTCGACCGCCCTGGCCCTGCGCGCGAACAGCTCCGCCCGCCCACGTCCTCCACTCCCCCACGCAGTACCGAGCCCACTCCGGCGCGGAGCATCTCGTGAACATTGCCGAGGTCTTGCTGCGCGTCGGACGCTCAAGCACTCGCGAAGCCGCTGCGCGGTTCGCCGCCGAAGGAGTGCCGATCTTCCCCTGCGAGCCAGGCGGAAAGCGACCCCTGACGGGGGCCGGGTTTCTCGACGCAACAACGGACATCGACCGAATCACAGCGTGGTGGAGCCGATCCCCTCGCGCGAACATCGGGATGCCGACCGGCGGCCCCTCGGGGATCGATGTCGTCGACGTCGACGTCAAGGCCGACGGGACCGGGTTTCCTATGTTGCAGCGAGCGCTTGAGGAAGGTCTGCTCGAGGGCGAACTCGCACGCGTCCGAACCCCCTCGGGCGGCCTGCATGTCTACTTCCCGGCGGCGGCGAGTCCTCAGCGATGCTGGCAGGCTGCCCGCTCGCACATCGACTTCCGGGGGGATGGCGGGTACGTCATCGTGCCGCCCTCCGTCGCCTTCGCAGCAAACGGAATGAAGGCGTACAGCCCGTACTCACTCTCATCGGCACCGAGCAGACCGGTCAATGCCGGTGCGCTTCGCGACTTCGTGGATCCACGCCCCACTTCACGCGGAGGTGCGCACCGAGAAGGCGTCAGCGCCGAAGTGCTCTCGCAATGGGTCGGTCGGCTACGCGAGGGCGAACGCAATCACGGGCTCTTCTGGGCCGCGTGTCGGCTCAGCGAGGCGGGCGTCATCGCCGACGCGATCGTCGAAGTGCTCGGACCCGCCGCCAGTCGAATCGGTCTGGATGCTGGCGAGATCGAGCGCACGGTCTCTTCCGCGTACCGCCACACCCACGCCGGCCGACCGACCAGCGCCATGACAGCCGCGGGAAATGCTCCGCTTCGGCGTCAGCTGTCCCCTCCGACGCGGAGCTTCCCGTGAGGCCGGCGGGAGGCGGTATCCGGCTCGCCATGCTGACCGCTGTCGCCGGCACGGTCTTCATCGCGGCTGGGGCGTTCTGGCTGTCGTTCACGTCGCTCAGCGACCTCGCGCGACGCTCCGGACTCGGCGCCGACCAGGCGTGGGCCTGGCCGCTGATCGTCGACGGGATCATCGTCGTGGCGACAGTCGCGGTCGTCGTGCTGTCCGGGACTCGGGGCGTCTGGTATCCGTGGATGCTGCTCTTCGCGGGCGCACTGATCTCCGTTACCGGAAACGCCTTGCATGCGGTCGTGACCACCACATCCGATGTGCCGCTCGTTGTGGCGGCCGCCGTGGCGGCAGTTCCACCCCTGGTGTTGCTTGCCATCACCCACCTCACGTCTGTGCTCACGCGTCACGCCGCACGGTCCGCCTCGCTCGAGACAGCGGCCGAAGCCGAGAACGTGTCGGCCGTATCCGTCGACGAAGCACTCGAGCTCGGCGTCATTGCAGGCGAGGAATCCGCCGCCCTGAACAAGGCCGGCCCCAATGACGCCGCAGAGCTTCGCGCGTCCGGATGGTCCAACCGAGCGATCGCCCACCGCCTCGGCGTACACCCGTCGACAGTCGGCCGATGGCTGCAGGACCGCGTGACCGCGGCCGGACCACAGAACGAACTCACCGAGAGGAGTTGAGCGTTGAACGCGACACGCAACAGCTTCGAAGACGGGACCCTCAAGCCGCTGACCGAGAGTCAGGCCCTCGAGATGCTCACCGAGGAGGATCACCCACACCTGAGCCGGTTTGATCGTGCTGCAACAGAACACCGACTTCGCGAGAACCTCCGCCCGGCGCATCGAGTCACATGGGTGCGCATGTCGGATCTGCTCAGCGCCGGAACCGGACGCATCGCCGGGCGCGGCATCGACATCGAAGCCGAACTCTCCCGACGGCTACACCACCCGATCGAGGTCACGCGTCAGGCCATTCGGAACCGCAGCGCAGCACTGCCACCGCTCAACGCGTTCGGTCGCCGCCGCTCCCGCACCACCCGCGACACGCTCGGACGGAGCTGATCACGAATGTCCTCCAACCAGAACTCGTCCACCGAGGCGATCGCCGAGAACGCCGTGCGCACCTTCCCTCAAGGAGGTGCCGCGATGCAGCAAACAGGCCAGGCCAAGATCACAACGTTCAAGGACCCCGAAGGGCTCCGAGCCATCCTCGATCGCATGAGCAGCGACGACGCCGCGACATGGCGATCGGACCGTGAGGTCGCGGACCTCATGAGCTACGCCGCATCTCGATATGCCGCGCTCGCTCGAAAGCACGGTCTGGATCCGTGGGAGGCAGCCGCCGCCGCGTTCGATGCCATGCGCGCCCCCTCAACCCGCCGCGCCGAGGATCCCTGGGCCATCGTGACGCGCGCCGTGCAGGTCACGTGCATCGCTGAGGAGCGAGCACACGGGCTGCTGTGCTCGGTTCATCAGGCGCGACGGCCTCGCTACTCGGTCTTCCACGACGCGGAGCGCTTTAGCGACCGCGACAACCCGCTGGCGGACTATCACCCGGCCTTCCGGGTTCAGTCGCCGCAATACGATGTGCTCGAGCAGTCTGACGGTGTCCAATCCGCGATGGAGGACGCCAGCGCGCTGTTCGCGCTGGTGGGGTGGCCCGCCGACACAGCCCGTTCCGGTGTCGAGTACGTCTGCGCGCGCCTCGCGGACGCGACCTCGCGACCGGCCGCCTTCGAGCAGCTCCGCCGCGACCACGCGGCTCGCGCGCTGCTGGACGTCCCCCAGACGGCGTGGCGCGCGATGCTTCGGGCACTGCTCGGCTGCCCCGATCCCGCGCAGGAACACACTGCGGCAGGTCGCGGCATCCTTCTCCGTCTTCTCATCGGCGAGTCACTGGAGTCGCTGCTCCACGACGACCGCCTGCTCGCCGACCTTCTTCAGGCTGTGCCCTGCCGACGACCATGAAGCAGCAAGGGCACATCGAGCTCGAGCGGTCCGTCGACTCCATCCGCGTCGGATCGAGGCACCGGGTCGACCTCGGAGACATCGACGCCCTGGCCGAATCGATCGAGCAGCAAGGGTTGTTGCAGCCCATCACGGTCACCCCCGAGGGGGTCCTCGTCTGCGGCGCCCGCCGACTCGCCGCACTTCGGCAGCTCGGGGTCCGCAAGGTCAGCGTCTGGGTGCGCGCCGGGATCTCCGATCGGCTCACGCAGGTGCTCGCCGAGCAGGACGAGAATGCACAACACAAGCCGCTGTCGCCGACCGAGGGAGCCGCGCTGTATCGCGAGTGCAAGACGCTCCTGGCAGAGGATGCGGCGCGCCGCCAGATCGCGTCCCGCTTCGGCGCAGCCGCCGACCTCGGCGAGAGAGACGGTGCCGTTACGCTAACGGCACCGTCGAAGCGGAACGACGGAGATACTCGAACTCAGGCCGCCTTGCTGGTCACCGGGCGACGCGCGTTCACGACTCTCGAACGCATCGGGCGCTTGCAGGACATCGCAGCGGACGAGGCGCTGCCCGCCGAGGTTCGCCGGCGGGCGCAAGAGGGGCTCGAGGCTGTGGAGAACGGCGCTCCGGTGCTCCCCGCCTTTCGCCAGGTAAGCGAAGACCAGGTCCTCGCGGAACTCGACTCCGTCGCGCACTCCGCCATTGAGACCGATGAGGCTCGAGGCGCCGCAGACGAGGCGGCAGCACGAATCCGGGTCGGCGTGGCGCCCTCATGGGGCGAAGACCCGAAGCAGTTCGCTGCGAGGGCGCTGAGCCGGTCCAAGACGGTCGACGCCCCGAAGAGCCCGCGGCCGAACGCCGCGGCCGCCGAGCTCAAGCGGTTCGTCTACACATGGGATGACCTCGCCGAGTGGTGGGAGCGGTTCGACCCGTCCGTCCTCGCGGCAGGCCTCACCGACGACCAGTGGCGCCGCTTCGAGGCAACGCTCGAAGGCAGCCTTCGCTTCGCTGATCGCGTCCGCGAGATGCGGGACGACAGCGCATCGACCTCGCAGCGCGCCAGCTGACCACTGACTGCGGCAGGCTGCGCGCACCTCTTCGTCGACTCCTACCGCGACTCGACGGGATACCTCTCATGCATGCGCAACGCCGACGCCGGATGCTCATCGCGACGGTGATGGCAGGTGCCAGCATCCTCGCCCTCCTGATCACGATCGGCGTCTACGGTCTCATCCTCGGACCAGCATCCGTGCAGCCCCAGGCGGCACCGGCCGCGGCCTCGTCAGTGGCATCCGGGGCGCCGCCTATCGCCCAGCCGCGGCCTGTGTCAGCGGGGACCGACTCGGAGACGTTCGCTCGCGCCGCAGCGATGACCGTGTTCCGCTGGGACACCCGCAGCCCAGCGGGACCATCCGAGTGGGCGCAGATCCTCATGGACGTCGCAGACCCCGAGGAGGCCGCAGGGCTCGCCTCCGACATCCGCGGGTACGTGCCCTCCATCGAGCAATGGGAGCAGCTCAAGGTCTACGGAACCCGCCAGCGGCTCGCAATCGACTCCGCCTACGTTCCGGACGCGTGGACGACCGCCTTGGCGCAGGCTGCGCCCGGTCAACTCCCACCCGGCGCTGTCGCGTACACCATCAGCGGCCAGCGGCATCGTGACGGGATGTGGGATGACGAGCCGATCGCGACGTCCAGCGCTGTGACGTTCACGGTGTTCATCGCCTGCCCGCGCAGCCAGGACTGCCGGCTGCTGCGGCTGTCGCGCCTGAACGAGCCGCTCGAGTGACGCGATGGCGAAGCTCCTCAGCATCCTTCTCGTCCTCGTCCTCGCTTTCCCGTCGGTCGGTCTCATTACTGTCGCGACACTCCTCAGCCCCGCAGTGGTGTCGTGCTCGATCAGCAACCTGATCGTAGGCCCGATCCCCGAGTCGCTGACCGCCCGAACGCGCGATGGCGACAGTGTCACCCTCAACCGGCAGCAGCTGACGCATGCCGCCACGATCATCACCGTCGGCGGGCAGACGCTCGGTGTCGGTCGACCAGGAGTCGTCGTCGCGCTGATGGCCGCCCTCACCGAGTCCACGCTCCGGATGCTGTCGAACTCGAACGCGTACCCTGAGTCGACGACCTTTCCGAACGACGGAGATGGGTCCGACCACGACTCGCTCGGGCTCTTCCAGATGCGGCCCGCAGCCGGGTGGGGCGCCGTCTCCGAGCTGATGGACGCGACGTATCAGACCCACGCGTTCTACGGCGGCCCGTCCGGACCCAACGGCGGCTCACCACGCGGGCTCCTCGACATCGCCGGCTGGCAATCGCTCGACCCAGGCGTCGCCGCGCAGTCCGTGGAAGTGAGCGCGTACCCCGATCGGTACCAGAACTACCAGCCCGTGGCCGAGGCGATCCTTGATGCACTCACTGCGGGGCCCCCCGGCGCTACCGTCGGTAGCGTCCGCGTTCCCGAGACGACGCGGGTCGTCTTCCCGCTTCCTGCGGGGACTTACACCGATACCTCGAGCTACGGGTGGCGCACGGACCCGTTCACCGGCAGACGGACCTTCCACGAGGGCAGCGACCTCGCCGCCGACGGCGGAACCCCGATCCTCGCCATCGCCGACGGCGTCGTCACCTTCGCGGGCCGCCGCGGTGGATTCGGCAACCTCATCATCATCGAGCACACCGTCGACGGAGAACCGGTCGCCTCCCACTACGCGCACATGTGGGATGCCGGCATCCACGTCGTCGCGGGCAGCACCGTCACGGCAGGCCAACACATCGGCGATGTCGGATCTTCCGGTCGCTCGTCAGGGACCCACCTCCACCTCGAGATCCACCCCGGCGGGTCGGGACATCCACCGGTGAACGCCATCGACTGGCTCGCCGAGACCGGCGCTGAAGGCCTCGAGAACGGGGCGCTCGTGCCAGCGGGCTGCGTCGCGACCGGATCATGAGCATGGGCGTCTTCCCTGACTTCGGCGCTGTCGGCGGTGCCAACCAGCTTCGCGAGGTTGTGGGCGCGTTGATGATGATCGCGCTCATCACTTCAGTGCTCATGCTGATCGTCTGTGCTGTGACGTGGGCGTTGGCGGCGGGGAATGGGCACTATCAAACCGCGGCTCGGGCGCGGCTCGGTGTCTGGATGGCCTGCGGCACGGCCCTGTTCGCGGGCGCTGGCGTCGCGTTGGTGAACTTCCTGCTCGGCGTCGGGGCGGATCTGTAGGTCGGTCCGGCCCGGCAGGGAGCCCGGGTGCTCCTCTCCTTCGACACCCCATCGTCGAGCGAGGAGCACGCCGTGATCGACATCGACCCGAACGCCACGGGCCTTCCCGGCATCGAGCAGCTGCGCGTCATCGTCGGCGCGGTCATGACGATCGGCCTGATCCTGAGCGTTCTCGCTCTGATCGTCTCGGCGATCGTGTGGGGTTTCGGCGCCAACTCGTCGAACCCCCACCTCGCCTCGCGCGGCAAGCTCGGCGTGATGGTCTCTTGCGGTGCGGCGATCATCTGCGGCGCCGCAGTAACCCTGATCAACTTCTTCTGGGGCGTCGGCCAGACGGTCTGATCGGCCGCTCGAAGTCAGGCGAACCGCGATGAGCGTCTGCGAGGTGCCGGTGATCGCCACCGTGTGCGACGCGGTAGGCGAGGGCACAGCATCCCTGATTGCGGCGCCCTTCGATTGGCTCGCCTACGCGATGGGATCGGCCGCCGCGTGGCTGTTCGAGGCGGTGTGGAGCGCGTTCGACAGCACGACGCTCATCGACGTAAAGGCGCCGGGATATGTCGAGGTGTTCAACGTGCTCTTCGGGGTCGCCGTCTTCGTCACGCTCGTCTTCTTCTGCTTTCAGCTCATCACCGGGCTGGTGAGGCGCGATCCGAGTGCGCTTTCGAGAGCCGCGCTCGGCCTGGGGAAGGCAATCTTGGGCTCGTTCATCGTCATCTCGCTCACGGGCCTGTTACTCGAGGTCACGGATCAGCTCGCGATCGGCATCGTGCAGGCAACTGGCAACACCATGGCCGGCATCGGCGACCGGATCGCGCTGCTCGTCGCGGGCCTCGCGACGATGAACATCGTCACGCCCGGCGTCGGCGCAATCGTCACGATCTTCCTCGCTGGGCTGGCCATCAGCGCTGCCGCAATCGTGTGGTTCTCGCTGCTCATCCGGAAGGCACTCTTGCTGGTGGCAGTCGTCTTCGGTCCGATCGCACTCGCCGGCGCGACGTGGGATGCGACGAAGGGATGGTTCGGCAAATGGACGGCCTTTGTCGTCGCGCTGATCCTGTCGAAGCTCGTTCTGGTCGTCATCTTCTTGGTCGCGGTCGCGCAGGTCGCGGCCCCCATCGATGCCGATCTGGCGTCGATCAGCGATCCCATCGCGGGGATCGTGCTGATGTTCATCGCGGCTTTCGCGCCGTACATCACGTACAAGTTCCTCAGCTTCGTGGGCGTCGACATGTACCACGCGATGTCGAGCGAGCAGGAGGCGAAGTCCTCGCTCAACCGGCCGGTGCCAGTTCCGACAGGACCGATGGCGGGAAACGCTGCCAAGATCCTCGGCGCGACGGGGCAGGGGGGTGCGGGCGCGACCGGCGGTGCAGCGCCGGCTAGTGCCGGTGGTTCTGCGGGGGCGGGTGCTGCATCGGCGGGTGTGGTGGGTGCCGGGATCGCGGCCGGCGCCGCTGTCGTCCATGGTGCTGCGACGGCGGGCCCGAAGGCCGGTGGTGCGATCGCGGGCGCCGCCGATGCGCAGACACGAGACGTCGGCGGCTCAGCGACACCGAGCCAGCGCGCCGTTGGCCGCGTGCATGAGGCGCCTATCGGCGTGGCCGCACCCGGGCACCACAACTCCGCTCCCCGGCCTCCGGTGCGGATTGCGCCTCGACAGGGAGAGACAAGACCATGACCCGTCAGGAATCGAGCTCTGGCTTCCAGCCGGTACCCGTGCAGTTCTCTCGGCTGAGCCGTCGCGGCATCCTGCTCGGGCTGTCCCTTCCGCAGCTCATCGCCGTGTCGTTCGCGCTGTTGACGATCGTCGTGGCGCTGTACACCTCGGGCGCCGAGGCTGTGATGTGGACGGCGCCTGTCTGGGGGTCAGCGATCCTCATCGCGACCGTCGGCGTCGGCGGCCGCAAGCTCGTCGAGTGGACGCCGGTGATCATTCTGTGGTCGCGGCGAGTGCTGTCTGGGCAACTGACCTATCGAAAGCCGATCGAGCGTCCGCGTCCCGCAGGGACTCTGGCGCTCCCGGGCGATGCGGCCCGCCTGCGTGAGTGGGTGGACCTCGAGTCGGGCGCAGCGATGATCCACGATCCGCATGCACAGACCCTGACCGCGGTTCTCACCGTGTCGCACCCGGCGTTCGTGCTGCTGGATCCCGTCGAGCAGCATCGGCGCGTCGCAGGGTGGGGCCGCGTGCTCGCGGGCGCATGCCGGTCTGGCCGCATCTCACGCCTTCAGGTTTCCGAGCGGACCCTGCTCGACTCGGGAACGGGACTGGACGAGTGGTGGGATCGCCACGGCGTGGACGACGGCACCTGGGCTTCGCAGACCTACCGGGAACTGATCGACCGCGCGGGGC
This sequence comes from Microbacterium sp. NPDC019599, assembly GCF_040632175.1. Taxonomy (NCBI): domain Bacteria; kingdom Bacillati; phylum Actinomycetota; class Actinomycetes; order Micrococcales; family Microbacteriaceae; genus Microbacterium; species Microbacterium sp. NPDC019599. The sequence goes on from NZ_JBEYBL010000002.1 coordinate 114,479, forward strand.
CGGCCGGTGAGCGGCACGCGACGACGATCAGCATCGCCCTGGATCTGCAGGCCTCCGCCCGACAGGTTCGCGCAGGCGGTGGTGGGATGCGGGGGTCTGCGAGCGTACTGCGCCAAGAGATGTCCGCACTCACCGCTGCGCTTCGAGCGGCCGACCTCGGCGTCGGGGACTGGCTCGGCCCGGGCGATCTCGCCGCGGTGCTGAGGTCGGCGTACGATCCCGCCGCGAGCCTCGGCCTGGAGCGGCATCCCTCGATCGGAAGGTCACTCGCCGACGCAGGCCCCGTCGCGGTCACCGAGAGCTGGGACGGGTTGCGCAGCGACACCGCGCACCACGTCGTGCTGTGGATCAGCGAATGGCCGCGCTCGCAGGTGTTCCCGGGCTTCCTCTCACCCCTTGTGCTGTCCAACGGCGTGCTGCGCACTCTGTCGCTGCACTACATTCCGGTGCGATCCGATCACGCCGCGCGCGACATCCGCCGGAAGAAGACGGAGCTGATCAGCGACGCTCACCAACGTCGACGCATCGGACAGATCGAGGATGCTGCCGCGACAGCGGAGTTCGAAGATGTGCTGCAGCAGGAGGCTGACCTGACCGCAGGGCATGGCGTGTTGCGCACCATCGGCATGATCAGTATTTCCGCGCCGACACAGGCCGAACTCGATGTGGCCGTGGCAACCGTCGAGCAGGCGGCGATCCAAGCATCGTGCGAGACGCGCCGCCTGGTCGGCCAGCAGGCGCAGGCGTTCGCGGCCACGGCCCTTCCTCTTTGCCGGCCCACGTGAGTCGGCGTGCGTGCACATCGAGTGATTGGAGAAGGCGATGGACAGTGATGAAGCAACACGTAGTGCGGCTGCCGCCGCGTCGACCGCGATGAAGGGCTTCGCGCAGTCGACCATCACGGTGGACAACCCTGCCGATCTCTACCCGTTGATCGGTGAGCTTCTCGGCTCTCTTCGCTCGCTCGTGCAGGTGGCGGACCAGCTGGCGCACGCCCACATGCGGCATCGCGGCCGTGCTCGTCTGGATGACGGGGATGCCACTCTCGGCGCGCACGAGGCGGATGGCGCCACCTGGGCGCTCGTGCGAGCCCGCGAACTCCTCGACGCGGCCGAGCACGCCACCGACCTCGCCTCCCAGGATTCAAGCCGGATCGCGTGGGTGCCGGCGGAGCGGAACGAGCGATGGGTGAGCGTTGTCTTCCTCCAGGGCGCCGAGGCAGACGAGCCACTCAACCTCCTCGACCGGTCGGAAGCATCGGCGGCGATTCGATACCTCGCGCAGTGGGACTACGGGGACGAGACCACGGAGGCGGCGCTCGTGAACGGGTATGTGTACGAGGGGATCCCCACGTGCGCGACCGACCGCGCGGTCGAGGACAAGGCGTCTGGGTACGCGGTCATCCATAACCCCACGCTGGGCTATGTCTCCCTCCTTCGCCGCTTCCCGCAAACCTCTGACGAAGCCGCCGCTCCGTCGGCCGCCGTGGCGCCGGCGACACCCTCGCGGTCAGCGGCCCTCCACCCGTGGTTCTCTTCGCGTCGAAGCGGCGACCGGTCCGTCGTGAGGAGCGTCGCACTGTGAAGAGCGATGGACAGCTGCATGCCAGCACGCTGATCAATCCGCACGGTGAGCGCCGCCGCCAACGTCGGGGACGGGAACGCGCCGCGGCTCGTATCGAGGCCGACGCGCGCAAGACCTCGGCTCGACAGGCGAAGGAGCAATCGGCAGAGGAGCGCGCAGAAGCGCGAGCGGCGGCGTATCTGCCCGCCGCGGGTGAAACGGGGCCGGCCGCCCTTCGAACGCCGGGCCGTCTCCGGCTTCCGAAGCATCAAGACACCTCGGCCACGCTGGCCGGCCATTACCCCTTTCTCGCCGAGGCAGGGCTCGGATCCGCAGGCGTCTTCGTCGGGCAGGACCTCTACTCCGGTGGCTCGTTCGTCTACGACCCCTGGGTCCTCTACCAGCGCGGACTCATCACCGCACCCAACGTCGTCCTCGCGGGCATCGTCGGATCCGGCAAGTCCTCGCTCGCCAAGTCTCTGTACACCCGCTCGCTTCCCTTCGGCCGCCGCGTATACGTGCCCGGCGACCCGAAGGGCGAGCACACCGCCGTCGCCGAGGCCGTCGGCGGCCGCGCCATCATCCTCGGCCACGGGCTCCGCAACCGTCTCAACCCGCTCGACGAGGGCCACCGCGCATCCGCACTCACCGACGCCGAGTGGACAGCACAGGTCGCGTCCCGCCGCCGCGACCTCATCGGCGCCCTCGCCGAAACCGTCCTCGAACGCTCCCTCACACCCCTCGAGCACACCGCGATCGACCTCGCCCTCACCGACGTGGTCCGCGGCTCAGATGTGCCGATCCTGCCCATGGTCGTCGACCGCATCCTCTCCCCCACGAGCGCAGACGACCGCGAGCGACGAGTCGCAGAAGACGGCCGCCTCGTCGGGCACGCGCTGCGCCGACTCGTCGCCGGCGACCTCGCGGGACTGTTCGACGGCCCCTCCACCGTGCGATTCGACCCGAGCCTGCCGATGGTGTCGCTCGACCTCTCCCGCGTCGCCGAGAACTCCACGCTCGTGTCCGTCCTGATGACCTGCTCATCGGCGTGGATGGAATCGGCACTCGCCGACCCGAAGGGCGGACAGCGCTGGGTCATCTATGACGAAGCCTGGCGCCTCATGGCCTACCCCGCACTGCTGCGCCGGATGGACGCCCAATGGCGCCTGGCACGCCATTTCGGAATCGCCAACATGCTCGTGTTCCACAAGCTCTCCGACCTCGACAACGTCGGCGACTCGGGCTCCGCCATGCGCGCCCTCGCATCCTCACTGCTGGCCAACGCGGAAACGCGGATCGTCTACCGGCAGGAACCCGATCAGCTCGGGTCCACCGCCGCCGCTCTCGGCCTCACCCGCACCGAGATGAACCTGCTGCCGTCGCTCAGCACCGGGCAGGGCCTCTGGCGCGTGAAGGACCGCAGCTTCGTCGTGCAGCACCAGCTGCACCCGGACGAGCTCGCTGTCTTCGACACCACCGCCCGAATGACGGCGGCCTGACCGCAGGCGCACCCGACGCACCTGCCCGACACAAGGAGGCATTCGTGTCCCACTCGTTCTCCGCGGACCGCCTCGCCCGCATCAGCCTGGCCGCCGCATCCGAACCCGGCGACACCGTCACCGGAACCCTCATCGCCCGCATCGGCGCCGTCGAAACCCTCGCCCTCGTCACGTCCGACACCGCCCTGCCGGCGGCGATCGACCCCGCCGAGGGAAGCCTTTGGCGACGAAGGCTGGCACCACGCCTTGACCCGGGTCAGGTGGAGCGCATCCGGAACGAGATGGACCGCCGCGCGCTCACCATGCTCACCACCGAAGACCTGGCGTGGCCGGCTGAACTCCAGCAGCTCGGCGCGCAAGCGCCCCTCGCTCTCTGGCTGAGCGGACAGCCGAGCCGGCTCGAAGGCGCCACCGCGAGCCGCATCACACTCGTCGGCGCCCGCGCCGCCACCAGCTACGGCGAGCACATCACGATGGAGCTCGCCGCCGATCTCGCCTCCCAAGGCCGCATCATCTACTCCGGCGGCGCCTACGGCATCGACGGCGCCGCCCACCGCGCAGCCACCATGGCGCACCCGGGGTCGACCGTCGCGGTCCTCGCGAGCGGACTGGACCGCTTCTACCCCGTCGGCAACCAGCAGCTGTTCGAACGGATCCAGGACTCCGGCGGCCTGCTCGTCAGCGAACTCCCGCCCGGTTCCTCCCCGACGCGCTGGCGCTTCCTGCAACGCAACCGCATCCTCGCCGCCCTCAGCGGCGCCACGATCGTCGTCGAGGCCGGCTACCGCTCGGGCTCCCTCAACGTCGCCACCCAAGCCCACGCCCTGGGCAAGCCGATCGGCGCCGTACCCGGGCCGATCACCAGCCCCGCCAGCGCCGGCTGCCACCGGCTCCTCCAAGAAGGAATCGCGACGATCGTCACTGACACCCGTGACGCTATCGACCTCCTGGATTCCACGAACAGCAGCGCGCCCGACCGGCCCTTCACCTACGCCACCGCTACTCGGCGACCGCTTCGGATCGAACCGGACCTCAGCCTGTGAACCTTCCGCGCAGCCTTCTCCGACGGGCGACACCGTGAGCGCGCCGAAGGCATCCGCGAGCTACGGGGACGAGCTCACCAACCTCGGGCTCGGCATCCTCATCGTCGGCGCAGCCCTCGCCGTCCTCCTCCGCGGGGCGGGCTCCGCGGCAGCTTGGCTGACGGGTGTCGGCGAGCCGGCGGGTGGGATGGATGCCGGGCTCGCGGTGCTGCTCAACGCGGGCGACCCCGGCACCGCGCTGCAAGCGCCTGGGCTCAACCCCGTCGCCTACTGGATCTGCGCAGGCGTACTGCTCGCCGCTGCCGCGGGCGCCGGCATCCTAACCTGGCGACTCATACGCGGCGGGCAGCGCCGAACGAGGATCAACCCGCACAGCATTGAGGGGATCGCCGGACGCGTCGACGTTGAGAAGGCCGCATCGCGCAAAGCACTCATGCGGCGCGCCGCTCACCTGCGGCCCTCTCTCACGAAGGCGATGTCGAACGACGTCGGCTACCTCATCGGCCACGCCCGGTCGACCGCGGTGTGGGCGAGTGTCGAGGACTCGATCCTCGTCATCGGCCCACCCCGCTCCGGCAAAGGCGCGCACCTCGTCATCAACGCCATCCTCGACGCCCCCGGCGCCGTCGTGACCACCTCCACCCGCCCCGACAACCTCACCGCCAGCCTCCGCGCACGCGAACGCCGGGGGCCGGTCGCGGTCTTCGATCCGCAGCAGCTCGCCGAAGGCGTCCCCGCCGGTCTGCGCTGGTCCCCGATCCGCGGCTGCGAGAACCCCCTGACCGCAATGATCCGCGCCGCCGGCCTCGCCGCCGGCACGGGCCTCGCCGCCGGCGGCGTCGAGGCCGGCGGGTTCTGGGAGGCAAAGACCCGCACCGCCCTGCAAGCGCTCCTCCACGCGGCCGCGCTCGCTCACCGTCCGCCGAGCGAGCTCTTCCGCTGGACACTCGACCCTGCCGCCGCATCCGACGCCGTCGCCATCCTCATCAACGATCCACGGGCGGCGACAGGATGGGCCGACTCACTGCAGGCAATGCTCGAGTCCGACCCTCGAACGCGGGACTCGATCTGGCAGGGCGTGTCCCTCGCGCTGGGCGCTCTCGCCGATCCGCGCGTTCTCGCCGCCGTCTCGCCGGCAGAGGGCGAATCGTTCGACCCCGAATCCTTCCTCCGTAGCAACGGCACCCTCTTTCTTTTGGCCACCGGCGCAGGAGCGAACAACTCCGCAGCCCTGGTCGCCGCGTTCGTCGAAGACGTCGTCGAGTCTGCGCGGCGTCTCGCCGCCCGCAACCCCGGCGCGCGCCTCGATCCCCCGCTCCTGCTCGCGCTCGACGAGATCGGAAACCTCGCACCCCTCCCCTCGTTGCCGACGCTGATGGCGGAGGGGGGCGGCACCGGAATCACCACGATGCCGGTCCTTCAGTCGCTGACGCAGGCCCGCTCGAAGTGGAGCGACAACGCCGCCGGCGCGATCTGGGATGCCTCCATCGTGAAGGTCATCCTCGGCGGTGCGTCCAACTCACGGGACCTTCAGGACCTGTCCACCCTCATCGGTGAACGCGACGAGACCACCGACTCCGTGACCGTCGGGGAACGCGGCTCACGCTCCTCGCAGCGGTCCGTCCGGCGCGTCGCCATCATGCCGCCCGATGTCATCCGCACGCTGCCGTTCGGCACCGGGCTGGTGATGTTCCGCGCTGCGCCGCCCATCGTCACCAAGTTGCGAACCTGGACATCGCGACGCGACGCGAAGGCTCTGCTCGCGGACCGCTCAGCGCTCGAGACACTGCTGCGACAGCATCCCGGGCTCATCGAGGCTCCGGCACCCGCGGAGCACGATCCAGCGGAGTGACCGCATTCGCCCACACCCAGGCCCTCAACTCCTTCTCACCGACTTGGAACTGCACACCGCACGCCACGTCATTCCACACGACAACCGTCCCCTCCACTCGCATCGCGTGCGGACCGAACCGCACCCACGCGCTGCAGGGCTTGGGCTGAGGGTCCCGGGTTTCAGGCAAGGTGTCGGCTTGACGCTCGTGCGGAGTCAGGGACTGCAGCGGATGCTCGGAGGCGATGCGGGCGAGGATCCGGTCGTCCATCAGCCGATCGAAATGCTGCTCGTAGCGCTTGTTCGTGCCGATGGTCGAGCTCCTTCCCCGGCCGAGGATGAGGATACGGCCTGCCGACGACATCGCGCCCTCAGCCGGGAACGTCGCGCGCACCTACTCGGTAGAGCGGATCATCGGATCCGCCCCGACGCAAAGGAACAGTCCGATGGCTCTTCACACCCAGCAGTCCATCTCCGGCTTCATCGCCTCGGAGCCGCAGCAGACCGTCACCGAGAACGGTGACACGCGCTTGTACGTCCGGATCGGGCAGCCGCACTTCCGGCGTAACGAGGACGGCAGCTTCACCGAGCTGGAGCCGAGCTTCCACGACATGGTCGCCTATCGCGCCACCGCCGAGCGCGCGCTCACCCGCTTCGCCAAAGGCGACAGCTTCATCGCCGAGGGCTACACCCGAACTTTCCCGGTCGAGCGCGACGGCCAGGTCGTCGAAGCCGAGGAGTTCGTCGCCAAGAAGCTCGGCCACGACCTCGCCCGCACCAACTACGACGTCTACCGGGGCCGGCGATCGATCGCAGCCGAACGCGAAGCGCCGCTGCGCCAGGTGTCGACGCCCGAGCCCAAGAGCGCCGTCGCCAACGCGCTCGGGTTCTGACACGTACCGGTGTCGCGGGCATGTTGGGCCCCTCCGGCTTCGACCAACCGGAATCTACGTACAGAGACGAAGGATCCGACGACGGAGACGGACCGGCGACGGCCGGCCTGCCCCGCCCTGTCAACTGGAACCTCCTCACCGCGGAGCAAGCAGAGGTCGAATGGATCGAGCTCAACAAGTGGGTGAACTGGCTTCGCCGCACCTACGGGCTGCCAGCATCAGTTGTCCCTCCGTTCTGGCATCGGCACCCTGAGCTGGTGTGGGAGTTATCGGCCTTGCACCTTCATTGGCTCTGCGCATACGACCCTGACCAGCACGCGTCGGCGCCGATCGGCTGGCACCAGGACTTCGCCGACGCACGCCAGCGCCTTCACGACTGGGTCGCGATCGCGGGGACACGACTCGACAAAGATCGGCCCACTCGCCTAACGTCCTGGCCAGGTGAGCCCTCAACTGAGGCTGTCGAGGATGTCGTGATTCCACACCGCGACGAAGACTTCGTGAGGTTTGTGCTGGAAGATGTGATGAGCCGACGCGAGGCGGAGGAAGCCTTCTACCGCAGGCAATTCGCGTAGCGGCGCCGTTCCCTTCGCCGTCAGACAGCGACTACCGGCGATACCGAATCCGGCGGAGCGCTAGGAAGGCCACCAGGCCAACGACCGCCAACCCGAGTAGCGCAGTACCGACAATCAGCGCACCTCCTCCTGTTCCGCCCGACTCGCCTGCGGCGGTCACGGAAGCTTCCTTCGACGGAGCAGGGTCGTGTGCAGTCGGCTCGGGGATAGGGGCCTCAGTCGCCGCGAACTCGGGGGTCGCCGTTTCTACAGTCGCCACGAACGCCGCCGAAGCAGCTTCTGGCGAACGCATCTCCACCACAATCTGCCAAATGCCAGGGGCTTCAAGTGGCGTGGGCGTCTCCCAGACTCCGGGGCCGAGCACCGAGCGCGCCATTCTCACGGGTCCCCACACGCCGCCATCATTGGACTGCCCCGTCGCCACCAACTCCGCCTCGTCCTCGAACGGATGGGCGTCCTTCTCATATACGACAGTGGCGACCACCCGTCCGGATCCGTCCTGAGAGGGAAAGATCACGATCGGTCCACCGTGCGCAACAGCAGGGTGTGATGTTGCGAGGACTCCTAGAAATCCGATCAGAATGGCGATCAGCCAATGCCGAACGGCGCAGTGGCTCCGTTCGCAACCCACCCTCATACGGGCTTGCGCATCGATCATCTGCTGCAAGCCAATCGCGCCATCGAAGTGAACTGAGGCCACCCCACCGTCCAAATGTTCTTGAAGTCCACGTGGCTAGCGCACCCCGATCGTTGCGAAGTACGTTTGGCCGTCGTCCAGCTGTGCTCCGATGCGCCAGTAGTAGCCCGCTCCGGTGACCTTCCAGTTGTACTGGTAGAGACCGCCTGTGTAGCGGAAGGCGGACCCGGAATCGGTGGTGGCGGAGGCGAATTCGACGGCGCTCAACGGCGCAGTTGTGGCGGATCCCTTGACGGGCGCCAGCCACTTGGGCGCGGTGTTCGTCTGGACGACGCGGCCCTGGGCATCGAACAGCATGAAGTGAACGGGGAGGGTGCTGCCGGACTTATAGATCCCGACGACCGGGAGAGCGGGGTGGACGTCGATGACTGGGGGCAGGAACCCGAGGAAGAAGTAGACGACCCGGTAGGTGCCGGTGACGGTGCTCTTGTTGCCTGCCTCATCGGTCGCGACCGCGGTATAGGAGAAGGTGCCCACGCCGTTGGCGGTTCCACCGGTGACGGTGACGACGCATCCGACGACGCCCGAGTGGCTGTCGGTGGCGGTGCAGGATGCGGTCGGCACGGCGCCGAGCATGAAGATGCCCCCTTCGACGCTGACGTCGGCTTTGCGGAGTTGCGGCTTCTCGCGGTCGATCTTGATCCCGCTGATGCTCGCCGACGCGGTGTTGCCGGCGCGGTCGGTCGCCGTTCCGCTCGCATTGTTCGCCACGCCGTTGTCGGACAGGACCAGGTCGTCCGGGCACGCCGCGATCCCGGACAGCGCGTCGGCGCAGGTGAAGTGGACCGTGACGGGGGTGGTGTACCACCCGTTCGCGCCCAGCGTGCCACCGGTGATCGTCGGGGTGATCGTCGGAGCGGTCTTGTCGATCCGGACGGTGACGGTGTCGGTGCCGACGTTGCCGGCGACATCGGACGCCGTCCCGCTTACCTCGGTCCCGCTGGTCTGGCCTGTCAGGGTCTGGTCGGCGGTGATGCTTCCGGGCAGGATGCCGGAGCCGGAGTCGTTGTCGCGCGCGTCGAAGTGCACGGTGACGTCGGTGGTGTTCCAGCCGTTGGCGTTCGGCGCGGGGCTGACGACGTGGGTGACCGTGGGGGCGATCGCGTCCCAGAGCAGCTCCGTGGACTTGGGCTCCTCTCGGTTCCCGGCCCGGTCGACGGCCCAGTAGCTGATCGTCGCGCCGCCGGTGCCGTCAATCGGCACGTCGACAGTCGCCAATGCGGCGGGAACGATCTGCTCGGCGCTTTGACCGATGCGGTAGTGGATCTCCTGGATGCCCGACAGCCCGGCCTGGTCGGCGGCGGTCAGCACGACGGTGGCCGTCGAGCCGGTGCAGTACCCGTTGGTGCGCACGCACTGGTTGTCGATCGTGGTGCTCGGGGCGGTGCCGTCGATGTTCAGCCCGGTCACGGTCGCGGTCGCGGTGTTGCCGGCCAGGTCCGACGCGGCCGCGCTGGTCACGCTCTGGTTCGCCCCATCGCCGGAGATCTGCGTGCTGGTCGGGCACTCCGCAACGCCGGACAGCACGTCCTGACAGCTGAAGTCGACCAGGACGGCGTCGCGGTACCAGCCGGCGCTGTTCGGCGCGGTCGTGGTGGCGCCGGTCACCACCGGCGCGGTCCGGTCGATCTTGATGCCGGTGACCGTGGCGGGCGCGCTGACGTTCCCAGCCTTGTCGGCGACGGTGACCGGTCCCGCGGTCAGGTTGACGCCTTCGCCGGTGACCGTGGTGGACGCCGGCTGCGTGGCAGGATTCAGTCCCGACAGCGCGTCGTCGCCGGTCCATTCCACGACCGCGTCGCCGTTCAGCCAGCCCGCGGCGTTGGGCCCGGTGGTGAGCGCGCCGGTGAGGGTGGGGGCGGTCTTGTCGATGTTGATCGGCCCCGCCACGGTGCTGGAGTGGTTGCCGAGGAGGTCGACGGCGTCGCCCGGGGCGGTCTGGCCGAGGCCCTCGTTGGTGAGCGTCACATCGCCGGCGCAGCCGGCGACGCCGCTGTCATCGGTGCAGGTGAACCGCACCGACACGTCGGTGTTGTTCCACCCGAACGCGTTGGCAGCAGGCTCCACCCTCGTGGCGATGTCCGGGCCGGCGGTGTCGCAGTTAACCGCCAGATAGGCCGCTTCATAGGTCGTCGGCTTCGGGACCCCGTTGATCGTCTTCGTCGCGACGATTGTCGCGACTCCCGCTGCCAGGCTCTTGCCGGTAGCCGAGAACGTCAGGTACGTCGGCGCTCCCGCGGCCAGCTGCGCGACGCTCTTGTCGCCGAGGGTCGTCGTCACTTGGACGTCCGCGGCGACCGACTCTTTGTTGAGGACGTAGACGGCCAGCACCGGGGCACCGTTCGTGCACTGCGCCTTCGCGTTCACCGCGACTGAGGTCGTCGCCGCGCCCCCGATCGGGTAGGACAGCGTGATTGGAGCGCTCGGGGGTGACGACGGAGACGTCCCGGCGGCGTTCGTGGCGGTCACCGCGAAGGTATACGACTTCCCGTTCACGAGACCGTCGATCCGGCAGGTCAGCTCCGTGGTCGTCGTGCACGTCCGGCCGCTCGGCGTGGCCGTCGCGGTGTACTGCAGAATCGGTGACCCGCCGTCGTCCGCCGACGCCGGCCACGTCACGCGAGCGGCCTTGTCCCCGGTGATGACCGTCGCGCCCGCGGGGGCGCTCGGAGCCACGGCCGCCAGAGCGCCACCCCCAGTCAGCGCAACATTGCCCGCAACGAGGACGGCGATGACTGCCAGCGATGCCACTGCTCGTTGGCGGAGGGATGAGATGGCGGCCATGGCGACACGTCCTCGTGGTCGAATCAGACTTCGGAATGGATGGTCGGGGGCCGGCCGGGACGTGAGGTCCCGACCGGCCCGCCGGTCTAGTTGCAGGTGATGGTGGTGTAACCGGCCTGATAGGTGGTACTGACCGGAGCGCCGTTGACCGTCTTGGTCGCGACGATCGATGCGGTGTCGGCCGGCATCGAGGTCCCCGTGGTGGTGAAGGTGAGATACGCGGCCTTGCCGGCAGCGAGCGTCACCGACTGCGTGCCGTACGCGGTGGTCACCGCCGCGGTCACCGTCACCGACTCCTTGTTCAGCACGTACACCGCCAGCGACGGCTTACCGTTCACGCACTGCGCCTTCGCGTTCACCGACACCGACACGTTGCCCGCCGTTCCCGGCGCGTACGACGGCGTCGCCGGATATGTCGCGGCCGAGGCCACCGACGTGCCCACCGCGTTGGACGCGGTCACCACGAACGAGTACGCCGTCCCGTTGGTCAGGCCCTCGACCCGGCAGGTCAGCGCACCCGTCGTGGTGCACGTCTTCCCGCCGGGCACCGCGGTGACGGTGTACCCCGTGATCGCGGACGACCCCGGGTCGGCAGGAGCGACCCATGTCAGCTTCGCGACGGCGTCGCCCAGCGCGACCGTGACACCGGTGGGAGCACCGGGAACCCGACCCGCTGGCGGGGCCGCCGGGATGCTCACCACACCCGTGGTGCTCACCTGGCCCGCGGCATCCTTCGCGCGGAAGTACACCATGTGCGCTGCCGCATCCGGCGCTGCCACCGGCTCGGTGTACGCCGTCCACGCTCCCGCGTCCAGCTGATACTCCACACTCGCGACACCTGAACCGGCATCCGACGCCGACACCGCGGCCGACCTAGCCTGCAGGGAACCGGTCACCACCGGCGCCGTCAGATCGATCTTCACCTGGAGCTGCTTGGCTTCCGAGACGTTGCCTGCCTTGTCCGTCGCTCGATAGATGAACGTGGTCGTTCCCTCCGGGATGGACACCGCCGAGGAGTATGCGCTCCACGCCCCGTCGCCCAGCCGGTACTCCACACTTGCGATACCCGAATCCGCATCCGACGCCGACACACTCACCGACACCGGCGACACGAACCACCCGTTCGCCCCGTCCGCCGCAGCTGGCGACGATACCGCCGACACCACCGGCGCCACCGTGTCGGCCGGGGTCACCGCGACCTGGTTGGACAGCCCGCTCTTGGGCCCCTCCCCGACACCGTTGACCGCCGCGACCGCGAACCGGTACTGCCCCGGGGGCAGGGTCGTCACCTCGAACGATGTCACCGATGGTCCGACCGTCCCCAACGGGACCGTCGTGCCCTCGCGGTACACAACGTAGCCCGTCAGCGCCGACCCTCCGTCGGAGTCCGGAGCCGCCCACGAGACCGTCGCCTTGGCGCCCGCCGCGCTAGCCGTCACACCCTGGGGCGCGGTCGGAACCGAGGTCACGGCGACCTGGTTGGACAGCCCGCTCTTGGGCCCCTCCCCGACACCGTTGACCGCCGCGACCGCGAACCGGTACTGCCCCGCGGGCAGAGTCGTCACCTCGAACGACGTCTCAGAGGATCCGACCGTCCCCAGCGGGACCGTCGTGCCCTCACGGTACACAACGTAGCCCGTCAGCGCCGACCCTCCGTCGGAGGCCGGAACCGCCCACGAGACCGTCGCCTTGGTGCCCGCCGCGCTGGCCGTCACACCCTGGGGCGCGGTCGGAGCGGTTGCCGTGAGCGTGACCTGGTTGGTCAGGCCTCCCTTGGGTCCTTCACCGACAGCGTTCAGAGCTGCGACGGTGAACCGGTACTGACCGGGGGGCAACGTCGTCACCTCGAACGAGGTAACCGAGGCGCCGACAGTCCCGAGCGGGATCGACGTGCCCTCGCGGTACACGACATATCCCGTGAGTGGGGCGCCTCCGTTGGAGGACGGCGCTGCCCATGTGACCGTGGCGTTGCGTCCCGTGGCGGTGACCGCAGTGTTCTGCGGCGCGGTGGGGACCGTCGCTGAGAAGCCAGAGCCGACGAAGTCGATCCAGTTCAGGTTGGCGATGTAGTGGGTCCCGGTGGCCTGGAAGACGAGCACCATCGTGAACGGACCACCCGGATCAGTCACCGGCGCATCGACGTACTTGTACGTCGTCCACGCACCGCTGCTCGTCACTGCGACCGAGCCCAGCACGGGTCCGGTAGCCGTGTCCTTTCGGATCTCAAGCGTCCCGCCCACCGAGTTGCTCGCCAGACGGAAGCGCACCGCCGAGATGCCCTCGAAGTTCACGTTCGAGTACTTCAGCGTCGCACCGGCGCGGAGGAATCCGACGTTCAGCCCGCCGCCGAGCGTGTCTGCCGCGGTTTCGGTGCGAATCGTCGCGTCGGTGTCGTAATGCTCTGCCTGGATCCGGCTCGGCTGCAGAGGCAGCGAGCTGGTCGCCCGCGCGAGGCTGATGATGCTCTCGTCGAACCCGCCCTGCGAGTAGGTAACCTCGAGCGTGTAGATCAACTTGTCGAGGTCGGTGTGTCCCGTCGGAAGCACCATCGGAACCGCGCCCGTGCAGCCGAAGCGCGACTCGCCTTCGTGACGATGGCCTCCGTCGGTCACCACGATCCTCGCGCGAACGTCGCGGCAGTCGACCTGACCACCCGTCACCGAGGCGACGAACGGAACCGAGGTGCCGATCGGTGCGATGCCCCCTGGCTCGGGCTTGCTAACCGTCAGAACAGGCTGAGTGCCCTGTGGAGAGTGGAAACGCACGGTCTTCCAGTCCTCCGCGAGACCCGCCTTGTCGACGGAGCGGTAGAGCACCGTGTGGTCCGACGCACCCGTCACGACGAACGGCTGCGTATACGTCGTCACGGCACCGCCGTCCACGCGGTACTCGGTGCGTGCGATGCCCGACGTCGCATCCGTTGCTGCGAGCGTGACTCCCACCGCTCCGGTGAACGAGCCGTTCTGAGCGACCGCCTGCAGAGAGTTGGTGGTCGCCGGCGCGGTCGCGTCGATGTTGAGCGTGACGCTTCCCCGAGGCGAGTGGAATGCACCGCGCGTGGCGCGATATTCGACGAGGTTAGTGCCCGCCGCGTCGATCGTGACCGGCCCGGTGTAGGAGGCCCATCCCGATCCGTTCACGCGGTACTGGATTGAGTCTCCGGCCGTCGCGTTGAGCGTGACCTTGACCGGGTCGACGTACCACTCATTCGAGCCGGTCGGCGCCGCAGGGTTCACTGTCGCCGTCGGCGCGGCGATGACCGGGGGCTGGCCGCCCGCTGCACCCGTCCCGACGAAGTCCATCCAGTTCAGGTTGAACAGGTAGCCGGTCGGCCCACGGAACACAAGGAACAGGTCGAACGTCTCCCCCGGGTCGTCCACCTCGATCTCGGTGTAGCCCCAGTTCGCGAAGCTGCCCGTTGAAGTCACGGCCTTGCTCCCGAGGATCGGGCCATCGACCGAGTTCTTGCGGATCTCGATGCGGCCGTTGCCGTTCGGGGCGGCGGACCGGAACTTGATGGAGTCGATGTTCGCGAAGTTGAAGTCGTCGAACTGCATCCAGGTTCCATCGGTGATGAAGCCGACGGTCGAGCCTCCGCCCAGCGGATCGTTGGAGGTTTCGACCCGAACTCCTTGGGCCATCCCTTCCCTGTGCTCAACCTGCTTTCGCGCGGGCTGGAGCACCACGACCTCGCGACCGGTGAGCGGCTCGACGGTGCCTTCCGGCGAGCCCTGGTCACGGTACCGCGCTTCGAGCGCGTACGAGATGCGGTCCAGGTCCGTGTGTCCGCTATCCGGCTGCAACACGAACGAACCGGTGCATCCCGCGGCGTCCTGCATGGGGTGGCCGTGGTCATCGTGAGCGAGGATCAGCTCGGCGGTGACGTCGGCGCAGTCGATCCCGCCCCCACTTGTCGTTCCGTCTTCGGCGTCCTCTACGCCGACCTTGAAGTCGACCTTGTCGCCGAACGAGAACACCGTTCCGCTCGCCGGCCACGTGACCTTTACGTCGGGCTCCGTGTTGCCTGCCGAGATCCGGACGTTGTCAGTGCCGGTTCGGCCCTGCGTGTCCGTCACGACAAGTCGCGCGGTGAAGTTGCCCTCTCCCATGTAGGTGTGGGAGGGGTTCGGCTGTGTCGAAGTCGTACCGTCGCCGAAGTCCCACGCGTAGGTGATCTCACCTCCCTGGGGGTGGGATGATCCGGCGCTGGAGAACTTGACCTGGAGCGGGACGCCGCCGGAGCGAATGTCAGCAGAGGCACTCGCTACGGGGTTCTCACTGCCACCGGTGTAATCGATGCGCACGATCTGGGAATCGGGGTTGTCACCGCCGAAGCCGGACCCCCACTCGATGACGTACAAGGCGCCGTCGTGGCGGCCGAACTGCATATCGTGTGGACGCTTGAGCGGCAGGGACGTGAGCAGCGGGGTGATGTCGTCGAGCTCGCCGGCGTCATCCAGGTGGAACTCGTAGATCTTGTTCTGGCCCCACTCGTAGAACAGAGGCGTGCCGTCGAAATAGTCGGGCCACTGACGGTCGGACTCGATCGTCGGGTCGTACACATAGGCCGGACCACCCATGGGTGCTCCGCCACGCCCGATCACGGGGTCCGCCAGCAGACGCCCATACGAGACGTCCGGCTGGATCACGGGCGGGAGATTGCGCAGACCCGTGTTGTTCGGCGAGTCGTTGACGAGGTTGTTGCAGTCGAAGACCGCCCCGGCCGTGTTCGTCGCGTAGTTGTAGTCGCGGTATGCGCCGCCGCCATGGCAGTACGGCCAGCCGTAGTTGCCGGGCTCGGTGATGTTGTTCCACTCGACTCGACCGTCGATGCCCTTGTTCGCATCGGCGACGGCGGCATCGGGCCCATAGTCGGCAAGGTAGACGGCGCCCGTGCGGTCATCGACCGAGAAGCGGAACGGGTTGCGAAGGCCCATGCCGTAGATCTCGGGCTTGATCTTCGTCTTGTCCTGGCCGGTGGCCCAGGGGGTGTCGATGAGGTTGCCGGACGGAACGACGTAGCCGCCCTCGTCCGTCGGGGTGATCCGAAGGAGCTTTCCCCGCAGGTCATTGGTGTTCCCCGAGCTCCGCTGCGCATCCATGGGCTCCTGGCCGGGGCGCTCGTCGATCGGTGAGTAACCGCCGGGTGCACCGCCCGGCGACGAGTCGTCGCCCACGGAGATCCAGAGGTTGCCCTGTCCGTCGAAGTCGAGGTGACCGCCGGAGTGGCAGCATTCCACTCGCTGGTGCGGGATGCGGAGGATGATCTTCTCCGACGCCATGTCGAGCGTGCCATTTACGACCGTGAACCGGGACAAGCGCTGGTGAGGCTCGGTGATGTTCGCGTTCGCCGGTGAGTAGTACAAGTAGATCCACCCGTTGGTGGCGAAGTCGGGGTCGAGCTCGATGCCGAGCAGACCGTTCTCCTGGGCCGTGTAGACCTGCAGGCGTCCGACGGTGCTCGTCACGCTGGTGGCGGGGTCGATGGAACGCACGAGGCCGCTGCGCTCGATGTAGAGGACCCGTCCGTCGGGAGCGACCTGGAGGCCCATCGGGCTCGCTACGTCGTCGTCGAGGACGACCTTCTGGAAGTTCTTATCTACGGTTCCACCGCAGTCGTCCTTTGCGAGACCGGCTGCCCAGAGGAGGCCGCCGGCGAGGTGCTTCATGAAGAGCGGCTCGGCGAACGCCTCAGCGGCGTGACCGCCACCCGTGTACCACGAGCGGCCGCCCTTGTAGTACTGGCACCAGGCGATGGGGTGGTCCTGCCCCATCGCGCCCCCTGTGTAGGTCGTCTCGTCGAGAGTCGCGAGTACGTGCACCTTGCCGCGCGGATTGGTCTGGTAGTTGTACCACTCGTCCGTGCGCACCCAGTCCGTGGGCAGCTCCGTCGTCGATGGGTGAGTCTTGTCTGCAACCTGCACGTGCCCCTGCTGCACGGCAGGGTGATTGGCGAAGTATGCGCCGACGAGGCCTCCATACCAGGGCCACGTGTATTCCGTGTCGCTCGCCGCGTGGATTCCGGCGTAGCCGCCGCCGGCTGCGATGTAGTCCTCGAAGGCGGTCTGCTGGGTCGCGTTGAGGACGTCACCCGTCGTGGAGAGGAAGACGACAGCCTCGTAGTTATCCAGGTTTGCCGGAGTGAACTGAGCCGCGTCCTCCGTGAGATCAACGTCGACGCCGATCTGCGTGCCAAGTGCCTCAATGGCTGCAGCCCCCGCTGGGATGGACGAATGCCGGAAGGCTGCGGTCTTCGAGAAGACGAGGACCTTTGGCAGCGGCTCTTCTTCCACAGCTGCCGCGGCCAGGGGCATTGCCAACCCCGTCGTGACGAGCGCTGCTGTCAGCAGCACCGTTATCGGCCTGAACAGAGTTCGCATCATTGCTCCAGTTCGTTCGGGTTTTTGTTGATACTTCAGCAAATGTCATTGATTCGCGCCGAGTCCCCGGCGGCACGTCTTCGCGTCGGGGTCCAAGTCGGCCTCACATCGTGGCGATAAGGGGTTGAACGGCTTCTCGTCACAGTGCGACTCTTATTACGAGGGACTCACAACATAACACGTGGTGCGCCTTCAGTCCAAGACCCGGATACGCCTTAGATGCCGGGGCGCGCGACTCCGAGAGCGAGTAGCTTCTCGCGCGTCTCGGCCATCATGCGCACGTCCGTCGCCGCGTCCAACTGCTCGCAGATTCGCTGCAGGGTGCCGTGGCCGATGCCAGCCTCCCGAGCGATGGAGCGCACGGAGCGACCTGTCTCACGCAGGAGAGCGACTATCCGCGCTGCGTCGTCGCCGTCGACGGCTACCGCGCGGGGCGCAATGCCCTGAGCCCGGCTTCGTTGCCGGCGATATTCTGCGCGCGCGTCCGGGCATGTTATCCCGGCGTCGTTGCCGGGGCATGACTCGGCCACACGGCATCCGCCGAGGTAGGCTGCCGATGTCCCATGGACCAACGGGGTCCCTTCGCCTGCCCTCCGTCGCCTGTGATACTCCTCGAAGTAGCGGCGTTTCGCCTCCCGACAGCTGATGTTTCCGCTGATCTGACTGGGGCATAGCTGCGGATGCCGACATCCTCTGCGGTAGCCCCACACCGTGCCGTGCACGGGCTGCAGCGGACTCATCCCGATGTGAGGCACCACGACCTCGCCCGAGAGCCCGCTGCGCGAAAGCGGACGGTCTTCACCGATACCCCGCAAGGCATGGTCGCCGCGCCAAGCGATGAGAGCCTCCGCACACGTGAAGAAGAATTCTGAGTCATGATGCGGGCAGCCGCCGCGTGAGCGGCATCCTGAGCGGTACCTCGCGGGACTTCCGTGTACCCCGAGTGCATCGGCCACAGCACGAACTCCTCGCGGCGGGCCGCTGCCGCCCACTACCGCTCCGCGACCCGGGTAGGGTCCTCGAGCGCCGGCGCGAACACGAGTTCGGCGGCGCCGATGAGGAGCAGCGCATCCGCAAGACCGGTGCCGACGAGATCCGGCTCCGCCGACGCACCGGGTAGGGTCGGGGCGATCCATCCCCGCAGTTCATGCTCGCCGACTACGGCCAGCAGCTGCGCGAGATATCCGCCAAGAATGACCCTCCGCGGATTGAAGACGTTAATGATCGAGCGAAGCGCCACCCCTAGGTGACTGAGCTGCCGCTCCATCTCTCGTCGGCCGACGCTCCGCCGATCCAGCCAGGCGAGTTCCATCGCGACGAGAAGGTCGTCTGGCTCCGTGTTCATAAGAGAGAGCGCACTCAGCAGACGTTCGCGACGCACCTCCGTCTCGAGGCATCCGGTCGATCCGCAATGGCACCGCCTGCCGACCGAGGTAACGACCGTGTGGCCGAACTCGCCGGCGTTGCCGCCTTCGCCGGCGATCAGGCGGTTGTTGATGACTATCCCTCCACCGATACCGCTCGCGCCGCCATTCAAGTAGATGACCACCCCGTCGCCCCGCCCTGCTCCGAACGTGTTCTCCGCGATCACACCGCAGTTGGCGTCGTTGCCGATGACGACGTCGTACCCGGTGGCGTCGGTGATCATCCGTCCGATGGGAGCGTCCTGCCATCCCAAGTGTGGCGCCAGGATGACGGTGCCGTCGGCTTCTCTGACGAGTCCGGGTATGGCGACCCCGATTCCGAGCGCCTGGCGACCGCTGCCGTAGGGACGCATACCCGCCGTGAGCGCGCTCACGATGTTGACGAACTCCGAAACCGTCGGCACGCGCTCGTTCCGATAGCGGACCCGTTGGAGGACGGCTCCGCTCAAGCCCACGAGCGCGACGTCGATGGCGTCGATTTCAGGATTGACCGCGATAGCTGTCGTCTGATCCGAGGCCGACACTGTCGGACTCGGGCGACCGACTCTTCGAGGTCCCGTCGAGTCATTCTCGTCCACGAGACCGCGGTGGCTCAGCTCGAGGACGAGGCCGCCGACCGTCGACCGATTCAGTCCGGTCGCTCGCGTCAGATCGGAACGCGAGTGCGGTCCGTCTCGATGAACGAGCCTGAGCACCTGGCTCAGGTTCTGCCGGCGGACGTCATCAATCGTCGCGCCGAGGGTGATCGTGGTTGCATCCGAAATGGCACCGTCAGCCAAGTGCATTCCTTTCGATGGACCCGGTTGCGGTGGTCATGGCCGGGAACTTCACTTGGCCGAAGGTCCCGGCCAGACTGTCGGCTGGCTCGCTACTTGCTGGAGAACGCCGCGTCGAAGGCGGCGGCGGGCGGAGTGATGGCGTTGAGCTTCCGCACGAACTCGATCGCCTCGGGCGCGCCGGCGAGGCGGTCCATGCCGGCGTCCTCCCACTCGATCGACGTCGGACCGTCGTAGCCGACGGCGTTGAGCGCGCGGAAGAGCGGCTCCCACGGCACGGCTCCGTGGCCCGTCGAGACGAAGGTCCAGCCGCGGCGCGGGTTCGCCCACGGCAGGTGCGACCCGAGGACGCCGTTGCGCCCGTCGAGGTTCGTGATCGACTCCTTCACGTGCACGTGGAAGATGTCGTCGGCGAAGTCGAGCACGAACGCGATCGGGTCGAGCTGCTGCCACATGAAGTGCGACGGGTCGAAGTTGAGCCCGAAGCTCTTGCGGTGGCCGATCGCGTCCAGCGTCGCCTTCGCGGTCCAGTAGTCGTACGCGATCTCGCTCGGGTGCACCTCGAGGCCGAACCGCACGCCGACCTCTTCGAACACGTCGAGGATCGGGTTCCAGCGGTCGGCGAAGTCCTGGTATCCGGCGGCGATCCACTCGTCCGACGCGGGCGGGAACATCGCGACGGCCTTCCAGATCGACGACCCGGTGAAGCCGTTGACGGTCTTGACGCCGAGCTTGGCCGCGAACCGCGCCGTGTTCTTCATGTCTTCGGCGGCGCGCCGACGCACGCCCTCGGGCTCGCCGTCGCCCCAGACCCGGGCGGGCAGGATGTCTTTGTGGCGCACGTCGATCGGGTCGTCGCACACCGCCTGCCCCGTGAGGTGGTTCGAGATCGCCCAGACCTTCAGGCCGTTGCGCTCGAGGATGTCTTTGCGCGACTGGACGTAGGCGTCGTCGTCCCAGCGAGACACGTCGATGTGGTCGCCCCAGCAGGCGATCTCGAGGCCGTCGAAGCCCCATTCGCCGGCGAGCCTGGCGAGCTCCTCGAACGGCAGGTCGGCCCACTGGCCCGTGAAGAGGGTGATCGGACGCGTCATTGCACGTTCCTCCTTTTGGTTGAGAAATTCGGATGTCGTTGCGGGCAATTCAGCCCACAGATGTCCAGCGGCCTTCGTGGTCAGAACTCTCCTCGACCGCGGCGAGTACCTGCTGAACATGCAGTCCCTCGGCGAACGACGGGTGCGGGTCGGTACCCTCGGCGATCGCCGTGACGAGGTCTACGACCTGGTGGCTGAACCCGTGCTCGTAGCCGAGCATGTGCCCCGCCGGCCACCACGGGGCGAGATAAGGATGTTGCGCTTCGGTCACGAGAATGCGTCGAAACCCCTGGTCGAGTTCGGATCCGCTCGCGTCGATGAGCTCGAGTTCGTTCAGGCGCTCGAGGTCGAATGCAATGGCACCTCGTGAACCCGAGACCTCGATCGTCAATGCATTCTTGCGACCTGTGGCGAACCTCGTTGCCTCGAACGATCCGATCGGACTGTAGCCGTCGACCGGTTCGAATCGACCTGCGAAGACCGCAACGTCGTCAACCGTCACGGTACCGCGCTCGTGAGACGCTGTGCCTGACAGCCCGACCCCTTCACCGAGCAGAGGTCTCTCACGCACGATCGTGTCGAGCGTCCCCGTCACCCTGTCGAGTCGCAATCCAGTGATGAACTCTGCCAGATCGATCGCGTGAGCGCCGATATCGCCGAGCGCGCCGGATCCCGCGCGTTCCTTCTCGAGGCGCCACGTCATCGGGCCGTTCTCGTCCCGCAGCCAGTCCTGCCTGTATGCGGCGCGAACCTGCCGAACCGTACCGATTCGCCCTGAGGCGATGAGCTCGCGTGCATAGGTTACGGCGGGGACGCGACGGTAGGTGAACCCCACCATTGATCGAATGCCGATTGCGGCGGCGCGGACAGCGGCCGCAGCCATCGCCTCCGCCTCTTCCACGCTGTTGGCGAGAGGCTTCTCGCACAGCACATGCTTGCCCGCCTCGAGAGCCGCGAGGGCGATCTCGGCGTGCGAGTCGCCAGGCGTCACGATGTCAATCAGATCGATGTCGTCGCGAGCGACGACCTCGCGCCAGTCGGTCGCGGACTCGGCCCATCCCCACTTTCGCGCCGCCTTCGCAACCGCACCTGGCGTGCGACCAGCTATGACCTGCATCTGCGGTTCAAGTGGAAGGTCGAAGAAGTGGGGTGCGACGCGCCACCCCTGCGAATGGGCCGCTCCCATGAAGCCCGCGCCGATCATCGCGACGCGCAGTTTGCCCGACATGTAAACCTTTCTCAGATGTGACGGTGACGACGGGGTGCCCCGGATTCTGCACGGGGCACCCCGAGGAGTGGTTAGGACTCGAATGCCAGGCCGATGTACTGGTCGACGTTGTCCTTGGTGACGACGGGGGCGTCGAGCACAATGCGGTTCGGGACACTCGGCGTGATCAGGTCGCTCATCGTCTTGCCCTGGGCGATGAGACGCGCCAGAGCGATGCCGTCGGCGGCCTGGGTCGACGGGTAGATGATGGTAGCTTTCAGCACCGAATCGTCGGACTGGATGAGCTCCATGGCGTTCTTCGAACCAGCTCCGCCGACCATGAAGAACTCGTCCCGGCCAGCCGCGTCGATGGCCGCCAGCACGCCGATGCCCTGGTCGTCGTCGTGGTTCCAGATGGCGTCGATGTGCGGATTTGCCGCGAGCAGCTGTGAGGTCGCAGCTTCGCCGCCCTGCACTGTGAAGTCCGCCGCCACGCGGGCGCCGACCTCGAGCCCGCAGTCCTCGAGAGCGTCGGCGAAGCCTTCGGACCGGTCCTGGGTCAGCGGCAGCGAGTCGATCCCGGCGATCTCGGCTACGACCGCGTCGGAGTTGTCGCCGAGCTGCTCGCAGATGTACGTGCCCGCGCTGACGCCCATGCCGTAGTTGTCGCCGAGGATCGTGGTGCGCGCCGCGAACGGGCTCGAGAACTCGCGGTCGACGTTGATGACGGGGATGCCGGCCTCCATCGCCATGATTGCCGCCTCGGTCAGCGCGGCACCGTCGGTGGGCAGCAGGACGATCGCGTCGACGCCCTCGTTGACGAAGGTCTCGACCGCCGCGATCTGAGCGCTCGGGTCGTTGGTGCCCTCGGCCACCTTCAGCTCGACGTCGTCGAAGCTGTCGGCCGCAGCCTGCGCGTTCGAGCTGATCGCGCCAAGCCAGCCGTGGTCGGCGGCGGGGCCCGAGAACCCGATGGTGACCGTGTCGCCCGACGCAGCGTTCTCGTCGCTGGATGTCCCCTGGTCCACAACGTTTTCGTCATCCGATCCGCCCCCGCCGGAACAGCCGGCAAGAAGACCGACGGCGAGGACGGAGGCTCCGACCCCCATCAGCGTGCGAGCGATCAGCGTGTGATTACGTGCCATGGGTTTCTCTCCCTTGAGGTTGTGAATGCAGTGATTTCGGGTGGATGCGCCACCGTAGATGCGTTTGTTTGAAGAAACATCAAATAGCGCGATGGAGAACATAGCAGGAGGTGCATCAACTGTCTAGCACCGCGGGCCGCGATGACTCTTCCTTGGTTTTCCGCGATAGTTTCAGATTTGTTGTGACTCTCGACATTGAATCTGATATGTTGCGAGCATGATCAAAGTCGACCACCCAGTGTTGCTCGACGCTCGAGGACTGAGGAAATCGTTCGCCGGGGTTCGTGCCTTGAAGGACGTGAGCCTGGAGGTCCGCGCCGGCGAGGTTCACTGCATCCTGGGGCAGAATGGCGCGGGCAAGAGCACGCTCATCAAAACCCTCGCTGGCGTACACCAGCCCGACGAAGGGCAGATTCTCTGGCTAGGCGAGCCGGTAGAGATCGCGAACCCTCAAGCTGCGATCGAGCTCGGGATCGCCACCATGTACCAAGAGCTGGATGTCGTCGACGGGCTCACCGTCGCCGAGAACATCTTCCTCGGTCACGAACTGGCTACGGGTGGATTCACGCGACGTCGGCAGGCGTACCGCGAGGCACGTCAGCTGATGAAGCGGCTCGGTCACGCGTCGATCTCACCCAACACTGAGGTCGGAAGCCTCAGCGCGGCGAACAAGCAGATCGTAAGCATGGCGCGAGCTCTCTCCCACGACATCAAGCTCATCATCATGGACGAGCCTTCTGCCGTGCTCGACTCGGAGGAGGTCAAGAACCTCTTCGCTGTCGTCCGTGAGCTCACCAACGCGGGCATCGCTGTGATCTACATCACGCACCGTCTCGAGGAGATTCGTGAGATCGGCGACCGCATCACTGTCATCAAGGACGGCCGCAGCATGGCGCACGGCCTGCCCGTCGGCGATACGCCGACGTCAGAGCTGATCCGTCTTATGACCGGCCGAGCCGTCGAGAACGTCTTCCCTCCGGCGACCCCGATCGCAGAGGACGCCCCGGTCGTGCTGGACATCGAAAGGCTGGGATTGGCCGGTATCTTCTCCGACGTCTCCTTCTCGGTTCGCGCCGGCGAAGTCGTGGGACTCGCCGGTCTCGTCGGGTCAGGCCGGTCTGAGATCCTGGAGACCATCTACGGTGCGCGGAAGGCCACCGCTGGCTCCGTCCGTGTGGGCGGAAAGGCGTTGCGTCGCGGATCAGTCGTCTCGGCTGTCGGTGCGGGGATCGGCCTCTCTCCCGAGGAACGGAAAAGTCAGGGGCTGGTCCTGGAGCAGCCGATCTTCGTCAATGTGACTCTCTCCTCGGTTTCGCGCTTCGCCAAGGCTGGCTGGCTGGACGAGCGCGCGGAGCGCAGAGCCGCTCGAGAGCAGATTGCGGCGCTCGACCTGCGACCTGCTGATCCTGATCGAGAAGCGATCACACTCTCGGGCGGCAACCAGCAGAAGATTCTGCTCGCCCGCTGGCTCGTCCATGGGACCCGGGTGCTTCTTCTCGATGAGCCCACTCGTGGCGTCGATGTCGGAGCAAGGACCGAGATCTATGCCCTTATCCGTCAACTGGCCGCCGCTGGCAATGCAATCGTGATCGTCTCCAGCGAGATCGAGGAAGTCCTCGGGTTGTCAGACACGGTGCTCGTCGTCGCCGACGGGCGAATCCTTGCCGAAGCGCCGGCAACGCAAATCGATGAGCACGGTGTGCTCGAACTCGTCATGAAAGGAGCAGCCGCATGAGCGAGCAGCCGACCAGGGACAGCGACGTCATCGTCGCGGACGTCCCGACAACCACTACCACCACCGTCGTGACGCAACCGGCCCAGTCGCCGCTCAGACAGGTGCTGGGCGGCCCGGTCGGCCGCAACGCGGGCCTCGTCTTCGCGTTGATCCTCATCATGGCAGTCGGCGCGATCACGGCGGGGGACACGTTTTTCCAGATCTCGAACATGCTGACGATCCTTCGCCAGGCGTCGATCATCGGCGTGATCAGCATCGGCATGACCTTCGTCATCATCTCGGGGGGTATCGACCTCTCGGTCGGATCCGTCATGGGCCTCGCATCCGTCGCCGCGACCCTGGCGGCCGTCCAGGAGTTCGCCGATCAGAGCCACTGGATCGTGATGGTCATCGTCGCCCTCGGCGTCGGGCTCGCCGCCGGTCTCATCAACGGCATCGTCATCGCCTACGGCAAGGTCGTCGCGTTCATGGCTACACTCGCCATGCTGGTCGCCGCACGGGGCCTCGCGGAGATTCTTGCCGAGCGCCGGACGCTCACGGTGAAGCCACGAGACTTCATCGAGTTCCTCAACAGTGATCTCATCGGAATCGATGTCCTGATCTGGATATTCATCCTGGTCTCGGTCGCCGGTTGGCTCCTTCTCAATCGCACAACGTTCGGTCGCCGCACCGTCGCTATCGGCGGCAACCGCGAGGCCGCTCGTCTCGCCGGAATCAACGTCAAGCGACACACCGTGTGGCTGTACGTGATCGCGGGACTTTGCGCAGGCATCGCGGCGGTCATGATCCTGGGCCGCACCACTGCTGGCACCTCAACACACGGGACGCTCTACGAGCTCGACGCGATCGCGGCAGTTGTCGTGGGCGGCACACTCCTCGTCGGCGGGCGCGGCACGATCGTCGGAACGGTGTTCGGCGTTCTGATCTTCGCGACCCTCTCGAACGTCTTCGTCCAGAACAACCTCTCGTCTTCGGTCCAGGCCGTCGCGAAGGGAATCATCATCGTCGTCGCCGTGCTCCTTCAGCAGCGCTTCGCGAAGCGTCCCGCTCGCGAGTAGCGGGGTGCCGTTCTGCCCATACGCAGGACGGCCCGCGGCATGCTTGCTGGTGGCACCTGACGAGCACATTTCGACGCCCACACCGCCCTGGCTGGTTACGACCTGGCCAGGGCGGTCTGCGCGTCATGGCGGAGAGATCACATTGTCACGTGCACCAGGGCGAGTGCCACCGGCGAGCCGAGCGCGTCACCGCACGGCAGCGACGTGCGCCTCACGAGGCTCAAGTGTGCGGCCGATCTCGGCGGCGGATGTGGGGTCGCGGAGTACCGTCTGAAGGACGAGCTCGGCAGCGCCGATCAGCAGATTGTTCTCCAGTGTCGACCCGACGATCCGGACCTCCGTCGCCGGGCCGGGGAGCGAGGAGCTCGCCACCTCGTATTCCAGCCTCTCGCCTGCGACGGTGAAGAGATCGGCCAGAAACCCCCCGAGCACGATGAGACCGGGATTGAAGATGTTGACGAAGTTTCGCAACGCGACGGCGAGATACTGCATCTGGCTGTCAACGACCTCCGTCAGCGACCGATCTATGCGGTAGCCGGCGCGAAGCCGCTCTTCCAGTCGGCTTGCATCCTGCGGTTCGAGCCCGACGGCGGCGAGGAGTGCCGAGCGACTCACCTCGGTCTCGAGACATCCGATCGCGCCGCAGTGGCAGAGCGCGCCGTTCGAGTTCACAAGCGTATGGCCCAGCTCCCCGCTGAAGCCGCTCTCACCCGAGAGAAGCTGGCCCCCGAGGATCGCGCCGCCACCGATGCCGCCCGCACCTCCATTGAGGTACACGACGTTGTCTTCGCCGGCTGCGATCCCGAACTGGCCCTCGGCTACGACGCCGCATGTCGCGTCGTTCGCCGCCCAGGTTGGGTAACCCGTCGAGGCCGCCATGAGCTCCACGATCGGCTCATCCCTCCACGCAAGGTGCGGCGCAACGCGGACGATGCCATCCCTCGCGCCCACGAGACCTGGAACGGCAACACCGATGCCGACGACCGTGCGCTGCGCCGAGAGGTCGCCGTGCAGTCCCTGCAGCACCGCCGAGAGCGTGTTGATCGTCTCGCGTGCTGAGGGGATGCGTTCGACTGGAAAGCGGAATTCCCGGAGAACCTGACCGCCCATCGCGACGATCCCGATCGCGATCGCGTCCTGATCCGGGTTGACCGCGATGGCGATGAAGCGCTCAGAGGGGCCCACCACTGTGCTCGGCCGCCCGACGCGCTTCGTGTCACGCGGCTCGGAGACGACGACGAGATCCATGCGCTCGAGCTCACTCACTATCGTCGCAACCGTCGAGCGGTTCAGACCCGTCGCTCGTGTGATGTCGGCGCGTGAAAGCGAGCCGTTGGCGTGGACCAGGCCAAGGATGGCGGAGAGGTTCTGGCGACGTAGGTCTTCAAGATTGTTGCCGCGAGCGGGCTGCCTCGAGTCGGGGTCCGCCTCCGGCAGTGAATACTCCATTGATCCTCCATGCCAGCTTCGACGCGCAGAATGCGCAGTGGCGGCAGGTGCCCGCCTTCCCATCGATCGCGCTGACAGTACGCGCGAGTCTAGCGCCGCTTTGTTGTCATGTTCGGCATAATGCAGAATCCGGCGCCGCACGACTGCCGGGCGCCACGCGCGGTGCGCCCGTTCGTGGGGTTGATCCTCAGGGCCGATGAGCCAGGTAGCTATGGACGAGATTGCGATAGTTACGCCAAGACCCTGACGACGCACCGGATGACGCTGCGGCATTGCTCGACTCAGCCCCGGAGGCGTCGACCACCGAAGCGCGGCACACGGTCGGCCCATCGAAGAGCCATCCTCCGGCGCATTCGCCCTCTGTCTGCTCCATCGACATTTCCTGAGTGCTCGACGTTGAGGCGGGGCGGAGAAGGTGCCGCCCGCCCGGCCAACGTATCAACGAATATGTTGTTAGTCAATACGAAAATTCAACCTGCGTTATTGCGCCCTACCGTCGAGATCGAGCGCAATCCCCGTCGCGGTCCGGCGCGTGCGAGCCATCAAGCTATTTCAGTGGGTTGAGACCCGGTCCGCTTCATCCGTGTATGCCCGCAGCGGCCAGGAACTCCAGCAGTTTTGACTGCTTCCCCTTCGGAGATAGTGCTTGGACGAGCGCCCGGATCGGGTATATGTTGTTTCTCTAGATAATTCACCGACCTGCGCGCCACGAGGGGCCGACCGAGAACCTCCCTCTCCGCGCTACCCCTCGACAACGGCGACGCGGATGGACCGGCGCCGGGCAGGAGTTACTTCAATGACGAACCGGATAGGCGCCTGGCTGATCGGTGCCCGAGGATCACTGGCGACAACCACAACAATCGGTCTGCACGCCCTCGCGCGCGGAATCGCGACCCCCGTTGGCCTCACTACAGCGACGCCAGCCTTCGCATCGGTCCCGCTGGCTCCGTTTGAATCGATCGCAATCGGCGGCCACGACGTCGTGGACATCAGCATTCTGGAGAAGGCACACGGCCTGGCTGCAGGCGGGATGGTGCCCCCAGCGCTCGTGAGCCACCTCACAGACAGCCTTCGAGAGAGCGATCGATGGATCCGGCGGGCCTCCAACACCGGGCGCACCCAGCAGGACGATATCGACGCCATGGCATCCGATATCGAGGCGTTCGCGTCTAAGCTCGGGCTTTCTACAGTCGTCGTCGTTGACGTCTCATCAACCGAACCTCTCCCCGCCGACCAACCGGCGTTCCACGACGAGCACCTTCTTCGCGAGCGCCTCACAACCCCTGGCCAGCGGGTGCTCCCGCCCAGCTCCGTCGCCGCCGCCGCCGCAATCCAAGCCGGCGCGGCGTATGCCGGGTTCACTCCGTCCGCCGGAATGAGCCTGCCCGTACTGCAGCAACGTGCCGCGGACGCGGCCATTCCGTTTGCAGGTCAGGACGGTAAGACGGGCGAGACTCTCCTGCGTACGGTTCTCGCACCGATGTTCGCCGCGCGTGGCCTTCAAGTGCGCTCGTGGGCCGGTGCGAACCTCCTCGGCGGGGGCGACGGCGCAACCCTCGCTGACCCTGAGGCCGTGCGCTCGAAACTCGCCTCGAAGAACCGAGGACTGCACGCGCTGGTAGGCGACGACGTGATCGCTCCGCTGCACATCGACAACGTCCCCGATCTCGGAGACATCAAGGTCGCCTGGGACCACGTCAACGCAACGGGATTCCTCGGTAGTCCGATAACACTGCAGACAACCTGGAGCGCCTACGACTCGACCCTCGCGGCTCCCCTCGTGATCGACCTCGTGCGCGCGCTCGCGCTCGCATCACAGGCGGGGCAGTCCGGAGCGATCGCAGAACTGGGCTGCTTCTTCAAGGATCCGTGGGGCAGCGATGTGCACGCGTTCGCCGAGCAGACCCGCCTCTTCCAGGAATGGCTCGAGCGGACCGGCATCCTTGTTGCGGCACGCGTCGACGCCGAGCACGCATCCGCCGCACGATGAAGTCACAGCTGACCGACGTGCTCGAACTCGTGCGGGCCCCCGCGGCTCTCACGGTGCTGGGCGACACGATGGTGGGGGCAACCGGGGCTCGCGGCGTCGTCGGGGTTCGCGGCATCCCCCTCTCGGTCTCGTCGGCGTTCCTGTACTCGGCGGGCATGGCGCTCAATGACTATGCCGATGCCGACCTTGATGCCATCGAGCGGCCAGAGCGCCCCATCCCTTCGGGGCGGATTCCACGGGACATGGCGCTGGGCATCGCTGCCAGCCTCACGGCGGCGGGCGTCGTA
Organism: Microbacterium sp. NPDC019599; assembly: GCF_040632175.1. Taxonomy (NCBI): domain Bacteria; kingdom Bacillati; phylum Actinomycetota; class Actinomycetes; order Micrococcales; family Microbacteriaceae; genus Microbacterium; species Microbacterium sp. NPDC019599. Next base: position 143,909 of record NZ_JBEYBL010000002.1, read on the forward strand.
CTCGCTTTCACCGCGGGCCGCGCATCGGGCCTCGTGTCACTCGCCCTGTCTGCTTCCGTGTGGACGTACGACCTGTTCGCGAAGTCGACACCGGCCGGCCCCGCGCTCATGGCGCTCTGCCGCGGACTCGACGTCATGATGGGCGCCGCCGGGCCAGGCTGGCGCGGCGGCGTCCTCCCGGCTGGGCTCATAGCGGCGCACACCGCAGCACTCACCGCGCTCTCGCAGGGCGAGGTACACGGCACGAACCGCGCGACCGCCGGGGCGGCCGCTGCCGTCACGACCGTGACGGCAGTCCTGGTTCCCGCCACGGCGCCAGCTGGCGGCTCAGCAGCAGCCATGGTCGGCGCCGCGGGATATGCCGCGGCAACCCTGCCGGCGCAACTGGACACCGTCCGCACGCCGGACGCCGGCGCCGCCCGCACTGCGACCCGTCAGGGCATCCGCGCGATGATCCCGCTGCAAATCGCCCTGGTCGCCCGTACGGGGTCCGCCTGGGCGACTGGGTTGCTCGTGGGCGTCGGGCTCGTTGGCCGTGCACTGACGCGAGACCGCGCGAAAGGAGACGTGACATGACGGACGCCTGGGCCTTCGGATACGGGACGAACGGGTTCGCCGACCACACGCTCACCGACGCCCTCGACATCATCGCCGATTCAGGCTACGACGCTGTCGCGCTCACGCTCGGCCACCCCCACCTCGACCCCTTCGCTGCCGACTGGCGCGCTCAGGCCGAGCGGCTCGCCGCGAATCTCGAACGTCTCCGCTTCCGCGTGGTCGTCGAAACGGGAGCACGATACCTGCTCGATCCCTGGCGCAAGCACCGGCCGACTCTCGTGGACCGCGACGCAGGATCCCGCGTCGCATTCCTGCAGCGGGCGATCGAGTTCGCCGAAATCCTCCGCGCCGACTGTGTGTCACTGTGGAGCGGCGTGCTTCCGGACGACGTCGACGCGACGGAGGGCTGGGAACTCCTCGTCTCGCGCCTGGCCACGATCGTTTCGTTCGCCGAGGAGCGCGGCGTCGTGGTGTCAGTCGAACCTGAGCCGGGCATGCTCGTCGAGACTGTCACTGACGCACTCCGGCTCCGCGCTGAGCTCGGCGATCCGGAGCTGCTGGGGATCACGGTCGACCTCGGCCACTGCGTCGCCGTCGAGCCCGAAGGTGTCGTCGGCGCGCTGCGGCAAGCCGGTGCGGCGCTCCGCAACGTCCAGGTCGACGACATGCTCCCCGGGGTCCACGAGCATCTCGAGCTCGGGTGCGGAGCCCTCGATCTCGTCGGTGCGATCGAGACGCTTCGAGAGCTCGGCTACACCGGGATAGCCGCCGTCGAACTGCCCCGGCACTCCCACGACGCGCCGCGCCTGGCGCGCACGAGCAAGAAGACGTGGGATGCCGCGGCCTCCGCGGCGCGGCACCCGTGGACGAGCCGAGCGGTTGCTACCGTCACCGCGACCCCGGAGCGCGCCTCGCGGCTCTTCGCCGAGGCGGGTCGGGCCGTCGGCCGCGCACCCGTCCACCCCGGGGATCCTCACGGATACCGCGGCACAGCCGACGACGGCGCCCGCGCCGCGATCATAGTCGCACTGCATGAGGCGGCAACAGGCCCCGAGATCATTCGTGACCTCTTCAACGAGGGCGACGACGCCGAGCGGCGCGGCGTGCTGCGCGGGCTCGGACGAGTGGCGGCATCCGTCGACGAATCGTGGAGGGTCGTCGGCGTCGAGCTCACGACCGCCGCGCTGCGGACGAACGACCCGCGGCTCGTCGCCGCGGCCATGGGCGAGTTTGCCGCGACCCACCTCGACGACCACGCGTGGCGGCACGGCGTGCTCAAGCTCGTCTTCATGGGCGTCCCGCTCGTGGTCGTGAGCGGCCTCGAGGACCGCCGAGACGCCGAGCTCGCGGCCATGGCTTCGCGCTACGCCGAGGAGCGGCGTGCGGCGGGTCGCAGCATCCCGAACGATCTCCACCTCATCGACGCGGTCCACCAGGAGAACTGACATGCGCATCTTCGACCCCCACATCCACATGACCTCGCGGACGACCGACGACTACGAGGCGATGTACGAGGCCGGCGTTCGGGCGCTCGTCGAACCGGCGTTCTGGCTCGGCCAGCCACGCACCAACGTCGGGTCGTATATCGACTACTTCGACGCGCTCATCGGGTGGGAGAGGTTCCGCGCGGCGCAGTTCGGCATCCGCCACCACTGCACGATCGCGCTGAACCCCAAGGAGGCGAACGACGCGCGGTGCCGTGAGGTCATGCAGCACCTCCCTCGCTACCTCATGAAGGACGGCGTCGTCGCGGTCGGCGAGACGGGCTACGACTCGATGACACCCGAGGAGGACGAGGTGCTGCGCCAGCACCTCGCGCTCGCGATCGAATTCGAGCTGCCGGCGCTCGTACACACTCCGCATCGCGACAAGGTCACGGGGACCCGCCGCACGCTCGACGTCGTCGCGGAGGCCGGCCTCGGCATGGAACGTGTGCTCGTGGACCATCTCAACGAGACCTGCGTCGACATGGTTGCAGAGGCCGGCGCATGGATGGGCTTCTCGATCTACCCGGACACGAAGATGGACGAGGCCCGAGTCGTCGCGATCATGCAGCGGATCGGGCTCGACCGTGTCATCGTCAACTCTGCCGCCGACTGGGGGAGATCCGACCCCCTCAAGACCGTCAAGACGGGCCTCGCCATGCTCGACGCGGGCTTCACGGAAGACGACGTCGACCGCGTCCTGTGGCGCAACCCGGTCGAATTCTACGGTCAGTCGCGACGCCTGGAGCTCGATCCGATCCCAGGCTTCGCACCCGCGCAACAGGGGCCAGACCTCTTCGAGGGCAACTCGGTCCTACGCGGGATGGCTTCGAGGAGGGACGCTTGATGGAGCTCTCGTACTGTACCAACGTCCACCCCGCGGAGGATCTGGACGGCATTATCGAGCAGCTCGACGTGCAGGCCGGCCCCATCCGGCGCGCCGCGCAGCTCGATACCCTCGGCGTCGGGCTGTGGCTTCCCGCCGAGACGGCCGCCATCCTCGCGACCGGCGCGGGCGCGCAGGCGCGGCTGCGCGACGCGCTCGACCGGAACCGGCTCACCCTGCGGACCGTCAACGCCTTCCCCTACCGCGGCTTCCACGACGACATCGTCAAGCTCGCGGTCTACCGCCCCGACTGGACGACGCAAGAGCGGCTGCAGTTCACGATGGACTGCGCGACGGCGCTCGCAGCCCAGCTGCCCGCCGATGCTCAAGGCAGCATCTCGACCCTGCCGCTCGGCTGGCGGGAGGGATGGGATGCCGCGGCCGACGCCGCGGCGGAAGCGCGTCTCGTCGTGCTCATCGACCACCTCCGTGAGCTCGAGGTGCGTACGGGCCGGACGGTGCGCGTCGGGATCGAACCCGAGCCCGGATGCATCCTCGACAACGTTGCCGACATCGTGCGCTGGCTCGGCGCCCGTCCGCATCTGACCGCCGACGGCCGCCTCGGGCTGTGCCTCGACACGTGCCACCTCGCCGTCTCCTTCGCAGATCCGGGCGACGCGGTGACCGCCGCGACGGCCGCGGGCGTGCGGATCGTCAAGGTTCAGGCATCTGTGGCCCTCGAGGTGCCGAACCCGTCCGACCCAGGCACGACGACCGCACTCGCACCCTTCGCCGAGGCTCGGTACGTGCACCAGGTGCGGGCTCAGCCGTTCGGCGGCGACCGCTGGGCCGCCGACGACCTCGGCGACGTGCTCGCGGCCGATCCGGCCTGGCCGACCGACCGGCCGTGGCGCGTCCACGTCCACATTCCGCTGCACGCGACTCCTGCGAGCCCCCTCCGTGCGACGACCGAAGTGCTCACGGCGGCGGTCTCGGCCGTGCTCGCGTCGCCGCACGGCGCGGATGCGCACCTCGACGTCGAAACATACACCTGGACAGTGCTCCCCGAGTCGTTGCAGCCCGAGTCCCTCATCGAGGGAATCGCCGCCGAGCTCCGCTGGGCGACGGCCCAACTCTCGCACGCGATCACGGCGGTCCCCGAGGTCGCTCGATGAACCGCGTCCTGCTGCTCGACATCGTGGGGCTCACCCCGCGAGCGCTCGCGTCGATGCCTCGGCTGCGCACGCTCGGCGACGCGGGTCGAACGGCACGCCTCGACACGATCCTCCCTGCCGTCACATGCAGCGTGCAGTCGACGATCCTCACGGGGCTCATGCCGCGCGATCACGGCATCGTCGGCAACGGCTGGCACTTCCGCGACCTGGGCGACCCCCTTCTCTGGCGGCAGCACAATCGACTCGTGTCAGGCGAGAAGATCTGGGAGACCGCGCGCCGCGCATCCCCGGGCTTTCGCGCCGCGAACCTCGGCTGGTGGTACGCGATGGGCGCGTCCACTGACGTCACCGTGACACCCCGCCCGATCTACCACGCCGACGGGCGCAAGAGCCCCGACGCTTACGTCCGCCCCGCCGAGCTGCACGACCCGCTCATCGCCGGCCTCGGCGACTTCCCCCTGTTCCAGTACTGGGGGCCGACTGCATCGCTCGTCTCGTCGCAGTGGCTCATCGACGCGACGCTGGGGCTCCTCAACGGCAGATTCGAGATGCCGGAATCCGACCTCGTCATGACCTACCTGCCCCACCTCGACTACGACCTGCAGCGCTTCGGCCCGGCTTCCCCCGAGGCCGACCGTGCCGCCGCCGAACTCGACGGCGCGCTCGCGCCGCTCCTCGACGATGCGCTGAACCGCGGGTACACCGTCGTGGCTCTCGGCGAGTACGGGATCGAAGAGGCGAACCTGGCCGTCGACATCAACCGCGCGCTGCGGCGCGACGGTCTGCTCGAGGTGTACGTGCAGGACGGGCGCGAGCAGCTCGACCCGTGGACGTCGCGCGCCTTCGCCGTCGCCGACCACCAGGTCGCGCACGTCTACATCCCGGATGCCGCCGACATCCCCCGGACCACCGCGCTTCTGCGCGGGCTCCCCGGCGTCGACGAAGTGCTCGACCGCGAGGGCCAGGCCCGGTACGGTCTCGACCACGAGCGTTCGGGCGAGCTCGTCGTCGTCGCCGAGCCGGGCGCGTGGTTCACGTACTACTTCTGGCTCGACGACGACCGTGCCCCCGAGTACGCGCGGGGTGTCGACATCCATCGCAAACCGGGCTACGACCCCGCCGAGCTCTTCTTCGATCCCGCCGATCCGCTCGCTAAGGCCAAGGCGGGGCTCAACCTCGTCAAGAAGAAGCTGGGCCTCCGCTACGCGATGACCACGGTTCCACTCGATCCGTCGTGCGTCCGCGGCACGCATGGGCGCCTGCCATCCACAGCAATCGACGCACCCCTGCTCGTTACGTCCGACTCGACGATCATCGGAGATTCAGTCGACTCCATTCGCGCCGCCGATGTGCACGACCTCATCCTGAACGCTCACGGCGTCCCGACACGGCTGACAGCATGACCGTGCCCGAGAGAGTCGTTCTCGTGGACGACAACGGTGACGTCATCGGATCCGACCTGAAGAGCGAGGTTCACACCACCGACACGGCGCTGCACCTCGCCTTCTCGTGCTATGTCCTCGACGATGCGGGGCGCACACTCATCACACGGCGGGCTCTGTCCAAGCGCACCTGGCCAGGTGTATGGACCAACGCATGCTGCGGGCACCCAGCGCCCGGGGAGCAGACCGGGGACGCCGTCGCGCGAAGGCTCCGCGAAGAGCTGGGGATCGCCGCGGAGGGGATTCGGCTGGCGATCCCAGACTTCCGGTACCGGGCTGTCGCGCCGGACGGGATCGTGGAGAACGAGATCTGCCCCGTCTTCACGGCGACCGTTCGTGGAGTCCCACGTCCCGACCCGAACGAGGTGGCTGAGTGGTCATGGATTCCGTTCGACGCGCTCGCGGTCGCGATCGAGTCGGCGCCCATGGTCTTCAGTCCGTGGGCTGTGCTCCAGGTGCCCGCCCTTCGCCCGCTCACGCTCACCGGATCGACTTCTCGGGCTCTGAGATGACAGGCGGCGACCTCATGGCTGACTCGCTCGCGGCGCAAGTCGAAGAGTTCATGGCCGGCGCGGCGAGCCTTACCGAGGAGGTCTGGGACGACATCGCGAGCGAGTGGGTATCGGCGGGCGACGTCTCGGAAGTCATCGACGCCGCACGAGGCGCGGACGGCGGGAAGTATCTCCGCCCACGGCTGGTTTCGGCGTCGTACCTCGCGTTCGGCGGCTGCGATCCCGAGCTCCTGCGCCGAGTCGCGGCTGCACAGCAGATGCTTCACGTGGGCCTGTGCATCCACGACGACCTGATCGACGGCGATCGCGTGCGCCACGACCGCTTGACCGTTGCGGCCCGAATCGAGCAGAAGGCCCTCGAGGAGGGCCTCGGACCGCACGCGGCGACACGCCGCGCCGAAGCAGCAGGTCTGCTGGCCGGCGATCTCGCGATAATCGCGGCTGTTTCCGTGCTCGCCGCTGCACCAGCAGAAGCGTCCGTCCGCAGCCGGCTCGTGAGCGCTGCGACGATCGCCATCGGAAGCGCGATCCTGGGCGAGGCGCTCGACGTCTGGTCCGAGTCGATGCCCCCTGAGCTCTCCGATCCGCGTCGGATTGCGACGCTGAAGACCGCGTCGTACAGCGTCACGCTGCCACTCACGCTCGGCGCGATCGCGGCCGGCGTCGAGGATGAGCAGGCGCTGTCCACGATCGCCGACGTCGGGAGCCTGATAGGCGTCGCCTACCAGTTGAGCGACGATGACCTCGGCCTGTTCGGACGTCCGGCTGAGACGGGGAAGTCCGTGATCTCCGACATCCGCGACGGCAAGCGGACGGAGCACATCCGGCTTGCCGCGCTGCGCGCCACTCCTGCGCAGCGTCGGGTCATGGAGGCACACCTGGGGCGAGCGGATCTCGACGGGCCCGGTGCGCAGCGAGTCCGTGACCTCGTCATCGAGACCGGGAGTCGCGCGCAGGTGCTCCGCATCATCGACGGCCTCGTGCAAGAGGCCGCCAGACGCGCCGAAAGTGGTCTTCCTCGCCCGCTGGCGCTGTATCTCGCCTCGCTCGTCACGGGGTTCCGAGATCGGCCAAGGTGATGTTATTCAGCGGCCGAACCCTGCCGTCATTCCGGTCACGATATGGCGCCGACCGAACAGGTAGAGGGTGAAGATCGGAAGCGTCGAGAGGACTACGGCCGCCAGAATCGCCGGCACGTTGACAGTGAACGCGCCCTGGAATGTCCAGAGCGAAAGGGGCAGGACGCGATTGTGAGCGCTCTGCGTCATCACAAGCGGGAAAAGGAAGCCGTTCCACACGATCAGCGCATCGTAGACAATGACGGTGACGATCGCGGGCCGGGCGAGTGGCGTCACGAGAATTGCGAGCATCCGCCAGTCCCCTGCACCGTCGACACGCATCGATTCGAACAGTTCGCGCGGGATGTCTCGAATGAAGTTCGCGAGGATCAAGACCGTGATCGGCACGGCGAACCCGATCGACGGAAGAATCACGGCGAGGAGCGTGTCGTACAGTCGTGCCGCCGAGAGCAAGTAGAACAACGGAACGATCGTCGCGTGCAGCGGAACTGCGAGCCCGAGCAGGAAGAGTCGGAAGGCCGTGCGGGTGAAACGACTGTTAACCCGCACGATCGCGTACGCCGCCAACAGGCAGATGAATACGGTGACGGCAACGCTCACGGTCGTTACCACGAGCGAGTTGCTGAGGTAAAGGAGGAAGCCGCTGCTCAGCACGAGGGAGTATCCGTCGAGCGTGGGGTCAGCAGGCGGGACAAGTTGGTTGCTTGCGAAATATCCCGCCCGCGGCCGCAGGCTGCTGATGACTACGTAGTAAAGCGGGACGATGACGACAGCGAGCCAGGCCCACGCTCCCACCGCTCCCACCCAGTTGCGTGTGCCGGTTCTTCGTCGCGGCCGCCGCTTGAGCGCATCCGGTACGCGCGAGGCGGGTCGCCGGTCGCTGCCGTCCACGAGTGGGCCTGTCACAGACCCTCCTGCTGGCTCTCCATTCGGTCGAAGCCGCTTAGCTTCGTGATCAGCACACCAATCGCCAGGCCGATCACGACGAGGATCATGGCGATGACACTCGCCTTGCCGAACTGGTGCGCGGAGAATCCGGTGACGAACATGAGGATCGGCAGGATTCTGACGCCGGCGTTGGGGATGCCTGCGGAGAGCACGAAGATCGCGTCGAAGTACGTCAAGGTGCCCACCGCGATCAGCGTCGATGAAGCGGCGATCGTATATCGCAGTTGCGGAATGGTGACGTGGAAGAACTGGGAGACCCGACCCGCGCCGTCGAGTTGGGCAGCTTCGTACAGTGAAGCAGGGATGCCTCTCACGGCGCCTTGGTAGAGGAGGGTGTGAAACGGCACGAACTGCCAGGCCATGACGAAGATGACGGTGATCAGGGCGAGTTGCTCGTTGCCGAGCCAGTCTTGCTCGAGGAGCGGGATGCCGAGTGACGCACCGAGCCCGAAGTTAGGGTCCAGGATCGCCTTGAATGCGATCGCGACCGCAGCGGACGACAGGATAAGCGGAAGGACGAAGATGGCTGCCAGGACGGCGCGGTTGCGTTGACGACCTGCCGTCCAGGTTCCGAGGAGTACGCTCACCGGCGTCTGTACGAGCCATGAGAGCACAACAACCTTGAGACTCAGGAGGAGTGCGTCGGCAGTTGTCGGGTCGGAGAGCACCTCCAGCCAATTGTCCGCCCCGACCCAGACCGGTTCTCGGAGAGCGTCCCACCGCGCGAAGCTCAGCCACAGCGCGACAAGCAGCGGGACGATCGCGAACGCGATGAAGAAGATCAGCGCCGGCATGAGCATCCAGGCGGCACCTCGATTCGCCGCCCCTACCCCGCGCGCGCGTTGGCGCCGGGTGTACGTGGGGATGCCACGATCGCGGAGCGCGGTCATGAGCCGCTCCTCAGCGGATCGTCCTGTTCATGTTGTCGCTGAACTGTTCGGCCGTGATTCGCCTGTTGAAGAGGTCGTCCAGATTCGTGAGGAGCGCCGTAGCTTGATCCGGCGGAAGCGCCTGGTCCCATGACATCTGGAAGCTCGCGGCGGTCTTCGTCATCTCATAGATCCTGGTGACGAAATCACCTCCCTTCGCCTCGATCAGGGTCTCGGCGTCAACGACCGGGGGCACCTGCCCACTCTCGAGCACGAGGTCGGTGTAGGCCCGGTTGAAGACCCCCTCGTTGAGATAACGGAGCGCAGATGCCTTCTGGTCGTCGGACGCGCTCGATGAGATCGAGAAGTAGCCAGAGGGGTTGCCCACGAGGTTCGACGGGTCACCGACTCCGCCGGGGACCTCGGGGAATGAGCTGTACCCGAGGCCGGATTCCGCGAAGTCAGCAGCGTGTTCCGTGAAGACCGAATGGGCCCACGAACCTTGAAGCAGCATGGCGGCCTTGCCCGTGTAGAGCAGCGCGACATCGGCGTTGGAATCAGCTGTCACCGACGAGAACCCGTCGATAAATGCCCCAGCCTCGACCAGCTTGAGGATCGTTTCATTCGCCTCGACGATGCCGGGGTCACTCCAGGCATCCTTCTCGCCTGCCATAACTCTCTGGAAGGCCTGCGGGCCCGCGATGCGGTCCACGAGGTATTCCTCCCACATGAGCAGAGGCCACTTGGATGCGCCCGCGAGCGAGAAGGGCGCGACGCCCTGAGCGTGAAGCCTCGGGATGATCTCGAAGATCTCCTCGAGGGTCAGCGGGACCTCGACACCCGCCGCATCGAGTACATCCTCGTTGTAGAACAGCAGTATCGGCGCCGTTGCGTTCATGGGTACCGCATACACCTTGCCGTTCACGATGCCCTGAGCCCAGACCGCCTCGAGGTACTTCCCCTCGGCGCCGACGGTCTGATCCGTGATGTCCTCCACCTTTGCCGCTTCGACGTACTCCTTAAGCGTGCCGCCGGCCCAGTTGTAGATGATTGTCGGTGCAGCGTCAGCGCCCACCGCTGTCCGGATCTTCGTCTTGTACGCGTCATTCTGAAAGTACAGCCCCTCGATGCGGTCACGCGGGTTTGATGCGTTCCACGCCCGCAGCGACGGTTCGAGAAGCCCCGTCGCGTCGTTTCCGCTGAGGCCCCAGAGTGTCGCCACGCCGGCGGCCCTCCCACTGGATGATGCTGGAGAGCAGGACGTAGCGGTGATGGCGACCGAAAGTGCACAAACCACAATGGCCGCCGAGCGCGCGCTCGACCTCGCTGAGCGGCGGGGCATCAACGAGCGACGGAACAGCGTCATTGCCAATGCTCTCCTCGCAGGGCGCCGGAAAGCCACCATACCCCACGGGATCGACCCTCATCGAGTCAGCAACACCTATCCGGGCACGCGCTCCGGAAGATCCTTGCTTTAGCTATGCCACACGCGACGCCGCGCGCTGAGTGTCCGGTTCCGTGGCACCGATTTTGCTGAGACCGGCCATCGCCCACGGCATGAGCGCAGGTCCCCGATCGAAAAGGCGACGCCACGGCCGCAACTCCACGATCACCGAGTTCTCGCGGCCGCGTTTCGTGGCCGCATGTGCCTGGTCCGTCATCGCTCCGCCCCTTCGCGTCGTTACATCGAAACGGTAATGCGAAGGCAGATCCGCATCAATTTTCCATCGATGATTAGAAAGTTTTCGTCCTCAATCCCGAGGTTCGGACGTGGATTCGCGGATCACAAGGGATGTGGCCAATTCGACGCGAGTGGGTTGCGTGCCTCCGCCACGCAGCCTTAGTGCCATGCGTGTCGCCATCTCAGCCATCTCCTGAAGGGGCTGGTGAACAGTCGTCAGAGGCGGACGCGCGAGCAACGATGCAGGGACATCGTCGAAGCCGACCACCGACACGTCGCCCGGCACATCGAGCCCCAACGCGAAGGCAGCGGTGATCACACCGAACGCCTGCATGTCGTTCCCGCAGACAATGGCTGTTGGTCTGTCGTCGCGGCCCAGCAGTTTGCGTGCTTCGCGTTCACCATCACGACGATTGAAGCCGCCGATCCCCATCATGCTGGAGTCAATCGTGATGCCGGCTTCACCAAGCGCGGACTGATAGCCCGCAATCCGCGCTCGAGAACACCACAGGCCTGGCGGGCCGGAGATCGCGGCGATCCTTCGATGCCCGAGTTCTACCAAGTGGCGGGTCGCAGCCACACCTCCTGCCCAGTTGGTGGCGCCGACCGACGGTACATCAGCAGGCGGTTCGCCGGCGGGATCCATCACGACGAATGGGATATTCCGCGCAGTCAGCTGGCGCCTGTGCTCGGACGTCAGGTTTGAGAATTGAAGGATGACGGCCAGTGGGCGTCTGCTGAGAACGCCTGTGATCCAATCGTCATTCGGCCGATAGTCGTCGCCCAACGCGGAGAGCCCGAGGACGAATCCGGCTTCGCGAGCCACTCGCTCCACCCCGCGAATCATCTCGACCGACCAATCGCTGGCGGGCTGCTCCGTGATCAGCTCTACCAGCCCGCCGCGCTCATCATCCGTGCCTCGTTTCGCGTACCGCATTTCCTGAAGCAACGTTTCGACACGTGCCCGGGTCTTCGGCGACACTCCTGGACGCCCGTTGAGCACTTTTGAGACAGTCGACAACGACACAGAAGCCTCATGAGCGATCGCTTCCAATGTCGGTCGACTTCGCTCGGTGGCCTGCTCTGGCATATGGGACACTCTGCCACCTGGAGGCACTTTTCTCCTCTCAGAACGAAATCTGTCAAGAGGCCCGCGCCTGCCGTCCAGACCCACCTGGAGGGCCCCTGGGGCGCAACCGCTGCCTCGTTCGGCGCCCGACGGCGGGGTCAGCCAGCGGTAATGGGCGATTGCTCGCGAATCTGGGCGATCTGGTCCTCCAGCATGCTTGGCCGACATGCGATTGCTCCGCTCACCACGAGCAGGACAAGGCTCCCGAGCAGCACCCCGCAAGGAGCGGCCCACTCCCCCGACGCCTCATGGATGAGCCCGATGCCGACAGGACCCAGGCAGGCAATCCCGTAGCCGATCCCCTGCATAGCTCCGGACAGCAACGTCGACCCCGCAGTCGTCCGCGTGCGGACGTTGACCAGGGTGAGGCACAACGGAAACGTGCTGACACCGAGCCCGAGCAGGACGACGCACAACACGGCAGCGTCCCGTGGCGACGCCAGTAGCCCCAAGTAGCCTGTTGCCATCAGCAGAGCGCACGCGACGACGATCATGAAGGGGTTGCGCAGACGCACCGTGAGCGGTGGGACGACGAAGGCAGCGACAAGCCCGAAGGCCGAAAAGAGGGCGAGGAGCGCGCCGCCTTGTGCGGAGTCGGCGCCGGCGTCGACGAGAATCGTCGGCAGCCAGGTGATGAGCGCGTATACGTTGAGCGCGGTCACGCCGAGCATCAGCACCATGGCCCACAGGAGCGGGGTTCGCCATGCCGCGCGGAGCCTCTTGCCCGCCTGGGCCGACGCGTCCGGCCGGCCCGAGAGCGAGGTGGATCGTCGGGCGAGAATGATCCAAACGGCGGCCGCCACAGCGGTCGGGACCGCCCACATCCCGAGCGCCCATCGCCACCCCCATGCAGCCGCGACCGGAACCGCAATGAGCGGGGCTGCGAACTGCCCGACCTGAAGCAGAGCGAGGTACATCGAGCTCATGGATTTGATGTGATCGGGGAAGTACCGCTTCACAAGCGGAACCACCAGGACGTTCGAGCAACCGACTCCGGTCAGCGCAAGGACGGTCGATATGACGAAAGCCGCGGGATCGCCCGAAAGCGACCTCACTGCGAGGCCCGCGGTTGTGATGACGACCGCGCCCGCGATCGCGATATCAAGACCGACCCGCCGCGCCACGAGCGCCGCAACGAACCCGAACACGGCGAAGCACCCCGTTACGAAGGTGCCGAGCAGGCCGTATAGCGACGAACCGAACCCCAGATCTTCGCCGATCATGTCTAGGAGCGGCGGGAATCCTGTAACTGCGGTGCGAAGGTTCAAAGCCGTGAGTGCGATAGCGACCAGCGGGGCAAGTGCACCGTTGCGAACAAACGACATGAGGCGCCCGCCAAAGATAGGATGATGGGATGAATCCAGAGCAGTCTAGTGCTCCGCCACCCGGCCGCAAGACGCCGACCACAACCGAGCGGGTCACGTGGCGATTCCATGACGAGATCGCTTCAGGACGTTGGGCTGTCGGCGCTCGAATTCCTACTGAGCCGGAACTGGTCGCGTGGACGGAGTCGGGACGCAACACGGTTCGAGAAGCCATCCAGTCCCTGGTCGCGGCCGGTCTCCTCCGACGTGAACAGGGCCGGGGAACCTTTGTGATCTCCCGATCGGACCTTTCCCCGGTGCTCGCCCGACGTGCGGCTCGGGCAACGAGGCGCGAAACGCTCGAGCTTCGTGCAGCCCTCGATGGCGCAGCTTCCGCGCTCGCAGCGAGGCGGCGAACCGATGCCGACGCCATCCGTTTGGAGGATCTCCTCGAGCGGCGCAGCGAGTCGTGGGAGACCCCCAACCTCGAAGCGCGCATCGCGGCTGACCTCGCATTGCATCGAGCAGTCATCGAGGCTACTCATAACGAACTCTTGCTCGAACTGTATGACGGGCTGCTCCCGCTGTTCGCCGAGCTCATGCTCGAGGATGTGTCCTACGACCACGACCCCCACCAGAACGACCACGCGCAGCTCGTGGGAGCAATCGTGGCCCGGGATGCAGACGGCGCGCGGCAGCGTATCGCGGGACTGCTCGAGCCGCTTATCGCCGAATCGGAGGAGTGAGACCCCCAACCTCGAAGCGCAGAATGCCCGCGTTGCATTCATCCTCGCTCAGCGGCCGAGCGCGGGCTCCCTCTCGAGATGATCGCGTGCTGCAGCAATCGCGAGCCGCGCGTGCTCCTTCGCCCCCAGCTGCGCAACGAGCATCGCGCGTGGAACTTCCAGCGCGTACGGGATGCCCGATGGCAGTGTCGACAGAATGCCCTGAATGTCGATGTCGCCTTCGCCCGGGAAGAGGCGCTCGAAGCGCGCCGTGTGGATCAACTCCGCCGTCGTGGAGGGTATCTCCCCTGGCGCATCGCACACGTGGGCGTAGTGGAACCACTCCCGCGGAAGCTCACGCAGGTCGTCGAGACTCGAGCGCGATCGCGCGAAGTGCAGGAGGTCGATGAGCATCCCCGCGTTCGGCTGGTCCGCCGCGCGCAGGACCCGAGTGGCTTCGGTCAGATTCCCGGTCTCGGTCCAGGAGGGGAACTCGAGGTCGATCGTCAGACCCAGCGGCGCCGCGAGCCGGCACAGCTCTGCGAATCGATCCGTCTTGCGGGCGAAGTCGGAGTCCGGCAGCTGGGTGATGACATGACGCGCACCGAGCTCGGCGCCGGCCTCGAGGAAGCGCAAGTAGTCACGCGGGCTGTCTCCCGATGTCATGCGGGCCAGCTCGATGTCGAGCACCTCGATGCCCGTCGCCGCGAGGTGCGTCTTGGTGGCGCGCATGAGGGCCGGGTCATAGGCGAGCGGATAGTGCGGCTCTTGCGGCGTCACTTTGGTCATGCGCAGCCCGACGTACCGATACCCGGCCGCGGCAGCGGCATCCACGAGCTCCGGCGGAGACAGGCTCAGCGCCGTCAGATGGGCGAGCGAGTAGTCGCGCTGGGACTCCGAGGCGGGGCTGATCGGCGCGCTCGCCAGCATCCGCATCCGCTGACGGCGGTGCGCCGCCATGCGGAGCGGCACGGAGTGCGGCTCGCCGAATCCGCTGTAGCCGCCGACCCGCTCGACGACTTCGAAGAACACGCGCGAGCCCAGCATCTCGGTGAAGAAGTGGAGGAACTCCCCGCTGTCGTCGCGGTCGTAGAGGATCGAATTCTCGCGCAGGCGTTCGAGCAGGCCGGGCGCGAGATCGAGTCGAGCATCGAGATTGTCGTAGTAGTTGTCGGGGATCTCGAGGATCCGCGTGCCCTGCTCGCGCATCGCCTTCGCTGACGCCACGGCGTCCTCCGTCGCGAAGGCCACCAGCTGCGGACTCGACACCCCCGGCGCCCAATCGCCGCGTCGCAGTGCGCTCGTGTTGAGCATGACGCGCACGCCACCGCTGGGTGCGCTGGCCGACCACGTGCGGATGAGGCCGAACGGCGCGGTGATCTCGGTCGAGCCGCCCGGGACGAGCCCCAACACCGCGCGATAGAACAGCGAGGACTGGTCGAAGTCGTCGATCGAGTCGGTGATCGAGACGTGATCGATCGCATGGACCATGGGGGCAGCCGGCGCGGGCGCGCCCGTCGAGTCGAAGTCGGCCAGCCATCTGTCCTCGTGGGCCGATTCGCAGAAGAAAAGGGAGGTGCCGTCGGGCGCGGCCACGGAGTTCAGATCCGTCTCATCGGATCGGCGCGACCGCGCGAGCTTGGGCGCGATCAGTCCGCTCGCCCGACGCATCGACGCCTCGGGATCAGGGCTCTCGACTCCGATCGCGCAGATGGAGACCGTCGCGGGCGGGATCGACCGATCCGGAGCGAGATTGATCACGATGCGCGCGTCGCCCTGCCGCCACAGCTGCACGGGCTTGGAGCGGTGCTGCCCGACATGGGTGAATCCCAGCGCACGGAGTGCGCGCGAGACGAGCGGAGCCGACACCTCGTCGGCGCCGAGCTCGGCGAACGCGAAGCCGTCGAGCCGCGGAGCCGGCGGAAGGTCTTCCTGGGCGAGCCAACCGGGCGCCGCTCCCCCGCCGCGCGCGGCCACCGCCTCGGCCAGGAGGCGCAGCGACCGCATGGCGTCGATCGCCGTGTGCCTCGGGTCTTCCTGCTGGTAGACGTCGTTGAACACCTCGAGCGCGATCGGTCCCGTGTATCCCGACGTTAGGATGCGGCTCACGAAGCCCGCGACATCGAGCGTTCCCTGACCGGGGAACAACCTCGAGTGCAGACTCCACTCGCGCACGTCGGGGTTCAGCCGGGGCGCGTCGGCGATCTGGACGTAGTAGACCTTCTCTGCCGCCACCGCCGGGACCGCGGTCGGGTGATTGTCGAGCGAGAGGACGTGGAAGCTGTCGAGGCACAGTCCCAGAGCCGGGTGGTCGACGCGCCGGACGATGTGCCAGGCATCCTCGTGCGTGCGCACACGACCCCACGGCACGGCTTCGTACGCGAGCCGGATGCCGCGGCTCGACGCCGCATCGGCGAGGACGCCCAGCTGCTCGACTGTCAGGTCGTCGTCGTCGAGCCCCGAGGCGGATCGGGAGGAGCAGCAGACCAGAGTTCCCGCGCCGAGCTGCTCGACGAGGCCGAGAGTGCGCTCGGCGCGACGCAGGATTGCGCCGAAGTTCTCGGGCGGCACCGTCTCGACGTGCAGCGGCTGATACGCCTCGATCGACAAATCCAGCCGCCCCGCCTCCTCGGCGAGGCGGCGGGGCGACCACGGCGACATGACGAGGTCGTGCTCGAGCACCTCGACACCGGTGAAGCCGGCCGCCGCCGCCGCGCGCAGCTTGTCTTCGAGCGTGCCGGAGAGGCACGCGGTCGAGATGACCGCGCGCGGCATCCCGGTTCCGTGGCTCATAAGAGGACCTCCTCGTGAATCGACATCCCGTCGCGGGTGGGATCAGTGGGTCGCGACGTGCCCTACTCGTTCGCCGGGCGAGTAGATGTCGAGGATGTTCCAGTGACCCGTCGTGGGAGTCGGCACGTTGATCATCGAGACATCGATGACGACGGGCCCTCCCATCGCGATCGCCTCCTCCAGCGCAGGCTTGAACTCGGCAGCCGCCTCGACCTTGATCCCGGTGACTCCGTACCCGCGCGCAATCGCCGCGAAGTCGGTGTACATCGGGTCGTCCGAGCTCCCGAACACCGTTCCGTAGGTCGTGTCGAAGGCCGACTTCTCGAGGCCGGCGATCGTGCCGAAGGCGTTGTTGTTCATGACGACCCAGACGACGGAGACGTTCTGCTCCCGCGCCGTCGCCAGCACTGCGGGGTTCTGGCCGAAGCCGCCGTCGCCGACGAGAGAGACGACGACGCGGTCGGGGTGCGCGATCTTGGCGCCGACGGCTGCGGGAGCCCCGAAGCCCATCGTGGCGAAGCCTCCGGGGGTCAGGAAGGTGCCGGGTGTGAGGATGTCGAACTGCTGGCCGACGCCGTTCTTGTTCCATCCCACGTCGGTCGTGATGATCGCGTCGGCGGGCAGAACCGCGCGGGTCTCCGAGAGGATCCGCTCGGGCCGCATCGGCCACTCGTCCGAGACCTGTGCGTCGGTGTTCTGCAGCTTTTGCTGCGCGCGGTTCGCGGCGATCTTGGCGATGAAGTCGTCGCGACGGACACCGGCGGGCGCGAGCCGTCGCGCGACGCGGAGAAGCACCGTCAGGGCCGACTTGAGGTCGGCGAGCGCACCGATCTCGAGCGGATAGTTGCGGCCGAGCTCGGCGGGATCGATGTCGATCTGCATGAGTCTGGTCGCCGGGATGTCGAAGGTGAACTCGGGGTACCACGACGACGAGTCGGCCTCGGCGAACCGTGTGCCGAGGGCCAGGATCCAGTCCGCCGTGCGCGTCGCCTCGTTTGTGAACGCGGTTCCCCAGAACCCGGTCATGCCGAGGACGAGGGGGCTGTCGTCGGGCAGCGCTCCCTTGCCCATGAGGCTGTGCGCCACGGGAAGCGAGAGGAGCTCCGCGAACTCGGCGAGCTCAGCCGCGGCATCCGCTCCCACGATCCCGCCGCCGACGTACAGGACGGGCCTCTCGGCGTCGAGCAGGTTCTGCACGATCTGCTCTGCGACCTCCTCGTCGAGACTCGGACGCGCGAGCGACCGCGCGTTGCCGATCACTCTGTCGAAGAGGGCGACGTCGATCTCGGCTGAGAACACGTCCATCGGAACGTCCACGAGGACCGGTCCGGGGCGGCCGCTCTCGGCGAGCGCGAACGCTTTGTCGAGCACCTCTGCGATGAGGTGGGCCTGATCGACCCGCCACGCACGCTTGACGAAGGGGCGGTAGATCTCCCACTGCGCGGCATCGGCATGCAGATTGATCTCCTGATGCGGGTGCTTGCCGTAGTAGTGGGTGGGCACGTCACCGGCGATCACCACCATGGGGATCGAGTCGAGCGCCGCATTGGCGACACCCGTCGTCGCGTTGGTGAGCCCGGGGCCGAGATGGGTGAGCACGACGCCCGTCCGCCGGGTCGCGCGCGCGTAGCCGTCGGCCGCGTGAGCCGCGATCTGCTCGTGGCGCACATTGACGAAGGAGATGCTCTCGCTCTTCTCGAGCGCCGCGAGCAGCGCGATGTTCGTGTGCCCGCAGAGTCCGAAGATGTGCTCGATCCGACGGGCCTCGAGGTATCGGACGATCTGGTTCGACACCAGGTCCTTCATGACGTTCTCCTTCATTTGTCGCGCTCGTTCGGAACGGGTCGGCGCGCCGGACCTGTGTATGTGTAGCCGATGGTCTTCGGCACGGGGCCTTTGATGCGGCCCCCCTGCGTGATCTGCTCGACGGCGTGGGCGAGGATCCCCACGGAGCGCGCAAGGATGAACACGCCCCGGCCCAGCACCGGCGTGAAGCCGAGCTCGCAGTAGATGATCGCCGTGACGCCGTCGACGTTCATCGGGATCCGCGTGCTTCTGCCGTCGCTGATCGCGTCCTCGACGGCGCGTCCGATGGCCGCGAAGCGGCCGCCGACCTCACCTCGCGCGGTGGCTTCGTCGACGAGCGCGAGCAGCCGCGGCGTCCGGGGGTCGAGCGGATGGAATCGGTGGCCGAACCCCGGGAAGTAGCGCACGCCCCCTTCCCGCTGACGGTGCAGAACGGCTGCGACAGCACTGCCGAGATCGCCACCCCGATCCCATTCGCGCTGGATGTCGAAATACAGTTCCATGCACTGCTCACCCGGGCCGCCGTGGATGTCGTCCAGCACGTTGATCGCTGACGCCATCGCGCCGTTCACGGGCACCCCGCATGTCGTCGCCATGCGGGCGATCGCGATCGAGGGCGCCTGGGGCCCGTGATCGACCGATGCCACGAGCGCAGCCTCCAAGAGCGCGGCCTGTGCCGTCGAGGGCAGCTCCCCGCGCAGCATCAGCCAGATCGTGTCGACGAATCCGACCGTTCCGATGAGCCCCTCGATGGGATAGCCGTGCAGCGCGATCTCGCCCGGTCGCACATCGATGATGTCGGTGTGCCACCACTGGCGAGCGTCTTGGAGGACGGCCGCGGCATCCTCTTCCACGGCTTCTGCCCCGCCGTCGCCGCTCATGGCGCGGCCGTCAGCGCGGCATCCGACTCGAGCGATGCGTCGTAGAAGTCCCCGAAGAGCTCTTCGTCGGACGGCCGGTCCTCGGCGATCGCTCTGGAGACCCACGTCGTGTTGAGGTAGTGCTTGAGCGAGACGTTCTCGGACGTGATGTTGCCGCCCCACGTGCCGCATCCCATCGACGAAGTCATCGGCATCCCGTTCGTGAACGAGCCTGCGTTCGCCTTGGAGTTCGGCTGGCGCACCATGATGCGCGAGACCGGCATGTGGCGCGCGAAATAGTCGATGTGCGCGTCGTCGGTCGACGCGATGCCGCACGAGTGCCCCTTGCCGCCGATGTCGTAGAGGCGCTTGGCGAGTTCGACGCCGTCTTCGAACGTGCCGTCGTAGGCGTGCACGGCCATGAGCGTTGTGAGCTTCTCCTTGCAGAACTGCCTGTCCTCGGCGATCCCGTCGCCTTCGACGAGGATGAATCGGCGGTCCGACGGGATGTCGAATCCCGCGGCCGCAGCGAGTGCCTGGGGCGACACCGCCACGGTGTCCGCGAGGCGGTGACCCTCGGCATCCCACATCACAGCCTGGAGTGCCGCGCGCTGCTCGGCAGTCGCGAGATGGCCGCCCTCGGCCTGCAGCGCGTCGAGCATGTCGCGATACCGGGATGCCGGAACCAGGACGTTGCCGTCGGCGGAGCACCCCGAGCCGAAGTCGGAGGTCTTGGAGAGCATGCAGTTGCGTGCAGTCTCCTGCAGGTCCGCCGTCTCGTCGACGAACTCAGTGGCGTTGCCGGCGCCGACGCCGTAGGCGGGTGTGCCGGAGCTGTACGCGGCGCGCACGAGCCCCTGCCCGCCGGTCGCGATGACGAGATCGGAGCGGCTCATGATCTCCTGCGACACCGCGAGGCTCGGGAGTGTGACGCACTGCAGGATGTCGCCCGGCGCCCCCTCGGCCGCGAGCGCCTCCCGCATGAGCCGGACGGTCTCGAGCGTCGTGCGCCTGGACCGAGGGTGCGGCGAGAAGACCACGACGTTCCGGGCCTTGATCGCGTAGATCGCATTGCCTGCGGGCGTCAGGTCGGGGTTCGTCGTGGGGACGACGCACCCGATCACGCCGACGGGCTTGCCGTACTTGACCAGGCCCTTCTCGACGTCTTCCTCGATGATGCCGACGGAAGGACTGCGCAGGGCGTCGCGGAGCACGCCGCGGATCTTCATCCGCTTGTTCATGCGGCTGTCGAAGTCTCCGAGGCCGGACTCCTCGATGCCCATCTCCACCAGTCGGTGGAAGGATGAGCGGTTCGCGACCGCCCAGGCGACGGCCCGGATGAGGCGGTCCACCCGCTCCTGGTCGTACGTCTCGATGATCGCGAGGGCGGCCCGGGCGCGGGCGAACACCTCGTCGAGCTCTTGTTCCTGCTCGGGTGAGAGGGATCTGGGCGCTGAAGCAGCCATGACAACTCCGTCCGTGGGCATCTGTGCCGTCCGCCGAAATGGTAGGCACGCGCCGCCGGGCGCGACAAAGCCTGTTCCACTGGGCAGAAGCGCGACCCCGATGAGGCCTCGGCGAGACCCTCGGAAGCCCCGCTGTACCACTCGGTGGATCGCTCTGTTGCCCGGCCTCGCAGAGCGGGGATAGCGTCCGAGCGCTGACCGAGGCCCGCGCCGGGCACCCGGTCGGCACCCCCTACAGGATGGCTGCGCCGCGTGCACCGCCATCGGATCGACGATGATCAAGGAGCAGACAGGGATGCGAAAACGACTCACCACGAGGTGGGGAGCGGCGGGGATCGGGGCGCTCTTCGTGCTCTCACTCGCCGCCTCGCCCGCGTACGGGCTGAACATGCCCGCCGAACCGTCCACCGCCGCGGGCCTGACCGGCGTCGAGCCGACGGGCGCCGACTCCCCCACCGTGGGCGGCAACCTCGGCAACCAGCACTACTCGGGGCTCAGCCAGATCACAAAGGAGAACCTGCAGCAGCTCGCCCCCGCATGGCGGACGCACCTTTCGGCGGTCGCGCCCGCGTCGAGCAACGTCGGTCAGCAGACGACGCCGATCGTCGTCGACGGCGTCATCTACGTCGATACCCCGAGCGGCGGCGTCATCGCCGTCGACGGCGTGACGGGCGAGGCGATCTGGAAGTGGGACAAGCCCGCGTACGGAACGTCGTCCACCCGTCGCGGCGTCTCGGCCGGCGAGGGCCGGATCTACACACTGGCCGGCGGCAATCGCGTCGTCGCGCTCGACCAGAGCACAGGGCAGGAGCTCTGGGCGGTGCAGCCCAAGGGTGCGAACGGAGAGGACCTCGGTCGCGTCGGCAAGGTCGCGACCGTGTACTACGACGGCGTCGTGTACGCCCACGCGGCAGACGGCGACCGCGGTGCGGTCGTCGCGCTCGACGCGGCGGACGGCCACTACCTGTGGCACTTCTTCGGCGGGCCCAAGCGCGGCGAGCTGTTCACCGGCCTCGACGGCGTCACCTTCGATGCGTCGGAAACCTGGGGTCCTGTACAGGCCGACGGCACGGACTGCGCCGAAGAGGGCGGCGCGACGTCCTGGATGCACGGCTCCGTCGATCCCGAGCAGGGGTACTACATCATGACCTTCGGCAATGCACGCAGCTGCACGTCGTCACAGAACGCCTCCGGTCGTCCCGGGGACAACCTGTTCTCCGACACGCTCGTCGCCGTAGACGCCAAGACGGGCGCATTCAAGTGGCACTACCAGTCGATCCACCACGACGTGTGGGACATGGACAACGTGCACCCGCCGACGCTGGCCGACATCGAGGTCGGGGGCGAGGAGCGCAAGGTCGTCTTCTACGGCAGCAAGTCGGGTCACCAGTTCGTGGTCGACCGCACGGACGGCAAGCCCGTGCTTCCCGTGACTGAGAAGCCGATGATCACGGACTCGCGCCAGCACAACACCGCGACGCAGCCGTGGCCCGAGACCCGGCTCCTTCCGGACTGCGTCGTGTGGCAGAAGCTGGACGCCGACAACGTCCCCGGCGACCCGTGGCGCGGCGTGCCGAACTACAACGGGTATCAAGCGGATGCCGAAGGCGACCTCGTGTTCAACCCGAACAGCTACGTCTCGGCCGACGAGCCGTTCCTCACCTACCCGGCGGGCTCGTCGGGTCACCGCGAGGGCTGCCTGTACGACCCTCAGTACGAACTGCCAATCCTGTCGACGACGAGTCAGAACGGCGGCGGCGACTGGTCGAACAACTCGTACAGCCACAGCACGAACCTGGTCTACTTCCCGTACGGCACCAACCCGGTCGCGCACTACGACGGAGCCGCGGCCAACGGGCTGCGCGCCATCGGCCAGTACCAGACCGGCGGGATCCTGGCATACGACGCCTCGACCGGCGAGGTCGCATGGCGCAACCACATCGGCACCGACATGTCGCACGGCCAGGGCCCACTCACGACTGCGACCGACCTGCTGTTCGTGGGGCAGATCGACGGCCGGCTCCTGGGAATGGATGCCGTGAACGGTGACGTGCTGTGGGACTTCCAGACGGGCAACGGCATCGCGTCGGCTCCCGTGACCTACGAGGTCGACGGCGAGCAGTATGTCGCCGTCCTGGCGGCAGGGTCGACCAACCCCTACGGCGGATCCGTCACGCTCGGCGATTCCCTGTGGTCGTTCAAGCTCGGCGGCACGTATACGACCGAGTCGGGAAGCCAGGAGGGCCCGAACACGGCACCGCTGTCGATCCGCCGTCCGGTCGGAGGCACAGCAGTCGAAGGCTCGACCGTCGACAACACCGTGCTCCTCGCACGGTCCAGCCGCACGGCAGACACCGCCGCGGCGCGCGACAGCGTATCGCAGAACGGCATGCAGCCGACGCACCTCCGGGTCCCCGTCGGCACGACAGTGACGTTCCGCAATCCCGGGGCGGAGACGTTCCCGAGCTTCCCGAACCTCAAGGAGCACTGCGCGACGCAGTTCTTCGAGGGCGAGTTCAACGTCAGGCTGCAGCCAGGGCAGACGTACGAGCACACGTTCACGCGTGCCGGCGAGTACTTCTTCAACGACTGCACCGACCCGCGGCCCACGGGGAAGATCGAGGTCTACCTCACGCCGAAGGACCAGTCGGGCGCCGTGACATTCACCCCAGGGAAGATCGGCCTGGGTTCCGGCACAGGCCTGTTCACCGGCGTGAACGGCAAGGTCACGGCGCAGTTCGCACTGCCCGAGGGCTACACCTACGACAGCGGCGCGCTGCTTGTGGCGCCGCTGACGTCGACCCCCGTGCAGGCCACGAACGTCACGGCCAACAAGAACAAGGTCATCGTGCAGTTCGACGCCGCCGACATCGACAACAACGTGCCGACCGGAGAGGTGAGCCTCACGGTGCGCGTCGACGTCCTGAACCCGGCGGGGGTGCAGGAGCGGCTCTCGTCCACTGCGACGGTGACCGTCGTGAAGTAGCAGGCTGGGTCATCCGCCGGTCCGCCCCCGTCGCTCGCGACGGGGGCGGACCGCTGCGTACGGCCGGTGTCCCATTCGGCGAAACTCGTCTTTGCAGGCAGTCGCCCGCAGACCAGAGTCGCAGAGGCAGCATGCGCGTGCGCAGACTCCCACGCATCAACAGAGAGGTTGACAATGCACCCAGACACCGCCGCGGTGGCGACATGACCGATGAAGAATCCCTTCCCGATCCCGAGCAGGGGCCGGGCCCCGACGCCGGGAAGGCTCCGGAGCAGCCGCGCGAGACGGGCCTCGAAGCCTCGATCTACCCGCACACGAACACCTTCTACACAGCGCCCAAGCTCAACCAGGGACTGCCGCCCGACCCCGTCGTCATCCGGATCCTCTCGGCCATCGAGATCACGATCGGCGTCACACTGTTCGCGTTCATCGTGTTCGGCGTGATGTACCAGGTGCTCGGACGGTACTTCCCTTCCGTCAGCTGGGTGGGCGCGGGCGAGCTCGCACTGCTCTCGATGATCGCCCTCACCTTCATCACGACCGGCTACCTCGTGGGTCGCAACGGGCACATCGTGCTCGAGATCTTCGATGAACTGCTCGCGGGCTCCCGGCTCTTCGTGGCCCTACGCGTCATCTCCGCCGTGATCATGGTGGTCACGAGCCTCGCACTGGCCTATGAGGCGTTCGTCAAGATCGAGACCGAGTGGGGCCGCCTGAGCGCCGCGATGCACGTGCCGCTGGGCGTGATCTACATCTTCGCCCTCATCGGCTTCGTGTCGGCCGCGATCCACTCGTCGTTCAAGATCCCCTACGCCAACCGCCCCGAGCGCAAGCTCGACATCGGCGAGATGGAGGGCTGATCGCATGGATCTCTGGCTCTACATCCTCCTGTTCGTCGTCTTCCTGTTCCTGCGCGTCCCGGTCGCGTTCGCGATGATCGCGTCGAGCATGCTGTACTTCTACAGCCACGGCCTCTCGGCGGGGTACGCGATCGCGTCGATCGTGAACGGCATCAACAGCTTCCCGCTGCTCGCCGTTCCGCTGTTCATCTTCGTCGGCACGATCGCGAACAACCTCGGCATCGCGACCCGCCTCTACGACCTCGCACGGGCGCTCCTGCCGCGCCTGCCCGGCAATCTCGCCTACGTCAACCTCGGCACCGCGATCGGGTTCTCCTGGATCAGCGGTTCGGCGCTCGCGGACGCCGCCTCCACGAGCAAGGTGCAGATCCCGCAGATGCTCAAGGCGGGCTACCCCTACGGGTTCTCTGCGGGTCTGACGGCGTCGGGCTCGCTCATGAGCACCATCATGCCGCCGAGCATCCCTGCCGTCCTCTTCGCTGCGACCGCGTCGATCTCGACCGGTGCTCTCTTCGCGGGCTCGATCGTCCCCGCGATGCTCATGGCGATCGGCCTCGCGGCGTACATCTTCGTCTGGGTCCTGCGCCACCGCGACATCGCCGTGAGCCGGCCCTTCGACGGTGGGATGCTGGGCAAGGCCGCCGTCCGGGTCGTCGGACCTGCGCTGCTACCGGTGATCATCCTCGGCGGCATCTTCAGCGGGCTGTTCACGGCGACGGAGAGCGCCGGCATCGCCGCGGTCTACATGCTCCTGCTGGGCGTGATCTACCGCACCCTCAACTGGAAGGTGTTCTGGAAGTCGGCCAAGGAGACGGTCGTCATCTCAGGCGGCATCCTGCTCATCCTCGGCGCCTCGAACCTCATGGGGCAGGTCCTGGCTCGCGAGCAGGTCTCTCGAGCGCTCGGCGAATGGCTGACGGGCATCACCGACAACCCCATCGTCTTCCTCCTCCTGCTGAACGTCCTGCTCATCCTGCTCGGGATCCCGCTCGAAGCGCCTCCCGTGATCCTCGTGCTCGTGCCGATCCTCATGCCGATCATCGGCGAGTTCGGGATCGACCCAGTGCAGCTGGGCGTCATCATGATCCTCAACCTCATGATCGGGTCGCTGACCCCACCCGTCGGAGCTGTGCTCTTCGTCGTCGGATCGATCACGCGTCGGCCCATGGGCGAGCTGTTCCGCGGCATCCTCCCGTTCCTGATCCCGTTGGGAACGGTTCTGCTGCTGCTGACGCTCTTTCCCGTCATCGTCACGTTCCTGCCCACGCTCCTGGGCCTGATGTAACCGCCGTGCCATGCCCGGTGTCCCTCGGCAGCGTCGCAGTGACACCGGGCATCCGCACCCTCCGAAAGGACTCGCTGTGAGCAAGAAGCTGTTCGTGCTCAACGGATCGAATCTCGACATGCTGGGTCTTCGTGAG
Organism: Microbacterium sp. NPDC019599; assembly: GCF_040632175.1. NCBI lineage: Bacteria > Bacillati > Actinomycetota > Actinomycetes > Micrococcales > Microbacteriaceae > Microbacterium > Microbacterium sp. NPDC019599. Next base: position 169,833 of record NZ_JBEYBL010000002.1, read on the forward strand.
CCGGAGGTCTACGGCAGAGCGACCCTCGACGACATTCGGGCCGCATGCGAGCGCGTCGCCGATGACCTGGGATTCGAGCTCTTCTTCGCCCAATCCAACGCAGAGCACGAACTCGTCGAGTGGGTGCACGACGCCTTCCGCCAACAGGCGACGGTCGTCATCAATCCCGCGGGCTTCAGCTTCACCTCGGTGCCCCTGCTCGACGCGCTGCACATGCTGTCGACGCCCGTCGTCGAGGTGCACCTCACCAACATCCACGCGCGCGATGCCGTCCACCGGAACTCGCTCGTCTCGACGGTCGCCCGAGTCGTCATCGCCGGCGCCGGCGCTCACGGGTACGAGCTCGCCATCCGCGCCGCAGACCGGCTCCTCAGCGACACAGTGGGGTGAGGGGTGCGGCATCCGTGATTCTCGACCGACTATGAAGGGCCAGGGCCGCGCGCGTCGGCTCGCACGACGGCCTCGGCGGCCTCGAATCCGAAGACGAGCGCCTTCGTCAGTGCGGTCCCGGTCATGTACGACGCACCGTGGAAGCCGCCGACGACCTCGCCGGCGGCATGCAGTCCTCGCACGCGCGTTCCGTCGACCCGGAGGACCGACGTGTCGGGTGCGACGCGGAGCCCGCCGAATGTCGAGGTCATGGCGGTCACGGCGGCATATGCGTAGAAAGGACCGGACTCCACCGGGACCAGCGTGCCGACGCCGTTGACGAGTCCCGTGCGTCCCAGAGGATCATCGCCGCGCGCGACGGCCTCGTTGTAGTGCGAGACAGTCCGCTCGAGCGCACCGGGAGGCATTCCGAGCGCCCGGCCGAGCGCCGGGATCGTCGGCGCCGTCACCATGTGGCCGAGCTCCTCGATGCGCTCCATGTCCGACAGCGGCACACCGGGTCGCGACCGCCCGCGCACGACCGAGTCGAAGACCTGGAAGGCTGTGCGCCCGGGCTGGCCGAGCACCTCGGCTCCGAGGATCTTGTACGAGGCGGACTCGTCGGCGAACCGCTCGCCGCGGGTGTTCACGAGGATCGCTCCGAGATAGTTCGCGGTCAGAAGCTCGTGCTCGTCGTCGGTCGTCTCGGCGTGCTGGCCGTACGTGCCCGAGACGTGTCCGATGTCGGCGATACCCGCGCCGAGCATCCACGCCATGCGGAGCCCGTCTCCCGTGTTCCCGACACCCCCATAGGGCATCGCCGCGGCCTGATCGGGAACGAACAGCTCCAGCAGCTCCCGCGAGCGGGAGAATCCGCCGGTGGTGAGGATGACGCCCGCACTCGCCGAGAGGGTCGTCTCCGTTGAGCGGATGCCGGTCACCCGCCCCTCATCGACGATCAGCTCTTCCGCGCCGGCGCCACGGAAGATCGTGGCTCCGGCGGCCACTGCGCCCGCCTCCAGGTGAGCGAGGAGTGTGCCGATACGGACGAGATGCGCGCGCGGCACGGTCATTCCCGCGCTGACCTTGAGCTCCTCCGCCCAGGCGTCGGCGCTGTCGATCGCCTCGAGCGCGCTCGCCTGCCGCTCGACGAGAGCCTCAAGGAGGAGCGGATCGGCGAAGCCCCCTCCCGTCCGAGCCATGTCCGCGAGGAAGAGTTCGGCGGAGTCCTCGACCCCCGCTCGCCGTTGCGCGTCAGTGCCCGACAGGGCGAACCACCCTCCGCTCATGGCCGAGCTGCCCCCGAGCCGGTCGCGCTTCTCGACCAGCGCGATGCGGTGGCCGCGCACCGCCAGTCGGTGTGTCGCCGCGAGTCCGGCGAGGCCGCCGCCCACGACGACGACATCGAAGTCACGTTCCTCAGGGCGCGTCATCGCTCCCGCCCTTCGTCGCGCCGCGTGGAGGACGCACGGGCTGTCGACAGCTCCGCTCGGAATCGTGCGACGTCGACCGTCGTCCCCCGCTCGGCGGACTGTGCGCCGGCTTCCACCAATGCCAGCGTTCGGGAGGCGTCCTCGGCCGAGACCAGGGGCTCGGCGGCACCTCGAGCGACATCCACGAAGTGCTCGAGCTGAGCGGCGAAGGAGCCGCGCGGAGCAACGGGCAGGTAGGTGCGCGAGAGCGGAGAGTGCCAGTCCCCGGGCATCGAAGGATCGTACGCGTATTTCGCGAGGTTCGGCACCGAGAGCGCACCCCGCGTGCCCATCAACTGGTAGGCGACGCCGTCGGGGATGAAGGGGAACGCGAGGGTCTCTTCGGTGGCCTGGTCCCAGCCCCAGGGCGAGACTCCCGCGTCCGAGGCGAGGAAGCTTCCGACGGCTCCGCTCTCGAACCGCAGGTTGAGCGTCATGGTGTCCTCGACCTCGAGGCCCCGCGCGTGCGAGCTGCGCATCGCCTGTATCTCCGCCACTTCCCCGCACAGATGACGCAGCAGATCCAGGTCGTGGACTACGTTGATGAGCATGACCCCCGCCCCCGCGCGACTGTGCCAGGGGATCTCGCTGAAGTAGGCGTCCTCCTTCCTGGCCGACCACACGCCGCTCACTGCGACGAGCTGCCCGAGCTCGCCCTCACGGATCGCCGTGAGCGCCCGTGCGACGGCAGGATGATGGCGCCGGTGGTGGCCGACAAGCAGCCGGCCTCCCAGACGCGCGACAGCGTCGACGAGGCGCCGCGACTCCGCGAAATCGACAGCGATCGGCTTCTCGAGCAGCACGGCGAGTCCTGCCTCGAGGCATTCGATCGCCGTATCGACGTGGAGCACGTTCGGATTCGCGATGATCACGGCGTCCATATGGCCGGCTGCCAGCATCCGCTCCGTCTCTTCGAAGACGGGGCACTCGAAGGCCTCGGAGGGCGCGACCGGGTCGGCCACCGCCGCCAGCTCGGCGTCCGCAGATGCCCGGATGAAGTCGATGTGCTGGCGTCCCATGAAGCCTGCGCCGACGACCGCGATCCGCACCGGACGACTTTCGGGTGCCGTCATGGAGCCTCCCTGCCTCACCGCCGGGTCGGTGGATCGGAGGCGAGCGTATGACAGTGCGGATGACCGCGCGGCAGTCGTTCCATTCAGTGGCGAGGAGCGCCGGAGCCGCGCCCGCGAAGGCGTGTTCCATTCGTCGGGACATCGCTTTGAGAACACTTCGAACTCGGTAAGAGTCGGCTCTGCCACCGGGCCGTAACGTGACAGCGTGGTCGATGAGGATCTCGCCCCGCGGGAGCATTCTCGACCGACGTCGCGCTCCGGCCATCGAATGTCACGTCAGACCTTTTGCACAGAGACGTGCGCAAACAGAGGAGAGTCCAATGAGCACAGCCCGCTCGACGCGCCGCGGCCGGTATGCCGCGGCGGTGCTCGCAGCAACCGCGCTCGTCGTCACCGGCTGCGCCGGCGGCGGCACCCCCGAAGGCGAGAGCACCGAGGAGGCGTCGACAAATGAGCCCGTCACGCTCAGCGTCGCCACGAGCCAGAACGAGGAGACGCCGAACTACTACTGCGGAGTCGAACTGCTGAAGGATCGGCTCGAGGCCGCCGACATCGGCTTCACGGTCGAGCTCTTCCCCGCAAGCCAGCTCGGCCCCGACGCCGACCGGTTCCCCCTGGTGCAGGCCGGCGACATCGACATCGACCTGCAGGGCGCGTCGGCGCTGAGCGCCACGTTCGAGCCCATCGGCGTCGTCGACGCGGCCTACGCGTTCGACGACGTGGACCACGCGTTCAACTGGATCGACGAAGGGTCGGAGGATCTCTTCACCGCGTTCCACGAGGGCACGGGCGTGAACATCGTCGACGGGTGGTTCTTCGGAAACCGCACGTTCACGACGAAGGACATCGAGGTCACGAGCCCGGACGACCTCGCCGGTGTGCCGATCCGCTTCCCGAACTCACCGCAGTTCCTCGCGAACGCCGCTGCGCTGGGGGTCACGAACCCCGTCTCCGTCGCCGTCGAAGAGGTGTACTCGGCGCTTCAGCAGGGCATCGCCGTCGGCCAGGAGAACCCGATCGTGGCCACCCACTCGTCCAGCTACGACGAGGTGCTCAACACCGCTGTCCTCAACAACCACAACGTCGGCATCCACTGGATCCTCGTCAGCGACAAGACGTACGAGAAGATGAGCGACGAGCAGGCCGCCCTGCTCGAGGAGACGATCCACGAGATCCGGCCCGAGAACCGCGACTGCGTCGAAGAGGCGACCGAGGAGATCCTCGACGAGTACCGCGCCAACGACGCGTTCACGGTGATCGAGACCGACGACATCGACATGGATGCCTTCATCAGCCAGGCGGAGGCGTACTTCGAGGACCACTACACGGGCGAGAACCTCGCCGCTTACCAGGCGATCCGCGAGATGGCCGGCTGAGCTCAGCTGCGAGAAGACGGAGTGGGTGCGCTCGCGCACCCACCCCGTCCGCGTCTATGGCGTCTCGCGATCGGCTGCCAAGCGGTGGCCGAGCGCCAGTGCGGCTGCGCGCACGGCGGGCGCGGCTCGCTCCGGAGCGAAAGAGCCCGCTGCCCCCGAGACCGAGATCGCCGCGACGGGGGCGCCGCCATGGCCGAGGACCGGACTCGCGACGCAGACCCGCCCGATCGCGGACTCCTCGCGCTCGATCGCCGATCCGACCCGCCGGATGTCGGCCAGCTCGCGCTGCAGCGCGACCGCATCGACGATGGTGTGCGCCGTGCGGGCCTCGAGTGGACCGCAGAGGACCCGGTCGACGACGTCTCGCGCCGAGAACGCCAGAAGTGCCTTGCCGACCGCGGTCGCAGGTGCAGGAAGACGTCCGCCCATCCGCGCCGACTGCCGGAAGCCGGGGTCACCTCTCACTATTGCGACGAAGATGACGTCGGCGTCCTCGAGCACTGCGAGGTGAACGGTCTGGCGGGTCACGTCGCGCAGCTCCGTCATGACGGGCAGGGCGCTCTGGCGGAGCCTGCGGGGCCGCTCCACCGTCTGCCCGAGCTCGAAGAGGCGCACTCCGAGGTAGAGCTTGTCACCGTCTCGGTCGAGAAGTCGCTGGGCGACGAGATCCGCAGCGATCCTCGAGACGGTCGACTTCGGAAGGTTCGCGCGTCGGGCGAGCTCCGAGACGCCGAGCCCGTCGTCCTGCTCGCCGAATGCGTCGAACACGGCGGTCACCCGGTCGAGCACGCTGACCGACTCGGTCCAACTCGCGGTGCGCATGCGTCACGCAGCCACGAGGCGGCGGCTGACAGTGTTGCCCGCCGCGCGCACGAGGGGCGCGACGCGCTCGGCGTCCATGGCCCCCGCGGGGCCCGCGATCGAGATCGCGCCGAGCACCTTCCGGTCGATGGACAGCAGAGGACTCGCCACAGCGAGGATGCCGGGGTACGACACTTCCTCATCGATCGCGACCACCGACTCGCGCACATGCGCGAGCTCGTCGCGGAAGTGGTGAGCCGCCTCATCGACCAGCGGCGCGCTCACGCGGTCGAGCACGCTGGGGTCGGCGCAGAAGGCCAGATAGGCCTTGCCGCTCGCCGTCGTGAGCGCCGGCGACCGCATGCCCGCGCGGGTCGGGAGCATGGGCAGCCGACCGGCGACGGCGGCGATGGACACCATGTCGGTGCCCTGCTGCACCCACAATCCCACCCGCTCCCCTGTGGCATCGCACAGGTTGCGGATCACGGGCGCGGCGGCAGACAGCAGCCGGCGGGGCACACTCGCCCGCGCGCCCAGCTCGAACAGGCGAAGGCCCAGTCGGACCCCGTCGTCCGTGCGCTCGAGGTAGCGCTGCCCGCTCAGCTCGGCGACGAGGCGCGACACGGTGGACTTCGGCATGTCGGTGGTCGCCGCGAGTTCGGTGATCGAGACCGGGGCTTCCGATTCCTTCACGGCATCGAGGATCGCAATGATGCGATCGAGCACCGAAACCGGCGGACGGGACTCCGTGTTCCATTCGGCGAGACTCATGATCGAGCATCCTCTCCCAACGGGTTGAATCGTCATCGATCCTCCGTGGAATCGAACGTACTAGTTAGTACATAGATCTGCAATGCTGTTCCAGAGCCACGCGGGCGCCAGCGCCGGTGCACCGCAGAAGGGTGCCATGCGCACATCGATCGCGACCGTCTGCCTGAGCGGCACGCTTGATCAGAAGCTCGTCGCCGCACACGAGGCGGGATTCGACGGCGTCGAGATCTTCGAGCCCGACCTCGTGTCGTCCCCGCTCGCACCCGAAGCGATCCGCGCCCGCGCCGACGAACTGGGACTGTCGCTCGACCTGTACCAGCCGTTCCGGGACTTCGAGGGCGTCGGGCCCGAAGTGCTCGACATGAACCTTCGTCGGGCAGAAGCGAAATTCTCCCTCATGAACCGCCTGGGGATCGAGACGATGCTCCTGTGCAGCAATGTCGCGACGGCGCGCAGCGGCGACGAGCAGCTCGCGGCGTCGCAGCTGCGTCTGCTCGGCGACCTGTCCGATCGCTTCGGGGTGCGCATCGCCTACGAGGCGCTCGCGTGGGGCCGCTTCGTCGACGGCTATGAGACGGCGGCCCGCATCGTGCGCATCGCCGACCACCCACGGATCGGGCTGTGCCTCGACAGCTTCCACATCCTGTCGAAGGGTCACAGCCCGGAGGCGATCGAGACGATCCCCGCGGACAGGATCTTCTTCGTGCAGATGGCCGACGCCCCGCTGCTGAACCTCGACGTGCTCTCGTGGAGCCGTCATCATCGCCTCTTCCCCGGCGAGGGCGGGTTCGACCTCGGCACTTTCATGGCCCACCTCGTGCGCACGGGGTACGACGGGCCGGTCTCACTCGAGATCTTCAACGACACATTCCGTCAAACGGACCCGCGCCCGACGGCTGTCGACGCGCGTCGGTCGCTGCGGTGGCTCGAGCACGTGACGGCTGAGGCGCTGGGCGCGTCCGCCGGCGGACGCGCGGCGCGCATGTCCGCTTCTGCGCTCCCCACCGCCGAGGCGGTATCCGACATCAACTACGTCGAGCTGCGCACGACCGAGCTCGCCGACCTGCGGACTCTCCTCGGCCAACTGGGCTTCCGCTCGCACGGACCGCACAGGAGCAAGGCGGTCGAGCTCTGGTCGCAGGGCGATGTCCGGTTCGTGCTCGGCGAGCCCGACACCGAGCACCGGCAGCCCACGGTCGCGGGGATCGGGCTGTCGGTCGATGATCCCGTCACGGCGCTGCGTCGCGCGACGGCACTCTTCGCCCCCGAGGTGCCTCGACCGCAGGACGCCGCGGACGAGCCCCTCGTCGGCGTCCGCGCTCCGGACGGATCCGAGGTGTTCTTCGGCGCCGAGCGGGGAGCGGTCCCCCGTTGGGTGAGCGAATTCGGCGTCCCCGAGGGCCACGACCCCGTCCTCATCGACCGCGTCGACCACGTCAACCTCGCACAGCCATGGCAGCACTTCGACGCGGCCGTCCTCTTCTTCCGCTCCGTCCTCGACCTTCACTCCGAGCCTTCGATCGAGGTCGCGGCTCCGGTGGGACTCGTGCGGAGTCTTGTCCTCCGCGACACGGACGGGATCGTCAGGATCGCGCTGAACCTCGTGCCGTCTGGTTCGAGCGAGACCGGCGCGATCCTGCCGCAGCACGTCGCGTTCGCGTCATCCGATGTGCTCGCACTCGCGCGATCAGCCCGCGAACGCGGCTTCGCGCCGCTGGCGATCCCGGCGAACTACTACGACGACCTCGCCGCGCGCTTTCCGCTCGACGCTCCGCTGCTCGACGAGATCCGAGAGCTCAACGTCATGTACGACCGCGACGAGTCCGGGGAGTTCCTGCACTTCTACACACCGCCGGTCGGAACCGTCTTCCTCGAGGTCGTCGAGCGCCGGAACGGCTACTCGGGGTACGGCGCTCTGAACGCCCCCGTCCGGCTCGCTGCCCAGTATCAGCATCTGCGCCCTGCGGACCAGGGAGTCCCCGCGTGACCCGGCACGTCGATCGTCCGGCCTTCCTGGTCGGACTCATCGGCGAGGGGATCACGGCGTCTCTGACCCCGCCGATGCACGAGGCCGAGGCGCGCGAGCTTGGTCTCGACTACGAGTACCGCATCCTCGACCTGATCGAGCTCGGCCGACCAGCCGGCCACGTCGGCGCGATCATCGACGAAGCCCGCAAGACGGGCTTCGCAGCCCTGAACATCACCCATCCGTGCAAGCAGCTGGTGGTCGACCTCGTCGACGATCTCGACCCGGATGCCGCACGCCTCGGAGCCGTCAACCTCGTGGTCTTCGAGGACGACCGCCTCGTCGGCTACAACACCGATTGGATGGGATTCCGCGACGGACTCCTCACCGGGCTGCCCGGGGCGTCATTCGAACACGTCGTGCAGATCGGCTGCGGCGGGGCCGGCGCCGCGACCGCGTATGCGCTGCTCACGCACGGCACGCAGCGGCTCGACCTGTCGGACTCCGATGCGGCGCGCGCCGAGGACCTCGCCGAGCGCATGCGCACTCTGTTCCCGACGCAGACCATCGGGACTCTCGGACCCGAAGGACTCGCCGCGACCATCCCGCGTGCGGACGGCGTCGTGCACGCGACACCACTGGGGATGCTCCACCACCCCGGGATGGCTTTCGACCCCGTCCTCCTCGCCGATGGATCCTGGGTGTCGGACGTCGTCTACCGGCCTCTGGAGACGGAACTGCTCCGTCGGGCCGCGCAAGCGGGTCACGCCGTCCTGGATGGCGGCCGGATGGCCGTCGGCCAGGCATGCGCTAGTCTCCGCATCATCACAGGCATGACGCCCGACGGCGAGCGGATGCAGCGCCACTTCCGTGCACTCATCGCCGCAGAGGAGCCCGTTGACGGTGGAAGGAGCTCGCCATGAGCGGTCGACTGACCGATGCACACGACGGCCAGATGACCGAGCGGGCGGCACGGACGCACGACGAGATCCTCAAGGTCGCGATCGACGAGTTCGCCGCGAACGGCTACACGGGCGCAAGAGTCGATGAGATCGCCGCGCGCACACGCACGACCAAGCGGATGATCTACTACTACTTCGGCTCGAAGCAGGGCCTCTACCTCGCCGTCCTCGAACTGGCCTACGCTCAGATCCGTCGCGTCGAGCGCGGCGTCGACGTGGACGAACTCTCGCCCGACGAGGCACTCCGCAAGATCGCCGAAGCGACGTACGACCACCACACGACGCACCAGGCGTTCATCCAGCTCGTGAGCATCGAGAACATCCATCGCGCCGAGCATCTGCGCCAGTCGCAGACGATCCTCAACGAGAACGTCACGGCGATCACGCTCCTCGAGCAGGTCATCGCGCGCGGCGTGAACGGCGGCATCTTCCGGGACGACATCGACGCCATCGACGTCCACATGATGATCAGCGCCTACGCATGCTTCCACGTCGCGAACCGGCACACCTTCGCGGCGATCTTCGACCGCGACATGCTCGAGCCGACTCTGCAGGACAGGCATCGCCGTCTCATCGGAGACATGATCGTCGCGACGATGACGGTTCGCGGTATCGACGCGCGCTGACGTGCCTCGCACGCGCCGACGGGCTGCGTGTGATGTCCCGGTCCGCCGTCAGAGACGCCGCGCGACTGCGAGGGCCGCTGCGCGCACCTCGGGTGCCAGGCGATCGACGTCGAACCCGGCCGCGCACCCGGAGACCGAGACGGCGCCGACGACTCTCCCGGCGGCCGCGAAGATGGGACTCGCGACGCACGACACCCCGGTGAAAAGCTCCTGCGTCGCCACGGCCGGCTTACCCGCTCGGATGCCGGCCAGCTGACGCGCCAGCCGTTCGAGATCCGTCATCGTCTCAGGCGTCCACGACTCGAGGCCGTCGGCCGCGAGCGCGTCGAGGTCGCTGTCGAGCGTGTGAGCCAGCGCGGCCTTGCCGAGCGCCGTGGCGTGCAGCGGAAGGCGCCCACCCGTCCGGACCACCAACGGCGACTCCGGCCGCCCGCGCATTGCGGCGATGCAGACCATCTCGTCGCCATCGCGGATCGCGAGGTGCACGCTTTCGTGAGTCCGAGCCCGGAGGCTGGTCAGCACCGGCAGCGCGGCGTGCCTCAGCTCACGGGGCTCCTGCGCGAGCTGGCCCATCTCGAAGAGGCGAAGGCCCAGCTGGAAGCGCCTGCCCTCTCGCTCGAGATATCGCTGGCGCACCAGGGTCGACACGAGACGCGAGACGGTGGACTTCGGCAGTCCGGCCCGCGCCGCGAGCTCCGAGATTCCGAGCCCCCTGTCGTCGTCGCCGAAGGCCTCCAGGATCAGCGTCATCCTGTCGAGGACGCCGAGCGCGTCATCCGTTCCGGTCTCGACCATCGATCACGCGACCTGCAGAGCGAGTCGATTCGTCATGGTTAGCGCCGCATGGCGCACGAGTGGCGCCATTCGATAGGGGTCCATATCCGATGCCGGGCCGGCAACCGAGATGGCCGCGATGGGCAGGCGTTCGGGAGACAGGATGGGACTCGCGACCCCGACCACCCCCGGGAAGGTCGCGCAGTGGTCGACCGCGATCGCGTCGCTGCGAACGCTAGCCAGTTCGCGCTCGAACCTGTGCCGCGCAGCAGGGTCAAGCCGCTTCATGACCGGGTCGAGCACCGTCTCGTCGCTTGTGAACGCCAGGACGGCCTTTCCGAGGGCCGTGGTCACCGAGGGAACCCGCACCCCCGCACGTGAGGGAACGGGCCGCAGGCGCCCGCGTACGGAGATGACCGACAGCATCTCGCCCCCTTCCTGCACTGCGACGTTGAGATGCTCGCCCGTGGCGTTGAACAGCTCTGCGAGAACGGGAAGCGCGGCAGCGGTCAGACGCCGAGGAGTCGTCGCCCGTGCCCCCAGCTCGAACAGCCGCAGACCGATCGTGACGCCCCCCTCGGCACGGGTCAGGTAGCGCTGTCGGACCAGGTCGCCCACCAGCCGGGAGACGCTCGATTTGGGGATGCCTGTGGCCAGGCTGAGCTGGGTGATGGTGGCCGAGCCGTGCGACTCGCGCACGGTCTCCAGGATGGCGAGGATCCTGTCGAGCACGGATACCGGCTCGTCTCTGAGAGCGGATCGCATACTGGCAGTATCCGGTGGGCACAGCGGGGCGGCAAGGAAGTTCGCCCCCGATACGGCAAGGGTTCCAGTGAGTGGAACGAGGGCATCCGCCAGGCTGCGTCATGTCGCGGAAAGGGCCCGAACTCGCCGGCTCGGCGTGCTCGGGCCCTTCCCTTTCGGGTTGGTTAGGCGGGCGATCAGACCGTGCAGAACGGCTTGATGCCCATTGCGCTCTCGATGCCCTCCATGACGTGCTGCTTGAAGAACGCGTCACCGTCGCCGGGAAGCGTGCCCAGCCATGCGGCGTTGTCGTGACCGAGCGTCGTCAGCCACGACCGCCCACCGTCGTAGTACTGGCACCAGCTGACCGGGTGCGATTCGCCGTGTCCCGCCGGGGTGGCCTCGCTCGTCGCCTTGTCGACCTCGAGCAGCACGTTGACGAAGCTCGGGTACGGGATGAGGTTGTACCACTCGTCCTTGAAGGGCCACGTCGCCGGCATGCCGGCGGTCGAGACGTCGCGGTCGTTGATCGTCTCCACCGTGCCGTCACGGTTCGGGCCGTGATTGTAGAAGTTCGCGCCACCCAGAAGACCCTCGTAGTAGGTCCAGCTGTACTCGGCACCGAAGGCGTTGTGGATGCCGACGAAGCCGCCGCCGCCGCGGATGTACTGCATGAGAGCGGTCTGTGCGGTGTCGTCGAGGGTGTCGCGGTTGGAACTGAGGAAGATGACGGCCTGGTAGTTGTTGAGCCGGAACTGTGCGAGGTCCTCGGTGTAGTCGGCCTGGATGCCCCGCTCGGCCGCCCACTGGATGAGGGTCGACTGCGCGACGTTGTTCGCGTTGAGCGGCGGGTTGAGGCCCGGAGCCAGGGCGCTGCCCAGGTGCGCGTGACGCGGACCAGCGGTGCGGCTCCAGATGAGGATTCGCTTGGCCTCCCCCTCCTTCCATCCGTTGCCCCACTCGTGATAGCACGACGTGTCGGTCCCGCGGCACACGCCGTAGTCCTTGATCTCGTCGAGATAGATCTGGCTCGCGGTGGCCGGCTGACCGCCGAGGCCGTTCCCGTTGGGGTTCGCCTTCTCGGTGCTGAGCGCAGCTCCACCGATCACCATGCCGGCGCCCAGGGCCGCTGCCGCGACGAGAGTGACTCCGGACCGTATGAGCGATTTCATGTGATCTCCTTTGATCGTTCGTGCAGGTCCCGCGGCTTCGCGAGGCGAATGGCCCGGGGCTTGTGCGAATCTAGGCGTCACAGAAAGCGCGCGGCAAAGCTCGTTCCACCCAGTAAGCAGAGGAGCGGAGTGAGAGGCATCGGGGATCCTCCGACCGCAAGCCAGGAGGGCCCGCGATCATCGCGGGCCCTCCAGCTCTTTAGCACCTATTCAAACTCGGCGACGACGGCGATGCGGGCGTCGTTCTGCTCCTTCGCGTTGGCCATGTCGACCTCGAGCACCTGCTCGTAGCCGAGGCCGTTCGCCTTCTCCTGCATCTCGGCGAGGAGCGCCTCGAACTGGGCGTCATTCTCGGCGAAGACGAGCTGCCACGAGTACTGGACGATGATCTCCTTGACCTGGCTGCGCAGGGTCTCGATCTGCGAGTCGTCCGACGGAGCGACGTACCCGGCACCCGCACCGACGAGAAGCTGGTCGTTGGTCTTGAGGTAGTCCATCGTGCTCGTCGCGCCTCCCATCTTGGCCGACCAGTCGTCCATCACGGGGTTCTCGATGAGGTTCTGGTACGACGGCCAGAACTTGTAGCTGTACGGGAACCCGGTCTGAGTGTCGACGTCGGCGGGCAGCACGGTCGTCGTATTGAGCGCGGACGAGCCTGCGACGTACTTTCCGCCGCCCCACTCGGCCGGAACGTCGGCGTCACCCTCGAGGAAGACCTGCTGGCCGATCTCGGTGAGCGCGGGCTGCCCGTCGGCGCCGATCTCCCAGGTGAGTCCTTCGGGACCGGTGGCACCCGAGGTCTGGTTGGCCCCGCTGTACGCGCCCTCGGGCGAGTAGAGCCAGTCGATGAAGGCCGCGACTCGCTCGGGGTCTTCCGCCTTCGATCCGATCGACCACGTCTGGGTCGCACCGTAGGCTTCGGCGCCGTAGGAGAAGATCTGTTGGTCTTCGAGCGGCGCCATCATGAAGCCCTTGCCTGCCGCGATGTTGGCCTCGGTGTTGTAGGCGGCCTGTCCGAGCCAGGGCCACCAGGAGAAGAGCACCTGTCCGTTCTGGAACTTCGAGTAGAGGGTGTCGTAGTTCTGGGTCGTCGAGTCGGGGTCGATCAGGCCGAGCTGGTTGGCCTCGTAGTAGAAGCGCAGGCTGCGCACGTAGTGCGAGTCCGAGTCGATGATGCTCTCGTACTCCGATCCGTCGGCCTTGGCGAGCACGAATCCGAGCTCGTCGAACCCGTAGAAGCAGGCGAACTGCTTCGCCATGACCATCATGTTGCCGTCCCAGTCCTTGAACAGCGACAGCGCATACACGGGCTCGCCGTTGTCGGCGGTGGGCTGTGCGGCCTGCATGTCGGCGAGGACGGGGATCAGGTCTTCGAGGGTGCCGACTTCGGGGTATCCGAGCTGCTTGTAGAGGTCCCAGCGAAGGAACGGCCCGAAGGTCGGGTCGAGCCCCTCGGACGGCTCGGACGGGAGGATCGACGAGACCTGCGTGGGCAGCCCGTACATGCCGTCCTTCTCTTCAGAGACGTGCTGCACGGCGAGGTCGAACTTGTTGAGGTTCTCCATCGCCGGATAGAAAGGCGCGACGTCCTGGACGAGGCCCCCATCGATGAGCTCGGTGAGCTTCTCGCCCTTGTCGGTGAGGATCAGATCGCCCAGGTCGCCGGCGGCCACCCGGGTGTTGTAGAGGGTGTCGCCGCCGCCCGCGACGTTCGGAGCGATGATGTTCAACTTCATGTTGAACTTGTCCTTCACGAGCTTCGCAAACCACCCCTCCTGCATTCCCATGTAGTTGGCGAGGCTGGCGAACACGTCGACGGTGATCTCTTCGTCCCAGCTCTCGGGGAACTCGGAGATGGTCTCCTGCTCGGTGCTGCCGCCGGGCGTGCACGCGGTGAGCGAGCCGACGGCCAGGACGCCTGCAACGGCCAGGGCTGTGAGCGATTTGAGCTTCATTGCTTTCCTTTCTTGGTGGTGGGGGTTGGTTCAGCCCTTGACGGCGCCGAGCATGATGCCCTTGACGAAGAAGCGCTGGAACAGGGGGTAGACGAAGATGATGGGCAGCACGACCAGGACGGACACGGTCATGCGTATGGATGTGGGGGTCTGTTCGGTCGCGAGGCCCGCGATCTGCCCGACGTTTCCGCCGGCGTTCTGGGCGGCTTGGGCGAGGCTGGATGCCTGGTTGATGAACATGTAGAGCAGGTACTGCAGCGTGTACAGCGACTGGTCGGTGATGTAGATCAGGGTGTCCTGGAAGCTGTTCCACTGCGTCACGGCGCTGAAGATCGCGATGGTCGCGAGGATCGGGGTCATGTTCGGCAGGTAGACGCGGAAGAAGATCTGGAAGATGTTCGCGCCGTCCATCTCGGCGGCTTCCTGCAGTTCGCGGGGCATGGACTCGACGTAGGTCTTGGCGAGGATGACGTTGAACGGCTGGACCACGAAGGGGAGCACGTAGACCCAGAAGTTGTTGGTCAGGCCGAGGGTCTTCATGATGATGAAGATCGGGATCAGGCCGGCCGAGAAGTACATCGTGATGATCAGGAACCGGTACCAGAACTTGCGTCCCCACATGCGGGTCTGGGTGAACATGAACCCGAGGAACGCCGAGGCGACGACCGTGAGCACGGTGCCGATGATGGTGCGGCCCAGGCTCACCACGGTCGCCATCGGCAGGCCGGGCAGCTGGAACACCTGGGCGTAGTTGGACAGGTGGAACCCGGTCGGGAACAGCCTGACGTCGCCGAGCGCGGAGACGTCGTTCGCGCTGACGGAGTTGATGATCAGGTAGTAGAACGGGTACGCGCAGATCAGGGCGAACAGCAGGAACAGCACGTAGTTCGCGCCCCGGAACAGGACGTCGGCGATCGAGAACCCGTGCCGCGGGGCGGCGGGCTGCGAGCCCGGGGCGGTGAGGGTGCGGGTGGCGGTGTCGGCCTGGGTCGTGGTCATCTCTTCGGCCCCTCTCAGACGATCGACTCGCCGCGCACGCGCTTGGAGATCGCGTTGACGGTCAGCAGCAGGGCGACCGAGATGAGGCTCTTCAGCATCCCGATCGCGGTGGCCATCGACAGGCTGTTGCCGGTCATGCCGATGTTGTAGACGTACAGGTCGAGGACCTGGATGTACTGCTTGTTGAACGCGTTCTGGAACACGTAGTACTGCTCCATCCCGTTGTTCAGGATGTTCGCGATCGACAGCAGCAGCAGCACGAGGTAGGTCGGCATCAGCTGCGGCAGCGTGATGTGCCGCATCAGCTGGAACCGGTTCGCACCGTCGATCCGCGCCGACTCGTACAGCGACTGGTCGATCCCGGCGATCGCGGCGAGGTAGATGATCGCGCCCCAGCCCAGGCCCTTCCAGATCGACCAGAGCGTCATCGTGATCCACACGTTCTCGTCGGTGTCCAGGAACTTCACCGGCGCGGTGATCAGGCCCGCGTCCATCAGCACGTCGTTCACGAGCCCGGACGAGGAGAACAGGCTGAACGCGATCACGTAGACCAGCACCCAGGAGATGAAGTTCGGCAGCGCCGTGAGGGTCTGCACCGAGGAGCGGAACCACTTCGAGCGCACCTCGTTGAGGAAGATCGCGAAGAACAGCGGCAGCACCGACGTCGCGATCCCGAGGAAGCTGATCGCGAGGGTGTTCAGCAGCACCTGCCCGATCTGCGCCATCTGCGTCGGCGAGTTCACCAGCATCGCGAACCACTGCAGCCCGACGAACTCACTGCCCTCGAGCCCCAGCGCGGGCTTGTAGTCGTACAGCGAGTAGATCC
Organism: Microbacterium sp. NPDC019599; assembly: GCF_040632175.1. Taxonomy (NCBI): domain Bacteria; kingdom Bacillati; phylum Actinomycetota; class Actinomycetes; order Micrococcales; family Microbacteriaceae; genus Microbacterium; species Microbacterium sp. NPDC019599. The sequence continues at coordinate 185,719 of NZ_JBEYBL010000002.1, forward strand.
ACCCGTACAGCGGCAGGTACGAGAACACGAACGCCAGCAGCAGCAGCGGCACGATGCACAGGAACAACCGGAACGACGTCCGCGAACCCGCCGGCTTGAGCCGCGACCGGCGGCCGCGCCGCTTCTGCGAGTTCTTCTCCAGGTTGCGCATCGCCGCTTCCTGATTGACCAGCTGATACTGGGCCTGCGTCGTCATCGCGACACCCCTCTGTCCGTTACGCGATCCTGCTCCTGCGGGCGCGGAGCCTGCCGGAGGAGCGCTGCCCCGTGCGCGGGAAGCGCGAGGGTGATCGCGTCGCTCCCCGGCACGACGCCGCGCGCGGCATCCGACTGCACCGACACCGCCGTCGACGAGACCGTCTCGCCCGTCCACAGCTCCCGGATCTCGAGTGCGCTGTCGACCGCCAGATCGAGGTTCTGAACGTCGAGCACGAGGTCGGCCGCGGCATCCCGCAGATTGAAGATCGCCGCGTACCGCACGCCGTCCGTCCCTCGTGCAGCCCAGATCACGACGCCGTTCTCGCGGAACAGCTCGCGATTGCCCGTGGATCCCTTGAGGACCTCGAGCACCTCGGCGTTCATGAACAGCGCCACGGTCGCCGGGTCGGACGAGGGAAGATCGCCGCCGATCATGAGTGGCGAGCGGGCGATGACCCAGAGCGTCATGAGGCTCACCCGCTCGGCCGGCGTCAGCAGGTCGTCACGCGCTTCGCCGCGCTCGGCGCGGAGCCCGATTCGGCCGAGCGGAAGCATGTCGCCGTCCGGCCAGCCCGCGGGCCCCGCGAAGGGCGCCCAGCGGGCGAAGCGTGCGAAGTTCGCCTCGACGTCTTCCCACCGGTCCCAGAGGTCGTCGCAGATGCGCCACATCGTGGCGTGCGCGCGCAGGTCGTCGACGCGTGCCAGCGACAGATCGCGACCGGGCGAGAGCGACAGCTGGATGCCGCGGCCCACGCCGTCGATCGCCCGGGAGTAGGCGGCGATGTCGGCCACCTGATAGGGCCACAGCATGTCGTCAGACTTGAGGAAGTCGACGCCCCACTCGGCGTACAACTCGAGCGTCGAGTCGTAGTAGGCCTGCGCGCCGGGGTGGTCGTGGCGCAGGCCGAGCATGTCGGGGTTCCACTCGCACACGTTGGCGGGGTCGGCGACGTCCGCGGCCCGCCAGCGGGTTCCGCGGATGGGTGCGTCGAGTTCGAGGGCGCGGCGCGGAATGCCGCGCATCGTGTGGATGCCGAACCGCAGCCCGAGTCCGTGCACGGCGTCGGCGAGCGGTCGGAAGCCCGCGCCGTTCACGGCGCTGGGGAATCGTCCGGGGTCGGGGATGAGCCTGCCCCACTCGTCGATGAGGAGGAGAGCGTCGCTGTTGTAGCCGTGCGAGCGGGCCGCGGGATCCGACCAGTCGATGTCGACGACCACGGTGTTCCACCCGTGGGGCAGCAGGTGCTCTGCCATGAACTCGGCGTTGGCGAGCACCTCGGCCTCGGTCACGGTCGTGCCGTAGCAGTCCCAGCTGTTCCATCCCATGGGCGGAGTGTGTGCGGCAGCGAGCGTCATGCCCGGACCGCCCCGGTGCGAGTGCGGCTCGCGCGGTGTGCGCGGCTGGCGGCGTGGGTCACAGGGTCTCCTCGACGGTGAGCGACGGGGTGGATCGGGCGTTGACTCATCATGATGGAAACGTTGCCATTTGGTCAAGCACGAATCCGCGGACGGTTCCAGATCGGGTTCCGACTATGCGGACGTGACGCGCGGGGGGCCAGAGCTCGCCCGGGCGATGAGCGTGGGAGCGATGTAGCGATGCTCGGCCGATGCACCCCCGAGCATGCCGAGGAGCATCTCGACCGAGGTGCGTCCGAGGGCGACGAAATCCTGTCGGATCGTCGTCAGCGACGGCACGAGGTACTCCGATCCCGCGATGTCGTCGAAGCCCACGACCGACATCTCGCCTGGCACGGCGACGCCCCGCTGGGCGAGGGCGGAGAGCACGCCCATCGCCATCTGGTCGTTGCCGGTGAAGATCGCGGTGGGGCGCTGATCGGCATCCAGGATCTCTTGCGCGAGGCGGAAGCCGCTCGCCGCGAGGAAGTCTCCCTCTGCGTGCCGGGCGTCCTCGATGCCTGCCGCGCGCATCGTCTTCTGCCAGCCCGCGAGACGAGCCCGTGCGTCGTATGCGCTCAGGCGACCGGTGAAGTGCACGATGCGCCGGTGCCCGAGTTCGAGCAGATGCTCCGTCGCGAGTCGTGCCCCGAGCTCCTGATCCAGCTCGACCGACCCGATCGAGGGGTTGCCCAGCTCACCCGACATCACGACCGTGATCGGGATGCGGGACACCATCTGCTCGAGCGCGGCGGCGGCCACAGGGCGGTCGGCGATGATCGCGACGCCCTCGACGGCCTGATTCGCGAGCCGCTCGACCGCGTTGACAAGCTGCTCGCTCGAACCCTCCTGCCAGCTGGCCATGTTGACCCAATAGCCCGCCTCCTGCGCCGCGCTCTCGACACCGCGGAGGATCCGCGGCAGCTCGAACAGCTCCGACCCCGCAATGACCACCCCGATTGTCGTCGAACGCCCGCTCTTGAGCGCCCGCGCGACGTCATTACGCCGGTATCCGAGCCGCGCGATCGCGTCGTTGACGCGCTGCTGCGTCTCGGGCCGGACGACCCCGGGCTCGTTGAGCACACGACTCACCGTGACGAGCCCGACGCCGGCTTCGCGCGCGACATCCACCATGCTCGGCGCCTTGGGCTTGTTCACGTTGGCCACACGCTCCATCCTCTCCCGGTTGCGATCTCCGACCACCATCGCACGCGCCGGCGCATCCGCCTGCTACGCCCCCGTGTCCTCCTGCCGGAGACCCAGCGCGACAAGCATCCCGAGGTCCGGTTCCCGGATGCCGCTGACCCGCGTCGTCACCGCGAAATCACCGCCATAGTCCCAGACCGTCCAGCCGATGCCTTGCGCTTCCATGGCCGCGACGGCGTCGCGGGTCCACCGCAGTCGCGTGCCACGCGGCGCGCCGCGGTAGACCCCGAACTCGTTGCACGTGAGCGGCCTCGCGCCGGCGAATACCCGTGCGGCGGCGAAGACCGCATCGAAGCTCCCGCGGCTCCACCCGGCCCGAACAAACTCCTTGACCCGCGCACGGGCTTCGGGAGCGAGCGTGCCGGCGAGTAGCTCGCGCACGTTCGCTCCCTCGACCGGATACTCGAGACCCTTGATGTCCCGGGTGTCGGGAGGCGTGAAGTACGCGCTCTGATGCGAGATCGCCACCGGCTCGTAGTGGTGCAGATTGAGGACGACGTTCTCCCGCAGCACCGACGGGTCCAGGTGCAGCAGCTCGGCGACATCGGAGTAGCCGTCCCCCGAGACCACGACGGAATGCTGCGGTGCGGCCGATGTCAGCGCCTCGAGCGCCCGCTCCACGATCTCCTCCCACACGCGCGCATCACCGAGCGAAGGCTCGTTGAGGATCTCGAACGCCGTCGTCTCAGTCGGGAGATCAGCGAGCGCACCAGCCACGCGCCGCCAATCGGCGACGAAGGCCGTCCGAGCCGCGGCATCCTTCGCGAGCGCGTCCCTCAGCGCGAGCTCGGGATGCGCATCGACGACGACCGCGAGACCCAGCGCGTGGAGGCGCTCGACCTCACGACGGAGTCGCGCGATGAACTCCGCAGCGTCGCCGGCCGTCGACGTGACCTGCTCGAACGCGAACGGGAATCGGACGTGGTCGAACCCCATCGAGACGATCAGCTCGAGATCGCTCCGGGTCATCGCGGTGTCGAAGTGCTCGGCGACGTACCCGGGTCCGGTGTAGACCTGCGCGTACCAGTGGCTCAGGTTGACGCCGCGGCGGAGGCCCCGCACCGCGACCGACTCCCACGGATCGATGTCGGGCAACTCGTCGTCGGACGGACTCATGAGGATCTCCTTCGATCAGAAAGCCAGCGGACAGCCGCTCTTACCCATATACTCTGGAAACGTTGCCATGCGGTCAAGCACGGCCGCATCTGGAAGGAGTGGCCGATGTCGGCACCGCAGCCCGTGCTCTCCGGCTGGCACCCGGACCCTTCGGTGTGCCGCGTCGGAGACGAGTACTACCTCGTGACGTCGTCGTTCGCGTTCTACCCCGGCCTGCCGATCCACCGCAGCCGCGACCTGCACGAATGGGAGCTCGTCGGGCACGCGCTCGTCGACGAGTCGTGGCTGCCGCTCGGCCCGGTCGATGTCTCGGACGGCATCTGGGCAGCGACCATCCGGTACGCCGACGGCGTCTTCTACCTCGTCTTCACCGTCGCCCGCGGGCGCACGGGGTCGGGCCTCTACGTCGTCACGGCGACGGATCCCGCGGGCCCGTGGTCGCCGCCGCGCGAACTCGAAGGCGAAGGGATCGACCCCTCGCTGTTCTTCGATGACGACGGCCGCGCGTACCTCACCGCGGCCCGCGACTCCACGGTCGCCGACGCCCCCGGGCCGGGCGAGATCTGGCTCCGCGAGTTCGACATGAATCGTCTCGAACTCATCGGCCCGACCCACAATCTCTGGTATGGCGCCCTCGCCCGCACGTGGGTCGAAGCCCCACACATCTACAAGAAGAACGGCACGTACCACCTCATCTGCGCTGAGGGCGGGACAGAGCGCAACCACGCCGTCACCGCCGCACGCGCGACGAGCGTCACGGGACCGTACACGACCGATCCCCGCAGCCCGCTCTTGAGCCACCGCCACCTCGGTGATACCGCGACCGTCCAGAATGTCGGCCACGCCGACATCGTCGAGACGCCCGACGGGCAGTCGTGGGCCGTCCTCCTGGGCGTGCGCCCCATCGACGGGCACCACACCCTCGGACGCGAGACCTTCCTCGTCCCCGTCGAGTGGGAGGCGGCGGGCCCCGTCTTCGCGCCTCGCGAAGGCCGGCTCACGGCCGTCGCGGGCGCCACCCGACCCGCCCAGCCGCCGCGAGACTGGATCAGCCTCCGCGGCCCGGCACCCGCGACCGTCGCGGGCTCCACTGTGACGCTCGCTCCGCGCCCCACTCCCCTCGACTCGCTCGAGACCCCGCCCTTCCTCGGCGTGCGTCAGCACGACCATTCCGTCGCGTTCGAGGCGAGCCTCGACATCCGTCCTATCGGGGATCAGGATGCCGGGCTCGTCGCCCTGCAGGGCGGCAACGTGCATCTCACCGTCCATGTCGCGGACGGCGAGCACGGCAAGGTGGTGAAGGCGCAGCACCGCGAGGGCGCCCTCACGACGACCCTCGGCGAGGTGCCGGCCTCGGAGCGCGTGCGGCTCGGCATCCACACGAGTCCCCACGAGTACAGGCTCGTCGCGACCGTCGACAGGGTCGATCACGTGCTCGCCCGCGTGCCCCACGACGCACTCAGCACCGAGACGGCGGGCGGCTTCGTCGGTGTCACGCTCGGACTGTTCAACATCGGCGCCACCGACGCCGCCGAAATCGCCTTCTACGACACCGAATACCGGTTCGCGCGTGAGGGAAGAGTGATGGACGACCTTCCGGGAACGGACCTTCGGCGTTCACCACGCTGAGCCAGGTGGGATGCGTTCAATGGGCCGCGAACCACTCGGCCGTCAGCTGGTCGGCAGCACGCCCCGCGGCACCATTGAGCCCCATGAGGTGCCCGGTCCACGGAATCGGCACAGTCTTCACCTCGACGCCAAGCTGCCTGGATCGCAAGGCGTACGCGATGGGTCCCTGCGCCGGCACCAGCCAGTCGTTGGGCCCGTAGATGAGTAGTGCGGGCGGGGAAGCGTCGCTGAGGTGACCAGTGGCATCGATGGCCGCATAGCGCTCCGGAAACTCCTCCATCGCACCACCCACGAGACCGCGCACGAGCCGTCGCCCGGTCGCTCCGGCCGGGACGTAGCGGTTGCCCTCCGCCATCGCGGGATCGACGGCGGGGATCAGAAGCGACATTGCCGCCACCGAAGGCAGCGCCTCTGCATCCTGTCCGAGCGTGTCGCCCGCGGCGAGGCGATTCGCGACCAGTGGCGCGAGATGACCGCCTGCAGAGCTGCCCATGAGATAGACGCGATCAGCCGAGCCACCGTACTGCGGTGCAAGAGCTTTCACTTCGGCGAGCGCACGCGCGATCTGACGCGGCGCGAGATCCCATGTCGGGGAGTCCTCCGTCGCATACGTGTAGCTCGGCGTGAAGACGAGGTATCCGCGCTCGGTCAGTTGGCGCAGCATCCGCGAGTCGCTCGACTCGTCTCCCGCAGCCCATCCCCCGCCGTGGATGTGCACCACGACATGTGCCGGGTTGTCGGACGGGGTCGGCTTGTAAATGCCCATGCGTGGAGAGTGGCCGTCGACGGGGCCGTAGGTCACCACTTCATCGGGTCCGGCCTTGGCCCTGCCATAGGGGCCGAAGAAATCGACCGCGCGGACCTTCACACCCAACGACCCAAGGGCTCCGCTCTGATCGACGATCACCTTGATGCCGACAGGAATTGTCAGAAGGCACAGCACGACGGCCACCAGGGCGCCCGCTGACGGATCGATCATCCAGGCCGCGGTTCCGGCGATGCCGCCCGCTGCTGCGAATCCGAGCAGCCACCCGGGGAGATATCCACCCAACGAGCCGATCAGGCCGATCCACGGCGTCTGCCATGCGATCGTGCCGACAGCCAACAGCAGGGCGAGCGCCGTGAAGACGTATGCGACCCAGATCACGCAGCACATCCTTTCGCATCGCCGCGCGTCCTCGCGGCGATGATCCATAAAAACACACACTTGGGCGCTTTTCATGTATGGTGGCCCAGTCACCGACGACCGAGACATGGAGAATCAATGACGATCGCGGCAGTAACCGCCCTCGAGGCGCAGGATAGGGCGTTGGACCACGAGACCGTCGAGGCGGATCCTGTCGACTTCTATGGCTTCCGCGATCTGCTGACCCCCGACGAGCAAGCACGCCTCGCTGAACTCCGCAGCTTCCTCGAGACCGAAGTCGCCCCGATCGCCGACGACTACTGGGAGCGGGCAGAATGCCCCCGGCACCTCTTCCGTCCGCTCGCGGATCTCGGCATGTATGGCGCGGGATTTCCTGACGTCGCGGAGTTCGAGAACTCGGCGCAGTTCCGCGGATGGGTGAGCTACGAGCTTGCGCGCGTCGACTCGTCGGTAGCGACCATGGCCGGCGTCCACAGCGGTCTCGCAATGAACTCTGTCGCGATCGGCGGGTCCGACGAACAGCGCGCAGAGCTGCTGCCGCGAATGGCCCGCGGTGAGATCGTGGGAGCTTTCGGGCTCACCGAGCCGTTCTCCGGTTCCGACACCGCGCGTGGCATTCGCACGACCGCGCGCCGAGAGGGCGATGACTGGGTGCTCAACGGCGCGAAGCGGTGGATCGGCAACGCGACGTGGGCCGACATCGTGATCATCTGGGCGCGAGACGTGGCAGACGGCAACGTCAAGGGGTTCCTCGTGCCGGGCGGAACGCCCGGGTTCGCCGCGACGAAGATCGAGCGCAAGCAGTCATTGCGCGCGGTCGAGAACGCCGACATCACACTCACCGACGTCCGCGTTCCCGAGGCGTCACGCCTGGCCCGCGTGCGTTCGTTCCGCGACGTGGCGCTTGTCCTGCGCCAGACACGGTGCGATGTCGCTTGGCAGGCGCTCGGCAACGGGGTCGGCGCGTACGAAGCCGCGGTGGCCTACGCGCGCACTCGCGAGCAGTTCGGCAAACCCATCGGGGCAAACCAGCTCGTGCAGAGCAAGCTCGTCACCTGCCTCACCGAGATCACCGCATCCATCGCACTGTGCACCCGGACGGCCCAGCTGCAGGACGCGGGCACTCTCACCGACCAGCAGTCCGCGATGGCGAAGGCGACGGTGAGCGAACGGATGCGTCGCGTGGTGTCGCTGTGCCGCGAGATCCTCGGCGGCAACGGCATCCAGCTCGACTACGGCGTCGCGCGCCACTTCGCCGACGCCGAGGCCATCTACACGTACGAGGGGACCTTCGACATGAACAACCTCATCGTCGGCCGCGAGATCACCGGCATCCCCGCCTTCGTCTGACCCGACCCGCACACCGAAAGCCTCGACACCCATGAGAACCGCCATCGTCACCGGCGCCGCTCGCGGCATCGGCGCCGCCACAGCCCAGCGCCTCGCCGCCGACGGACACGCCGTCGCTGTGATCGACCTGGACGAGGCGGCCGCCTCAGCCAGCGCCGACACGATCATCGCCTCCGGCGGTCGCGCGATCGCGATCGCGGCCGATGTCGCCGATTCCACCTCGGTGCAGGGCGCTGTCGACCGCGTCACCGCCGAGCTCGGAGCTCCCGGAATCCTCGTCAACAACGCGGGTGTCCTCCGCGACAATCTGCTCTTCAAGATGAGCGAGTCCGATTGGGACACCGTGATGAACGTGCACCTGCGGGGCGCCTTCCTCATGACGAAGGCGGTGCAGTCGCACATGGTGGATGCCTCGTGGGGTCGCATCGTCAACCTCTCGAGCACCTCGGCCCTGGGCAACCGCGGCCAGGCGAACTACTCCGCGGCCAAGGCCGGCATCCAGGGCTTCACCAAGACCCTCGCGATCGAGCTCGGCCGCTACGGCATCACAGCCAATGCGATCGCACCCGGATTCATCCAGACCGACATGACCCGCGCCACGGCGGATCGCCTGGGCGTGAGCTTCGAGCAACTCGTCGAGGCTCAGGTGTCGCAGATCCCGGTCGCGCGTTCCGGTGTGCCCGACGACATCGCGGCGGCCGTGTCGTTCTTCTGCCGTGAGGACGCCGGATTCGTCTCCGGCCAGGTGCTCTACGTCGCCGGCGGGCCGAAGTCATGATCCGCGCCGAGCGGCCGGAAGAGCTCTCGAGGCTCATCGGCACGACCGCGGTCGGCGAATGGCTCGAGGTGTCGCAGGACCGGATCGACGCCTTCGCCGACGTCACCGAGGATCACCAATGGATCCATGTGGACGCGGAGCGAGCAGCGGACGGTCCGTTCGGCACCACGGTCGCGCATGGTCTGCTGACGCTGTCGCTCGTGCCCCGACTCATTCAGGGTCTTATCGACGTGCAGAACGTTGCTGCGGTCGTGAACTACGGCGTCGACGGCGTTCGGTTCCTTTCCCCCGTGCCGAGCGCCTCTCATATGCGAGCGTCCACCGAACTGATCGAAGCGGTCGAGACCGACCGCGGCGTCCGCGCGCGCCTCAAGGTCACCGTTGAACTGGACGGCAGCGACCGTCCCGCACTCGTCGCCGAGACCATCCATCTCTTCGTTCCCGCTCCGTAGTCCCATACGCCGATCCGCTTTCAACGTCGAAAGGAAACATCATGACCGCACTCAACGACCGTGCCATCCAGGGCGACGGATTCGCGACGCTCAACGTCGCAACGATCCTCGCCGAGAGCGCCGCCCGCTCCCCTGAGGCGCCCGCCGTGCATTTCGCCGGCCACACCATCTCCTACGCCGCGCTGTGGAACCAGACGCGCGCGTACGCCGGGGCCTTGCAGGCCCGCGGAATCGGAAAGGGTTCGCGCGTCGCCCTCATGGCGCCCAACGTGCCGGATTTCATGCGCGTCTACTATGGCGCGCTCGCACTCGGCGCCATCGTCGTGCCGGTGCACCCGCTCTTCAAGAAGAACGAGATCGCGTTCGTGCTCGGTGACGCCCAGGCTGACCTTTTCGTCGCCGCAGCGCCTTTCCTTGCGGAGGCGCTTCCTGCCGCCGCGACCGCTCAGGTGCCGACGCTATCGGTGCTCGTTCCCGACGAGATGGTTGCGGGGACTGGCGTGCCACGTCTGGAAGAGGAAGCCGCCGCGGCAACGCCGATCACGGGTATCGATCAGACGAACCCTCTGGATGCTGCCACCATCCTCTATACGAGCGGCACCACCGGCACGCCCAAGGGTGCCGTCAGTTCGCACTTCTCCATCGTCGAACAGGTGCACACCTCGCTCATCGACTCCCTCGACATGCGTCGCGACGACGTGATCTTCGGTGGACTCCCCCTCTTTCACACCTTCGGCCAGACGGCCGTCATGAACACCGCCTTCCGCCGCGGCGCGTCGATCGCACTCATGCCCAGGTTCGACGCAGACGCGGCTCTCCAGCTCGTCGTCGACCGGGGCGTGACGATCTTCGCCGCCGTCCCGACGATGTTCGTCGACTTGCTGCAGGCCGGCGCGCGGTCCGACCTCCAGCCGCGTTTCCGCTATGCCGTCTCGGGCGGAGCCGCACTGCCGCGTGTGATCCTCGATAAGTTCGCGGCGCGCTTCGGCGCACAGGTGCACGAAGGGTATGGGCTCACCGAAACAACACCGATCGTGTCGTTCAACGTCGTCGGCGAAGACATCCGCCCCGGCACGGCCGGCACGCCGCTGTGGGGCGTCGACGTCGCGATCGCCAAGGCCGATATCGACGATCGCATCGAACTCACGACCGATCCCGAGGAGATCGGCGAGATCGTCGTGCGCGGTCACAATGTGTTCAAGGGATACATCGGGCGCGAGGAGGCCACCGATGCCGCCGTCGTCGACGGCTGGTTCCGCACCGGCGATCTCGGGACCATGGTCGACCGCGTAATTACGATCGTCGACCGCAAGAAGGACCTCATCGTTCGAAACGGCTACAACGTCTATCCCACCGAGGTGGAGCAGACCATCGCCACCCACCCGCAGCTTGTCTCGGTATCGGTGTTCGGCGTCCCCGACGACCGTCGCGGCGAGGAGGTCCACGCTGCTGTCGTCGTCAAGCCCGGCGAAGAGGTCTCGGGCGAGGAGATCGTCGCGTTCGCACGCGAGCGCCTGGCTGAGTACAAGTACCCCCGCGTCGTACACGTCCTCGACGAACTGCCCCTGGGCGCGAGCGGCAAGGTGCTGCGCCGAGCCCTCGTCGAGCGCTTCGCCGTCGACATCGAGGCCCCTGTCGCAGGCTGACCCGTACCGGTGCGGGGGTCGGACGCTCGATCCCCGCACCACGTCTCAAGGAGCACCACCATGGCGCAGTTCGACCGTCTCGACCGTCTGATCACCAACTTGATCGCACGCGGCGAGCTACGCGATGCGCAGTACGCTATCGGGCTCGACGGCGCGAGTGTCGCCACAAAGGCGTTCGGCGGCGCCGACCTCTCCAGCCGGTTCTGCATCTTCTCCTCGACGAAGCCGATCTTCGCCTCACTGCTCTGGCGGCTGATCGACCAGGGGCGCATCAGCCTCGACACCCGCATCGTCGAGGTCTGGCCCGAGTTCGGACACCACGGCAAAGACTCGATCACCCTCGAGCACCTGCTGCTGCACACGGCCGGCATCCCGAGTCCCATGATCACCCCCGAGGCCGTCGGCAGCCGGGAGGCCCGGGTCCGCGAGATCGAGCAGTGGCCTCTCGAGCTCGAGCCGGGGACCGCGTACACCTACCACCCCTTCTCTGCCGGCTGGGTGCTCGCCGAAGTAGTCACACGCATCACCGGGATGCCGCACGGCGAAGCTCTCCGCAGCGAGATCCTGGAGCCCCTCGACATCGACAGGCTCGAGCTGGGCGTCAGGCCCGAGCGCCTCGGCGACGTTAGACGCATCGACTACATCCGCGAGGCGCCGTTCGATGTCTTCGAGGCGGTCACCGGCCAACCGTCGCCGCCCGCCGACCCCGATGCCGAGGAGCCCTTCGATATCCGCGGCTTCGCCAACGACCCGGTCGTGATCGGCGCAGGCGCACCGGGTGGCGGCGCGATCTCGAACGCGGCATCGGTCGCCACGTTCTATCAGGCACTGCTCCACAATCCCGCGCACCTGTGGAGCGACGAGATCCTCGCCGACGCAACGACAAACATCCGCAACACGTTCCCCGACGGGCTCGCACTCGGCGCCCCCGCCAACCGCACCATCGGCCTGATCATCGCCGGCGACGACCACCGCCGATTCTCACTCCCACAGCACGGCGTCGACCTCGTGATGCACCCGTTCGGACCTGCAGTGTCGCCGCAGACCTTCGGCCACGGCGGCGGCGGCGGCCAGATCGCCTTCGCCGACCCGACAACGGGGGTGTCGTTCTGCTTCCTGTCGAACGTCATCGACCGCGACGCCTTCGGCGCATTCCAGAACCAGCAGGACATAATCGAGGCCGCCGTCACCTCGATTATGTGAGATCCCCCGGAACCGTGACCCGCATCGACCCGAACGATGCGGGTCACACTCTTTTCTGACGCAACCCGTCGAGCAATCACGTCCTGCTCCCCGCAGGGGCACTCACACGATCTCGAACAGCCCCGCCGCGCCCTGTCCCCCGCCGATGCACATCGTCACGACGGCGAGCTTCGCTCCGCGGCGACGTCCCTCACGCAGAACGTGTCCCACCATGCGAGCACCCGACATGCCGTAGGGGTGGCCGATCGAGATCGCACCGCCGTTGACGTTGAACTTCTCAGGATCGATCCCAAGTGCGTCGCGGCAGTAGACGACCTGGGATGCGAATGCTTCGTTGAGCTCCCAGAGATCGATATCGTCGACACCAAGTCCCTCGCGACGCAGCAGCTCGGTGACGGCAGGAACCGGCCCGATGCCCATCTCGTCGGGCGCGACGCCGGCGACCGCGATGCCCCGGAAGACTCCGAGGGGCGCGAGTCCGCGACGGGATGCCTCGTCTTCGGCCATCACGACGGCCGCAGCGGCACCATCCGAGAGCTGGCTGGCATTGCCCGCGGTCACCGACGACACCGCCGCGGCGACTCCGTCCGCGAGCACGGGCCGCAGCGCCGCAAGGTCGTCGATCGTGGTCGACGGACGATTGCCCTCGTCGCGGTTCAGCAGCGTGTCGCGGAACGAGATCTCGCCGCTCTCGCGGTCGAGGATGCCCTGCACGGTAGCCAGAGGCACGATCTCGTCATCGAAGCGACCCGCCTCCTGCGCGGCGGCCGTGCGCTGCTGCGACGTCAGGGCGTAGGCATCCTGAGCATCGCGGGAGATCCCGTACCGCTCGGCGACGATCTCGGCGGTGTTCAGCATCGGGAGGTAGATGCCCGGAACGGTCTCCTTCAGCCAGGGGTCCGCGGCGCGGTGGGTGTTCATGTGCTCGTTCTGCACGAGCGATACCGATTCGACGCCTCCGGCGACGGCGATGCGCAGATCTCCGTTCACGATCTGCGCCGAGGCGAGAGCGATCGACATGAGGCCCGACGCGCACTGACGATCCACCGACATCCCGGCCACCGACACCGGCAAGCCCGCGCGCAGTGCCGCCTGGCGAGCGATGTTGCCCCCCGTCGCACCCTGCTGCAGTGCCGCCCCGAAGATCACGTCGTCGACCTCCGCCGGGTCGATTCCGGCGCGCTCGACGACCGAGGCGATGACGTGACCGGCGAGCGCCTGCGGCTGCGTGTTGTTGAACGCCCCCCGGTACGCCTTCGCGATCGGCGTACGCGCGGTACTGACGATGACGGCTCTCGACATGGCACTCCCTCGTGCTGACGGGTGGTCAGCGGACGGACTTGATCGGCCAGATCGCGAAGGCGCCGAGCAGCGAGAGCACGATGGCGACGGGGAAGAGCCCGACGTAGCCGAACATCGCGATGACGATGCCGGATGCGACCGGGCCGATGGTCGCCGGAAGCGATGCGGCGATGTTGATGACGCCCAGGTCCTTGCCGAACGACTTCGCCGAGGGCAGCACCTGACTCATGAGTGCCGTGTCGACGGCGACGTACATGCCGAACCCGAGAGCGAGGATCGCGAACATCACACCCCATCCCACGATGGTCGGCCAGAACCAGGGCACGAACAGGGCGAGAGCCATGGCGACGGAGGCGCCGAAGACGAACGGCTTGCGCCGCCCGAAGCGGTCAGAGAGAGGACCCGAGACGACCGTACCGAGGATGATCCCCACAAGGCCGATGAAGCCGAACAGAGGAATGAAATCCTGCGGCCGCTCGATGCCGATGTAGTCCGAGAGGACATAGAACTGGTACCCGATCACCATGTTGTAGCCAGTGAAGAGCACGAGCCGCGCCGTGAATGCCCAGAAGAAGTCGGGGTGCTTGATCGGGTTAACCCAGAACGTGCGGACGAAGTCCATCCATCCGAGCTTGTCGATGTGGATCTCGCGACTGGAGTGGTCGGGGTTGAAAGCCACGAACAGCAGCAGCACACCGACGGCGAGCGCCGCGAAGACCATGTACCCGACTCGGTAACTGTCGGTGAGAGCAGCTGCGACGATCGAGCCGACGACAGCTCCGGTCATGAGCGCGATGCCGGATACCGCGGCGAAGGTGCCGCGACGGTGAGCGGCACGCGGTCGGGAAGAATCGCCGAGAACGGACCCTGCACGAATGCCATGGCGACCTGTACGAAGAACCAGGCGATCGTGATGCCCCAGACGCTGCCTGCGAAAGCCATGCCGACGAGCGCGAGCGCCACGACGAGCGAGCCGATGACGATCCACGGCGTGCGGCGCCCAAAGCGGCTGCGGGTGCGGTCGGAGATCTGACCCGCGATCGGGCCTGCGATAAGCGAGCCTGCGCCGCTGACCGACAGGACGAGCGCGAGATTTAACTCCTTGTTGGCCGGATCTATCAACTCGATCTGGAACGGCACGAGCACGCCGGGGATCGCGCTGATCATCGCGATCACGAGGCCGGCTGGGAACACCCAGCGGATGAGTCGATTGATCGACCCGCGGACCAGGGGCGGCGGATCCTCGTTTCCGTCGGCGGCGTCGATGAAGGCCGCTTCGAGGTCGGCAGCGGCAGATTCGGGGAGAGGGGTGGTCATTTCACGTCCTAGTGAATGCGGGTTGGTGGATGAGGAAGCGGATCCGGATCGTTGATTCGGGTGTCAGAAGTGGTACGAACCGCTGCCGACCGCGTGCACGTCACCGCCCCAGTGCACGACTGCTGTCGTGTTGGCGGGGATTGTGACGTCGAGCGATTCGGTGGTCCAGTGGATGCCAACCTCGCCGTACGGGGTCAGCAGTGTGCGCGCACAGAAGGTCAGCGGCACATCGGTGCGCGGTGCGATGACGATCTCCTTGTAGCCGGGCGCAGCGGCCTGGATTCCCGCGATCTCGCGAGTGATCCAGTCATCGACAGCACCGAACGCGTAGTGGTCCAGGCTCGAGGTCGTCGGCATGCCATCGGGCGCGACTGCATCCCAGTTCTCCCAGATCGCGGTCGCACCCTGGTCGACCTGGTACAGCCAGGATGGCATCCGGTCCTCCCAGAGCAGCCCGACGGCCAGGTCTGAGCGTCCGATCTCGACGAGGACATCCAGCAGATACGGGGTCGCGACGAAGCCCGTGTCGAGCAGCCCGTCGTTGTCGTCGAGGATGCTGACCAGCTTCGCCCCGTACGCCATCCGTCGCTCATCCGGCACGAGTCCGAAGGCGAAGGCGAGCACGTACCCACCCATGAGCGGTGTCGGGAGTTCGTCGGCGGACATGAAGACGCGCTGGATGGCGGCTTTCGTCGCCTCCGCTTCCTCGAGGTAGCGGTGATGGTCGGCATCGCGGTCGAGCAGACGCGCCACCTGCGCGAACAGGCTGAGCGATCGGTAGCCGAAGAACGGAGCGACGTAGAACGCCGATGACCGCGTGTTGTCCCAGTCGCCTTCTTTCTGGTGCTGGCTGGGAATCAGCCATTCGCCGAAGTGGAAGCCGGTGTTCCAGAGGTGTCGGTCCAGTTCCTCCGGGATGTCGTCGGAACCCCGCGCGTGGCGCGCGGTATCGATGACGCTGTCGCACCACGCCTTCATTGACGCGTACGAGCGCTCGAGGACGGCGGTGCTCCCGGTCGCTCGGTAGATCTCCCACGGCACGATGACCGCAGCATCGCTCCACCCTGCGATGCCGGTGACACCGGTCGTTCCGAACTGCGCGCTCATCCTGAGCGACAGCGATTCGTAGAGCGTCGTGAACGGTACTGTCATCGGCACGACACCGTCGGGAAGCTGGTCGGCTTCGAGGTTGCGCAGCCACGCCTCGAGGAACGAGGTCATGTCCTCGTTGGCGTACGCCGCGGGGGCGTACATCTGGATGTCCCCCGTGAATCCCGCCTTCTCCCGAGTGGGGCAGTCCGTCGGAATGGACATCGTGTTGTTGCGCTGCGACCAGACCACGTTCTCGTGAAGTCGGTTCAGCCGCGCGTCCGAACTCTCGAACGAACTGGCCGAATCCTTTGGCGTCGAGAGCACGACTGCCTCGAAGTCGGCGAGGTCGATCGCCTCGAGCCCGGTGACCCGCAGATACCGGAAGCCGTGGAACGTGAAGATCGGCTCGTAGATCTGCGGCTTCCCGTCGGAGACGTACACGTCCTTCTGGCCGGCCAAGGTGCCGTTGAAGTACTCGCCGTCAGGTGTCGTGGCCTCGAAGTGCTCGAGGGTGACTTCCGTGCCGTGGGGAGCGTCGATGCGCACCCGCACCCGGCCGGCCACGATCTGACCGAAGTCGATGATCTTGTCGCCGGACGGCGCGATGTGCAGGGACACGGCAGGGAGCACCGCGACCGCGCGAATCGGCTCCAGTGGCTGCGCGACGAGGTTGTCGTATCCCAGGTCGACCACCCGAGCATGCTGCGCGATGGAAGGAATCGCCGTGGCGTCATACCGTTCGCCCCAGTAGAGATCCGACGATTGCACGGGTCCCGTGCGGCAGGTGACCGCATCGTCGGAGCTCACGACCTGGGTCGTGCCGTCGGCGTATTCCAGTTCGAGTTGGAAGAGGACCGCGGGGGTTTCGCGTTGAGCGTGGGACAGCGGTCTGGTCACCGGACAGTGGTACCAGCCGTCGCCGACGTACATCGACAACTCATTGCGACCCACGCGCAGGAACGCAGTCACATCGTAGGTCTGCACGTACAGCCGACTTCGGTAGACCGAGAACTCGGGCGCCAGCTCACGATCATCGGGACGCGCGCCGTTGACGGTGAGCCGGTACGCGCCGAGCGCGGTCGCGTACAGCCGAGCGCGCCGCACCGCGCCGAGGAGGTGGAAATCGCGCAGGAACTCGACGGCGGGCGGCTGGGTGCCGTGCCCCCATCCTTCGGCCGCCGGCCGGGGGATCGTGCCCTCGGCCCACTGTGCCTGCCAATCGTCGGCGAAGAGCGCCGTCTCGAATCCGGCTGACTCGGAGGCCGTGCGACCGTGGTTGTCGGTCACGGTCACGGTCCAGTGGTACTCCGTGCGACTGCGCAGCGGCTCACCGGCGTACGCGATGAAGGACTGTGAGTCAGATTCGACGTGACCGGAGTCCCATACGGTGAGCGGCCCCGCTGCGACCACGATGCGGTATGAGTGCTGCACCGTGTCCCGTGCAGAGGAGCGGAGCATCCAGGAGAACTCCGGTGTCTGATCGATGCCCAGCGGCTCGATGCGATTCAGGGTGCGCAGGCGAGCGAGTTCCATCGTCACGCCCCCGCGTGCTCCGCGACACACCGCTCGGCAACCCACATGGCGATCGTTGCGAGCGTCCGCTGCGCCTCGGGCAAGCCGGGCCGGTTGAGATGACCGTGGGCGACGTCGCGGGCGAGCTGCACGTCGACCTCGACCCCCGCTTCGCGGAGCTGGTCGGCGTATCGCTCACCCGACGCGCGAAGGCCGTCGTACTCGCAGTTGATGATGAGCGTGGGGGGTAGAGCGGCAAGGGCGGCGGAGTCGCTCACGCCGGCGATGGCATACGCAGTCGCGTCGGCTGCCGGCGCGCCCAAGTAGTTCTCCATCACGGGCTCGATCACCTCGGGCGTGAAGGCCATGGCTGCGGGCAGATCGGCCAGCTTGGTCGCGAGTTCGTAGGACGCCGCCGGCAGGACGGCGTGCACAACCGGATACGCCAGCACGACCGCGGCAGGCTGGGTAGCGCCCGCAGCACTCAGTCGGAGGGCGACGCCGGCGGTGAGGCATGCGCCGGCGCTCGCTCCGCCGATAACGATGCGCGACGGATCCACCCCGAGGGTTGCCGCGTGTCGCACCGCCCACTCGAAGACCGCGACGAGGTCGTCGCTGGGAGCCGGGAAGTGAACTCCTCCGAGGCACAGGCGGTAGTCGACGGAGATGACCACCGCGGCGGAGCGATTCACGATCTCACGGGCGACAGCGTCGGCCTCAGGCATGTCGAGATCACCGCCGAGGAACGCGCCGCCATGGCACCAGATGAGGAGCGGTCGCGCCGCACCATCGCCAGGGACATCGCCATGCGGACGATAGATGCGCACCGGCACGGGCTGGGCGGGCGATGGCACGGTCGCCTCGCGCACATCAGCCGCGGGCTTGAGGTACCCGGCCTCGGCAGACTGCGGCAAGGTCAGCCGGGCGACGAGCTCGTGGTCGCCACCCTGGTCCTCCCCGTTGGCGGCGGCAGCTTGCAGCGCTGCGGCCACCGCTGCCACACGCTCCCAATACACGTCCGTCATGGTCAACATCCTTCCCCGCGAGAAGCGGCCATCAGCGTGTCGACGTCGTCGCGCGACACGGAATCTCCGAGCAGGTTCACGATCTTCTGCCACGGAAGCGACCCGAGCATGCGCAACGCCTCAGGTTGCGCCATCGCGCGCAGGAGGTCGGACTGAATGGTGTCCAGCAGCACCGGGCCGACGACCGAATGCTCGAACCATTCCTGTGCGGTCGAGCCCATCGTCAGCTCGCGGTTGATCCGATCGCCCACAAGATCGATCGTCGTCTCGGCGTCCACCGCGAAAGCGTCGCGCCCGAGGATCACGCGATATGAGCCGGGGGTCACGACCCAGTCGTGCAGGTCGACGTCCCAGTAGGCGAACCCCCGGCGGTCGAGCTCGAGTTCGACCTCGACCGCACCTCCCGCGGGCACGTGCACTTTGCGGAATGCGCGGAGTTCGCGGGCACTGCGCTGCACGGTGCCGAGGGCTGAAGCATCCACGTAGACCTGCACGACGTGCGCACCGTCGCGGGTACCGGTGTTCTCGACCGTGACACGCACCGTCGCGGTGTCGTCACCCGTCACGGTGACGGTGAATCCCGACGTGCGGAAGGTGGAATAGCTCAAGCCGTGTCCGAACGGGTAGCGCACGGGGATTCCGCGCGTCGCGTACCAGCGGTAGCCCACGAGCGTCCGCTCACCGTAGACGACGTGACCCTGCTCACCGGGGAAGTTCCCGAAGGCGGGCGTGTCCTCGATGCGCAGCGGAATCGTCTCGGCCAAGCGCCCCGACGGGTTCACGACCCCGAAGACGACGTCGGCGATCGCCGCGCCGCCCGCCTGACCAAGAAGGAATCCGTCGAGGATCGCATCGACGTCGTCATGCCAGCCCTCCAGTCCCACGACGCCGCCGTGAGAGAGGACCACGACAGTCTTCGGCGCAACCGCCGCCACCGCGCGAATCAACGCGATCTGCGAGGCAGGAAGTTCGATCGTCGTGCGGTCGTAGCCCTCCGATTCGTCGGATTCGGCGAGCCCCGCGAAGATCACCGCGACCTCGGAGCGGGATGCCGCAGCCACGGCCGCTCCGCGAAGGTCGAGGTCGTCACCGCGCCCGTCGAGGGTGAACCCCGCGGCGAACTCGATGCTCGCGGAGTGCGCTGTGGCTGCGTCGAGGAAGGCCTCCGATCGCACGGCGTTGACGTGCGAGCTGCCGCCGCCCTGGAAGCGCGGCGTCCTCGCGAACTCGCCGACCACGGCGATCCGCATCTGGGCCTCGAGTGGCAAGGTCGCCTCATTTTTGAGGAGTACGATGCTCGCGGCCGCCGTCGCTCGAGCGAGCGCATGGTGGGCGTCGAAGTCCACCGCGACCTTGCCCTCGGCTCCGAGTCCGGTGAGCTTGACCACGCGCGCGACGCTGCGGTCGACCTCTGCCTCGTCAAGGTCTCCAGCTTCGACGGCTGCCACGATCTCACGGATACTGCGTCCCCGCGTGCCCGGCATCTCGAGGTCGAGTCCGGCCGCGACCGCGCCGGCCGGCCTGTGCACGGCACCCCAATCCGAGATGACGGCGCCCTCGAATCCCCATTCCGTTCGCAGCACGTCCTTCAGCAGCCAAGGATTCTCGGAGGAGTAGACGCCGTTGATGCGGTTGTAGGCGCACATCACGGTCGCCGGCTGTGCCTCCTTGACGATGCGTTCGAAGGCCGGAAAGTAGATCTCCCGGAGGGTGCGCTCATCGACCTCGGAGCTGACGCGCATGCGGTCGGTCTCCTGGTTGTTCGCTGCGAAGTGCTTCACCGATGCGCCGGCACCGGTCGACTGCATCCCGCGCACGTAGCCGACGCCGAGCGCACCCGCGAGCAGCGGGTCCTCCGAGTAGTACTCGAAGTTGCGCCCGCACAGCGGCGATCGCTTGATGTTCACCCCCGGGCCCAGGACGACATCGATGCCGAAGGACAGCCCCTCGCGGCCGAGCGCTTCCCCCACCTTCGTCGCAAGTTCCGGGTCCCACGACGAACCCACGGCAACAGCGGGTGGGAAGCAGGTGGACGGCTCGCTGGGCTGGAAGCCGAGGGCATCACCGCCGTTGAGCTGCGCCCGCAGGCCGTTGGGTCCGTCCGACATCCGCACCGACCGGATGCCGGCATCCTCGATCGGCTGGGTGGTCCAGGTGTCGCGCCCCGACAGCAGGGAGGCCTTCTGTTCGAGCGTGAGCACCGCGAGGGCGGAGGTGTCGGATTCGGTCGCGCCACTCACCGCAGTGCGGCCTCTCTGTGAGTGGTGTGGTGGATGCCGGCGGCCAGCACGCGCGTGGTTCCGTCGGGCAGGATCAGATCGGCCTCGATACCGGCGGGAACTGTGCACTCGATCGTGATCTCGCCCGTGACCCCTCGGCGCCAGCCGCATTCGACCAGCCCGTGGCGCGTCTGCAGGGATCCCCTCGCCCAGTCCAGGCCGGGGCCGGGCGTGGGCTGCAGGCGCAGGCGCGAGTAGCCGGGCTCGGCAGGCCGGATGCCGGCGACGGCCTTGTACAGCCAGTCGACCACCGCGCCGAGCGCATAGTGGTTGAAGCTCGTCATCTCACCCGGGTTGACGGTTCCGTCGGGAAGGAGCGAGTCCCACCGCTCCCAGACGGTGGTCGCACCCATCTTCACCGCATAAAGCCAGGACGGCAGTTCGTCCTGGAGCAGCAGCCGGTACGCGATGTCGACGTGCCCGGTCTCGGTCAGCGCCCACACCACGTACGGCGTGCCGGCGAACCCGGTCGCGACGCGGTAGTCGCCCTCGGCGACCAACTCGGCCAGCCGCTCTCCCGCACGGGCCTTCTCGTCGTCGTCGAGCAGCCCGAAGTGGATCGCGAGCGCGTAGACGGCCTGCGCGTCGGACCGGATGCGTCCCTCCGGGCTGACGTAGTGCTCGCGGAACGCCTCACGTGTGCGCTCGGCCAGATCGTTCCACCGGTTCCGGTCGTCACTTCGGCCGAGCAGTTCCGCGGCGACTGCACCGAACCGCGCCGATCGATAAAGGCAGGCGGTGGCGATCACCGTCGCATCGGCTTTCGCGCGCATGGGCTCCTCGGGCGGAGCGGTCGGGTCGAGCCAGTCGCCGAACTGGAATCCCGATTCCCACAGGCCGCTGGCAGAGAGCCTCGGCAGGATCGATTCGAGGTGGAGAACGATCCCGGGGTAATGCGCTTCGAGACGATCGCGATCGCCGTACGCCCACCACAGTGCCTCCGGCACCCAAGCCGCGGCATCCCCCCACACGGCCGTGGCGCCCAACGGCAGATTCCACGTCGCGCGCCTTTCTGCTGGAATCAGCTTCAGGACATTCGGGACGACGAAGGGAACGAATCCGGAGTGCTCGGCTTCCACGCGCAGATCCAGGAGCCAGTTGTGCAGCAGATCGGATGCGTCGAACTGATAGCACGCGGTTGACGCATAGACCGCGATGTCACCCGTCCAACCGAGCCTCTCGTCTCGCTGCGGACAATCGGTGGGGACGTCGAGGAAGTTGCCCTTCTGACCCCACACCGAGTTCTCGACGAGGCGATTGACCCGCGGATCCGAACACTCGAACGAGCCGGTTCTCGCCATGCGCGAGTGGACGACGACCGCCTCGATCGCGTCGATGCTCAATTCACCCGGATACCCTGTCACTTCGACGTAGCGGAACCCGTGGAACGTGAGAGTGGGTTCGAACACATCGTCGGCACCAGACAAAACATAGGTATCCGTCGCTTTCGCACCACGCAGCGGCCGCGTAGCCAACTCACCGTGCTCGAGCACTTCTGCGTGACGGATGACGACTTCCGCACCCGCGCGCCCGTTGACGGTGAGCCGTGTCCAGCCGACGAGGTTCTGGCCGAAGTCGACGAGCGTCGCACCTGACGGAGACCGCCAGATTCGCTGAGGTGCGATCACCTCGTGACGCTCGATGGGAGGCTTCTCCTGCAGGATCAGGGTGTCCCGATCCACATCCGCGACCGTGATCTCCAGCGGTTGCGGTACCACCGTGGCATCGATGCGCACGCCGTCATACAGGGTGTTCTGCGTGAAGTGAGAGGTCTGCGCAGTCCAGTCGCGGTTCGTGCGAATCCACTGCACTGTTCCGTCGGAGTAGGTGATCTCGAGTTCCCCGATGAAGCCGATCTGCGAGCCGTAGTCCAGGTCCAGCCCGAGGAAACCGAGCTTGCCTCGCCACCAGCCGTTGCCGACAAGCACCTCGAGTTCGGCGCCGTCGCGCACGAGCGGCGTGACATCGTAAGCCTCGACAGGGAGACGCCGCTCGTACGAACTCCAGCCCGGCGCCAGAACGCCGGCGCTCACGGGACGACCGTCGATCCGAGCCTCGAAGACACCGTGCGCGGTTCCCCGCAGCGTGGCGCGCTCGACGCGCGCGGTCGTCGCGAGATCGATCGTCGTGGTGAGCGTGAATGCGTTCACATCGTCATCGACCGTGAGGAGCTGCGACTCATCGAGCATGGGAGTTTCGCTCATTTCGTGTGGACACCTTCGCCCTCTGATTCTTCGTCGCCCGCAGGGGCGACCTCGATGGAGTCTACTTCAAAACCACCCACTTGGGTGCCTTTGGATGATTCTTGGTGTTGACTTGTGAGGATGATCCGCTGGTGTGTCGTCCAGTCCCATCCGAGTGGCAACTCGGCGACTACGGTGGGCATCAGCATCGGTGCTCCTGCACCCGAGTGACGAAGGAACCACGCAACCATGACGACATCCGACACGACGCGGCGATTGCGCGGCGAGTACGCGAAGTCGGCGCAGCGCCGCAAGGAGATCATCGCCGCCGCGGTCGAGGTGTTCTCCGAATCCGGCTTTCGCGACGGCAGCCTGCGCACTGTCGCCGAGCGCGCCGGCATGACCCACGCGGGAATGCGGCACCACTTCCCCACCAAAGTCGACCTTCTGGAGGCTGTGCTCCAGTGGCGCGAGGAAGACGCGCTCGAGCGTGCCCGCCGCGGGCACCCCGTCGGCATCGATGTCATCCGCGCGTGGGTCGCCTCCGTCGACGAGAACACAGGCACACCCGCGCTGGTCGAACTGGAGGCGATTCTCGCCGCCGAAGCCATTTCGTCGGACCACCCCGCGCACAAGTACTTCAGCGATCTGTACGGGCGCGCTGAGGACCTGCTCACGAAGGCGTTCGCCACGATGGCGGATCGAGGTGAATTGCGCGCCGAGATCAGTCCCGATGTCGCTGCACGGCTCCTTCTCTCGACGACGCTCGGCCTGCAGTCGCTCTGGCTGCGCAAGCGCTCGATCGACATCGCCGCGGAACTGCGCACGTACACGTCCGTCCTTCTGACCGTGGAGCTGTGACCTAGCATCGGGCGACAACCTGCGTGACCGGATCCGCGCAGGTGAAGTGGCGTACTCCGCCGTCCACGCGGCGCGCCGTGCCGTCCGGCAGCGCGACCTCCGCCTCGACGCCGTCAGGGACGACGACACGAACGTGGATGATGCCGTCCCGTCGCTCCCACCCCGATTCGACGACGCCGGCAGGGGTCTCGAGCGTCGCGGACGCCCAATCCAGGCCAGGTCCGGGAGTCGGAGCCAGCCGAAGCCTCGCATAGCCCGGTGAAGCGGGGCGGATGCCGGCGACCACCTGGTAGAGCCAGTCGGCGACCGCTCCGAGCGCATAGTGATTGAAGCTCGTCATCTCCCCAGGGTTGATCGAGCCGTCCGGGAGCATCGAGTCCCAGCGCTCCCAGATGGTCGTCGCACCCATCGTCACGGGGTAGAGCCACGAGGGGCATTCGGTCTGCAGCAGCAGGCGGTAGGCCTCGTCCACGTGACCGGTCTCGGACAGCGCCCACGTGACATACGGCGTCCCGGCGAAGCCGGTCGTCACGACGAACCCGCTGTCGCGGACGAGCTGTGCAAGGCGATCACCCGCCTCCAGCCGAGCCTCGCCCTCCAGGACATCGAACACGATCGCAAGCGCGTAGGACGTCGGCGCATCCGAGGTGAGCCTGCCCGAGGATGCATCGACGAACTGGCGCACGAAGGCGGCACGCGTGTCCGCGGCGAGCTTCTCCCAGCGGATGCGGTCCCTTTCATAGCCGAGGATGCGCGCCGCCTCGGCCGCGAAGTCCGCCGAGCGCACCAGACATGCCGTCGCCACCAGACCGGGATCCGCCTTGGCCCGGCCTGGATCCTCGGGCGGGGCATCCGGATCGAGCCAATCGCCCCATTGAAAGCCGCGATCCCAGAGGCCTGTCGGCGAGAGCTGCGCGATCACGGATTCAAGATGCAACGTCATCGCGGGGTAGTGCTCCGCGAGCCGGTCGCGGTCGCCGTACGCGTGCCACAGCGCCTGGGCGACCCATACGGCCGCATCGCCCCAGATCGCCGTGGGGAGGTCGCGCATGAGGTGCGGTCCCCCGCCGGAACCGAGTTTCAGCACGTCGGGCACGACCGCGGGGACGGCTCGGCCGGCCGAGTTCTCCGTCTCGGCGGCGAGGTCGAGGAGCCAATCGTGGAGGAAGTCGGCGACGTCGAACTGCGTGCACGCCGTTGCGGCGTACACGGCGATGTCTCCGGTCCACCCGAGCCGCTCATCGCGCTGCGGGCAGTCGGTCGGCAGCGACAGGAAGTTGCCCCGCTGTGACCAGACCGAGTTCTCGACGAGGCGGTTCACGAGGTCGGACGAGCACGAGAACCGGCCCGTGCGGCGAAGGTCAGAGTGGACGACGATCGCCTCGAGATCCTCAGCGGTGAGCATGCCGGGGAAGCCTTCCACCTCGACGTAGCGGAAGCCGTGAAAGGTCAGCGTCGGCTCGAATTCGTCGTCGCCGCCCGAGAGCACGAAGACGTCGGTCGCCTCGGCGGACCGCAGTGGCCTGATCGCGAGCTCGCCCTCGTCGAGGGCCTCGGCATGGCGCAACGTGACCACTGCACCGCGCGCACCGCGCGCACGGAGCCGGACCCACCCGACGAGGTTCTGTCCGAAGTCGACGAGGGTGGCCCCTGAAGGGGAGGTGAAGATGCGCGTCGGGCGGAGCAGGCCCTGACGCGTAATGGCGGGACCTACCCGTGGAACGAGCGTCGCGCGGTCGACGGCGACCTCGCGAACCGCGAGCGCGTCGCGTCCCTGCCGCAGCCGGGCATCGATGCGCTGGCCGTTGTAGAGGTCGTTCGAGACGACGTCGCTCGTCCATGCCGTCCACCTCTCGTCCGTCACAATGCGCTGCGTCGTCCCGTCTGCGTATGCGATCTCGAGTTCCGCGATGAAGCCGAGATCGTCGCCGTAGTGGACCTTCGCGTCTGCGAAGCCGAGGTCGCCACGCCACCAGCCGTTGCCGAGCAGCACCTCGATCGTGTTCTCGCCGCGGAGCAGATGCGCGACCGGGTCCGCGCTCACCGGAAGACGCCATTCATACGACGACCAGCCCGGCGAGAGCACCGCCTCCGACACCGCGCGCCCATTGAGCCGTGCCTCGTACACCCCGTGAGCCGTCGCACGCAGAATCGCCGATCGAACCCTGTCGACCGGGTGGTCGAGATGGAATCGGCCCGAAAGGATGATGGCCGCGGATCTTTCGGCATCTGCTGTGATCATGGCGCTCGCATCGAGCAATGCAACTCCCTGGTGCATAGTGTGAATCGGATGCCACGCAGCAGCTCACGCGCCGCCGGCGAGCAGCGCACGGCGGCGGGAGCGTCGCTCCGCTTGGATGACGGGGTCGGGCACCGGAGTGGCCAGCTGCAGGCGCTTCGTATACGGATCTTCGGGGCGCAGCGACACCTGTTCGCTGTCGCCGAGCTCGACGATCCTGCCGTCATTGAGCACTGCGATCCGGTCGCTCATCTCGCGAACAACGCCGAGGTCGTGGCTGATGAACAGATAGGAGGCGCCCGTCTCGTTCTGGACGTCTTTGAGCAGCTTCAACACGCGCGCCTGGGTGGTCACGTCGAGCGCGCTGGTCGGCTCGTCGCACACGATGAGCGCGGGCCGCAGGGCGAGCGCGCGAGCGATCGCGATGCGCTGGCGCTGACCGCCGGAGAACTCCTTCGGGAATCTCGATCCGCTGTCGGCGGGCAGTCCGACCTGATCGAGCAGCTCACGCACCCGCGCGCGGGCGTCCGCGACGCCCGACACGCGCAGCGGCTCCACGAGGATGCTCTCGATCGTCATCGACGGGTTCAGGGACGAATAGGGGTCCTGGAAGACCACCTGGACGTCATTGGCGATGGCGCGACGCTGCGTGCGGGTGAGGCGTGTGATGTCTTTGCCCTGGAAGGTGACCTTTCCGCCCGTCACGGGGGCGAGTCCGAGCAGGGCGCGACCGATCGTGGTCTTGCCCGACCCCGACTCCCCCACGAGTCCGAGGGTCTCGCCGGCAGCGACGTCGAACGTCACTCCCTTGATCACGTCTATCCTCTTGCGGCCGCGGCGGTAGGTGACGCGCAGATCCTCGATGTGCAGTCCTGTGTCAGACATCCGTGCTCGACTCCTCGAGATCGACTGCTCGTGTCGATGCGAGCAGCTCCTTCGTGTACGGCTGCTGGGGCGCCCGGAAGATGTCGAGCGCCGTGCCGGACTCCACGATGCGACCGTCCTTCATGACGCTCACGGTGTCGCACAAGTCGGCGACGACGCCGAAGTTGTGCGTCACGAGGATCATGCCGAGTCCGCGCTCGTCGCGCAGTTCGCGGAGCAGGTCGAGCACCTCGGCTTGCACGGTCACATCGAGCGCCGTCGTCGGCTCGTCGGCGATGATGAGATCCGGACCTGCGGCGACCGCGCCGCAGATGAGCACGCGCTGCGCCATACCGCCGGAGATCTGGTGCGGGTACAGGTCGAACACCGCCGCGGGGTCCTTGATACCGACGCGGTCGAGGAGCATGAGGATGTCGCGCTTGGCATCCGCGCGGGAGATCCTCTTGACAGCGCGCAGGCCGGCGACCAGCTGGGACCCGACGGTGAAGCAGGGGTCGAGGTTCGACATCGGCTCCTGCGGGATGTAGGCGATCCGACGCCCGCGGGCGTGCGCCTGGGCCGCGCCGTCCGCGACGAAGTCCTTGCCGTCGAAGACGACGGCACCACCCAGAACCAACGCTTCTGGACTCAGGATTCCGATGATGGCGAAGGCTGTCTGCGTCTTGCCCGATCCGGATTCGCCGACAAGACCGCGGATCTCGCCCCGCCGCACGTCGAGATCCACCTCGCGGACGACCTCGGTGACCCGGTCAGCGTCGACGGGGTATCCGACACGCAGGCCGCGGACGGACAGGAGGGTGCCCTGCGCCGCCGTCGCGTCGCGCGCGGCCGAGGAGCTCGTCGCGCGCTCCACCAAGGCCTTCCGCTCGTCGTTCGTGAGGGGTCGGCGCGCGACTCCCGGCTGAAGCGCGTCCCGGAGGGCGTTGCCCATCAGCACGAACGCGAGGATCGTGAGCGAGATGAGCGTTGCGGGCCAGATGACGCTGAGCGGATTCGCGTAGATGTTTCCGAACGCCTCCTCCAGCATGCCGCCCCACGACGCCTCCGCCGGGTTGCCGAACCCGAGATAGTCCAGCGCAGCGGTGATCGCGATGCCGCCCGCAAGGACGAACGCGCTCTGAATGATGATGGGGGCGCGCACCGCCCACAGGATATGGCGGCCGACGATGCGGGAGTCCGAAAGGCCGACAACCTTGGCCGCGTCGACATAGAGCTCTTCACGGACGCCGAAGACGACTCCGCGAACGAGCCGGTAATAGCCCGGAGAGAGTTGGATGCCGAGCACGAGCATCGCGAGGACTATGTTCGGTCCAGTGAGCGAGTAGAGGGCGATGAGCAGGACGATGCCGGGCATCGTCATGATGACGTCGTTGATCCAGCTCACGCTGGTGTCGAATGACCCCCGTCGATATCCGGCGATGAGTCCGGTCGGCACGCCCGCGATGAGTGCGGTGATGAGGAGGATTACGCAGGCGAGGAGCGTCCGCTGAGTGCCCCACATCAGCCGGGAGAGAATGTCGCGACCGGAACCATCGCCGCCGAGGAGGTGCTCAGGTGTGAACGGCGGCGCGTTGACCGCGTCGAGTTCCGAGTCGTTGGGTCCGTAGGGCGCCAGCAGTGGGCTCGCGATACCGATGACGATGATGACGACCAGGAGGACCAGGCACGCGATGGCGACCGGGTTGCGCAAGAGTCGCTGAATCCAGTGCTCTCGCGTCGGGGTGGCGTGCTGCGGCGGCGAGTCGACGACGCCTTCGAGCGGCTGAGCCATCACGCAGCCCTCACTTTCGGGTTGAGCGCGGCCGTCGCGAGGTCCGCAAGCAGATTCACGATCGACACCAGGATCACGGTGACGGCCACACAGCCCATGACCACGGGGATGTCGCCGCCGGAGGAGGCGGTCGTGACGAGAGCGCCCATGCCAGGGAGGGCGAACACCTGCTCGATGATGACCACGCCGCCCACGAGTCCGACGGTCAGCAGCGCCAGCACGGTGAGCCCCGGTCCGCCGGCGCTGCGCAGCACGTGCTTGTAGATGATGAGTCGCTCCGGCACTCCCCGTGCACGGAGCGTGCGGACGAAGTCCCGGTCGAGCACGTCCTTCACTGCGCTGCGGAATTGAGCCGCGGCGCTGGCGACCGAGCCGAGCAGGATCGCCGTGACCGGCAGGGCGATCGAGGCGGCCCAGGCGCCCAGGCCATCCTCGATGGGGACATAGCCGGTCGCGGGGAAGATGGGCAGCGCGATCGCAAACGCGAAGACCAGGACGATCGCGACGATGAAGGACGGGACGGCGGAGAACGCCACCGAGATGAACTGCAGCATCCGGTCGACCCATCCGCCACGGGTCGCTGCCACGGCGCCGACCACGACCGAGAAGACGATCGTGAGGAGCAGGACGACGATCATGATCGCCAGGGTGACGGGAAGTCGGATCGCCAGGGTGTCGGTGACTTCCTGGCCGGTGTAGTAGGAGGTGCCGAGGTCGCCCCGGAAGAGCGCCTGCAACCACTGCCAGTATTGCTGGAGGACCGGCTGGTCCAGGCCAAGCTGTTCTGCCTTGGCCTGGACCGCCGCCTCGGTCGCGTTGATCCCCATGAGGTTCCGAGCGATCGCCATCGGGTTCGCGTACACGAGCACGAAGGTCGTGAGCGTGACGACGAAGAAGACGGCGATAGCCCTCAGAACGTTTGCTGCGGTGAGCTTGAGCATCGAAGCGCGACCTCTGCTAATTACTTGAAGTCGCTGAGAAGCGGTGCAAGCTGGTTCGGGTCGGAGCTCTTGTCGATGCCGACCTTGGAGTCATCGAACATGAAGAACGTGCTCACGTAGACCCACGGCGAGAACCATGCCTGGTCGATGACGTACTGGTTCAGCTCCTGCTGCGCAGCCTTGGACTCGTCGCCCTGAGTCGTCAGGATCGTGTTCCACAGTTCGTCGACCGTCGGGTCGCTGACGTGGGACGTGTTCCAGATCGCCGTCGGGACGATTGCGCCGTCGATCGTGATCCGTGAGTCACCGTGGTTGCCCAGCGGCCAGAAGATGACCGGGTACTTGCCGCTCAGGAGGTCGAGGAGCGCAGTCTGGCCCGCGAGCGTGACCTGGGTCACGTTGATGTTGAGCTCTTTCAGACCGTCGATGACGACGGGCATGGCCGAGTCGAGACCGAAGTTCGCGATGTACGGAAGCTCCATGTCGAATCCGTCCGCGTACCCCGCCTCTTCCATGAGCTCCTTGGCCGCGGTGAGGTCGTACGGGTACGGGTCCTCGAGGCCGTCGATCCACGCGTCGCTGCCGGCGCGGAAGATCTGCGACGTGGGCTCGGCCTGACCCTGGTAGAGCTTCTCGGCGATCGCCGCCTTGTCGAAGACCATGTTGATCGCACGGCGGACGTCGGCATTGCCGAGCGCGGGCACGATCTTTCCGTCACGGTCGTTGATCAGCAGGCCCGACCAGGTTCCCTGCTGGGGAATGGACGCCGTGCCCGCGGACTGCAGCTCAGCGAGGGTCGAGGGCGGGAGCACTGCACCGGAGATCTGCCCGGTCTTGAGTGCGTTGACGCGGGCGGTGGTGTCGGCGAGCACCTTGAGCACGAGCTTCTCGTACGGGTACGCGTCGGCGTTCCAGTTGTCGGGGTTCTTTGTGAAGACATACTCCGCACCGGGCGTCGAGTTCTCCAGGTCGTACGTGTACGGGCCCGAGCCGACAGGCTCGGAGTCCAGGTCACCCGAGGCGAGATATGTCGGGCTCGCGACGACACCGGTGCCGAGGCACAGGTAGGACGTCAGGAACGGCTTCGGCTGGGGCGTCGTGATGACAACGGTGTTCTCATCCGGGGCCTCCGCCGTCACCCCGGCGAAGAAGCTCTGGCCGCCGGGCGAGGTGAACTCGTAGTCGAGCGTGGCCTTGACCGCCGCGGCGTCGAGAGCGGTTCCATCGCTGAACTCGACACCATCCCGGATCTGAAGCGTGAGCTTGGTGTTGTTGTCAGAGAACTCCCACTTCTCGGCGAGCCCGGCGGAGATCCCACCCTTCTCGTCGCACGTCAGGATCGTGTCGTACACGGCCTGCGCAGCCCATGCGACCGACCCCGGAAGGAGCTTCGCAGGATCCCAGCCGGGAAGGTCGGCCTCCATGCCCAGCACGAGCTCCGCCTTGCCGGACTCCTGCGCCGCCGTGTTGTCACCACTTCCACCAGCGGTGCACCCGCTGGCGAGCACTGTCAGGGACAGGGCTCCTGCGAATACCGCAAGAGCACTGCTTCTCCTCATGGACATGTGTCCTCCTCGACACTCCGGTCCCGCCGCTCTCGCCGGGACTGCTGTTCGCCACGACCATCAGTGACCGCGACGTGGATTCGTATGGTGCTGCGGGGGCGAGATCGTGAATCGATTCACACCCGACGTCCCGCAGTGTGGCACATCTAGAATGAACAAGTCAACGCGCATTGGCTGAATTCGTGTAACGATTTACATTCGGATCAAACCCATGATAGAACCGTCCTAGCCGCCGCGACAGTTCGCGGAGTCCGGCACCGGTGTGCGAAGGAGACCCGATGGCGACTGCGCCGCGCGCGACGATCTCGGATGTCGCCCGATCCGCCGGCGTCTCCCCCGCCGCCGTCTCGAAAGTGCTCAACAACGGCTACGGCGTCAGTCCCGCGATGCGGGAGAAGGTGACGACGGCGATCGCGGAGCTGGGCTATCGGCCCAGCTCCGCCGCCCGGTCGTTGAGGGGCCGATCGCACTCGCTCGGGGTGATCGCCGACGTTCGCTCGCTGAGTGTGGTTCGTGTTCTCGACGGCATCGAGAGCACCCTCGACGGCTCGGCGCTCGACATCCTGATCGGACCAGCCGGTCCGTCCCCGGAGAAGCAGCAACGGGGGGTTGAAGCGATGCTCAACCGCGGAGTCGACGGGCTGATCCTCGTCGCCCCCGGACTTTCGCATGACACGCTTGAGACGATCGGGGCAAGCGTCCCGATGGTGCTCATCGGCCGTCACGGTGCAGGACGCGGCTTCGACACCGTAGTAGACGACGACGCCGCGGGATCGGCCCTTGCGGTCGAGCATCTCGTCGGTCTCGGCCACACGCGCATCGCGCACATCTCGATGCCGACAGCGGGTCTCCGTCGTCCATCGGTGCTGCCGCAGACCGCGCGCGCAGATGGGTATCTCGCCGCGATGAAGCAACACGGCATCGAACCGGATCTCGTCGTCACCGAGTACACCGAGGACGGCGGATACCGCGGCGCGCTTCTCGCCATCGATCGCGATCGGCCTGCCACAGCGATCTTCGCGGGAACCGACACTGTTGCCCTCGGCGTGCTTCGCGCCGCCCACGAGCGTGGGCTGAAAGTGCCCGGCGATCTCTCCGTCGTGGGGGCCGACAACATCGCCGTCGGCGACCTGCCGCAGATCGCCCTCACGACGATCGACCCGTCGGGTGAGACGAACGGCGCGACGGCGGCACGGCTGCTGCGCGAGCGGATCGATGGCCGCACAAAGCCGATCACCCACTCGATCGCGCCTTCGCTCATCGTCCGCGGCACGACCGGCGCTCCGACCGCCGAAGGCACCGACGAACAGGGAACCAACTGATGGCATACGGCTCCATCCGCCCAGGCTCGGTCTGGAGCGACACGAACGGAAACCGGATCCAGGCCCACGGCGGGTCGATGCTCCACCACGACGGCCGGTTCTACTGGTATGGCGAGAACAAGGAGCGCACGACGCCAGGGAGCGGGATCTGGCACTGGGGCGTCCGGTGCTATTCATCCGACGATCTCTACAACTGGGTCGACGAGGGTCTGATCATTCCGCCCGCGCCTGACGAACCCGACTCTCCGCTGCATCCCGCGAAGTTGATGGACCGGCCGCACATCATCCGCAACGAGCGGACAGGCAAGTGGGTGTGCTGGCTGAAGATCATGACCGCAGGGCACGAGCAGACCTCGACGGTGCTCGTCGCCGACGACCTCCTCGGCCCGTACGAGATCGTCGCCACGGGACTCCGGCCGCTCAGCATGAGCGCAGGCGACTTCGATCTCGTCGTCGCACCCGACGACGGCAAGGCCTACTACTACTTCGAGCGCGTGCACAGCGAATTGATCTGCGCCGATCTCACCGACGACTACACCGGGGTCACCGGGTACTACTCGACGCACTTCCCCCTGCACCGTCCACCCGACGTGCGCGAAGCGCCGGCGTACTTCCGTCGCGGGGATCGTCACTACCTCATCACGTCGGGGACCTCGGCATACTTCCCGAATCGATCTGAGGCCGCCGCCGCCGAGACATTCCACGGCCCGTGGGTCGTCCTCGGCGATCCTCATCCCGGCGACTCCACCGGCACGTCGTATCGCTCGCAGATCACCTCCGTGTTCAAGCACCCGCACAAGAAGGACCTGTACATCGCGTTGGCGGATCGCTGGCTCCCGAACGTCTCCGCCGAGATCGCCAACCAGGCGCAGGACGAGTTCCGCCGCCTGTTCGCCGGCGAGACGATCACGCCGGACTCGGTGTCCGCGTCGGTTGTCGTCGACACGTCGATCGCCGATTACGTGTGGCTCCCGATCCGGTTCGACGGCGATGTGCCGAGGATCGACTGGCTCGACGAATGGCGGGTTGAGGACTTCGACTGAACCCCCCTGCAGCGGTCGCAGTGGACCGGGGCGGTGCGCGCCGCTCACTCCGCGCGCACCACGACCTCTGCGTCGCCACGTTCCGAGTGCGCAAGGACGCGGATCTCGCCGACTCCGGTCGGCCGCACGATGGCCTGAAGGCGTCCCTCGTGAGAGCGATGAGTGTCGCCGGCGAAGGGCTCCTCGTCGTCGGGCTTCGCGCTCGACAGGGCGACGAGCGCACCGGGACCCTCGATCGTCACGGTGACGTCGACGCTCTCGTCGATGGCGACGGTGCCCGCAGTGTCACGCAGGGCGAGGTCGATGTACACGAGCTCTTCGGGGTCCGCCCCGATCCGGTCGCGCTCGACGTCGGCCCGCAGCGCCACGGCGCCGTCGAGGCTCGACAATTCGGTCCGTCCGACTTCGCGGCCGGCGCGTCGAGCCACGGCCGTGAGCACGCCACGACGGAACCCGGTCTCGAAGCGCGCGATGAAGCCGCGCTGGTGGCCGCCGACCTCGATGCCGACCGGCGCTGCGCCCAGGCTCTCCCCGTCGAGCAGAAGCTCGACCTCGTCGGCATCCGAATACACGTCGACGATGACCGGGGAGCCTTCCTCGACGTCCCACGCCCAGCTCGGTAGCACGTCGTCCCACGCCCATCGCCCGACCGTGAGCTGCCGGCCGTGGCCCTGCGGCCGATGCACGGCGATGAAAGGTTCGTCACGGAGTCCCCAGACCGTTTCGCGCCAGTAGGAGATCGGTCGCCGGTTGCCGTTGATGTCGATCGTCCCGGCCTGTGACAGCAGCCATGGGTACGGAGATGCCATACCGACCGGCTTCACCGGATCGTCGGCGTAGACCGCACGACCCGTGCCCGCCTCGCCGAGGTGATCCCACGCCGTCCACACGAAGTCGCCGATCACCTGGGGGTGCTTCTCCACGAGCGTCCACAGCCGGTCGAGACGGCCGGGGAATGTCTCGGTGCCGACGAGCACGCGATCCGGGAAGATCTCGGCATCGAGGTCGTAGCGCGCCTCGGAGTAGTTGATGCCCGCGACGTCAACCTGGGCGTGGGTCTCCTCGGTCAGTCGCGTGGCGGTCTCGGACGCGCCGATGCCGGCCGAGCCGTCTGCGCTGAGGATCGAGTTGAAGTCGATCGCGATCGACTCGTCGTGTGCAGTGACCCGCGAGTCGATCATCGAAACGAGAGCGTTCACGGCGTTCGTGATCGGGCGGGTGGGGTCGAGCGCCCTGACCGTCTCTGTGAGACGGCGCCCCCAGATGGCGGCGCCGGGCCGGCCGATCTCGAGGATCTCGTTGCCGATCGAATACATGATGACACTGGGGTGGTTGCGACCATTGCGCACGAGAGCCTCGACATCGCGCTCCCACCACTCCGGGAAGCTGAGCGACGAGTCGAAGCTGCTCTTCCCCACGGTCCACACGTCGGTGAGCTCGTCGATCACGAACAGCCCCACCTCGTCGCACGCGTCGAGGAACGCGCGACTCGCGCCATTGTGGGCACTGCGGACGGCGTTGAAGCCCGCGGCCTTGAGCCGCTCGGCCTTCCTCCGCTCCGCCGCCCTGATCGCGGCCGCGCCGAGCGGGCCGTTGTCGTGATGGATACAGCCGCCGCGCAGCTTCACGGTGCGGCCGTTCACACGCAGCCCATGGACCGGATCGACCTGGAGGGACCGGACGCCGAACGTCGTCTCATCGCTGTCGAGCGGCTCGCCGATCTCATCGACCACGGTGCTCGCGCAGCGGTACAGATGAGGATCATCCAGGTCCCACCGACGCGGATCGCGAATGTAGTGCGAGACGCGCGCGATCGCCGGTTCTCCGGGCAGGATCGTCACCGGCACCGACTTCTCGCTGACGACAGCCCCCGCGCCGTCCATCACCCACGACAGCAGCCGGACGGTGCGCTGGTGTCGCGAGTCGTTGCGGATCGGCGTCGCGACGGCGACGACGGTCAGGTCGTCCGAGATCTCCGGCGTGGTGACGACGACACCGCCGAGGGGGATGTGGACGGCATCCGCGACGGCGAGCCACACATCCCGATAGATCCCGACCCCGGTGTACCAGCGGCTGTCCTGGTGCGCGCGGGCCTCGACTCGGAGCGTGTTCTGCGTGCCCGGCGTGATCCGCGACGTGAGGTCGACCGAGAACGGCCTGTACCCGGACGGGCTCTGCGCGATGAAGTCACCGTTGAGCGAGACGACGGCGTCACGGTACACGCCGTCGAACTCGACCACGATCGTCTGGCCCGCCCACTCCGCCGGGGCGTGGAACGCCTTCTCATATACGACGTGAGCGCTGGGGAAGTATCCGGAATGACTACCATTCGGGCTGGCAGCCGAGCGTGGAAGGTCGCGCATCGCGTCGTGCGGCAGCACCACCGCCAGAGGCGACGCCGGCGCGAGCGCCGCCGCGAACAGGGATTGCTTGGGGGCGATCGTCCAGCCATCGTTAAACGGTGTGCGCAGCATCCTCGCCGCTCCTTCTGTCGTGCGTCGCGGCAGGGCCGCTCCGCTGGATCTCATGACGATGCTAAACGAAAACCACCCACGTGTGCGAAATACAGCTAGAATCATCGACGGCGGCGACGCCGGCAATCACACGGCACATACTCGAGGAGGAGCAGGTGGCCGACAGCAACGTTCACCCCGTCGATGAGCAACGGGAGGACTTCGCGCACGCCGCGTTGCGCACCGCGCGTGACCGCGCCGTCGCGGCGCGTGAGGACTATGACGCCGCCCTTTCATCGTTCGAGTGGCCGGATGTCGGTGACCGGTTCAACTGGGCGATCGACTGGTTCGACCGCATCGCGCGCGGGAGCGACCGGACGGCGCTGTGGATCGTGGAGGAGGACGGCTCCGAGGCGAAGTACTCGTTCGACCTCATGGCGCGCCGTTCCGATCAGGTCGGGCGGTGGCTCGAGGCGCAAGGCATCGGCCGCGGCGACTCGGTGATCCTCATGCTCGGCAACCAGGTCGAGCTCTGGGAGTCGATGCTCGCCGTGATGAAGCTCGGCGCGGTGCTCGTCCCCTCGACGACGGCGCTCGGCACCGCGGATCTCGCCGACCGGGTCGCGCGCAGCCGTGCGCGGGCGGTGATCGCGAACCCCGCCGACACGGGCAAGTTCGACGATGTGCCCGGCGACTACCTGCGCATCTCGATCGGTGCCGTCGCCGGGTGGACCGACTACGCGCAGGCGGCCGAACGCACGGCCGCCGAACCGTTCGAGACGCGCACCGCGCCCGGCGATCCGCTGCTGAAGTACTTCACGTCGGGCACGACCCGCAAGCCGAAGCTCGTGCAGCACACACAGTACTCCTACCCCGTCGGGCACCTCTCGACCCTCTACTACCTGGGCCTGCGGCCCGGGGATGTGCAGCTGACGATCAGCTCCCCCGGGTGGGCGAAGCACGCGTGGAGCTGCTTCTTCACCCCGTGGCTCGCCGAGGCGACCGTCTTCGTCTACAACTACTCCCGGTTCGAGGCCGCAGCGCTCTTGCACCAGATCCGCCGCGCCGACATCACGAGCTTCTGCGCTCCCCCGACAGTGTGGCGGATGCTGATCCAGGCCGACCTCACCGGCGGCAAGGGGTCGCTGCGCGAACTCGTCGGCGCCGGCGAGCCGCTCAACCCCGAAGTCATCACCCGCGTTCAGGATGCCTGGGGCCTCACGATCCGCGACGGCTACGGGCAGACCGAGACGACGGCGCAGGTCGGGAACACCCCAGGATCCGACGTCGTCTTCGGTTCGATGGGCCGCCCGCTTCCCGGCGTGCCGGTCGTGCTCATCGATCCGCTCACCGGTGAGGAGACCGACGAAGGCGAGATCTGCCTCGACCTGTCCAAGACACCGCGAAACCTCATGACCGGGTACGCAGACGACCCCGAGCGCACCGCGGACGTCATGGCAGACGGCTACTACCACACGGGCGACATCGCATCACGGGGTGCCGACGGCTACCTCACCTACGTCGGACGAACCGACGATGTCTTCAAATCATCGGGCTACAAGATCTCGCCGTTCGAACTCGAAAGCGCGCTCATCGAGCACCCCGCCGTCGCCGAAGCCGCCGTGGTGCCCGCACCGGACCAGACGCGGCACTCCATCCCCAAGGCTTACGTCGCGCTCGCGGCCGGATGGGATCCGACGGCCGACACCGCCTTCGAGATCCTGAAGCACGCGCGCGAGACACTCGCCCCATACCTGCGCGTGCGGCGCATCGAGTTCGCGGAACTGCCCAAGACGATCTCGGGCAAGATCCGCCGGGCCGAGCTGCGGGCACGGGAGGACGCCGCGACCGCACGGGCCGAGGGCGAGTACCGCGACGATGACTTCGCGGAGTTCAAAAGGGCCTGCTGAGTCCGTCCAGATTCGCGCAAGCCGGGCTGCGGTCACCCTCCGATCGCGACGTGGAACTTGGG
This sequence comes from Microbacterium sp. NPDC019599, assembly GCF_040632175.1. Lineage (NCBI taxonomy): Bacteria > Bacillati > Actinomycetota > Actinomycetes > Micrococcales > Microbacteriaceae > Microbacterium > Microbacterium sp. NPDC019599. Next base: position 223,601 of record NZ_JBEYBL010000002.1, read on the forward strand.
ACCGTTTCCTGCCCCATCCGGCCGGTGCCCCGCGAGTACGGCGGGGAGGTCTTCGAGGGTCAGCGTCGCTGCGATGAGCGGCCTCGGGTCGACCGCAAAGGTGGCATATGACTGGATGGTTCCGGCGAGCCCCGGGGACGCACTGAGAATCCCGACCGCGGTCACGTCCTTCAGTGCGATCTCGCGGGTGTCGACCAGGCTCGGCGTGCCGGCCAGTCCGACGTAGACGACGCGTTTGCCGGGCTCGACGAGGTCGACGGCCTTCGCGGGGAGGTGCTTTGCGTTGGATGCCTCGATGACGGCGTCCCACGGCAGTTCAGGCAGCGTCTCCTCGGTCCAGACGTGGTCGAAGCCGAGGGTGCGGGCGAAGGCGAGCGACCGTTCGCTGCGGCCCAAGAGGTGGACCTCGGCGCCGGCAACCTTCGCGAACAGGCCGCAGAGCAGTCCGATGGTGCCGGAGCCGAGCACCAGGCACCGGTCACCCGGCTTCAGGTTCGCGGCCTCGACGGACCGGTAGGCGTTGCCGCCCGGTTCGACCATCGCCCCCATCGTGTCATCGACCGAGTACGGCAGACGGTGGAGCGAAGTGACAGGGACGGCGACCTGCTCGGCGAGGGCACCCGGGCGTCCGTCGCGGATTCCGAGTTCGCCGCGGAACTCGCACACGTGCTGGAGACCCTGCAGGCAGCGGCGGCACTCGCCGCAGCCGAGCATGGTGTCGCCGGTGACGCGGGCGCCCAGCCACGAGGCATCCACCCCGTCGCCGATCTGCGAGACGACCCCCATCCACTCATGCCCGATCCGCACCGGGAACGAGGTGTGGCGGGTCTCGTAGTACGCCATCTCGCCGGTGAACAGCTCCATGTCGGTGCCGCAGATGCCGGCCCGCTTCACATCGACGACCACCTCGCCGGGGGCGGCGACGGGGACGTCGACGTCTTGGACTTCGGCCTGGTGGGGGCCGGTGATGACGAGGGCTTTCATCGGGGTGCGAGGACGTTCTGACGCTGGATGCCGAGCCCGTCGATGCCGAGGGTCATGATGTCGCCCGCCTGCAGCCAGACCTGCGGGGTGAAGCCCATGCCGACCCCAGGAGGGGTGCCGGTGTTGATGAGGTCGCCGGGCTCGAGCACCATGAACTGACTGATGTAGTGGACGATGACGTACGGGTCGAAGATCATCGTGGAGGTCGAGCCGGTCTGGCGGCGCACGTCGTTGACGTCGAGCCACATGCCGAGGTCGGTGACGGACTCGACCTCGTCCTGGGTGACCAGCCAGGGCCCGGCCGGGTTGAACGTCTCGGCCGACTTGCCCTTGAGCCACTGCCCGCCGCGCTCCATCTGGAACGCGCGCTCCGAGACGTCGTTGACGAGCACCCACCCGGCGATGTGGTCGCGGGCATCCTCGACCGAGTCGAGATAGCTGGTGCGCTTGCCGATCACGATGCCGAGCTCGACCTCCCAGTCCGGCTTGGTCGCACCCCGCGGAATGCGGACGTCGTCGTTCGGGCCGACGAGGGTGTTCGGCGACTTCGTGAACAGGATCGGCTCACTCGGGACGGCCTGCCCGGTCTCGGCGGCGTGGTCGGAGTAGTTCAGGCCCACGCAGATGATCTGGTGCGGGCGGGCGATCGGGGCGCCCAGACGCTGGTCGTCGATCGGATGTCCGCCGGATGCCGACCGCTCGGCGACGATCGGAGCGATGCGATCGAGTCCGCCCGAACCGAAGAAGGTCTCGTCGAAGTCGGTCACGACGTCCGACAGGTCGACGTAGCGGTCGTCACCGACGAGGGCGGCGGGCTTCTCGGCGCCGGGGGCGCCGATGCGCAGGAGCTTCATGCGTATTCCTCCAAAGGGTTCTCGGTGGGCTGAATTGTTCCTGCCCACAGGTTCGGGTGGATGCCGCGGTGTCCTGTCCCGACGGTGAACAGGCGTCCCGACAGCGGGTGCGCGGCGAGATCTGCGGGAGTCATCCCCTCCGTGGCGGTGGTGATGACCAGCGTGTCGAGGTCGGGACCGGCGAACACCGGGCACGAGGTGTGCGGGGCGGGCACATCGACACGGCCGACGATGTCGCCTGCGGGTGAGATGCGGATGACGCATCCCTCACCCCACAGCGCGACCCACAGGTGGTCCTCGCTGTCGATCGTCATGCCGTCGGGATAGCCCTCAGCGACCTCGAGGAAGACACGCCGCTCTCCCGTCTCGCCGGTGATCGGGTCGTAGTGGCGCACGTGGATGCGTCGGCACAGCGTGTCGATCGAATACAGCGTGCGGCCATCCTTCGTCCAGGCGAGCCCATTCGAGAGGGTGAGGTCGTCGTCGAGCACGGTGACGGTACCGTCGGCGCCGACCTGGATCAGCTGCTCATCGCCGGGGCCCTTGGTGCCGACGACGAAGCGTCCGGCCGGGTCGGGCTTGCCGTCGTTGAACCGCCGGCCGGCGCCGCTGATCAGGTCGGGGCCTGCCGTGATCTCGCCGTCGATGCCGCGGGTGTAAAGACGCTCGGTTCCGGCGACCAGCCACTCCCCCGCCTGTGACACCGCAATAGCCCCCGCGGTATCGGGGAATTGCACCTTCTCGTCGATGTCGATCGCACCGCCGTGGGCGAACCGGCCCGAATAGACCCCGCCGTCCATGATGTCCACCCACAGGATGCGGCCGCGGACCGGGTCCCAGACTGGTCCCTCTGCGAGGAAATGTGAGATTCCCGTTGCGATGCGCGGAATCCCCAACAAGGGAGCGTGATCGTAGTCACTCATTCGATCTCCGTTCGTTCGCGCAACAGCGGCGCAACTCATGCGTCGCGTGGTCATGCTGTCTTCTGCAGCTCATGTGGTGTGACATCGAGGACATCGTGCAGAGCCCAGCGGACGTCTTCGAGTCGCTGATGATCCAGCGTGTAGCGACGGGCGGGACGACAAGCGCCTTCAACCCTGACGACCACGCATGAGATCAAGCCGATGCTCTCGAGCGCATCGAGGTGCGGCTCCACCCCGTGACGTGTGTACCCGCACGCCGCCCCGAGTTGCGCGATCGTCGCGGGACCCTGGGCTAGCCGCTCGATGATTTCGATCTTCGGCATCGAAAGCCCGAAGACCTTTGCCACCGCCCGAAGATCGGTTGCTTCAGCCTCAGCAGTCGTCCCCGGATCGCTCATCGCGAGTCCCCCGCGTGGAGGGTGTCGTCGAGCACCTGCAGGATGTGCCGATAGGGGATGCCGGTGGCGCGTGTCATGCCGAGTTCGCAGGTGCGGTTGAGCGAGGCGTGGACGTCGGATTCGGCGGCGGCGACGTCTGCTGCTTCGGGGCGGGTTGCGGAGTGGGTGAGTTCGGGATGCAGCATCCCGCGGTCTCCCGCGAAACCACAGCATCCCCAGTCCTCCGGGACGACCACGGTCTCGGCTGCCGCCTTGGCGACGCGGGTGAGCGCGCCGTTGATGCCGAGATGGGTGGACGAGCAGGTCGGGTGCACGGTGACCGAGGCGACCTTCTCGCCGACGGGCAGGTGCGGCAGGACGTGCTCGTCGACGAACGCGACGGCGTCGACCACTCGGATGTTCGCCTGCCCGGCAGCGTCGAGAAGAACCTGGAGGCCTTCGGTGCAACTGGATGCGTCGCATACGACGGGCAGGCGTCCTCCGTCGGTGGCGCGGACGAGCGATGCTGCGACTTGGTCGGTCATCGTCTGGTAGCCCTCGGACAGCCCCTTGGACTTCCAGGGGGTTCCGCAGCACAGCGACGGCAGGTCGTCGGGAGTGCGCACGTGCACGCCGACGCGTTCGCACAGCCGCAGGAACGACTCGGCGACCCCGGCGCCGCCGACCGGCCCGAACATCGTGTTCGTGCACGACGAGAAGAACACCGCGACCGGCTTATCCGCGTCGATCAGCCGGCGACGCTTGCCGCCGCCCGGAAGATCCGCTGTATAGAGGGGGACGGTGTCGTCGCCGAGGATGCCGCGGCCGATCTTCGTTGCCATCGCCGGCAGGGCGGTGGGCACCGCGCTCGCCACCGACAGTGTGACGCCGCCGGCCGCGGACACGGCATCCCACTGCTTCGCAGCGACGTTCCATGCCGCCTGCGCGAGCGCGTTCTGGTTCTCTGTGCGGAGCCGGCGGACGAGGTCGCCGGTGTTGATGAGAACAGGGCAGGCGGTCTTGCACATGCCGTCCACCGCGCAGGTCTGCACCCCGTCGTACCGGTACTCGTCCTGCAGGGTGCGGACGAGGTCCTCGTCGCCTCGGTCGCGGGCGCGCTGGATCTCTCGGCGAAGCACGATCCGCTCGCGCGGGGTGAGGGTGATGTCCTTCGAGGGGCAGACCGGCTCGCAGTACCCGCATTCCACGCACCGGTCGACCTCGGACTCCACGGTCGGCGCGCTCTTGAGGTGCCGGATGTGGGCCTGCGGGTCGTCGGTGAGCAGCACTCCGGGGTTGAGGGTCATGCCCGGGTCGATAAGGCGCTTGACCTCCCACATCACGTCGTACAGCTCGTCACCGTATTGACGGTGGACGAAAGGGGCCATGATTCGGCCGGTGCCGTGCTCGGCTTTCAGCGTTCCGCCCTGAGCGAGGACGAGGTCGACCATCTCTTCGGTGAACGCCTCGTAGCGCGCCAGTTTCTCGGTGTCGTCGAAGCGCTCGTTGACGAGGAAGTGGATGTTCCCGTCTTTCGCATGACCGAAGATCACGCTGCCCTCGTACCCGTACCGGTCGAACATCTCGATCAGCCGCTCGCATGTCGCGCCGAGACGCTCCACGGGAACGGCGATGTCTTCCAGCAGCGCCGTCGTCCCGGAGGGGCGCGCACCGGCGACCGCGGTGAAGAGTCCTTTGCGGATGTGCCACAGTTGGGCGCGGGTCGCGGCATCCGTGGTCAGCGCCGCGGGCTGCACCAAAGGCAACGCGGCGAGGACCGGGGTCGCGACGGCGAGGCGGGCGTCGAGAGCGGCGTCGGACTCCTCCTGGAACTCCACCAGAAGCGCCGCATGATCGATCACCACCAGCCCGCCGAGGTCGACTGTCGCCTCGGGATCCTCCTGCGCGACACGCAAAGAGGCGGCATCCAGCAGCTCGATGGTCGCGAAGCCTGCCGCGACCAGCGCGGGAAGCGCCGCAGTCGCAGCGGGCAGGTCCGCGAAGATCAGCAGGCCCGTGGCGAGGTTCGGCTTCACGGGGAGGGTGCGGAACGTCGCCTCGGCGACGAACGCGAGAGTGCCCTCCGACCCGACGACCAGGTGGGTGAGGATCTCGAGCGGGTCATCGTGATCGAGGAACGAGTTCAGCCCGTAGCCCATCGTGTTCTTGATCGCATGCAGCGCCCGCAGCGTGTCGACCGAGTCGGGATCTCTCCGGACGCGGTCGCGCAGCGTGAGCAGACCGGCGTGGATCTCGGGCTCCGCCTCGGCGAACCGTTCAGCGGCGCCCGGCGCGCCCGTGTCGACCACCGTGCCCGACGGCAGCACCAGCACCGCTGACTCGAGGGTGCGGTACGCGTTCGCGTGGGTGCCGCACGACATGCCGGAGGAGTTGTTCGCGATCACCCCGCCGATCGTGCACGCGATCTCACTCGCAGGATCCGGACCGAGCTTGCGCTTGTAGCGGGCCAGGCGCGTGTTGACCGAGCGCACGGTCGCTCCCGGCTGCACGCGGACCCGCTCCCCGTCATCGAGGACGTCGATGCGCCGGAAGTGGTGGTGTGTGTCGATCAGCACCTGGTCGGTGCCGGCCTGACCCGACAGGCTCGTCCCACCCGAGCGGAACGTCACCGGGGCCCCCGCTGCCCGTGCGGCGGCCATCACCCGGGCGACCTCGTCGACATCGGTCGGAGTCACCACCGCCTGCGGGGTGAGGAGATAGTGGCTCGCGTCGTGCGCGCCCGCCAGACGGTCGGTCGCGCGCGTGCCGACAGCGGCGCCCACCGACTCGATCGCGGCGATCAGTGCCGGATCGACCGGCGACAGCGTGGCCGTGCCGGCGACACCATGATCAGTGTGACTCACGGGACACCTTCGATCCCGACGCTCCGACGAGGAAGTCGAGGTCGGCGCCACGATCTGCCTGCAGGACGTGGTCGATGTAGAGCCGCTCCCATCCTCGGCGGGGCCGGGCGTACCCGTCGAGGGTCGCCTGGTTGGGCATCCGCGCGGCGAGGTCGTCGGCGGGCACGTCGAGGTCGAGCCGGCCCGCGCGCACGTCGAGGCTGATCCAGTCGCCCGTCTGCACGAGTGCGAGCGGTCCGCCGGCCGCCGCTTCGGGCGTGACGTGCAGGATGACGGTGCCGTACGCGGTGCCCGACATGCGGCCGTCGCAGATGCGGACGATGTCGCGCACGCCCTTCTCGAGGAGCTTCTTCGGCAGGGGCATGTTCGACACCTCGGGCATGCCCGGGTACCCCTTCGGCCCGCATCCCCGCAGCACCATGACGCTGTTCTCGTCGATCTCGAGGTCGGGGTCGTCGACGCGGGCGTGGAAGTCCTCGATGGAGTCGAACACGACAGCCCGCCCGCGGTGATTGAGCAGATGAGCGGATGCCGCGGCGGGCTTCACGAGCGCGCCGCCCGGCGCGAGCGACCCGCGCAGCACGCTGATCCCCGCGGCCGGCAGCAGCGGGCTCTCCCGCGACGCGATGACGTCGGGATCCCAGATCTGCGCCTCCTCGAGGTACTCCACGAACGGCGTGCCGGTGATCGTGAGCGCGTCCGGGTCGAGCAGGTCGCGGACCTCGCGCATCACCGCGAGGAACCCGCCCGCGCGGTACAGGTCGTCCATGAGGTACCGGCCCGCGGGCTGCAGATTCACCAGCAGCGGCACCTCCGCCCCGATCCGGTCGAAGTCGTCGACCGTCAGGTCGATGCCGAGGCGGCCCGCGATCGCGAGCAGGTGCACGACGGCGTTCGTGGACCCGCCGATCGCCGCCAGCGCCACGATCGCGTTGTGGAAGCTGCCCTTCGTCAGGAATGTCGACGGCCGCCGGTCGTCTGCCACGAGCTGCACGGCGAGCCGCCCGGTCTCATGCGAAGCCTCGAGCAGTCGCGCGTCCGGCGCGGGCGTGCCCGCGACCCCCGGCACGACCACACCGAGCGCCTCGGCGACGAGCGCCATCGTCGACGCCGTGCCCATCGTGTTGCAGTGCCCCTTCGACCGGATCATCGACGACTCGCTCTTCAGGAACATCGCCTCGGACAGCGTCCCGGCCCGCACCTCCTCGGACAGCCGCCACACGTCCGTGCCGCAGCCGAGCGCCTCGTTGCGGAAGTGCCCTGTCAGCATCGGGCCCCCGGGGACGACGACGGCAGGAAGGTCGACGGATGCCGCCGCCATGAGCAGCGACGGGATCGTCTTGTCGCATCCGCCGAGCAGCACGACCCCGTCGATCGGATTGGCCCGGAGCATCTCTTCCGTCGCCATCGCGGCCATGTTGCGCCACAGCATCGCCGTCGGGCGCACCTGCGTCTCACCCAGCGACACCACCGGCAGCTCGAGCGGGATCCCGCCCGCCTCGTAGATGCCGTTCTTCACCGACTGCGCGACCTCGGTCAGGTGCGCGTTGCACGGCGTGAGGTCGGACGCGGTGTTCGCGATCGCGATCTGCGGCCGCCCCTCGAAGGCCGAGCCCGGCACACCTCGGCGCATCCACGCGCGGTGGATATAGGCGTTTCGGGCATCGCCGGAGTACCACTCCGAACTGCGCAACTCCGTCATCGCATCAACCTCCCTCGTGCGCCGGTCGTCAGTAGGTCGCCCGGCCGCCGCTGATGTCATACACCGCGCCCGTCGAGAACGACACCTTGTCGGACGCCAGCCACGTCACGAGCTCCGCCACTTCACGGGCTTCGCCCACGCGCTTCATCGGGATGAGCGAGGTGATGTGGGCGAGCACCTCCGGGGCGGTGGAGTCGTTCATCGGGGTCGCGATCACCGCGGGAGCGATCGCGTTCACGATCACCCCCGACGTCGCGAGCTCCTTCCCCGCTGACTTCGTCAGCGCGATCACGGCGGCCTTGCTCGCTGAGTACACGCTGAGGTTCGGGTTGCCATCCTTGCCCGCCATGCTCGCGAAGTTGACGACGCGCCCCCATCCACGGTCGACCATGCCTGGCACGAATGCCTGCATCATCGACACCGTGCCCAGCACGTTCACCTCGAAGGTCCGACGCCAATCCTCCGGATCCGTCGACAACATGGGCATGTTCGGACCGACGACACCGGCCGAGTTGATCAGCACGTCTATCGTGCCCACCCGCTCCGCGAGCGCGGCCACTGCGGAGGCATCCGTGATGTCGACGATCTCGTCGGCGCCGGCGGCGCGGTCGACGGTGATGACCTCGAGCCCCTCCGCACGAAGCCGGGTGGCTGTTGCTGACCCGAGGCCGCTGGCCCCGCCGGTCACGATGGCACGTCGCATGATGTTCCTTCTGGTGTGGGAGATGAATGGTGCGCGGGCAGGTCAGACCGCGGAGGAATCGATCGGCATGCGCAGGGTCGATGCCGCCCCTGCGTGCGAAACGGAGTGGACGTTGGGGAGCAGGGTTTGGGCGGAAAGCGGGTTCTCCCCGGTGCCGGGATTGCGGCTGAACTGCGGAAAGGAGCCACCGGCGACCATCAGCCGGATGCGGTGCCCCGCGGCGAAGGTGTGCGCGGTGTCGTTCAGCACGATCTCGATCACCCCTGCGGTCGAGTCGACGCGGCAGTATGCCTCGCACACCGCGGTCGACCGTCCCCTCGCGTCGACGTCGCTCACCCGCACGAAGAGGTCGGCATCACCGAGCGAGGTGCTGTGGTGGAGGGTGACCACGGGAGCACCGAGCACCGTGAGGTGGCCCTCCAGCGGCGAGGTGTGGTAGATGAGCACATCCGAGCGCTGAGCATACGCGGAGTCATCCACGTAGCCGCCGCGGGCGATGAGATTGCCGCCGATCGTGGGTGTGGGATCCGCGGGATCGTACGTGAAGCTCGCGGGCGCGGCATCCGTAGCCGGCTCGCCGCTGTCGAGGCGACCACCCGGATGCAAGTGCCACGTCGCCACGGTCGTGTATGCCGGGGGCCACTGCGGGAACTCCAGCCATGTCTTGCGATCACTCAGTTGGGCGCGCACCGCGGCCGTGCGCGCGAGAGGCGCGCCGCCGAGGTGGGCGTCCAGCCACTGGACACTCTCGCGTGCGATCGTCGTCCCTCCCCGCAGCAGGATGTCAGCGTGCACCCAGGCGCCGACGGTAAGAGCGACGTCGACTCCGCGTTCGCGAAGTCGCGCATACTGCACAAGCGACTGCGGCAGGAAGATGTCCTGCCAGCCGGCGACGATCAGAGTCGGTGTGCTGATGGTCTCGAGGGCCCGCGCGAGCTGCATCGGAGCCCAGTAGGGGTCGTCGAGGTCTGAGCGCGACATCCGGTCGATCATCCATGCACGTTTACCCCTGAAGAACTCCTGCGCCACGGGGAGCGACGGCACCGCGTTGATCACGGCCGCCGCACCTTTGTCGAATGCAGACTGCACCCTCAGGTTCGCGAACGGATTCCGGCTCTCTGGCGGCCCACCGACCCCGCCGCTCCAGCCGATGAGATCGGTGCGGAAGGAGCCGGTGCCCCACGTGTGCCTGCTGAAGTCGTGCGGTCCCATCACCACGATCGACGCAGCGATATCGTCGGGCGCGTCCGCGAGGAGTGCCCACTGAGTGAATCCCAGGTAGGAGCCGCCGACAGTGGCGAGGCGCCCCGGGTACCAGGGCTGCTCCCGCAACCAGGCGACGATGTCGTGGCTGTCTCGCGCATCTGTGCGCATGGGGTCGAGTTCACCCTCGGAGTCGGCTGTGCCGCGGGTGGAGGCGAAGACGACGGTGTACCCCTGACCGACGAACGCCCAAGCGAAGCCCACCGTGTAGATGAATCCGCGACCGTATGGCCCGACCGCCAGAAGTACGCCCTTCGAGGGCACAGTCGGCTCGTAGATGTCAGCACCGAGCGTCACCCCGTCACGCATCGGAATGCGCACGGAGCGCTTTCGCCACGCGGCTGGCTTCGGGAGCTTCGCGCGGCGCGCGTGCCAGCGCGCCCACAGCGGCAGGACCGCCTTGGTCGCCTCACTCATATGCGGGATGCTCTTCTCTGGTTCGGTGCAGCCACTCGGCCATCACCGCCACAGAGTGCAGGAACGGCGCCCCTCCCCCGCGACCGAGGTGGCCGTGATAGACCCCCGGCTCGACGACTTCGGTCACATCAGCGCCGTCTCTGCGAAGCTGCTCGGCGAACGCCTCGGCCGACGCCCGCATGCCGTCGTACTCGCTGTTCAGGATGAGGGTGCGAGGGAACCCCGTCAGGTCGCCGGATACCCCGGGCATCGCATAGGCGGGAGCCTTTGACGCCGGCGCCCCGATGTAGTTCTCGACAACCGCTTCGACGAGGTCGGCGGACGGCTGGAGCATCGGTGACAGGCACGCGACCTTGGGGCCAAGCTCGGCACTCGCCTGGGGAAGCACTGGGTGAAGCAGCGGATACAGCAGCAGCGTCGACACCGGCTGGATCCCGCCCCGATCGCGCAACGCGAGGGCGGCGCCCGCCGCCAGATTGCCTCCTGCGCTCGCTCCCCCGAGGCTGATCCGACCCGTGTCGATGCCGAGCTCGTCTGCGTGGTCGACCGCCCAGTCGAACGCCGCCACGACATCGTCGTGAAGGGCGGGGAAGTGGATGCCGAGCGCCAGCCTGTAGTCGACGGCAACGACGACCGCGTCGGCGCGTGCGGAGATCTCACGGGCGACGGCGTCGGACTCATGCATGTCGAGATCGCCGGAGAAGAACGACCCGCCGTGGCACCAGACCAGCAGCGACCGTCGGGGCCGCTCGGAAAGCGGGCGGTAGACACGAACGCCGAACTCGCCGCCTGCGACTGGGAGCCTGTGATCACTGGTTGATGCCTCGGGCGCGACGTAATCCGCCTCGCCGGCCCGTGGAGCCAAGAGACCCATGATCAGCTCGGCATCGCCACCCTCGATGGGGTTGGTGGATTCCCATGCGGCCGCGCCGGCCTGGAGTCGTTCGAAGTAGATGTCGCCCATGACGTCCTTTCCATGACAAGCCTACGCGAAAGTCACCCAGCTGTGTGTTTTTCGACGAGTGGAGGTTCAATGCTCGAAGCTCGTGCACTGATTCGGATGGGACTCAGGCGTTCACGCGCCGTGCGCGCGGAAGTGACGTAGGTACAGATGCAGCATCGTCTGATTCGGTAGCCCGTCGTAACGCGCTGAGATGAGGTGATCGCCCCACCGCCGGTACTCAGCGCGGATGTCGACCCCCGCGCGTTCTGCTTCCGTGACGAAATCGCGGATGCCCGCGACAGGGACGAGATGGTCGGGTACGCACGCGGTGAGCAGGGTCGGAGGCGCCGCGGGCGACGCGTAGCTGTTGACACGCACGGCGGCGATCCGCTCCGGGTGGTCCGCAGGACTCCCGCCGATGTAGGTCTGCACCATGCTCCGCGTCGCCGTGCCCCACTCAGGGTCGTCGTTGTCGTAGACCGTGAGCGGATCTACCGCGGGAACTTCTCCCGCGACAGCGCGGACTGTCGGCGGGATCGCACCGTTCGGCAACACGAGTCTTCCCGCCGCGGCCGCGTACGACGTCGCCAGCGCGAGGTTCGCACCCGCGGATCCGCCCCACATCACGATCCGGTCGGAGTCGGCTCCCCACTGCGCGGCGTTCGCCGCTGCCCACACGAGCGCCATCCCGATCTGAGGCATCGCGACATCCCAGGTCGGCCGATGGTCGGTGGCCAGGCTGTACTCGGGAGCGAGCACAACGTATCCGTGATCGGCGAACCAACGGAGATCGGCGGAGGCATCATCCGGCGTGCCCTGAATCCAGCCGCCGCCGTGGACATAGATCATCAGCGGCGCCGGGCCCGCACCGGGTGACGGAGGCAGGTAGACGTCGACGCGCAGTGGCCTGCCGTCGGCATCGTCCGCATATGTCTCGGTGCGGTCGGGCAGCGGCTTGGGGCTGCGCCGCACCGCGAATGTCGAGGCGCGCACCGGCGCACCCGCCGCGCGTGCCGCGCGCAGCTGATCTGTGAAGATGATCGCGGTTGCCGTGCTGGCGAGTGCCCCCATCGCGGTGAGCGCGCCGCCCAGTCGCCGGGCGCCGAGGAGCACGGAAGCACCGGCCGCGAGACTGCCGACGACGCCGGCGACCAGGCCTGGTCCGCTATATGTCGGCAGGACCAGCGAGCCCGCGACACCCACGCGCGGAAGACGTGGCGCGTGGGCGCCCAGAGACAGCAGTGAGACCACCGCGATGATCGGTGTCGCGCCCACCAGGAGCACAACGCGCACTGCGGACAACCATGTCATCGACCGTCTGCGTGCGAGCATCGCACTTCCTCCTTGAAACCCACCCAACTGGATGACTTTCATGTTAGTGTGTTGTCGCCCGAGCCGGTGTCCGGCTTGCCATCACGATGCCATCACGAGGAAGTGAGCCGCACATGTCGACTGAACTCGACGCCCACGGGACGACGTCTGAGAAGAAGACCCAGAATAGGCGCCGCGGCATGGTTCCGATGGGCGAGCGCCTCGCCTACATCATCGGCTCCGGCTCGCACTTCACGGCGCACTTCTTCATCTCGGCGTTCCTCGCCACATACCTCCTGATGATCGGCATCCCGCCGGCGATCTCGGCCGCGGTGGTACTGGTCTTGCGCGTGTGGGACGCGGCGAACGACCTCCTGTTCGGCTACCTCGTCGACCGGGTCCGCCTTCGCGGCGGCAAGAACCCCTTCCTGCGATGGCTCTTCCGCGGTCGCTACCTTCCCTGGTACCGGATCGCCGCATTCATCCTGCCGATCGCCATGATCACGACCTTCACCGTCAACACCGACGCACCGATCTGGCTCCGCATCGTCCAGTACGCCATCGGCTACATGCTCTACGACTTCGCCTACACCCTGTCGTCCACGCCCTACGGCGCGATGCTGAACACCCTCACCAACGACAACAACGAGCGCACCACGCTCCAGTCGTACAGCGCGCTGGGACAGATTGTGAGCAACCTTCCGGTGCTGATCCTCGGCACGCTACTGATCGCGGGCAGCTGGGGCTACGCGGGCTCCGCCATCCTCTTCGGCTGCTGGGGCGTGCTCCTTGCGATCCCCGCGATGTTCGCAGTCAAGGAGCGCAACATCGCTGTCACCGAACCCGACGCCGACAAGGTCGAGGCGGAGGCGGAGCACGGCTTCCGACAGATGCTCCGCTTCCTGCGCTCGACGCCTGAGCTCCTCTTCCTCGTGCTTGCCATCCTGGTGCTCGGACTGACGGGAACCGGTGGCGCGTACTCGCTGCTCATCGGGTTCTACATCTTCGACAACGCCGCACTGGCTTCTCTTATCGGCCTCATCGCGATCGTTCCCACGCTCCTTCTCATCCCTCTCCTGCCCCCGCTGTTCAAGCGCGTCGACAAGGTCGTCGCGATCCGCGTCGCCGGCATCGTCGGCGTCGCCGCCGGCATCGGGCTGTACAGCATGGGCATCGAGGGTGCGCCGGCCAACCTCGGCGTATACATCGCCCTCGAGGCGGTGAAGGGCACCGCGCTCATCCTCATCCTGCTCGCGACGCAGATGCTCCTGCCCGACATCGCCGAGACCGGACGCTTCCGTACGGGCACCGATCACACTGCAATGGTGTGGGCGTCGTACGGCTTCGCGAACAAGTTCGGCACGAGCGTCGTGTCGTCGCTCTCGCTGCTGATCCTCGCCGCGTACGGCTTCGTCAGCGTCGAGGCCGGCAGTTTCGAAGAGCTCGCCGAGATGAAGGCCGACGGCGTGGCCCTCCAGACCGACACCGCGATCCAGGGCCTGTGGGACGTCAGTCATCTCTATCCCACGATCGGTCTCGCGGTGACGTGCGTCTTCTTCTTCTTCGTCAAGGTCCGCCGACGCGACATCGCGACCATGGCGGAGGCCAACTCGGGAGCGATCTCGAGGGAGGAAGCTCATGCTCGCCTAGGCTGACGGACGATCACGTCAGCCGGCCACTCGGAACATGTTCGACCGGCCGCCCTCGCTTCTGGGGGCTCACGCCGCGAATCTGGCAGCTGTGCCGCCGTCGGGTCCTGCATGCCGAACTGGGAGTGGGCGATCCTCGTCGGCAACCGACCGCAGGAATGCGAAGGACCGCTGACCCGCAGCACGCCATGGTGAGCGATCGGCATCCGGTTACTCATGTGAGGTGAATGCCAACACCCGCCGCCGCATTGAGAGGCCTCAAGCAATGGCAACGCATGTACGACATCGACACGACAGGGGTCTTTCTGAGTTCGCAGGCAGAGGGCCGAGCGATGATCAGAAATGGACGAGGATCGATCGTCAACATCGCCTCGATGTCCGGCACCATCGCGAACCGAGGGTTGCAGCAAGTGCACTACAACAGCGCCAAGCCGCCGTGATCCACTTCTCACGGTCACTCGCGGTGGAATGGGCGCACTACAACATCCGAGTAAACGCGCTCAGCCCGGGCTACACCGCGACGCCGATGAACACCCGCCCAGAAATGGTCGACAGGATGCGCGAGTTCGCAGAGTCCGTACCCATGCAGCGCGTCGCTGAACCGGACGAAATCGCCGGCCCGGCCGTCTTCCTGCTATCGGACGCCGCCTCGTACGTCACCGGAATCAATCTCCTTGTCGATGGCGGTCACACCGCCTGGTAGGACCCGCGCGGCGGCGCTGCCTATGACCTCGAACCGTAGGCACATTCGAGAAGTCAGAATCTCGGATCGTGCGACGACACAAGTCCGACCGCGCCGCAGCGATCCTCACCGACCTCACGACTCGGACTGATGGTCACTTGACGGAGCGAGCATCTCAAGAATCTTCGCCGTCTCGGGGTTCGCCGCCTGCTTGCGCTCGATGTAGTGCTTGCGCGTCACCGCAGTGCCGGAGTGCCCGAGCATCTCAGCAGCCATCTCGTCGTCCGCTTCCTCACTGATGAGCGTGGCAACTGTCTTTCGAAACGAGTGCGGCTTGATACCTCTGCCCGCGAGCCCCGCGTCGTCCAGCACCTGCCGAAAGATTCGCCGCGCGTTATAGGGGGTGACTGGCGTTCCCCGCTTGGTGAAGAACAGCAGGTGCTCAGGGTCGCGGTCGTCAACCAGCGCGAGGCGATGGCGAACGACCTCGGCGGCGAACTGCGGGATCGCGACGATGCGGTCAGACTTGTGCGACTTCGGCCATGACTGACGCAGGACGCCTTTGCCCTTACGGACAACGACGGTTCCCCGGATGTGGACGGTGGGCGGGCTGACAGTCATGTCGACGTCGCACTTGCGGAGCGCGAGCGCTTCACCGATGCGTGCGGAGCTGCCGAGCATGACCTCGATGATCTCGCGCAGCTGCCCATCCGGCTTAGGGCCCGGGAGTCCCTCTGCCGTGCGCCACTCGCGAGCGGCCTTGCGGATCCGCGTGATCTCGTCCATCGTCAACGCCTTGGGCGCGGGGGCCGACTTGGGGAGCGGAGAACAGCCGGCGACCGGGTTGTGACGGATCGCATCGTGCCGCATGGCGAACTTCATCATCAGGTTCAGCAGGACACGAGAGAGCCGGGCCTTCGAATCCGACTTCAACCGCTGCGCCTTCAGGAAGCGGTCTATCCGCCCGGTCGTCATCTCGCGGAGCATGAAGTGCTCCCAGGTCGGCATCAGCAGCGTGCGAGTTTCGGTTGCATAAAGCTCCTTCGTGCCGTCGGAAAGGCGCGGATCTTGCTCGATCTCCTCGAGCCACAGCGCGGCGAGCGTCGGAAAGGAAGTGTCGGCCGTGACTGCCTGTCCCGTGTCCGAGCTGCGATCACGTTCAGCGAGCTTCACACGTAGCGCGGCCACGGCCTTCGCCTTCGTCGCTCCCGAGGCGCTCACAGGCCGAAGGCGGCCGTCCCAATCACGGAACCGGCAGATTGCCTGGACCGCGCCGGACGGCAGCGTCGCCGTTCTGATCGCACCGAACGTGCCGATCTCAGTGCGCGGTCTACCCGGCACGGGCAGCGCTCCCCCGCGACGGATCGGCGCGGGATTCGAGCCACGCACGGATTTCTGGGACGCAGTAGCGGAGTTCCTTGCCGACGTGGAATCCGCGCGGTCCCTCGCCGGTCCGTCGGAGGTCGTAGATCACCTGCGGTTTGACGCCCAGGTACTCCGCGAGTTCGCTCGTCGTGAGCACCTCGTCCAACCCGGCTGCGACGTAGTCCCTCATGCAAGAGAGGTACGCCAAACGCGCCGCGCCGATCCCAAGCGATTCGACCCACGGTCGCCGCCTGGGCGCTGAAACGCCGCCTCGACGGCGAATGTGGCGAATAAACGACCAATCGGTCAACTTTCCATCCCCTCCTGATAGGGAGGAAAAGCCAGATGATCAGGTGATATGTGGAGCCACCTAAGGGAATCGAACCCTTGACCTATTCATTACGAGTGAATCGCTCTGCCGACTGAGCTAAGGTGGCGCACCTCGCTTGCGCGGGGCACGATGAACGATCTTACAGGGTCGCGGCGATGCTCGCGAACCGAGACCCCTTCGCGCGGCGTTTCGACGTGTTACGGGCGGATTTCGATCGCCTGAGAGCCTCGCCTAGCGTCGATGAGGCACCGCGTCGTGGCGAACGCGGTCCGCATCTGGTCGCGCTCGTCGCCGACACCGCACCGCGGTGCGTCGACAGAGCAGGAGCAACCACATGTCCAAGAAGCCACTCATCACCGCAGCGCTCGCCCTCCCCCTCGCTCTCGCACTCGGCGGCTGCGCCGGCGCCTCGTCGGATTCCGCCGGCAGCGGCGACGCCGCGCCCGAGGTCGTCCGCATCGGCGTCGTCGGCGCCGGCGACCCGTACTGGGAGACCTACAAGAAGGCCGCGGCCGCGGAAGGCATCGAGGTGGAGCTCGTCGACTTCTCGGAGTACACCCAGCCCAACCCGGCCCTGGCGGCCGGCGAACTGGACCTGAACCAGTTCCAGCACGTCATCTACCTCGCGACCTACAACGTCAACAGCGACGACGACCTCGAGCCCATCGGCTCGACCGCCATCTACCCGCTCGGCCTGTACTCGTCGCAGTACGACGACGTCGCCGACATCCCCGAGGGGGCCACGGTCGCCGTGCCGAACGACGAGTCGAACCAGGCCCGCGGCCTGCTCGTCCTGCAGTCGGCGGGTCTCATCGAGCTCGAGGACGGCGGATCGACCCTCTCGACGGTCGCCGACGTCTTGCCGTCGTCGAAGGTCGAGGTCGAGGCGCTCGACGCCGCGTTCACCGCCACGTCGCTCCCCGACGTCGCGGCCGCGATCATCAACAACGACTTCATCGCGGACGCCGGTCTCGAGCCGTCGGACGCGATCGCGCAGGACGACCCGAGCGACCCGAACGCCTTCCCGTACATCAACATCTTCGCGGCCCGCGCCGAGGACGCAGACAACCCGACCTACCTCAAGCTCGTCGAGATCTACCAGAACACGCAGGACGTGCTCGACGGCGTGCAGGAGGCCTCGGGCGGCTCGGCCGTGTTCGTCCAGACCGCGGCGGCGGATCTCGTGACGTCGCTGCACGACGTCGAGGACGACATCCGCGCCAACCAGTAGGTCCCCTGCGCGTGTGCGGCCCGCTCACCCGAGCGGGCCGCACACGTGTGCATCCCTCAGGAGCAGCCCATGACGATCATCCGCCTCAGCGGCGTCACCAAGGAGTTCCCGGCCGCATCGAAGGATGCCCGGCCGACCCTCGCCGTCGACGACGTGTCGCTCGACATCGCCGCGGGCGAGATCTGCGGCATCGTCGGATACTCCGGCGCCGGCAAGAGCACCGTGCTGCGGCTCGTGAACGCCCTCGAGACCCCCACGTCCGGGTCGATCGAGATCGACGGCCGCGAGATCACCCGGCTCGCCGAACGCGACCTGCGCGCGCTCCGCGGCGACATCGGCATGATCTTCCAGCAGTTCAACCTCTTCGACTCCCGCACCGTCGCCGGCAACGTGGCCTATCCCCTCGAGGTGGCCGGTCGCCCGCGCGGCGAGATCGCGGCGCGCGTCGACGAGCTCCTCCGGTTCGTGGGCCTCGCCGACAAGGCCCGCAGCTACCCCGAGCAGCTCTCGGGCGGACAGAAGCAGCGCGTCGGCATCGCCCGCGCCCTCGCGACCAGCCCCCGCATCCTGCTCGCGGACGAGGCGACGAGCGCGCTCGATCCCGACACGACGCAGGAGGTGCTGGCGCTCCTGAAGCGCGTCAACGCCGAGCTCGGCATCACGATCCTCGTCATCACGCACGAGATGGACGTCATCCGCACGCTCGCCGACCGCGTCATCGTCATGGAGCAGGGCCGGATCATCGAGTCGGGTGAGGTCTTCGACGTTCTCTCGGCGCCGCGGCATCCCGCGACGAAACGGTTCGTCGCGAGCATCATCGAGGACGTCCCGGCGGGTGACCAGCTCGAGACCCTCCGTCGGCGCCATCCCGGCCGCATCGTGACATTCACGATCCGGGACGGCGACGTGACGCAGGCCGACGTGTTCACGGCGCTCTCCGCGCGGGGTGTGCGCTTCGAGCTCATCCACGGCGGCATCAACGACATCCGCGGCCGCGTCTTCGGGCACTTGACCCTCGCGCTGACGGGCGACGCCCGAGCCGTTCAGGAGGCGATCGACGCGGCATCCGCGTTCGCGCCGCTCATCGAGGAGGACGCCCGTGGATAGGCTCGTCGACCTGCTGCCCGAGCTCTGGGCCGCCACGGCCGAGACGCTCTACATCGTCACGCTCTCGCTCCTGCTCGGCGGGTTCGCAGGGCTCCTGCTCGGCCTCGGGCTCTACGCGTCGCGGCCGGGGAGCCTCTTCCCCAACCGGCCCGTGTACGGCGCGCTCAACGTCGTCGTCAACTTCTTCCGGCCGATCCCGTTCGTGATCCTCCTGGCGGCGGTGCAGCCGATCGCGCGCAGCCTCGGCATCCCGGGAATCGGGCCGGAGTTCGCGGTCTTCGCGATCTCGATCGCCTCGATGTTCGCGATCAGCCGCATCGTCGAGCAGAACCTGCTCACCGTCCGGCCGGGTGTCATCGAGGCGGCGCGCGCGGCGGGCGCGAGCCGCTCGCGCATCCTCTTCCGCCTGATCCCGCGCGAGTCGCTCGGGCCGCTCGTGCTCGGCTACACCTTCATCGTCGTCGCCCTCGTCGACATGACGGCGATCGCCGGCGCCGTCGCCGCGGGCGGGCTCGGCGAGTTCGCGATCGTCTACGGCTTCAAGCAGTTCAACCCCGTCGTCACGTGGGCGGCGGTGCTCGTCATCATCGTGATCGTCCAGGCCGTGCAGTTCATCGGCAACGCGCTCGCGCGCCGCATCCTCCGCCGCTGACGCCCGGACGAAGAGCGGATGCTGGAACCCGGGCATCCGCTATTCGCAGCGCAGCCCGTCCTCCGGAACGGTGCCCTCGAGCAGGTACGCCTCGATGGCGTCGTCGACGCACTGGTTGCCCTTGTTGAAGCCCGTGTGCCCCTCACCGACACGCGTCACGAGGACTCCCGAGGAGAGCTGGTCCGCGAGCGAGACCGCCCACTCGTACGGCGTGGCGGGGTCGTTCGTCGTGCCCAGCACGACGATCGGCGCGGCGCCTTCCGCCGTGATCGGCTCGCGCGTGCCGGACGCCGGGTGATGCCAGACGCTGCACGGCGCCGGAGTGAGCCAGTACGGCGCGATCGTCGGCGCCTTCTCGTCGAGCTCGGCCTGTGCGGCCGCCACGTCGTCGGCGGTCCAGTCGATGGGATAGTCCATGCAGTTGTACGCGCGGAACGCCTCGAAGAAGCTGTCGACGTACTCGCCGTCCTCGTTCCGGTCGTAGTAGAAGTCGGCGAGCTGGAACGCGACGTCGGGGTTGCCCTGCAGTGCATCGGTGAGCGCGACCGTGAGGTACGGCCAGCTCCCCTCGGAGTACAGCGGCGCCACGATCGCGGTCTGGAGCGAGTCGGCGCCCATCAGGCGTCCGTCCGAGGCGGGCAGCGGCGATCGATCGACGCTCGCCAGCAGTGTGCCGAGGTCCGCCATCGCGTCATCGACGGTGCCGCGGAACGGGCAGTCGCTGCCCTCGAGGCAGTCCGCCATGTACGCGCGGAGTGCGCTCTCGAAGCCGAGGCCTTGTGTGAGGTCCAGCTCGAGCATCGAAACCTGCGGATCGATCGCGCCGTCCAGGACCAGTCGCCCGACGCGCTCCGGATACAGCCCCGCGTAGGTCGCGCCGAGGAGACTGCCATACGAGTAGCCGAGATAGTTGAGCTTCTCGTCGCCCAGCACAGCGCGCAGAAGGTCCATGTCGCGCGCGGCGTTCGGCGTGGTGATGAACGGCAGGATGCCGTCGCTGTTGGCGTCGCAGGCCTCGGCGAACCCGGCGTGCCGGTCGAGCATCTCCTGCTCCCAGGCGTCTGTTCCGCGCTCGTTGCGGGGGATGTCGTACAGGTAGTGGTCCATGTCGGCGGCGTCGTAGCAGCGCACCTTCGTCGAGGCGCCGACTCCGCGTGGGTCGAATCCGATGACGTCGTACGCAGCCTCGAGGTCCTCGCCCACCGCGAACGTCACGGAGTCGCGGACGAGGGCGACGCCGCTCGATCCGGGGCCGCCGGGGTTGACCAGGAGCGAGCCGATGGGCTCGGCCCCGTTGCTCGGCCGGTGCCGGATGAGCGCCAGCTCGATGTCGCCCGCGCCAGGGTCGGCCCAGTCCAGCGGCGCGTCCACGGTCGTGCAGTCGAAGCCTTCACCGCAGCCCTCCCACGCGAGCTCCTGGCTGTAGAACGGCAGCAGGTCGGCCGACACCCCGGAGGTATCCGGCGCGAGACTCGCGGTCGAGACGGGAGCAGGTGCCGGAATGACCGAGTAGAGGCATCCAGAGAGGGCGAGGGATGCCGCGACAAGGCCTGCGACGAGCGCGGCCATGCGGCGCCTGCCCCGCGTGAGATTCGGGTTCACGGGGTCCTTCCGCTCGCGACGGTCACGAGCATGCTCTCGAGCGCGAGCGCCGGCGCGGCGTTCAGCTCGAGGTTGCGGCGGGTCTCGGTGATCCGGTCGAGCACGGTGAGCGTGCGGTCGGGTGTCCACGCGGCCGCGACTGCGCGCAGCTCCGGCTCGAGCTCGAGGTTGATGAGGTCGTCGTCGCGCCCGAACTGCAGCACGACCACGTCGCGGAACATCGACTGGAGGTCCGTCAGGACACGATCGATCCCGTCGCGGAGGCTCCGCGTCGCGCGCCGCTTCTGGTCGTCCTCGAGTGCCGAGAGCTGTGCCCGGACAGCCGGCGGAACGGGCGAGCCCTCCGCCACGCCGAGCGTCCGCAGGAGTCCCGTCCGCTCGGCTTCGTCGCGTTCCGCCGTGAGCGCCTTCGCGTCGTCGGTCGCCGCCTGCACGATGGCGCCGGCGACTTCGACCGCGTCGTTCACGCCGCGCACGCGCAGGACGGCGCGGAGCGTCTCGTCGCGACGCACCCTGGTGGCGGCATCCGTCGCGAGTCGCTGCGCCATCCCGATGTGACGCTGCGCGTGCCGGGCGGACTGCTCGGCGATCGCGAGGTCGACGCCCGTGCGCTGGACGATGAGCCGCGCGACGTCGGCGACTTCGGGATCGCGCAGGCGCAGCGTGCGCACCCGCGACCGGATCGTCGGCAGGAGGTCGGCCTCGCTCGGCGCGCACAGCACCCACACGGTGCGCTCGGGGGGCTCTTCGAGGGCCTTCAGGAGGACGTTCGACGTCCGCTCCGCCATGCGATCGGCGTCCTCCATGACGATGACGCGGTACCGGCCGAGCGACGGCGCGAAGTACGACCGCTCGACGAGCGACCGCGCGTCCTTGATGGAGATGATGACGCCCTCGGTGCGCAGCGCCGTGAGATCCGGATGGGTCCCCGCGAGCACCTGCCGCATGGCCTGCTCATCGCCCGGCTCGGCGATGAGAGCCGCCGCGAACGCGTACGCGAGAGTCGACCGACCCGAGCCCGGCGGCCCCGTGATGAGCCACGCGTGCGTCAGCGCAACGGGGTCGGATGCTGCCGCCTGCAGCGTCGCGACCGCCTCGTCCTGCGCCCACACGTCGCCCCACGGCGGGGCGGCGACGGCGGCCGGGGCATCCATCCGTCCAGCCTAACCGCGGGCGCCGACGCCGCCGCCCGGCATCCAGCTGCTTCTCTGCCGGGCGGCGATCACGTCAGTCTCCGATCCTCGTCCACGTTCCGCAGTCCTCGGACCTGAAGCCGGCGTCGTCGGGATAGATCCGCACGTAGTTCGGCGCGTCGTAGGTGAAGTCGTTCTCGAGGATCTCGCCGAACGTTCCGCCGAAGCCGGATACTGCCTCCCAGTAGCACCCGTTCGACGCGGTCGTGCTCATGTAGAGACCGGGCTTGATGTGGACGCCCACTACGTGGACTCCGTTCCCGAAGCTCGACTTGGCGCTGCCCAGCGGGGCGTACGGCGCCCACGAACCGCAGTCGGCGTCAGTGACGAAGTACTTGTCCGTCGACGAGATCGTCACGATGACGCGTCCGTCGAACGGGACGAAGTCGTTCGCGATGATGCCGTCGAAAGACGTCCCGGCCGTTGATCGGCGCTCCCAGTAGCAGCCGTAACGCGCGTTCGCGACGTACGTCCCCGGCTTGATCTGCGTCCCCACCTGGTAGGTGCCCGCTGCACTGATCACCGGAGCAGGACCCGCCACCGTTGCGGTGGCGGCGCTCGTCATCGACTTCGTCACGACGTTCGTCGCCTTACCGGTGACCGTGACCGTGATCGTCTTGCCGTAATCCGCGCCCGTGAGCTTGTACGACATACCGGTCGCACCGGAGATCGCGGTGCCGTTGCGCTTCCACTGATAGCTCAGCGATGCCGTAGGCGACCAGGTCGAGACGGAGGCTTTCAGCCACGAATACACACGCGTGGTTCCGGAGATCTTCGGCGCTGCGGCGACGGCGAAGTACTTCGTGATGGTGGCCGTCGCGGCACTCGTCCGGGTCGTCGTCGTGTAGCCGGTCTTCTTCGCCGTCACCTTGACGGTGATCTTCCTGTTCCAATCCGAGCTCGTCAGCGTGTAGCTGGACCCCGTGGCGCTCGGGATGGCGACCCCGTTGCGCATCCACTGGTACGAGCGGGTCGCGCTGGGTGACCAGGTGCCGGGGACGACGGTGAGGGTCTGGCCGAGGATTCTCTTCCCAGTGATCGTCGGAGTGGGCGCGCTCGAGAAGATCCCGTAGCCGATAGTGACGGCCGAGGTCGACCGCGTCACGGTCGCGTAGCCCGTTCGGGATGCTTTCACGGTGAGCACGAGCGATTTGCCACGCTGATCGGCGGTCGGCGTGAACTTGGAGGCGGTGGAGACGGTCGTGCCCGACACCTTCCAGGCATAGGCGACGGTCGTCGAGGCCGGCCACGCACCGGTGACGGCGGTCAGTGCGGATCCGACGCGCACAGCGCCGCTGATGGTCGGCGCGAGCGCAGCGTCGAAGGCTCCGAGCGCCACAGTCACGGGGGCCGTCATTCGCGTGACGGTGTCGTAGTGGTCACGGGTTCCCGTCACGGCGAGGATCAGCGGCTTCCCGGCATCTGAGGCGATCGGGGTGAACGACTCCGAAGTGGAGCGCACAATCCCGTCGACGCGCCACTCGAATGCCAGCTGGGCTTCGGGGCTCCAGAGCTCCGTTGCTGCGGTGAGCGGCTGATCCACGCGCACGATGCCGTCGATGACGGGGATGGGGGACGCCTGGAACGTGCCGCGCAGGACGCGAGACTCGCTCGTGAGCTCGACCGTCTCGTAGTCGGAATGCGATGCACGCACCGTCACGCTGACGGCGTGGCCGACCTGGTCGGGTTCGAACACGTGGGAGCCGTCCGAGTCGCCGCCCGCCGTGGGCGCGCCGTCCACGAGATACGTGAACTCGAACGTCGTGCCCTCCGGCCACTCACCGAGGGTGGGTGCCACCGGCTGACCCGCGTACACCGACTCCGGCAGTACCGGCTGCTGGACGGATGGGAACGTGCCGAGGACGCCGACGACGCTGCGCGCGCTGGTCGCGGACGCCCCTGCGTATCCCGGCCGGGTCGCCGATACCGTGACGGACAGTTCATGACCCTGCTGAGCCTGCGACGGCGTGTAGGTCGCGTCGGTGGCATTCTTCAGCACGACGCCGTCGAGGAGCCACCGGTAGCTGAGCTGGACGTCATGCGGAACGTCGCCGGGGATGGCGACGGTCACGGGGCGGTCGTTCACCACGGCCCCGACGATCGTCGGGGTCGCCAAGGACCAGGTTCCCTCCGCCACGATCTCCGGCGCCGTCAGCTCGAATGTCGCAGGCTCGTATCCGGGGGCTTCCGCCACGACCTCCGCCTCGACGAGCTTTCCGACCCACTCGGGACGAATCGTCAGATCCAGCGGCATGGCCGATTCCAGCTCGTCTTCTACCGCGACGTCGTCGACGAGCCACGTGACGTCGAGGATGACATCCGCCGGCGTCCAGCCCTCGCCTGAGACCTCCACTGTCTCGCCGACGCGCAGGTCACCGGTTATCGCGAGACCTTCCGGTGCGGCGATCGCATCGGCCGCCTGGGCGGGCGCCGCTCCGATGAGTGAAGTGACGAGGACCACGGCAGCGGTGCTCGCGGTCGTGGTGAGAAGGGCTCGAGCCCGTGAGGCGCGCCTGTTTCCGGGCGCGCTGAGGACAGCATTCATTCGGGTGTCTCTCCAAGACATGCATCGGCGAGGGGACGGCGCGATCGGGTGACGCGACAAAGCCGCGCACGTCATCGCGCGCGGGCCGAACCGACTATACGTCGAGGCGACGACACTCGTTGAATCGCCGGGCCGGGAATATCCCGTTATCGGCCGAGTCGCGCTCGGATCCGCTCGCGCACTGTTGCGGCAAGCTCTTCCGCCGGACGCGAGGCGTCCAGGACGAGGAACCGATCGGGCTCGGCGGTCGCGATCGCGAGGAAGCGATCACGGACGCGCGCGTGGAAGTCCTCCTGCTCGGCCTCGAGCCGGTCGAACGGCTTGTCGTCGGCGTCGAGCCGGAGGCGGGCGGCGGCGGGGTCGAGGTCGAGCAGCACCGTGAGGTCCGGGAGGAGACCTCCCGTCGCCCACATCGAAAGGTCGCGGATCTCGCTCGGCTCGAGCTGGCGCCCGTCGCCTTGATACGCGACCGACGAGTCGACGTAGCGGTCCTGGATCACGACGTCGCCGCGCGCCAGCGCCGGCCGGACGACCGTCGCGACGTGGTGCGCCCGGTCGGCTGCATAGAGGAGGGCCTCGGCCCGCGGCGCGACGTCGCCCCGGTGGTGCAGGACGATGTCGCGCACCAGAAGGCCCACTTCCGTGCCGCCGGGCTCGCGGGTGCGGACGACGGTGCGCCCGAGGCCCGTCAGCCACTCGTCGAGGAGCGCCGCCTGCGTCGTCTTGCCGACGCCGTCGCCGCCCTCGAAGGTGACGAACAGTCCCTGTCTGCGTCCTTCTCCGGCCGCCGTCACTTCTTCGCCGGCGTCTTGCGCGTCGTCGTGCGGGCCGCGCGCTTGGGCGCCGGACCCTTCGCCCGCTTGTCGGCAAGCATCTGCACGGCGATCTCGAAGGTGATGTCGTCGGGCGTCTGTCCGCGCGGGATCGTGACGTTCGTCACGCCGTCGGTCACGTACGGCCCGAAGCGGCCGTCCTTGACCTTGATCGGCTTGCCGCTCACGGGGTCGGCCTCGAACTCCTTCAGGGCGCTCGATGCGCCGCGCGCGCCGTACTTGGGCTGCGCATAGACGGCGAGCGCCTCCTCGAGCGTGATGTCGAAGATCTGCTGCTCGCTCTGCAGCGTCCGCGAGTCCGTGCCCTTCTTGAGGTACGGACCGTAGCGGCCGTTCTGCGCCGTGATCTCGTTGCCAGACTCCGGGTCGACCCCGACGGTGCGCGGCAGCGACAGGAGCTTCAGCGCCGTGTCCAGGTCGATCGCGTCGACCGACATCGACTTGAACAGCGACGCGGTCCGCGGCTTCGGCGCCGGCTCCTTCTTCGCCGCACCCCGCTTCTTGGGCGCGGCCGCGACCTCGACCTCGCCGGTCGCCTCGTCGACAGCATCCGGGTCGACCGGATCCGTCTCCTGGACGTACGGACCGAACCGGCCGTCCTTGACGACGACGAGCTTGCCGTTCTCGGGGTTCTCGCCGAGCACGCGGTCGCCGGCGACGGGCGCGTCGATGAGCTCCTGCGCCTTCGCGGCCGTCAGCTCGTCGGGCGCCAGCTCCTCCGGGATGTTGACGCGTCGAGGCTCGGCCTCGGCGTTCGCGGCGTCGACGACTTCGAGGTACGGGCCGTACTTGCCGAAGCGGAGGGTCGCGGCATCCGAGATCCTCGTCGCATTGAGCTCGCGCGCGTCGATCTCTCCGAGGTTCTCGACGATGTTGCGCAGGCCCACCTGCCCCTCGGAGCCGAAGTAGAACCCGTTGAGCCACGCGACGCGCTGCTGCTCGCCGCGGGCGATCGCGTCGAGGTCGTCCTCGAGCGCCGCGGTGAAGTCGTAGTCCACGAGGTCGGCGAAGTGCTGCTCGAGCAGGCGCACGACACTGAAGGCGAGCCAGCTCGGCACGAGCGCCTGCCCGCGCTTGGTGACGTACCCGCGGTCGAGGATGACGTCGATGATGCTGGCGAACGTCGACGGACGGCCGATGCCCTTCTCCTCGAGCGCCTTCACGAGGCTCGCCTCGGTGTACCGCGGCTTCGGGCTCGTCGAGTGGCCCTTCGGCTCGACATCCTTCATCCGCAGGACATCGCCGACCGCCATGGCGGGCAGCGACTGGTCGTCGGCCTTGTCGGCGTCGCTGCGCTTCTCGTCGTGTCCTTCTTCATAGGCCTCGAGGAAGCCCTTGAACGTGTAGACGGTTCCGGATGCTGTGAACTCCGCGCTCCGGCCACCGGCCTGGACGGCGAGGGTCACGGTCGTCGTCTCGTACTTCGCGTCGGACATCTGGCTCGCGACGGTGCGCTTCCAGATGAGGTCGTACATGCGCAGCTCGTCGCGGTCGAGCTCGGACGAGATCGAGGCGGGCGTGCGGAAGACGTCGCCCGACGGGCGGATCGCCTCGTGCGCCTCCTGCGCGTTCTTGCTGTTGCTGCGGTAGACGCGCGGGTTGAGCGGCACGGCCTTCTCGCCGTACAGCGCGACGGCCTGCGTGCGCGCCGCTTCGACCGCCTGCTTCGACAGGGCGGTCGAGTCGGTGCGCATGTAGGTGATGTACCCCTTCTCGTAGAGACGCTGCGCGACGCTCATGGCGTGCTTGGCGCTCATCGAGAGCTTGCGACCGGCTTCCTGCTGGAGGGTCGAGGTCGTGAAGGGCGCCCGCGGGCTGCGCGTGCCGGGCTTCGCCTCGAGGTTGACGACGGATGCCTCGCCCACCGCCGCGATGGCGTCCGCGAGGGCGCGCGCCCCGGCCTCGTCGAGCACGACGACGGCCTTCTTCAGCCGGCCGTTGTCGTCGAAGTCCGTGCCCCGGGCCAGCGGCGCGCCGTCGAGGCGCGCGAGGCGCGTCGTGAACGCCGCTGAATCCGATCCCTGAGCCTGTCGAAGGGCGGCGAGCGCCTCGACATCCCAGTAGGAGGCTGACACGAACGCCATGCGCTCGCGCTCGCGATCGACGACCATGCGGGTCGCGGCCGACTGCACGCGGCCCGCGCTCAGCGCCGCTCCCTCACGGCCGCTGCCGACCTTGCGCCACAGCACGGGCGAGACGTCCCACCCGTAGAGACGGTCGAGGACGCGTCGCGTCTCCTGCGCATCGACGAGGGCGAGATCCAGCTCGCGCGTGTTCTCGGCGGCGGCCTGGATCGCATCCTTCGTGATCTCGTGGAACACCATGCGCTTGACGGGGACCTTGGGCTTGAGCACCTCGAGCAGATGCCACGCGATCGCCTCGCCCTCGCGGTCTTCATCGGTGGCGAGCAGGACTTCGTCGGCGCCCTTGAGCGCGCGCTTGAGCTCGGCGACGGTCTTCGACTTGCGGTCGTTGACGACGTAATAGGGGTCGAACCCGTTGTCGATGTCGATCGAGTACTTGCCGTACGCGACCTTCTTGTCGTCCGGGATCTCCTTCTTGCTCGCGAGATCACGGATGTGCCCGACCGAGCTCAGCACCTCGTAGCCATCGCCGAGGTACCCCTGGATCGACTTCATCTTCGTGGGGGACTCGACGATCACGAGCTTCTTGCCTTGTGCCAACGTGGGTCGTCCTTTCTTCGAAGCACACCATACACACCGCTCACAGGGGTCGGCGCTGTGAGGACTCCCAGGCAAGGTGCCCGGCGGAGCCCGGGGAATCGCACTCACGGCGGCGGTCCGGCGCGTGCGGAGGCCCTCGCGACGAGGCCCGCGAAGCCCGTGGAGACGGTCACGGTCGCGACCAGGCCTGCCAGGTCGCACGACTCGAGAATCGCGCCCGACGACGCGGCGATCTCGGCGGCGCGCTCGCACGGCACCCCACGGACGGCTCCCGAGGCGGCGTCGGCAGCCGCGAGCGCTGCGGCGTCGGCAGCCCCGGACAGTCGCTGCCCCGTCGTCGCCGCGGCGGAGACGGCGCCGAGCCCGACCGTGAGGACCGCGCACACCCCGAGGACGCCGACCGCGAGTCCCACTCCCGCCATCACAGCCCGCCCGCGAGCGCGCACGACCGCGCCGACAGCGTCAGCGATGCGATGCCCGCCGGGGCCGTCGCCGTCACGCACACGAGGTCGCCGGGCCGGTCGACCACCGCGGCGGCGCCGGACACGGCTGCGGAGACGACGCGGCTCGCCGCCTCGGCCGGCTCGCCGCGCCCCACGACTCGCGCGGCATCGGCTGCGGCATCCTGCAGCCGGACGTGGGTCGCTCCGGCGGCCAGCGCGCCCATGCCGAGCAGCAGGACGAGCAGGACCGCGGGCAGAGCGACGGCGAACTCGGCGACGACCGATCCGCGATCGCCGCCGAGCCGTCCGGCGCTCACGAAACCGTGAGCGCCCGGCGGACGAGGTCGGTCAGGATGCCGCGCACCTCATCCGAGCGCATGATGACGACCAACAGCCCGGCGAAGGCGACGGCGGCCATCGTCGCGATCGCGTATTCGGCGGTCGCGGCTCCCGTGTCGTCGCCGAACAGGTGGGCGGCACGGCGGCGCGTGAGTCGGGGAACAGTCATTCGGATACTCCTTCTTCTCTGGATGGGTGGGCACAGGACGTCAGAGCGACAGCGACATCGTCGACATGACGCTCAGGAGCAGCGGCGCGACCCCGAGCAGCAGGAACGCCGGCAGCGTGCACACGCCGAGCGGGAGCAGCAGGCGCGACGAGAGCTTCGCGGCCCGCAGCCGCGCGTCGATGCGGGCGTGGTGCCGCGCGAGGCCTGCGGCGGCCCGGAGGAGCTCGACGGCGGGAACGCCGGCGCGCTGGGACAGTCGCAGCACGTCCTCGACCGCGGCCTCGGGCGGCACACGCGAGAAGCGCGCGACGACCGCGCGGGCGCGCTCGATCGACACGCCGCCCGCCATCGCGATCGCGAGGAGCTCGGCCGACAGACCGGGGATGCTGTCATCCGGCGCCGCGCGCTTTACGAGCGCCGACGTCCAGCGGTGGGCGGCGACGATGAGCACAGCACCGAGGACGAGGCACACGATGCCGAGAGGGTTCGTGGCGAGCGTGGTCAGCGTGTCGAACCCGAACGCGGCACCCAGCGCGACCGCCACGAGCGGAAGCCATGCCATGAGCCGCGCCGTGCCGGCGGGCTCGGCGAGGGCGACCCGGACGTCGTCGGAGGCCTCCCCCGCGTCTCGGACCGCCCGTGCGATTGCCCGAAGCGCATCGGCGAGCGGAGCGCCCACCGTGGTCGCGATCGCCCAGGCCGAGGCGACATCGCGCCACGCACCGCCTTCAACGCCGATCGCCTCCGCGAGCGCGGTCCCGTCCGCGAGGGCACCGTGGATGCGCACGGCCACGGGATCGCCGGACTCGGCAGCGAGCTCCCATGCGCGGACGGGGGCGAGACCCGATTGAAGGAGCACGGCCAGGCGCAGCACGGTATCGGCGGCGACATCGGCCGAGGGCTCGGGCGCGCGACGCTTCAGCCGCACGTCACGCCACCGCCTCGATCACGAGGCGCCCCGCGGCGTCGAGCGACGGGCGCCCGATCGCCGCGAGGCGCCGTGCGCCGTCGCCGTCACGGGCGACGTGAAGGACGACGCCGATGGCGCTGACCACCTGACGCGCGAGGGACCGGTCGTCGAGCGACGCCATCGCGCCGAGCGACTCGAGGCGGGCCGCGACCTCGTGGATGCCGTTCGCATGGAGCGTGCCTGCGCCGCCGTCGTGCCCCGTGTTGAGGGCGGCGAGCAGTTCGCGCACCTCCTCTCCACGGCACTCGCCGACGACGAGGCGATCGGGACGCATCCGCAGCGCCTCGCGGACGAGTCGCGCAAGGCCGATGCCGCCCGCACCCTCGAGGTTCGGCTGACGCGCCTCGAGCTGCACGTGGTGCGGATGGTCGATGCGCAGCTCCGCGACGTCCTCGATCGTGACGATCCGGTCGCTCCGCGCGGCGCGGCCGAGGAGCGCGGCGAGCAGGGTCGTCTTGCCGGCGCCGGCGGCTCCGGTCACGAGCAGATTGACGCGCTGATCGACGATCTCTTCGAGCCGGTCCCGCATCGCGGGGTCGAACATGCCGGCGGTGCCGAGCCCGTCCAGGGTCGCGATGCCGAGCCGCGGGATCCTGATCGAGATCGCCGTGCCCGCCGGCGCGACAGGCGGCAGGACGGCGTGCACGCGGATGCCGCCCTCGAGTCGGACGTCGACGCAGGCCGTCGAGTCGTCGAGGTGCCGCCCGCCGAGCGAGATGAGGACGACCGCGAGCTCGCGCACATCCTCTTCTGCGGCCCGCCAGCCCTGCGCGCGCTCGGCGCCGCTCCCCCGGTCGACGAACAGACCGTCCGACCCGTTGATGAAGAGGTCGGTCACGGCCGGGTCCGCGAGGAACGGGACGAGCGGCGCGAGTGCGGGATGATCGCGCAGAGTCCGCGCCGGAGGGCTGACGTCCGGTGCAGGCGCCTTCGACACAAGAGTCGACGCCGGGGTGACAGCATCCCGCTCCACCGTTGTCGGCACGAAGCCGAGGACGCCGAGAGTCGGTCCAGTGCGCACGGAACGATCGGAGTCGCGCGCCGTCACCGGCGGCGCAGTGCGCGGCTCGACGACGAACGGCTGAGGCATGCCTCGACGGTAGATTCCGCGGGGCATGCGGCCAGCGGCATCCACGCACCTGGTGGACAGGCCCGCAAGCGCAGGACCTGGGGAGGAGGGGCCGTCGCGGAAGCGCTCCCATGCGAGCGCTCCGCGCCGGAGGTCAGGGGCGGCATCCCATGGGGGGTATGGGATGCCGCCGCGCGCGACACCGCATTTCGGGGGGTGCTTCAGGTGCCGCAATGCCAGAATCGAAGTTCGGCCGTGGAAGAGCATACGCAACTGCACGCAACCTTCCAAACAAACTGGAGCAAGGTCGAAGTGATATATCGGTGGGACCCCTCGAAGTGGCCGCCACCCACTATCGGAGGTAGTGGGCGTCGGGCGCCGTGGGTAGATTGCTCACGGCATCCGTCACCATGACGAGACCCCCATCCGTCGCCCCGCGACACCTCTCCAGCCGCAAAGGAGCGCGCCGCAATGAGCAGCCAGATCGACCACCTCCTGAATGAGACGCGCCGGTTCGCCCCGGCGGAGGACTTCGCCGCCGGCGCCGTCGCGACGGCGGAGCTGTACGAGCGCGCGTCGGCGGACCGCGAGGGCTTCTGGGCGGACCAGGCGCGCGAGCTGCTGCACTGGGACACGCCCTTCACCGAGGTGCTCGACTGGTCGCACCCGCCGTTCGCCAAGTGGTTCGCCGACGGGCGCCTCAACGTCGCCTACAACTGCCTCGACCGCCACGTCGAAGCCGGCAACGGGGACCGCGTCGCGCTCCTGTGGGAGGGCGAGCCCGGCGACGACCGCCGCGTGACGTACGCCGAACTGACGGACGAGGTCAAGCGGCTCGCGAACGTCCTCGAGGGCCTCGGCATCGGCGAGGGCGACCGCGTCGCGATCTACATGCCGATGATCCCCGAGGCGGTCGCGGCGATGCTCGCGGTGGTGCGGATCGGCGCGATCCACTCCGTCGTCTTCGGCGGCTTCTCGGCCGACAGCCTGCGCTCCCGCATCGACGACGCCGGCGCGAAGCTCGTCATCACGGCCGACGGCGGCTACCGCAAGGGCAAGGTCTCGCCGCTCAAGCCCGCCGTGGACCTGGCGCTCGCCGACCGCAACGGCTCGGGGGTGCAGGAGACCGTCGAGAACGTGCTCGTCGTCAAGCGCGGAGGCAACGACGTCGAGTGGACCGACGGTCGCGACATCTGGTGGCACGACGTCGTCCCCCAGGCCTCGGGTGAGCACGAGGCGACGGCCTTCCCCGCCGAGAACCCGCTCTTCATCCTCTACACGTCGGGGACGACCGGGAAGCCGAAGGGCATCCTGCACACGTCGGGCGGCTACCTCGCCCAGGCGACGTTCACGAACAAGGTCGTGCACGACATCCACCCCGAGTCGGACGTCTACTGGTGCACGGCCGACATCGGCTGGATCACGGGCCACTCGTACGTCACGTACGGCCCCCTCGCCAACGGTGCGACCCAGGTGCTCTACGAAGGGACCCCCGACACGCCGCACCCGGGCCGCTGGTGGGAGATCGTGCAGAAGTACGGCGTCACGATCCTTTATACGGCGCCCACCGCGATCCGCTCGTTCATGAAGATCGGCCGGGCCGTGCCCAAGCAGTTCGACCTGTCGTCGCTGCGCCTCCTCGGATCGGTGGGCGAGCCCATCAACCCCGAGGCGTGGATGTGGTACCGCAAGATCATCGGCGGCAAGACGGCGCCCATCGTCGACACGTGGTGGCAGACCGAGACCGGCGCGATCATGATCTCGGCCCTTCCGGGCGTCACCGAGACGAAGCCGGGCTCGGCGCAGGTGCCGCTGCCGGGCGTCTCGATCGACGTCGTCGATGAGGACGGCCAGCACGTCGGCAACGGCAACGGCGGCCTGCTCGTCGTGACGGAGCCGTGGCCGAGCATGCTCCGCGGCATCTGGGGCGACCCGGAGCGCTTCAAGGAGACGTACTGGGAGAAGTTCGAGAAGCAGGGCTTCTACTTCGCCGGCGACGGCGCCCGTCTCGACGAGGACGGCGACGTGTGGCTCCTCGGCCGCGTCGACGACGTCATGAACGTATCCGGTCACCGCCTGTCGACGACCGAGATCGAGTCGGCGCTCGTGGGCAACGAGGCCGTCGCCGAGGCCGCCGTCGTCGGAGCTTCCGACGAGACGACGGGGCAGGCCGTGGTGGCCTTCGTCATCATCAAGCAGTCGTACCTCGCGGAGCACTCCGCGGAGGGCCTCGCGAACAGCCTGCGCCTGTGGGTCGGCGAGCAGATCGGCCCGATCGCCCGCCCACGCGACGTCTACATCGTGGGCGAGCTTCCCAAGACCCGCTCGGGCAAGATCATGCGCCGGCTCCTGCGCGACGTCGCCGAGGGCCGCGAGGTCGGCGACACGACGACCCTCGCCGACACGGCCGTCATGAGCGTCATCTCGGCCCAGGTCAAGTAGGACGACGGAGCGGATGCTGCGACCCGGGGTCGCAGCATCCGCTCCGTTCGTCAGTAGGCGAAGCCGTCACTCGAAGGTGAAGACGACCTCGACCTCGACGGGGCTGTCCAGCGGCAGGACCGGGACGCCGACGGCCGAGCGCGCGTGGCGACCGGCGTCACCGAAGATCTCGCCGAGCAGTTCGCTCGCGCCGTTGATGACGCCGGGCTGACCGGTGAACTCGGGCACCGAGGCGACGAAGCCGGTCACCTTCAGGACACCCGTGAGGCGATCCACTCCCCCGACGGCAGAGGCCGCGGCGGCGACGGCGTTGAGCGCGGACTGGCGCGCATACGCCTTGGCGTCGGATGCCGGGACGAGCCCGTGCCCATCGCCGACCTTGCCCGCCTCGGGCAGCGCGCCCGAGATCATCGGCAGCTGGCCTGCCGTGTAGACGAGGTCGCCGTGCGCCTTCGCGGGCACGTAGGCGGCGACCGGCGGGACGACTTCTGGCAGCTGGATGCCGAGCTCGGCGAGACGCTGGGAGACGGTCATGCCTCAGGCCTCCTCGAACTGCTTGGCGGCAGTTGCCGCGGCATCCAGTCCCGCGTTCTGGGCTCCGTCGCCCACGGGGCGCTTGAAGTAGGCGACGAGGCCGCCCTCGGGGCCCTGGACGACCTGCACGAGCTCCCAGCCCTGCTTGCCCCAGTTGTTGAGGATCGCGGCGGTGTTGTGGATGAGTAGGGGCGTCGTGAGATATTCCCACGTGGTCATCTGCGGCTCCTGGCGGGGTCGAGGTGGGCGGAGAAGGAAATCCCTGATCATGGGCAGAACAAGCATCCGGCTTCGGCATGCCGTAAAGGGATCTGCCAGGTATCTCCCCTACGATCAACCCTATGCCTGATACCAAACGGACGGCTAGCGGTGTGCTCGGCGGCCTCGCCGGCCTCGTCGGCCTGAGCGCTGTCGCCGGCATCCTCGTGACCGCGACAGTCACTCCCGCCATCGCCCTGTCCGGGGCTGCGGCATCCAGCGCCATCACGATGTTCGACAACCTGCCCAGCGTGCTCGAGATCGAGAAGCTCATGCTTCCGACGACGATCTACTACACGAACGACCAGGGGCAGCCGGTCGAGCTTACGAAGTTCTACGACCAGAACCGGTCGCCGGTCGAGTTCGACGAAATCGCGCCCGTCATGTACGACGCGATCCTCTCCAGCGAGGACAAGAACTTCTACCAGCACGGCGGCATCGACCTCGTCGGCACGGCGAGCGCCGTCTACGACAACATCCGGGGCCGCGACACTCGCGGTGGATCGTCGATCAGCCAGCAGTACGTCAAGAACATCCTCGTCCAGCGGTGCGAGTCCAATGCCGAAGAGGTTACGGAGGAGAAGGACGGCGAGACGGTCGTCGTCACGACCCTCGAGGAAGCCCTCGCCAACTGCTACACCGAGGCGACGACCGCGGCGGGCACAGAGGGCATCCAGCGCAAGCTGCAGGAGATGCGCTACGCCATCGCGCTCGAGCAGAAGTACTCGAAGAACGAGATCCTGCTCGGCTACCTCAACATCGCCGGCTTCGGCGGACAGACCTACGGCGTCGACGCCGCTGCGAGGTACTACTTCGGCGTGGCCGCGAAGGACCTGAGCATCGGCCAGGCCGCGGCCCTCGCCGGCATGGTGCAGAACCCCAACAGCTACCGCATCGACATGAAGGGCGGGTCGACGACCGACAGCGACGGCAACCCCGTCAACAGCGAGGAAGACGGCTACAAGCTCACCAAGGCCCGCCAGGTCTATGTCCTGGACCGGCTCCTGGCCGACGGCAAGATCACGCAGGAGCAGCACGCCAAGGCGATCGAAGAGCCGATCACGCCCAACATCGTCAAGCCCAAGACCGGCTGTGCCGCGGCCGGCGGCTCGGCCTACTTCTGCCAGTACGTCAAGAACATCATCCGCACCGACACGGCGTTCGGCGCGACGCAGGACGAGCGCGACAAGGCGCTGCGGCGCGGCGGCCTGAACGTCTACACGACGCTCGACCTGCGCGTGCAGATCCCCGCCGAGGAAGCGGTGCACAACACCGCTCCCGCGAAGATCGACGGAATGGACTTCGGCGCGTCCACGGTCAGCATCGAGGCGACGACGGGCCGCATCCTGTCGATCGTGCAGAACACGCAGTTCAGCGAGGACCGCGCGGTCACCGACGCCGATCCCGCGTACACCTCGCTCGTTTACGCAGGATCGGCGAAGTACGGCAAGTCGAGCGGCTTCAACGCGGGCTCGACGTTCAAGCTCTTCACGCTCATCGACTGGCTCGAGAAGGGGCACTCGCTCAACGAGGTCCTCAACGGCACGACCCGCATCATCAAGCGGGTCACGAACTCCTGCGACGGCGACTGGGTGAACTTCGAGAACACCGAGGTCAACAACTTCGGCGGCGGCCGCGGCTGGGTCGGGACCCCGATGTCGTTCACGGCGCAGTCGCTCAACACGGGCTACTTCTCCATGGCCGAGAAGCTCGACCTGTGCGACATCCAGAAGGTCGCGACCAAGATGGGCGTGACGCGCGGCGATGACTCGCCGATCCAGATGAAGGTGCTCAACTCCATCATCGGAACGGAGCCCGTCGCTCCCATCGCCATGGCCGGGGCGTACGCCACCGTCGCGAACAACGGCATCTACTGCCAGCCGAAGGCGATCGACAAGGTCACCGACGCCGAGGGCAACGATCTGCCCGTGCCGAAGACCACGTGCACGCAGGTCCTCGACCCGAAGATCGCCGCGACCGCCGCGTACGCGCTGCAGGGCGTCATGCGCTCGGGCGGCACGGGTGCGCAGTCCAACCCGTGGGACGGCACTCCCCTCATCGGCAAGACGGGTACGCACGAGGACCTGCAGACCTGGATGGTGGAGTCCTCGACGAACGTCACGACCGCCGTGTGGGTCGGAAACGCCGACGGCTTCGGCTCGCTCAAGCAGTGGGCCAACGGCGTGCAGCTCAACCAGATGCGTCACCGGATCGCACCCGCGATCCAGCGTGCGGCGGACACCTTCTACGGCGGCAACGAGTTCCCGCAGCCCGACCGCGAGCTCACGCGTCAGGTCCTGACCGATCTGCCCAGCGTCATCGGCATGAGCGTCGACGACGCCACGCGGACGCTGCAGAATGCCGGATTCACCGTCATCGTGGGCGACCCGATCGACTCCGGGGAAGCGCAGGGCATCATCGCCGCGCAGAACCCGGGTGCCGGCAGGGTCGCGGGCGGCACGACCGTCACGATCAACCCGAGCAACGGCAACGGCATCATGGTTCCGTCGGATGTCGCGGGCCGCTCCGTGAGCGAGGCGATCAGCTATCTCCGCGCGGCGGGCTTCGGCAACGTCCAACCCGGGGTCTGCACCGAGGAGAAGAAGGTGAAGGGCAACGGCGAGGCGACCGGCACCAACCCGCCGGGCGGCACCGTCGTGAACCGGAACTCCACGATCCAGGTCGACTACAAGAGCGAGCACTGCAACCAGTGACCTCCGCATCGACTCGTACCGCCCTCACCGCGCTCGGCGCGGTGGGGGCGGTCGCTCTCGGCTCGGTCGTGTGGGGCGTCGGGATCGAGCGCTACCTCTTCACGCTGCGCCGGCACGAGCTGCGGATCCTCCCCGAGGGCTCGACACCGGTGAAGGTCCTGCATCTGTCCGACGCGCACATGGCGCCGTGGCAGACGCGCAAGCAGGAGTGGATCGCGGCGCTGGCCTCCCTCCAGCCCGACCTCGTCGTCAACACGGGCGACAACATGGGTCACGAGCAGGGACTCCGGGGCCTCAGACGCGCCTTCGACCCGCTGCGCGGCATCCCGGGTGTCTTCGTGCACGGCTCCAACGACCACGCGGCGCCGTCCCCGCGCAATCCGTTCAAGTACTTCACGGGGCCCTCCAAGACGCACGTGACGGTCGAACCGCTCGACACGCAGGCGCTCGACGCGTACCTCACCGAGGATCTGGGCTGGACCTCGCTGAACAACGCCGTCACGTCGCTCGATGTCGCGGGTCTGCGCATCGACGCGATGGGCGTCAGCGACGCGCATCGCCGGTGGGATCGCCTCGACGCCCTTCCCGATCCTCTCGAGGAGCTCCGCGGAGGAGGCGAGGCCGACCTCACGATCGGCGTCACGCACGCCCCGTATCGACGCGTGCTCGACGCGTTCACCAGGATGGGCTCCGACATGATCTTCGGCGGCCACACGCACGGCGGCCAGGTCCGCGTCCCCGGCTTCGGCGCGCTCGTCGCGAACTGCGACATCCCCCTCCGGCAGGCGCGGGGGCTCAGCGAGTGGTCGCGGGGCGGGCGGACGATCCCCCTCAATGTCAGCGCAGGACTCGGCCACTCCATCTACGCACCCGTGCGATTCGCATGCCGACCCGAGGCATCCCTCATCACTCTGCTCCCGGAGGCCTGAATCCCGCGCTCGATTCGGAGCATGCGCTCGGATCGGATAGACTCGGAGGGTTGTTACGGGGTGTGGCGCAGCTTGGTAGCGCGCTTCGTTCGGGACGAAGAGGCCGCAGGTTCAAATCCTGTCACCCCGACAGCAGGGAGGCTCCACCAGTATTGGTGGGGCCTTCCGTCGTATACGCCAGACCGCACCAGAGACAGGAGCCACGCATGCCGCACCCCCGCCTCGTCGCGTTCGACCTCGACGACACGCTCGCCCCGTCCAAGAGCGCCATCGACCCCCGCATCGGCGACCTGCTCGTCGCGCTCGCGGAGCGCGTCGACGTCGCGATCATCTCCGGAGGGCAGCTCGCCCAGTTCACGACGCAGGTCGTCGACAGACTTCCGGATGCCTCGGCCGAGGCCCTGTCGCGCATCCACCTGCTGCCCACCTGCGGCACGCAGTACTACCGCCTCTCGGCCGACGGTGTCGTGAAGATCTACGCCCACAGCCTCACCGGCGACGAGAAGTCGCGCGCCCTGGCCGCCGTCGAGCAGGAGGCCAAGCGCCTCGGGCTGTGGGAGTCGAAGACCTGGGGCGACATCCTCGAGGACCGCGGCTCGCAGATCACGTTCTCGGCGCTCGGCCAGACCGCGCCGCTGGATGCCAAGAAGGCGTGGGACCCGACCGGAGAGAAGAAGAACTCCCTCCGCGCCGCCGTCGCCGCGCGCATCCCCGACCTCGAGGTGCGCTCCGGCGGGTCGACGAGCGTCGACATCACGCAGCGCGGCATCGACAAGGCGTACGGCATGCGGCAGCTCGCCGAGCAGACCGGCATCTCCCTCGACGACATGCTCTTCGTCGGCGACCGGCTCGACCCGGACGGCAACGACTACCCCGTGCTCGCGATGGGCGTGGACTGTCACGCCGTCGAGGGCTGGGAAGACACGGCCGACTATCTCGAGGGGCTCATCCCGACCCTGCCCGAGCCCACCCGGGCCTGACCCCGGCGTTCAGCCGCCGCGCGGCCCTGCGTGGTCCCGCCGCCCCGCACCGCCCCGCGGTCGCCGCCTGACCTAGCTTCTTCACGCGAACCCACCTCTTTCACACGAACCCACCTGCTCCCGAGCGCGAGAGCGGGTGGGTTCGGCGAGAAAGGGTGGGTTCGGCGACAAGGCGAGGCTCGGCGAAGGCGAGGCGCGACGCCAAGGCGAGGCGCGGATCAGGTCCGGACGCGCGGGGCGCCGCCGGCGGTCGCCTCGGCGGGCGCCCCCGCGAGAGGCAGCAGTCGCGTGAGCTGCGTGACGTGCTTGGGCTCGAGCTCCTCGAGCGACGCGACGCCCAGCAGCTGCATCGTGCGCTCGATCTCGGTGCGCAGGATCGCGATCGTGCGGTCGACGCCCTCGCGCCCGCCGGCCATGAGGCCGTAGAGGTACGCCCGCCCGATGAGCGTGAACTTCGCGCCCAGCGCGATCGAGGCGACGATGTCGGCGCCGTTCATGATGCCCGTGTCGACCATGATGGTCGCGTCCGAGCCGACCTCGCGGACGACGTTGGGCAGCAGGTGGAACGGGATCGGCGCGCGGTCGAGCTGGCGCCCGCCGTGGTTGGACAGGACGATGCCGTCGACGCCGAGGTCGACGAGGCGCTTGGAGTCCTCGACGTTCTGGACGCCCTTGACGACGATCTTGCCCGGCCAGATGCCGCGGATGACCTCGAGGTCCTCGTAGCTGATCGTGGGATCCATGGCGGCGTTGAGCAGCTCGCCGACCGTGCCGCCCGTCGTGGACAGCGACGCGAACTCGAGCTTCGGCGTCGTGAGGAAATCGAACCACCACCACGGCCGCGGGATCGCGTTGATGATCGTGCCCACCGTCAACTGCGGCGGGATCGAGAACCCGTTGCGCTTGTCACGCAGCCGCGCGCCGGCCACCGGCGTGTCGACCGTGAACATGATCGTGTCGAAGCCCGCCTCCGCGGCCCGCTTGGCGAGGCCGTACGAGATCTCGCGCTCGCGCATGACGTACAGCTGGAACCAGTTCCGGCCGTTCGGGTTGGCCGCCTTGACGTCCTCGATCGACGTCGTGCCGAGCGTCGAGAGGGTGAACGGGATGCCGGCGGCACCGGCCGCGGACGCGCCCGCGATCTCGCCCTCGGTCTGCATGAGCCGCGTGAACCCCGTCGGCGCGATCCCGAACGGCAGGGCCGACGGCCCGCCGAGGATCGTCGTGGACATGTCGACGCGCTCGGCCGGACGCAGGATCGACGGGTGGAATTCGACATCCTCGAACGCCTGGCGGGCGCGGGCGAGCGACAGCTCGCCCTCGGCCGCCCCGTCGGTGTAGTCGAACGCGGCCTTGGGCGTGCGGCGCTTGGCGATCGTCCGGAGGTCGGCGATCGTGAGGGCGCCCTGGAGCCTGCGCTTCTTGCCGTTGAGCTCGGGCTTCTTGAACCTCATGAGCTCGAGGAGCTCGGACGGGACGGGCAGCTGCCGGGTCACCATGGAACGGGGTCCTTCCTTCAGTCGCGGGTCAGGCCCGCGGCGGCGTAGTAGCCGGTGATGTGGTCGTGGACGAGGGAACGGGCGAGGTCGGCCTCGCCCGAGTCGATGGCGCGGATGAGGTCGTGGTGCTCGCGGCGCAGGCGCGTGGCCGTGGCATCCCAATCGGGGATCCTCCGGGCGCCCGCCTGCACGTACGACTCGATCGAGGTGCGCAGGCCCGCCATCGACGCGCCGACGACGGCGTTGCCGGAGGCGTCGGCCAGTGCGAGGTGGAACTGCGCGTCGAGCGCGAGGAACTCCTCCGTCGAGAGCGCGTCGTCGTCCATCGCGGTCAGCGTGGAGCGCACGGCCGCGAGGTCGTGCTCGCCATCGACCGCGAGGGTGCCGACGACCCACTGCTCGAGCAGGAGACGGGTCGCCACGACATCCGCGATGGGGAACCCCTGCGCCGCGACCTGGAGGCGCAGGAGCGCGGCGAGGCCGCCGCGCGGGGTCGCGATGATGATGGCGCCGGAGGTCGGCCCCGAGCCCGTGCCCGTCTTGATGAGGCCCATGACCTCGAGGACGCGCAGCGCTTCGCGCACGCTGGAGCGGCCGACGCCGAGCGTCGCCGAGAGCTCGCGCTCGGGTGCGAGGCGGTCGCCTGGAGTGAGCCGTCCCTCGAGCAGATCGGTCTCGATCTTGTCGAGCACGACTCGCCATGCGCGAGCCGGGGCCTGGGCGACGTCGTCTGCCACGGCAACTCCTCATCTTTGTGGTCCGACCACAATACACGCGGTGGTCAGACCATGCAAAGCGTGGGAACCCTCAACGTAATCTGAGGGGCATGACCCCCCTCACCCTCGTCCTCATCGTCGCGGGCGCCGTCTGCGCGTTCTGCTGGATCGCCTCCCTCGTCACGAAGGACACCTCATGGGTCGACCGTCTGTGGTCGATCGCGCCCGTCGTCTACGTCTGGATCTTCGCCGTCTCCGGGATCATCGGCAGCGCATCCGGCGACGCCGTGTCGGCGGGCACGGAGCCCGGCGACTGGCTTGTCGGCGCAGCCGGCGGCGACCCCGTGCGCCTCGTCGTGATGGCGCTCCTCGTCACCGCGTGGGGCGCCCGCCTCACGTTCAACTTCGCCCGCAAGGGCGGCTACACGGGCATGGAGGACTACCGCTGGGCGGTCCTCCGCGGGCGCATGAAGCCGTGGCAGTTCCAGCTCTTCAACCTCTTCTTCATCGTCCTGTACCAGAACGCCCTCCTCGTCCTGATCACGCTTCCCGCGTTCATCGCGTGGCAGAACCCGTCGCCGTTCACGGGATGGGATGCCGCCTTCGCGCTGCTGTTCGCCGCGCTCCTGGTCGGCGAGTACGTCGCCGATCAGCAGCAGTGGGAGTTCCATCAGGCGAAGAAGGCCGCGGGCGGAACCCTCGAGCCCGGGTTCGTCACGACAGGACTCTTCCGCTTCAGCCGACACCCCAACTTCTTCTTCGAGCAGGCCCAGTGGTGGGTCTTCTACGCCATCGGGGCGACGGCGGCCGTGGCATCCGGCCTCGGGTTCTGGGGCGGCGCCGCCAACTGGACGATCGCGGGGGCCGCGCTGCTGACGCTGCTGTTCATCGGATCGACCGTCTTCACGGAGTCGATCACGGCGTCCAAGTACCCCGCCTACGCCGAGTACCAGCGCGCGACGTCGATGCTCATCCCCCGCCCGCCGCGGCGGCGCAGCGCCGAGGCGACCGCGTAGCCCCGGAGGACGTGCACGAACTCAGCAAGAATCACGGCGCGCACGCCGGACGGCGGCCACAGGCGCCGATCGAGCTGGATTTTGAGGAGTTCGTGCGCGGCAAGGCGCCGAAGCGACCGCGCACCCTGCACCGAGGCGCCAGGCCTCAGCCGAGCCGGCCGCCCGAGGCGCGCAGGTAGTCCTCGGCGCACAGCGACTCGTACGTCACGCGCTCGGTCGACAGCTCGTCGATCGCGACCTGATCGCCGTCGAAGACGAAGCGCCCGCCCACCAGGCGCGCATTGAAGATCGCCTTCCGGCCGCAGCGGCAGATCGTCTTGAGCTCCTCGAGCGAGTGCGCGAGCTCGAGCAGCCGCCGCGATCCGGGGAAGGCCTGCGTCTGGAAGTCGGTCCGGATG
This sequence comes from Microbacterium sp. NPDC019599, assembly GCF_040632175.1. Classification (NCBI taxonomy): domain Bacteria; kingdom Bacillati; phylum Actinomycetota; class Actinomycetes; order Micrococcales; family Microbacteriaceae; genus Microbacterium; species Microbacterium sp. NPDC019599. The sequence goes on from NZ_JBEYBL010000002.1 coordinate 266,292, forward strand.
CCGTACGCAAGCACGGGCACGCCGTCGAGCACGACGATCCGCAGGAGGTCGTCGACCTGGTCGCGCGTGAGGAACTGCGCCTCGTCGATCAGAAGGCACGCGACGTCGACCGGGTGCTCGTCCGATTCCGGGATGAGGGATGCCGCGGCCTCGCGCTGCACGCGCACCCGGTGCTCCGCGAAGAGTGCGCGCAGGTCGTCGCCGGGCCCCACCAGGAAGTCCACCGGGCGCGTCACGCCGAGGCGGCTGGAGATCTCGTCGGCGCCCTTCGTGTCGATCGCGGGCTTGGCGAGGAGGACGTGCTGGCCGCGCTCCTCGTAGTTGTAGGCGGCCTGGAGCATCGCGGTCGACTTGCCGGAGTTCATCGCCCCGTAGCGGAAGTAGAGCTTGGCCACCAGGTGAGTCTAGGGGCGCCCCGGGGGCACCCTCTCCCACGTCTCGATCCCGCCCGGGACGATCCTGAAGGTCGGAGACGCCGAAGCCACGACCGGCAGGCGGGGAAGCCAGCCCGGGTCGCGGAGGCCGACCTTGTCGCGCAGGTGCGACAGCTCGTAGGCGAGCTGGCCGTCGGTGACGGGGATGCCGGGGGCGACAGCATCCGTCCGCTGAATGCGCGAGCCGTCGAAGCGGTAGCCGCGCGCCGTCGCCTCGAGGCGCAGCGCCTCGAGGAAGTGGCCGACGGCCTCGAGCGGATCGGGCGCGGCGCGGAACCGCTCCAGCTGCGGATGGCGCGTGTAACCTCGCGTGCCGCCCGCCAGGACCTTCTGCGCGAGCAGCCCCTCGCGCCAGCACGCCACGAGCGCGGCCCTGTCGAGGATCGACGGATGCAGCGACCAGAGCCTCATCGGCCGCCGAACCCGCCGCCGCCACCGCCGCCGCCGGAGAACCCCCCGCCGCTCGACCCGCCCGACGACGACCAACTGCTGGAGAACGACGAGCCGGACGAGCTGGAGGAGCTCCCGCTCGAGACGGGGGTCGCGGCGAGGCGGCCGATCGAGCGCGATGCGTCCGCGAGGGAGTCCGAGCACACGGAGTCGAACAGTGCGAGCCGGGATGTCGTGGCCTCGAGGGGCGACGCCGAGCGGATGACGTCGATCCACTCGCGCTCCATGCCGAACAGCACGGCGTACGGGAGGAGCCGCTCGTAGAGGTTCACGACGTCGACGCCGGCCCGATTCGGCGCGTCGCCGAACGGGCGCCTGCCGCTCGAGACCAGATCGGCCGTCTGCGGGGACTGCGCGGCGCGCAGGCGGTCCTCCTCCGCGAGGCGCAGGTACTCGCGGATGCCCTCGAGGTACGTCTTGTGCATGCCGCCCGCCCGCGTGAGGGCCGTCTTGGGCAGCCCGAAGAACGGCAGGACGATGAAGGCGCCGAAGCCGCTCACGATGGACAGCGTGTAGATCCAGCCGCCGACCCGCCCCAGGTCCGTGAGCACGGACGGGACGGCGTCGACGAAGAACATGAGGACCATCGCGACGATGAATCCGCCGAACTGCAGTGCGCCGCGGACGGCGCCGATCCACCCGGGGGTCTTGCTGCGGTAGCCGCGGTCCACGGTCGCGTCGTCGATCCGACGCACGTAGGTCACGGCGCGGACGGGGGGCCTGGCCGCGAACTCGCCGAGGTCGACGCGGTCGCCGGGGGCGGCATCCTTCCCGAACAGGGTCGTGACGATCCGGCGGTCGTCGTGCTCGAGGCCGGTCCCGTCGCGCAGGACGACGCTGAAGTCGTCCGGCTCGTCACGGCCGCCCTTCGCCGTGATCTCGACCTTGTCGCGCACCGCCAGATCCACGACGTGGGCCGCGAGGGCGCGTGCGGGGACGCCGAGGACTCCCGCGGACAGTGTCGGCGATTCGTCCACGGGCGGCGTGTACTGCACGATGACGGGCGAATCGTCGGGATTGCGGCGCAGGAACGCCTTCATGACGAGGATGAACACGAGCCCGCCGAATCCGGCGATGAGCGCGAGGACGGGGAGGATCCACTCCCACCACGGATACGGCGGGGGCGGGGGCGGCGTGGGGGCGGCGAAGGTCATCTGCGCGAAGCCGATCGCGACGGTCATCGCCTCTTCGGGCGCGAGGAAGGCATCGGTGGCCGTGAACACGACGGCGGATTCCTCGGCATCCCGTCCGCTCAGTGCGAGAGCCCATCCCGCGACGTCGTCGGGCCATGCCTCGTCGAGCTCGGGACCCTTGATCTCGCAGCGATTGGTGGACCCGACCGGGCCGCGGTAGCAGTAGACGCGACCGGACATGAGCCCGTCGGCGGCGTCGCCCGCGATGTGCACGCGCGCCGTCACCGCATCGAAGGGCTGCGCGTGGTCCTCGCCGACGACGTCCCAGTAGAACTCGTCGGCGCCGGTGTCGGCGTAGCGGAGCACGACGTCGCTCATCGTGTACGAGATGACGTAGGTCTGCGGTCCGTGCACGTAGGTGTCGTCGCCCGTGAGGACGTAGATGTCGTCCTCGTCCTGCTCGGTCCACCACGGGACGGGCGTCCCTCCCCCGGCTGTGACGTTGACGACGGCCGTGTTGAGGTCGATACCGGAGTCCGACTTCGGGATGCGGCGCACGATGCCCTTGTTCTGGTCGAACTCGGGGAACCTCGCGACGATCGTCTCCTGGGTGTAGAGCTGCGACTGGCCCGAGACCGAGCGGACGAGCCAGTAGTCGGCCGTCAGGGAGTCGTACCGGAAGTCGTCGACATCCGCGCGCGCGGCCGTGCCGACGGCGTCCGCCAGGGTTCCGGATGCCGCGGCCTCCGCGGTCGCGACGGGCGCCGCCGCGACCGGCATCGGGGATGCCGCGGCCCCCGCCGCGGCAGCGGGCGTCGCCGCGAGGGCGAGCGCGAGCACGGCCGCGGACGCGGCGCGGGCGAGCGTGCTGAGCCCCATCGGGCCAGCGTAGCGGCGCGAGGCGTCAGGCCGTGAGGGCCAGCGCCTCCGCCGTCTCGCTGAGGGTCTCCTCGGCCCGTTCGGGCTTCGGGTTGAGCGTCTCGCCGTAGCTCGGGATGAGCTCCTTGAGCGTCGGCTCCCACTGCGCGATGTTGTCGGGGAAGCACGTCTTGAGCAGGCCGAGCATGATCGACACGGCCGTCGACGCGCCCGGAGACGCGCCCAGCAGGCCCGCGATCGAGCCGTCGGCGGCTGTCACGACCTCCGTGCCGAACTGGAGGATGCCGCCCTTCTTCGGGTCCTTCTTCATGACCTGAGCGCGCTGCCCGGCCTGGATGAGCTCCCAGTCGGCATCCTTGGCGGTCGGCACGAAGGTGCGGAGGCTGTCGACCTTCTTCGCGTGGTTCTTCAGCAGCTCGCCCACGAGGTAGGTGATGAGGCTGGGGTTGTCCCACGCGACCTTGAGCATGGGCCACAGGTTGCCGGGCCGCACCTGCGTCACGATGTCGAGCATCGACCCGTTCTTGAGGAACTTGGGGCTGAATGTCGCGAACGGTCCGAAGAGGAGGGATGCCTCGCCGTCGACGACGCGCGTGTCCAGGTGCGGCACCGACATGGGCGGAGCCCCGACGGAGGCCTGCGAGTAGACCTTCGCCTGGTGCTGAGCGACGAGCGACGGGTCGGAGGTCTTGAGGAACTGCCCGCCGATGGGGAACACGCCGTAGCCCGAGATCTCGGGGATGCCCGAGCGCTGCAGGAGCTTGAGCGCCCAGCCGCCCGCGCCGACGAAGACGAAGCGTGCTTTCACCTCACCCGGCGTGCGGCCGACGGAGTTGCGCCACTTGAGCAGCCACGTGCCGTCGGCCTGCTTCTTGATGCGGCGCACCTCGCGGTTCGTGACGATGTCGGCGCCGCGCTCGCGCAGCCCGTCGAAGAGCTGGCGCGTCAGCGCGCCGAAGTCGACGTCGGTCCCGGCCGGCACGCGCGTCGCGGCGAACGGCTCGCCCGCGCGGCGCTTCTGCATGAGCAGCGGCGCCCACTGGTTGATGACGCGCGAGTCCTCGCTGTACTGGATGCCGGCGAACAGCGGCTCCTGCTTGAGCACCTCGTAGCGCTTGCGGAGGTACTCGACGTCCTTCTCGCCGCGGACGAACGTCATGTGCGGCGTGGAGTTGATGAACGTGTTGGGCGCGTCGAGGACGCCCCTCTCGACGAGAGAGGCCCAGAACTGCCGGCTCTGCTGGAACTGCTCGTTGATCGCGATGGCCTTCGCGGGATCGACGGTGCCGTCGGAGCCCTGCGGCATGTAGTTCAGCTCGCACAGCGCCGCGTGCCCCGTGCCGGCGTTGTTCCAGGCGTTGGAGCTCTCCAGCGCGACGTCATGGAGCCGTTCGTAGACGACGATCTTCCAGTCGGGCTGCAGTTCGGAGAGGAGGGTACCCAGGGTGGCGCTCATGATGCCGCCACCGATGAGCACGACGTCGACGGTCTCTGTCACCTGACGATTCTAGGCGGCGCGCCGAGGGCTCCCGCCCGCCGGGGGCTCCGGCATCCGTCAAAGAACGCACTTCTTGCCGCCGCGGAAAGGCCGGACCCGGCTCGGCCCGCTCGGTTCGTCTCCGTCGAATGCACCGCGGCATGCCGCAGAACCCCGCGTTCCACGGAGGCGAACGCGGCGAGCGGGATGCTGTGCGTCAGGCCTTGACGCCGAGGTTCGCCGCGACGAGCTCGGCGATCTGCACGGCGTTGAGGGCGGCGCCCTTGCGGAGGTTGTCGTTGCTGATGAACAGCACGAGGCCCTTGCCCTCGGGCGCCGACTGGTCGGCGCGGATGCGGCCGACGTAGCTGGGGTCGCTGCCCGCGGCCTGGAGGGGCGTCGGGACCTCCTCGAGCGCGACACCGGGTGCGACGGCGAGCAGCTCGCGAGCGCGCTCGGGCGTGATGTCGCGCCCGAACTCGGCGTGGATGCTCAGGGAGTGCCCGGTGAAGACGGGGACGCGCACGCACGTGCCGGCGACGCGGAGGCCAGGCAGCTCGAGGATCTTGCGGCTCTCGTTGCGGAGCTTCTTCTCCTCGTCGGTCTCGTTCAGGCCGTCGTCGACGAGGCTGCCGGCGAGCGGGATGACGTCGAACGCGATGGGCGCGACGTACTTCTCCGGCTGCGGGAAGTCGACGGCTGAGCCGTCGTGGACGAGGTCGATCGCATTGGGCTGCGCGACGACGGCCTCGACCTGGCCGAGGAGCTCCTGCGCGCCCGCGAGACCCGAGCCCGACACGGCCTGGTACGTCGAGACGATGAGCCGCTCGAGGCCGGCCTCGGCGTCGAGCACCTTGAGGACCGGCATCGCGGCCATCGTGGTGCAGTTGGGGTTGGCGATGATCCCCTTGTGCGCCTGGGCGATCGCGTGCGGGTTGACCTCGCTGACGACGAGCGGGACCTCGGGGTCCATGCGCCACGCGCTCGAGTTGTCGATGACGACGGCGCCGGCATCGGCGAAGCGGGGCGCGTGCGCGCGGCTGCCGGTCGCACCGGCCGAGAAGAGCGCGATGTCGATGCCGGAGGGGTCGGCGGTCGCGACATCCTCGATGACGACCGTCTCACCCGCGAACTCGACCGACGTTCCCGCCGAGCGGGCCGTCGCGAACAGCCGCAGCTCGCGGATCGGGAACGACCGCTCGGCGAGGATCTCGCGCATGACGGTGCCGACCTGGCCGGTGGCGCCGACGACGGCGATGGAGAGTCCGGAGTCTGAGATGCGGGTCATGCGGGATCCTCGAGGTTGCGACGGTGCACGGCAGCAGCCGACGGGGTGCGGGGTTTGCCCGATTCTACCGGCCGGCATATTCCGCTCGGGCCGTATGACGCCTCAGACCAGCGGCAGCGGGTTCCAGTGGCCGGGCTCGTCGAGCGCGCCGTAGGCCAGGTCGATCGAGTCCGGCCCGACCGACGCGAGGCACACGAGGAGTGACAGCGTCGGATAGCCCAGCGGGCGGTTGTCGCGGATGATCGCGTCGTCGTCGGTCGGCTCGAGCGCCGCGGACTCCTCGAGCAGGGCGACCCACGGCGCGAACCAGTCGAGCGGCTCACCGCCGGCAGGGGAAGCCGGGAGGTCCTCGATCGCTGGGGACGCGGCATCCGTCGCCGGTGCCCCGTGCGCGGCGGTGAAGGGCGCGAGCCAGCGCGCGATGCGCGGCGTCGCGTGGTCGTCCACGTCGTCGTGCGCGATCATGTGGGTTCCCGGCGCGAGCTCCGCCCTGCGCAGTTCGACGCCGTCCCACGTCGTGACGCGCGCTCCGGATCCGTCGACCTCGACGAGGTTGAACCCATGGGTCGGCGGATGCTGTCCGGGCGAGCGCCCGTCGACGGCGTCCAGCACGACTCCCCCGCGCGATTGCAGGCCGTCCTCGGGCAGGTCGGGCACGTCGGCGCGGTTGAGCAGCACGGCGAGCCGCCCTCGCGCGGGATCGGCGGCGAGCCACGCGCCCCCGGCGCGTGCATCGCGCACCCCGACGACGCCGGGGTGCGCCTCGGGCCACCACGGGCCGAGCGGGTCCCACGCGCGGGCCGGGTCCTCGTCGCGCACGGCGAGCACGCGCGTGGGCTCGCCCGCGGTCTCGGGGACCTGGAGGATGACGGTGCACATTCGGGATGCCGCTTTCTCGCGGCCCATCGGCAGCGCCGCGCACCCGGCCAACCGCCTGGCGGAGCGCGCCGCGTGGGAGGATCGGGGAATGTTCATCGTAGTCGGCGTGACAGGCGGGATCGCCGCGTACAAGACGGTCCAGCTCGTGCGGCTCCTCGTGCTCGAAGGCCACGACGTGCACGTCATCCCGACCGAGGACGCGCTGCGGTTCGTCGGACTCACGACGTGGGAGGCGATCAGTCGCAATCCCGTCACGACGTCGGTGCACGAGGACGTCTCGGAGGTGCGGCACGTCGCTCTCGGCCGGAAGGCCGACCTCATCGTCGTCGCCCCCGCGACGGCCAACACGCTCGCCTCGATGGCGGCGGGACTCGCCGACGACCTCCTCGGCACGACACTGCTCGCGACGAGCGCTCCCGTCGTCGTCGCGCCCGCGATGCACACCGAGATGTGGCGGCACCCCGCGACCGTCGCGAACATCCAGACGCTCCGCAGCCGCGGCGTGCACGTCGTCGGGCCGGCGGACGGACCCCTCACCGGCGGCGACAGCGGGCCGGGAAGGATGTCGGAGCCTGAGGAGATCGCCGCCTCCGCACTCGCCCTCGCGTCGGCGGAGGGTGACCTCGCCGGCCTCGTCGTGGCCGTCTCGACCGGCGGCACGCGCGAGCCCATCGATCCCGTCCGCTACGTCGGCAACCGCTCGAGCGGACGCCAGGGCGCCGAGATCGCGCTGGCCGCCGCGGCACGCGGAGCGCACGTGCGGCTCGTCGCAGCGCACGTCGACGACGGCGTGCTGGCGACAGCATCCCTCCACCCGCGCATCGAGCTCTCGCGCATCGCGACCGCGGGCGAGCTCGGGAGCGCGATGCGCGAGGCCGCGGCCGAGGCGGACGTCGTCGTGATGGTCGCGGCGGTCGCCGACTACCGCGTCGCCGACGTCGCCCCCGAGAAGCTCCGCAAGGAGGACGGGCCGCTCACGACGCTCCAGCTCGTCGAGAACGAGGACATCCTCGCCGGGCTGGTCGCGACGCGGCGGCGCGGTCAGACGATCGTCGGCTTCGCCGCCGAGACCGCCGCGAACGAGGAGGAGCTCCTCGATCGCGCCCGCCGCAAGCGCCGCCGCAAGGGCGTCGACCTGCTCGTCGTGAACGAGGTCGGGTGGGACAAGGGCTTCGAGGCCTCGGACAACCATGTCGCGGTCATCGATGCGCGCGACGAGGTCGCGGCCGAGGCGTCCGGCACCAAGCGCGAGGTGGCGGATGCTGTCTGGGATGCCGTGCTCGCCGCCCGCGGCTCTTCGGCATAGGACCCGAGTCGCTGACCCGCCGATTCGCCAGAACTTCGGGTGTCTGGACGCCGAGATGCCAGAACTTCTGGCCTTTCGGCAGCGTCGGCAGCCCGGACTCGCCGCCCGGGCTCAGCAGTGCTCGAAGACGTGTCCCGGCTCGCCCGCGGGGACGAGGTCGCGATCGCGGAGGATCATCGTGGCCGGGCGGTCCGGGTCGGCGCAGACCTCGGCGAAGGGCCGGCGGAGGTCGTCGGTGTACTCGATCGCGATGACGGCGTCGCCGTAGACGTCCGTATAGGCCGCGCACTCCTCGAACACGTCGCACTCCTCCGCGACGGCGAAGTCGAAGCCCGTCCGGTGGCCGTGCTCCGTGAGTTCGGCGGTGTTCTTCTGGCCTGCGGCGAGGCCGGCCGCGTGCGCCTCCTGGACGAGATCCGCGGCGAAGGCCAGGGCGTCTTCGGCATCGAGGAGGCCCGCCGAGCGGGTGAACGAGTCGAGGTTGTCGAACTCGACGGCGTCGAATCCGGCGTCGGCGCAGCGGGCGATGCCGTCCGCGGCGCGCTCGAGCGCAGCATCCGTCCTGATGTCGACGAGGCGCTCGTCGGGCCAGTCCGGATCCGCGATGGATTCGCCGTCCTGGTCCGTCAGGAGCAGGTCGGCGGCGGGGGTCTCGCCCGGCTGCGTCTGGAACGCGTTGAGGTAGCAGACGGAGTAGCGGCCGGGCGCGGGAGCCTCGGTGCTGTCGCGGACGACGAGCGTCACCTCGGGCGCGGGGTCGTAGGCTCCGCCGAGCTGATAGTCGGCGACAGCGCCCGCCGGAGGGAGGGCGACATCCGGCGCGGGCGGTGCCGAACATCCCGAGACGAGGGCGACCAGGAGCGCCGTCAAGGCGACACTCAGGGTGCGCATCCGCGCGGTCGGCGTCAGCGACCCGAGCCGGCGTGGACCGTCGCGTCGATGTCGCCGTCGAGGTCGTAGGCGCGGTGCACGACGCGGGCGGCCTCGGCGAGGTCGTCCCCGCGCACGACGACCGAGATGCGGATCTCGGACGTCGAGATCATCTCGATGTTGATGCCCGCGATCGACAGCGCCTCGAAGAGCGTCGCCGAGACGCCCGAGTGCGTGCGCATCCCGGCGCCGACGACCGAGAGCTTGCCGATCTGGTCGTCGTGGACGAGGCTCTCGAAGCCGACCTCGGTCTGGTCGCCGGCGAGCGCCTTGAGCGCCGTCGCCGCGTCGCCCTTGGGGAGCGTGAACGAGATGTCGGTGCGGCCCGTGGTCGCGGCCGACACGTTCTGGACGATCATGTCGACGTTGGCACCGGACTTGGCGACGATCTTGAAGATCTCGGCGGCCTTGCCCGGCACATCGGGAACGCCGATGACCGTGATCTTCGCCTGGCCCAGGTCGGTCGCGACACCCGCGACGATCGGCTCTTCCATCTCTTCTCCTTCGCCGTCGGGGAGGCTCATCCCCGGGCCCAGCACATAGGTTCCGACGTTCGGGCTGAACGTCGAGCGGGCGTGGATGAGCACGCCATGGCGGCGCGCGTACTCGACAGCGCGGATGTACAGCACCTTCGCGCCGTTCGCCGAGAGCTCGAGCATCTCTTCGCTCGTGACCGTCTTGAGCTTGCGCGCCTTCGGTACGACGCGGGGGTCGGCCGTGAAGATGCCGTCGACGTCGCTGTAGATCTCGCACGCGTCGGCGTCGAGCGCCGCCGCGAGCGCGACGGCGGTCGTGTCGGTGCCGCCGCGGCCGAGGGTCGTGATGTCGCGCGTGTCGCGGTTGAAGCCCTGGAAGCCGGCGACGATGACGATGGCGCCTTCATCGAGCGCCTCGCGCAGGCGTACAGGCGTCACGTCGACGATGCGGGCCGAGCCGTGGTCGGCTGTCGTGATCATGCCGGCCTGGCTGCCCGTGAACGAGCGGGCCTCGAAGCCCATCGAGTGAATCGCCATCGCGAGGAGCGCCATCGAGATGCGCTCTCCGCTCGAGAGCAGCATGTCGAGCTCGCGGGGCGCGGGGATCGGCGCGACCTGGGCCGCCAGGTCGAGCAGTTCGTCGGTCGTGTCGCCCATCGCGCTCACGGCGACGACGACGTCGTTGCCCGCGCGGCGCGTGTCGACGATGCGCTTCGCGACCCGCTTGATGCTCTCCGCGTCGGCGACGGACGAACCGCCGTACTTCTGGACGATCAGCGCCACGTTCAGAACTCCCAAGGATGCGCCGCCGGTCGATCGACGGCGGAGGGCGAACGGATGCCGCGCCCAACGGTCCATCTTACGGACGGGCTCATGCCGGCCCGACCATGTGACCGGATGCCGTGCCGGCGTCGGTCTACGAGAGGTCGGCCTCGCCGAGAGGCTCGGGGCCGCGGCGTGCGCGGCGTGGGACCACCCCGCCCGTCGCGGCGAGCCAGCAGCCCAGGATCACGAGCGGGAACCCGATGAGCAGGCCCGCACTCAGCTCCTCGCCGAGCAGGATCGTGCCGAGGAGGATCGCGACGACGGGATTGACGTAGGTGAACAGCGGCGCGCGGGCAGGGCCGACCTCGGCGATGAGCGCGAAGAACGCGATGAAGGCGATCGCCGTGCAGACGACGCCGAGCGCGACGAGCGAGACCGTGCTGCGCGCGGTCGGCGTCTCGTGCTGCGTCAGGAAGCCGATCGGCAGGTAGAAGAGGCCGACCGCGAAGAGGGACAGCGTGATGGTGCCGAGCGAGGGCACGTCCTTGAGCTTCGTCGCGACGATGAAGGGCGCGATGGCGTAGCAGAGCGCGACGAGCAGGAGTTCGCCGACCGCGAGGAGACTCGCCGAGTCGCCCGCTGCGAGCCCGGGGCCTGCCACGATGACCGCGACGCCCCCGAACCCGATCAGCAGCCCGCCCGCCCGCGCCGGACGGAGGACGCCCTTGTCGCCACGCGTGAACGCGATGACGGCGGCGAAGAGCGGGACGGTCGCGACGAGGAGTCCCGTGAGACCGGACGGAAGGGTCTGCTCGGCGTGCCCGAGCAGCAGGAACGGGCCGGCCATCTCGATCGCGCCGAACGCGAGCACCCATGGCCAGAGCTTGAGCGCGGGCCCGAGCGCGCGCCGGTGCAGCGCGATCGGGAGCAGGATCAGGGCGCCGATGAGGGTCCTGCCCGCGACGACCGCCGCCGGCGAGTAGGAGTCGACCGCCTCTTTGATGAAGAGATACGGCACGCCCCACACGAGCGACATGACGGCGAACAGCACCCAGCCACGGGTGCTGAACCGCGTCGAGGCGGCGTTCACAGCGTGCGGCGCCCCTCGAACGCGCGGCCGAGCGTGACTTCGTCGGCGTACTCGAGGTCGCCGCCGACGGGAAGCCCCGACGCGAGCCGCGTCACGGTGATCTCGAGCGTGTGCAGCAGCCGGCTGAGGTAGGTCGCCGTGGCCTCGCCCTCGAGGTTGGGGTTCGTCGCGAGGATGACCTCCTGCACCGTCCCGTCGGCGAGTCGCTTCATCAGCTGCGCGATGCGGAGGTCGTCGGGCCCGATGCCCGCGATGGGGCTGATCGCGCCGCCGAGCACGTGGTAGAGACCGCGGAACTCGCGCGTGCGCTCGATCGCCGCGACATCCTTCGCGTCCTCGACGACGCAGATGAGCGTCTCGTTGCGCCGGGGGTCGCGGCAGATGGCGCAGCGCTCCTGCTCCGAGACGTTGCCGCAGATCTCGCAGAAGCGCACCTTCTCGCGCACCTCGGCGAGCAGCTGCGCGAGCCGCGAGACGTCGAAGTTCGGGGTCTGCAGGATGTGGAACGTGATGCGCTGGGCGGACTTCGGGCCGATGCCCGGAAGCCGCCCGAACTCATCGATGAGGTCCTGGACGATGCCGTCGTACATGGGCTAGCTGAACCTCGTGGGCGGCTCGTAGGGCTCTTCACGGACGAACGCCGCGCCGAGCACCTGGCGCACGACTGCTTCGCCGTACCGCTGGGGCTGGCCGGGGCGCGACGCGGTCTGCGGGCGCCGGTCGGCGTCGCGCGGCGACGCCGAGAGCGGCGGCGCGATGACGGGCGGCACGGGCGCGTCGGCGGATGCCCCGACCTCGGGCTCGTCCTCGTCGTCGTCCTCCGGCTCGATCGACGGCTCGACGTCGGTCGAGGGCAGGACGTCGCCCTCCCGCGCAGGGGCGAGGGTCGCGGTGCGCAGGCGCGCCGCCTCGGTCGCGGCGTCCTCGGGCTCGTCGTCGATCGCGAACTGGGCGACGGCGGACGTCGACGCGGATGCCTCGGGCCCGGGGTCGGGCGCGGGAGCAGCATCCGGAATCGGCGCGACCGCCCACTCCGTCACGGGAGCCGCAGACGCGCGCGCCGGCGCGCTCTGCCGCTCGGGTGCGCGCTCGGGGCGGGGCGGCCTCGGGGCGTCGCCTCGAGCGGCGGGCGCTCCCCCATCGCCGCGGTCTCGGGAGGAGTCGTGCTTCGCACGGTACTTGACCCGGACGCCGAGCACGGCCTGGATCGCGCCGCGCAGGTCTTCGCTGGGCCCCGCACCTGCGGAGAGCTGCTTGAACTTCGCGACATCGCTCTGGCTCCCGAACGCGAGCGTGAGCACGTCGTCGTCGTCGAAGTCGACGACCGTCGCGTTGGTCGCGAGCATCCACGACGAGCGGCTGATCGTCTCGAGACGGGCCAGGATGCCCGGCCACGCCTCGCGCAGGCGCTCGAGCGTGACGGGGCCGGTCGGGACGGGCTCGGGCGCGGCGGGAGCCCGGCTGGGGGCGGAAGCAGCCGGGGCCGAAGTCGGGGCAGGGACGGCGTTCGACCCCTCGACAGGCTCGGGGACCGTGGCTCGAGCCACCGAGGAGCCCGGAGTCGTGGCCGCCGCGCGCACCGGGTTCGACGCGTCGACAGGCTCGGGGACCGTGGCAGGAGCGACGGCCACCGGCGCGGCCGGGACCGCAGCAGCCGGAACCGCGGGGGCGATCGGCGCAGCCGCCGCCACCCCCGTCGCGGTGAGCACGCGCGCGACCATGAGCTCGAGCTGCAGCCGCGGCGAGGTCGCGCCCGTCATGTCGTCGAGGGTCGCGATCACGAGGTCGGCGGTGTGCGAGAGGCGCGCCGTGCCGAACGCGGCGGCCTGGCGCGTCATCCGCTCCAGCTCCTCGGCCGAGACGCCGCGGAGGACGGCCGCGGCACCGGACCCCGTCGCGCTCACGACGATGAGGTCGCGCAGCCGCTCGAGGAGGTCGTCGACGAAGCGCCGGGGGTCCTGCCCGGTCTGGACGACGCGGTCGACGGCGGCGAAGGCGGCCGAGGCATCCGTCGCGGCGAAGGCGTCGACGACCTCATCGAGCAGCTCGGCGTGCGTGTACCCGAGGAGGGCGACGGCACGCTGATACGTCACGACCGAGCCCTCGGAGCCGGCGATGAGCTGGTCGAGGAGCGACAGCGTGTCTCGCGGCGACCCGCCGCCGGCGCGTACGACCAGTGGCAGGACGCCCGACTCGATCGTCACGCCCTCGGTCTCGCAGAGCTCTTCGACGTACGCGAGCATCGCGCCGGGAGGCACGAGCCGGAACGGATAGTGGTGGGTGCGAGAGCGGATCGTGCCGATGACCTTCTCGGGCTCGGTCGTCGCGAAGATGAACTTGACGTGGTCGGGCGGCTCCTCGACGAGCTTGAGCAGCGCGTTGAAGCCCTGCGGCGTCACCATGTGCGCCTCGTCGAGGATGAAGATCTTGAACCGGTCGCGCGCCGGGGCGAAGATCGCGCGCTCGCGCAGGTCGCGCGCGTCGTCGACGCCGTTGTGCGAGGCCGCGTCGATCTCGACGACGTCGAGCGAACCGCCGCCGCCGCGACCGAGCTCCACGCAGCTGTCGCACTTTCCGCACGGGGTGTCGGTCGGCCCCTCGGCGCAGTTGAGGCAGCGCGCGAGGATGCGCGCCGACGTCGTCTTGCCGCAGCCGCGCGGACCTGAGAACAGATACGCGTGACCGACCCGGTCGCTGCGCAGAGCCGTCATGAGCGGCTCGGTCACCTGCGACTGCCCGATCATCTCGCCGAACGCCTCAGGACGGTAACGGCGGTAGAGGGCTGTGGTCACCCGACCAGCCTAGGGCGTGCCTCCGACACTTCGGCGGGCTCTGCACATCGCATCACGGTCGGCCCCGATCACGCGTCGACGGGCTCATCCGACAGCTGCCCGTCGCCGATGATGGGGATCGCCGACGTGACGGCGGGGACGGATGCCGACAGCAGCGTGCCGTCCTCGCGACGGACGTCCTCGAGCTGGCGGATCGTGGGCCGCCCCGGGATGACGGGGCCCTGGTCGGCGAGCGGCACGGAGACCGTGTCGCCGGGGGCGACGACGAACGCGTCTCCGCGGACGCCGAACTCCACCGGCCGGTCGCCCTTCGCCGACACCCGCAGCTCGCTGCGCGTGATCTCGATGTCGAGGTGCGTACCGTGCCACTGCAGCGCGAACGCGAGCTCGTCCCACGCGGCCGGGAGCCGAGGGTCGAACGTCAGCTTGCCGAAGTGGTCGCGCATGCCGCCGAAGCCCGACGTGAGCGCCGTCCACACGCCGCCTGCCGAGGCCACGTGCACGCCGTCGGCCGCATTGTGGTGCAGGTCGCCGAGGTCCACGAACGCCGACTGCAGGAAGTACTCCAGCGCGAGGTCCTGGTACCCCACCTCGGCTGCGAGGATCGCCTGCACGACGGACGACAGCGTCGAGTCGCCCGTCGTCAGCGGGTCGTAGTACTCGAAGTCGGCGAGCTTCTCGTCGGCCGTGAAGTGGTTGCCCTGCAGGAAGAGCGCGAGCACGACATCCGCCTGCTTGAGCACCTGGTACCGGTAGATGACGAGCGGGTGGAAGTGCAGCAGGAGCGGCCTCTTGTCGGCCGGCGTGTGCTCGAGGTCCCAGATCTCGCGCTCGAGGAAGACAGCATCCTGCGGATGGATGCCGAGGGCCGCGCTGTACGGGATGTGCATCGCCTCCGCGGCCCGCTCCCACGCCTCGGGCTCTTCCGGATCCAGCGCGAGGCGGTCCACCATCATGCGGTACGCCTCTGGGTCGTCGTCGGCCATGAGCCGCGCGACCCGTGCCGCGAACCGCAGGTTGAAGCGCGCCATGACGTTGGTGAAGAGGTTGTCGTTGACGACCGTCGTGTACTCGTCCGGGCCCGTCACGCCGTGGATGTGGAACGACTCCACCTCGTCGTCGCTCGTGCGCCAGAAGCCCAGTGTGGTCCAGAGGCGCGCCGTCTCGACGGCGATGTCGATGCCTTCGCGATAGAGGAACTCGACGTCGCCCGTCGCCCTGACGTACTTCGCGAGCGCGAAGCTGACGTCGGCGTTGATGTGGTACTGCGCCGTGCCCGCCGCGTAGTAGGCGGAGGCCTCCTCGCCGTTGATCGTCCGCCACGGGAAGAGCGCGCCTGCCTCGTTCAGCTGGAAGGCGCGGCGCCGCGCGGCGGGCAGCATGAGGTACCGCATGCGCAGCGCGTTCTTCGCCCACTGCGGCGTCGTGTACATGAGGAACGGCAGGACGTAGATCTCGGTGTCCCAGAAGTAGTGCCCGCTGTAGCCGGAGCCGGACACGCCCTTGGCGGGCACGCCCTGGCCGTCGGCGCGGCTCGCGGCCTGCGCGAGCTGGAAGAGGCACCAGCGCGTCGCCTGCTGGAGGGCGTCATGGCCGGCGATGCGCACGTCCGAGCGCTCCCAGAAGCCGTCGAGCCACAGCCGCTGCTGACGGAACAGCGCGTCGACCCCGACCATGAGCGCACGGTCGAGCGTGCGTCGGCAGCGGTCGACGAGCTCGCGCGCGGGCACGCCGCGCGACGTGTGGTAGCTCACGAGCTTCGTCACGCGGATCGGCACGCCCGCCTTGGCCTGCACGCGGAAGACGTTCTTCGCGATGTCGGCCTCGATGAGGCGCCGCGCCGAGTACTCGTTGGCCGTCTCGATGACGTGGTCGGCGACGACCCCGAGAGTCATCCCCGACTCGGTGACGCGATACGACAGGGCCGAGCGCAGCTCGTCCTGCCAGTACTCCTGCGGCTGCAGGACGCGCTCCTGGAACTTCTCCGTCTTGCGCGGGTCGAATCCGGCCTTCCTCGACGGCAGCGGCGAGCCGCCGTAGACGTCCTCGCCGTCCTGCCGGTTGATGAGCTGGCAGTTGATCGTGACAGGGGCGTCGGCGTTGAGCACCGTGACGTCGACGCGCATGATCGCGAGGTGCTTCTCCTCGAACGACACCATCCGCTCGAAGTCGATCCGCACCTCCTTGCCCGAGGGTGTGGCCCACGTGAGGCCGCGGCGCAGGACGCCATCGCGCATGTCGAGCGTGCGCTCGTAGTCGCGCACATCCGCCACGTCGAACGACAGCGGCTCGTCGTCGACGTACACGCGCATGATCTTGGCGTCGGGCGCGTTGATGATCGTCTGCCCGACTTCGGCGAAGCCGTACGCCTGCTCGGCGTGGCGGATGGGGAACGTCTCGTGGAAGCCGTTGATGAAGGTGCCGTGCTCGTGCGCATGGCGTCCTTCGGGCATGTTGCCGCGGAGGCCGAGGTAGCCGTTGCCGACGGCGAAGAGCGTCTCGGTCACTCCGGCTTCGGAGAGCGCGAACTCCTTCTCGACGAGCCGCCAGGGGTCGACGGGGAACCGGTCGCGATCGATCATGAGACGAGCTCCTCCAGGTCCTCGACGACGATGTGAGCGCCGGCAGCGCGCAGGGCCTCCGCGCCGACCCCGCGGTCGACGCCCACGACGAGGCCGAAGCCTCCCGCGACGGCGGACTTCACGCCGCTCAAGGCGTCCTCCACTGCGACGGCACGGGCGGGCTCGACCTCCAGCATCCGCGCAGCCTCGACGAAGACATCCGGTGCGGGCTTGGAGGCGAGGTGGTCGCGTTCGGCGATGACGCCGTCCATCACGACCGGGAAGCGTTCGCGGATGCCGGCGACCTGCAGCACTTCTTCGGCGTTCTTCGAGCTCGACACGACGGCGACGGGCGTGCCGGCGGCGGCGAGCGCGTCCAGGAGCGCGATCGAGCCCGGATACGGGTCGATGCCGTCGCTGCGCAGCACGCGCGAGAAGACGAGGTTCTTGCGGTTGCCGATCCCGCACACGGTGTCGGTCTGGGGCTCGTCGGCGGGCGTGCCCCATGGCACCTCGACGTCGCGGCTGTGCAGCAGGCTCGCCACGCCGTCGTACCGCTTCTTGCCGTCCAGGTACTCGAAGTAGTCGCGCTCCGAGTACGCGGGTTCTATGCCCCACGCGGCGAACAGCTCCTCGAACATCGTCTGCCACGCATGCATGTGCACTTCGGCGGTCGGCGTCAGGACGCCGTCCAGGTCGAACAGCACGGCGTCGTAGCCGGTCAGATCGGGCAGAGCGTCAACGGGCACAGAACCTCCTCGCGAGGGCCTCGGGTCGTCGGACAGGCGGCTCGTATCGCGCCGTCCTGCAAGCGTAGTCCGCCGCCTCCGAGAGCCGAAGGGCGCACGCGTTACGGATGCGTGACGGCCTGGCTCACGCTCCGGCGACGCTCAGAGTCTGGCGCGCGATCTCGAGCTCCTCGTTCGTGGGGACGACGAGGACCGTCACGCGGGACGCATCCGTCGAGATGATCCGGATGCCGCGTCCCCGCGCCTCGTTGCGCTCGGGGTCGATCTCGATCCCCGCGAAGCCGAGGGACTCCAGCGCTCCGGCCCGGACGAGCGACGAGTTCTCGCCGACGCCCGCCGTGAACGAGATGACGTCGGCGCCGCCGAGCTCGGCGAGGTAGGCGCCCGCGTAGGAGCGCAGCCGGTGCAGGTAGACCTCGAAGGCCAGGGTGGCCGCGGCATCCCCCCTCTCGAGTCCCTGCTCGATGTCACGCATGTCGGAGACGCCCGCGAGCCCCAGGATGCCGCTGCGCTTGTTGAGGAGCGTGTCGAGGTCATCGATCGACAGGCCCGCGCGACGCGCGAGGTGGAACAGCACGGCCGGATCGATGTCACCCGAGCGCGTGCCCATGACGAGCCCCTCGAGGGGCGTCATGCCCATCGAGGTGTCGACGGAGCGTCCGCCGTCGATCGCGGTGACGGATGCCCCGTTCCCGAGGTGGAAGACGATCTGCTTGAGCTCGCCCAGTGGCCGGCCGAGGAAGGCCGCCGCGGCCTCCGAGACGAACTTGTGCGACGTGCCGTGGAAGCCGTAGCGGCGGATGCGGTGCGCCTCGGCGAGCTCGCGATCGATCGCGTACGTGTAGGCCGCGGGCGGCAGCGTCTGGTGGAACGCCGTGTCGAAGATCGCGACGTGCGGGAGGTCGGGGAAGTCCGCCTTGGCGGCCTTGATCCCCTGCAGCGCGCCGGGATTGTGCAGGGGCGCGAGGACGGACAGCTCGTCGATGTTGATCTCGACGAGGGGCGTGATGAGGGTCGGCTCGAAGAAGCGCGCGCCGCCGTGCACGACGCGATGCCCCACCGCGACCGGCGGCCGCTGTTCGAGCGACGGACCGTGCTCGGCGAAGGCGTCGAGCATGACCCGGAAGCCCGCCGTGTGGTCGGGGATCGGCAGCTCCCGCGTGTACTTCGCATCGCGGACGGCAGGGGCGGGCACGCCCTCCTCCGCCGAGAAGAACACGGTGTGGCGGGACTCCCCGACGGCCTCGCCGATCCGCTCCACGAGCCCGGAGGCGAGGACGGCCTCGGCATCCATGTCGATCAGCTGGTATTTGAACGAGGACGAACCGCTGTTGACGACCAGCACGACGCTCATGCCGCGAACCCCTTCTCTCCGTGTCCGAGACTCAGCCGCTCACGTCTCTCCGGTCGTTGAGCGAGGAGCGAAGCGACGAGACGAAACGCCCGAGCACTCGGCAACTCGTCGGTCCCCTGCGTTTCGTCTCGCTTCGCTCGCTCAACGACCGGGATCGCGCTCATGCCGTTGCTCCCCCGCCCTGGGCCTGGATCGCCGTGATGGCGATCGTGTTGATGATGTCGTCCACGAGCGCGCCGCGGGACAGGTCGTTGATCGGCTTGTTGAGGCCCTGCAGGACGGGCCCGATCGCCACTGCGCCGGCGGAGCGCTGCACCGCCTTGTAGGTGTTGTTGCCCGTGTTCAGATCGGGGAAGACGAAGACCGTCGCGCGGCCTGCGACGGCCGAGTCCGGCATCTTCGCCTTCGCGACGGCGGCGTCGGCCGCCGCGTCGTACTGGATGGGGCCCTCGACGAGCAGCTCGGGCGCGCGCTCCCGCACGAGCGACGTGGCCTCGCGGACCTTGTCGACATCGGCGCCCGACCCTGACTCCCCCGTCGAGTACGACAGCATCGCGACACGCGGCTCGATGCCGAACTGCGTGGCCGTGGCCGCTGACGACACCGCGATGTCGGCGAGCTGCGTCGCCGTGGGATCCGGGATGACGGCGCAGTCGCCGTAGACGAGGACGCGGTCGGCGAGCGCCATGAGGAAGACGCTCGACACCACCGAGACCCCCGGCTTGGTCTTGATGATCTCGAAGGACGGACGGATCGTGTGCGCCGTCGTGTGCGCCGCACCCGACACCATGCCGTCCGCGAGCCCCAGGTGGACCATGAGCGTGCCGAAGTACGACACGTCCGTGACCGTGTCGGCGGCCTGCGAGTAGGTGACCCCCTTGTGCCCCCGCAGGCGCTCGTACTCGCGCGCGAACTTGTCGACGTGGACGGCGTCGAAGGGGCTCAGGATGTTCGCGGCCTTGAGGTCGAGGCCCAGCTCGAGGGCGCGGCTGCGCACCTCGATCTCCTCGCCGAGGATCGTGAGGTCCGCGATGCCGCGCGCCAGCACGCTCGCTGCGGCGCGCAGGATGCGGTCGTCGTCGCCCTCCGGAAGCACGATGTGCTTGCGGTCGGCGCGGGCGCGCTCCATGAGCGCGTACTCGAACATGAGGGGCGTCACGACCGTCGACCGCGCCAGGCCCAGCGACCGGACGAGGGCCTCCGTGTCCACGTTGTTCTCGAAGAGCGCGAGGGCCGTGTCGTAGCGCCGCTGCGAATCGGCGGCCAGGCGGCCCCGCGTCCCCATGACCCGCACGATCACGTCGTACGTGCCGAGGTCGGTCGCGACGATCGGGAGAGTGGGCCCGAGGCCGTCGATGAGCCGGTCGATGTCGTCCGGCAGCGGGAACGGGCCGTTCAGGACGATCCCCGAGACGGAGGGGAACGTGCCGGACCGCTGTGCGAGGAGGGCCGCGAGCAGCACCTCGACGCGGTCGGCCGGGATGATCAGGAGCGCGTTGTCGACGAGGCGCGGCAGCACGTTGACGAGCGACATGCCGGCGATGACGACCTCGAGCACTTCGCGGTGCAGCAGCTCCGCGTCGCCCTTGACGAGCGTGCCGCCCACGCTGCGCATGGCGTCGCGGACGGACGGCGCCACGAGGAAGCGGTCCTCCGGCAGCGCCCATACGCCGACGGACCCGTCGGCCGTCGCCCGCTCGGGCGCGTGCGCGGAATCCACGACCTCGCGGACCGCCGCGACCGTCTCGGACAGGCTGTCAGGATCTGCGCGGTTGACGACGACGGCGAACAGGCCCGCGCGGCCGTGCGCGAGCTCGGCCAGCGACAGTGCGGCCACCTGCCCGATCTCGGCGGGCGTGCGGGGGGCCGACGTGCCGAGCTGCTCGCCCTGGCCAGGGCGGCCGTTGAGCACGAGGAGCACGGGAGCGCCCAGGTTCGCCGCGACGCGCGCGTTGTAGCCGAGCTCCGTCGGGCTGCCCACATCGGTGTAGTCGCTGCCGACGATGACGACGGCGTCGCACTGGGATTCGACGGCCTTGTAGCGCTGGACGATCGTCGCGAGGGCGGCATCCGGATCGTGCCGGACGTCGTCGTAGCTCACTCCCACGCACAGCTCGTAGTCGAGATCGACGCCGTCGTGGTCGAGCAGCATCTCGAGCACGTAGTCGCGCTCGACGGTCGACCGCGCGATGGGCCGGAAGACCCCGACGCGCGGCGTCGCATGACTCAATGCGTCCAGCACGCCCAGCGCGATCGTGGACTTGCCCGAGTGACCTTCTGCCGACGTGATGAAGATGCTCTGCGCCACATCGGCCAGCCTATGGGCGGCCGGGATGCTGCGGCCAGGCCGCTTCCCGTGGGAAATACGCCGTCGAGACAAAAGGTGCGGACGGGGCGGTCGGTAGGCTCGCGGCCATGTCCCCGACTCCCGGCATCGACGTTCCCGACCATCGCGGCCGCACTGGCCTGGACCGGACGGGACGCGATCTGTCGCGCAATCCCGACGTGCGGGTGACGGATGTCGAGGTGCTCGCGTCGGCGTGGCACGTGCTGCGGCGCACGACGCTCGAGTACCGCGACGCGTCGGGCGAGTGGTCCACGCAGCAGCGCGAGACCTACGATCGCGGAAACGGCGCGACGGTGCTGCTCTACGACGGCGGCCGGCGGACCGTGCTGCTGACACGGCAGTTCCGCTACCCCGTCTACGTCAACGACCACCCGGACGGGATGCTGGTGGAGACGGCCGCGGGGCTCCTCGACGACGACGACCCCGAGACGGCGATCCGGCGCGAGGCGCAGGAGGAGACGGGCGTCGACATCGGCGACATCGAGCACGTCTTCGACGTCTACATGAGCCCGGGCTCGGTCACGGAGCGCCTGCACTTCTTCGCGGCGCCGTACGAGGCCTCCGCCCGCCTCCAGGATCGCGGCGGGCTCGTTCACGAAGGCGAGGACATCGAACTCGTCGAGCTCGACATCGACGAGGCGCTCGCGTGGATCCGCGACGGGCGCATCCAGGACGCGAAGACGATCATGCTGCTGCAGTGGGCGGTGCTGGACGGCCCGTTCCGGCGCTGATCTCGCGGCCGGCGGCAACGCTGCCGCCGGCATCCGACATGCCCCGCACAAAGTAAGACTCTCCGCGAACCCGGCAGAGCCTGGTTACCCTTGCTACGTTTCCGTCCTGGGGGAGTTGGCCTGGATGCCGCCTCGCGGAGAGCTTCCGACAGTCTACCCGCTCGCGGCGGACGCTCGCGCCGCACCCTCCTCCAAGGGAACGGCGCGCACTCCCCCGCCCGCCTCGCCGAGGACGAGGAGCCGCGGAGCCGCGAGCCCGCGGATGGCCTCGAGGGCGGCGGGCAGGTGGAGGTCGCCGAGCTCGGCCGTGCGGTCGTCGCCGGCCGCGGACCACACCGACACGGGGGCTCCGGTCGCCGCGCGGATCCCCCGCACGAGCTCGTCCGCCCCCGATTCCGCGACGAGGATGACACGACCCACCGCGGGGACGGATACTGCCGGTCGCGCGATCGCCCGGTCACGGCGCCAGAGAGCGAAGTGGTAGCCGAACACGACGGCGGTCGCGGCCAGGAGGCCGAAGGGCGCGCGGATGCGCTCGACGAGTCCGTCGGTGCCGCCTGAACCGAGTGCGAACTCGAACACGCGGAAGCCGATGATCAGCAGCGAGACGATCGCGACGATGGCGCTCGCCCCGAAGATCGTCACGAGGTACACGCGGCGAGCGCGGTCGGCCGCCTCGTCGGCCGTGGTCGCGCGCGTCGGCTGCCACGCGAGCCACCAGGCAGGCACCCCGATGATCATGGCGCTCAGGCCGCCGAGCAGGATCGTGCGCGGGTCGTCCTCGACGAGGTTCGCGGAGAGAGACGCGAGCAGCGCGTTGACCACCACGCCGAAGCCGCTCGCCGCCCCGATGAGAGCGACGGCCGAGACGACGAGCCGGGCGCCGCGCCGGACTGCTTCCGAGCGCCATACGACGACCTGCGAGTGATACGCCCACACGATCCCGCCGATGAGGGCGGCTGCGAGCCAGACATCGAGCGACGCGGTCACCTCGGCGAACGGGTCGTCGTCGAACAGCAGACGCAGGACGACGAAGAGGGTCGCACCTGCGCCGAAGAGAGCCGTCGCCGCCGCGGCGCCGACGACGATGACGAGCGCGACGGGAGCGAACGCTCCCGGGGCCGTTCTGCCGCGCTCCGCGGACCAGTGCCACCACCACACGACGGCGCCGATGACCGCCCACACGAGGGCCTGCAGGGCGGCGAGGTACCACGGCTGCGATGCGACGAGCAGGAGTCCCGCCTGCGCGAGCGCGGCTCGGATGAGCGCCGCGAGCGCCGCGATCGAGCCGATCGTCGCGACGGCCAGGCCGAAGACGGCGCCGAGCGTGACGGGGACGAACGGCAGGCGCAGGGGCGCGGTGACGGCGCTGCGGCGCATGGAGCGGTGCCACACCCACACGCCGGCCCACACGACGCCCGACGCGAAGGCGCCGGCATCCCACCGCCCGTCGATGCCGGCGGCCGCGGCGATCGCGAGACCGGAGGTCGCGGCGATGAGCACGTTCGTCGACATGAGCGCGACGTACAGCGCCCAGACGAGCGACGACCGCTCCTGCGGATCGGCGAACCGGCGGCGCTGCCACCACCACAGCAGACCCGCCAGGGGCGCCGCGATGACGGTGAACGCGAGCGACAGCGCGAGTCCCGTGCTGTCGTCGTCGACGAGGGTGCTGCCGGCATCAAGCGCCCGCTCGAGGAGTCCCGCGAGCCCGATGCCGGCGATGATGACGAGCGCGTAGAGGATAGCGTAGACGAGGATGCGGCGAACCGCTGTCTGCGCCCGCCCCGCGCCGGCCATCAGCGGGGCTCCGTCTGCAGGCAGATCACGAACTCCCACGGCGTCGTGGAGATCCGCCAGTCGCCGCCGACCTTCGAGAGCTCGAAGACGCCCTCGTTCTCGTACTCGCTCGGGCCGAAGGGCCCGTCGCCGTACACGGTCGCGATCAGCACCTCGACGCGCGTGCGGTCCTCGTCACCGGTGGTCTTGACGAGCGTCACGCGCATGTCCTGCGTGCCGGTCGACTGGTGCTCGCAGTCGTCCGCGATCACAGGGAGCAGATACGTCAGCGCCGTCTCGTCGTCGCCGTCCACGACCGCCTGCGAGTAGCGCTGCACGACCCCCTCGGGCGTGCTCTCGTCGTACGCCGTCGGGCCGCTTCGTGCGAAGACGGCGACGAGGGCGACGATGATCACGAGCACCACGATCCCGATGAGCACGAACATGGTCGTCCGGGACCGGCGGGCCTGCCGAGCGGCGCCCGCGTCGGGCTCACTCACGGGCGGAACCGCGGGCGGCACGGGCTCGACGGCATCCGGTGTCTGCGGGTCGGGATGCTGTCCATCGGGCGTCGGATCGCTCATACGCACATCATGGCGGCGTATCCGCCTGCGGCCGGGGATTTCGCGGTCGGCCGCGCCACCTGTCGCGTCCTGGGGCGGGCCGGCCTGCCAGCGATCTCCCAGGCCCCGTGAACTGCGAGCGCGGCTACGATCGTTACCATCCTGATACCACCGTGCTCGACGGTGGGATGGACGGATCTCGAGCGCACCAAAGGAGGTCGCAGTGACCGAGACGGCCACGACGGCGGAACGGGTCGAGATCGACGCCGACGCCTTCGCACAGACGACCGACCAGATCCTGGCTTCGGTCGGGAGCGTCATCGACGGCAAGCCCGACGCCGTGCGGTCCTCGCTCGTGTGCCTGCTCGCCGAGGGTCATCTGCTCATCGAGGACGTGCCGGGCGTCGGCAAGACGATGCTCGCGCGCGCGCTCGCGGCATCCGTCGACGCGACGGTCCGCCGCATCCAGTTCACGCCCGACCTGCTGCCGGGCGACGTCACCGGCGTGAGCGTCTTCAACCCCGTCGAGCGGGAGTTCGAATTCAAGCCGGGCGCGATCTTCGCGAACATCGTGATCGCCGACGAGATCAACCGCTCGTCCCCGAAGACGCAGTCGGCGCTCCTCGAGGCGATGGAGGAGCACAACGTCACCGTCGACGGGCGCTCGCATCCGCTGCCCGACCCCTTCCTAGTCGTCGCGACGCAGAACCCGCTCGAGATGGAGGGCACGTACGCCCTGCCCGAGGCGCAGCGGGATCGCTTCATGATGCGCATCTCGATGGGCTACCCCGACCCGCGGTCGGAGGCGCTCATGCTGCGGCAGCGCGACACGGTCAATCCGCTCGAGGCCATCCGCGCCGTCGTCTCGGCCGAAGTGGTCTCGGACCTCGTCACGTGGGCGCGGGCCGTGCACGTCGCCCCGACGATCGAGGACTACGCTGTGGCGCTCGCCCAGGCGACCCGCGGGCACTCCGACCTGCGTCTCGGGGCGAGCCCCCGCGCGACGCTCCAGCTCGTCCGCGCCGCGAAGGTCTGGGCCGCCCTCGACGGCCGCGAGTTCGTCATCCCGGACGACATCACGGCGCTGCTGGTGCCCGTGTTCGCCCACCGTCTCATCCCGACGCGCTCCGCCGGCGGCTCCCGCGCCCGCTCCGGAACCGACGTCGTCACCTCGATCCTCGAGCGCATCGCGCAGAGCGTGCGCGTCCCGATAGCCGCTCGAGCCTGAACCCGGAAGCCGCCGCCGTGCACACCCGAAGCGCCGCGAGGTCGTCGTGAAGAGACTGTGGCCTCTCACGGCACGTGGAACGGGGGCGCTCGCCCTCGCGATCGGCTGCTTCGTGCTCGCGAACGAGCTCGGCGTCGTCGAGCTGATGTACTTCGGGATGCTGCTGCTCGCCGTCCTCGCCGCCGGCTGGGTCTCGCTGCACCTCGTACGCCGCACGGATCGCGTGACCCGCTCGCTCTCGCCCGACGTCGGCACCGTCGGCCGCCCGTCGACCGTCGTCGCGCGGGTCGGCGTCCGCTCCCCCTTCGCGACGGCGCCGGGCACGTGGGAGGACGGCCTCCCCAAGGGCGTCTCCGGCATCGCCCGCGGATCCTTCCCCGCCATCGGCTCGGGCTTCATCGGCACCGAGAAGATCGTCGAGCTCGAATACACGATCACGAGTGCGCGCCGGGGCGTGCACTCGCTCGGGCCCCTCACGGTCACCTCGACCGATCCCTTCCTGCTCACCCGCCGGCGCACGGTCTTCAGCGACCACGCCAAGATCACGATCGCACCCGCGGTCATCGAGCTGTCGCCGCTGACGAACCTCCTCGGCGACGCGGGCGGGACGCTGCACTCGCACACGAACCACCTCGGCCAGGGCGCCGACAACCTCGTCGCGCGCCCCTACGTCCCGGGCGACTCCATGCGTCGCATCCACTGGCGCGCCTCCGCGCACCGCGGCGACCTCATGGTCCGCCAGGAGGAGCAGGAGTCCACACCGGATGCTGTCGTCGTCCTCGATCGCGGAGTGCTCCGCTTCACCGGCGATGCGATGTCGGCGACGGGCGCCGATCCGGGATTCGAGGCGGCCGTGTCCGTCGCGATCTCCGTCATCACCCGGCTCGTGCACGACGGCTACGCCGTGGACGTCATCGACTCCGACGGCACTCCCCTCGCCGACCGCATCGACGGCAACGACATGACCGCCGTCGAGGATGTCCGCACGCGCTTCGCGATGCTGACGGCCCGCCGCGACGACTCTCTGCAGCGACTGCCGAAGCTCTTCCACGGTGTCGTGACGGGCCCGGTCGTCCTCGTCGTCGGGCGCCTGGATCGAGCGGATGCCGAGGCCCTCGGTCCGATCGTCCACCACAGCTCGCTGCCGCTCCTCTTCGCCGTGGCGCCCACGCCGGATGCGCTGGACCGGGCGCACGATGCCGGCTGGCATGCAGCATCCATCGGTCCCGACTCGGATGTCGCGGTCGCGTGGTCGACCGCCGTCGAGAGAGGCGTGAGCCGTGCGTTCCGCTGAGCGGGTGCGTGCCGACGGGGCCGGACAGGCGGCCTCCGGCGAGGGCGCCGCGACGGGCGCCTCGGGACCGGGCCGCCGGGCCGCCGACGAGCGCGAGCTGCGGCGCCCGCCGGATCTCGCGCTGACGATCGGCGTCTTCGTCGCCGTGTTCGCAGCGCTCCTGCCCGTCACGGGCGTCGTCGAGCCGTGGCCGTGGCTGCTGGGGGCGACGTTCCTCACGGGAGTCGTCCTGGCCGTCGGGTACATCGCGCGCCGCTACCGCCTCGCGGCCGTCGCGGTGAGCCTGCTCGAGATCGCCGCCTGGGCGCTGATCCTCACCTTCCTCTTCTTCCGCGACACGGCACTGCTGTGGATCATCCCGACCCCCGAGACGATCCGGTCCGTCCCCGATGCGCTGGCGATCGCCGGCAACGACATCGCCCTCGGAGCGGCACCGCTGACCCCCAGCGCCGAGCTCGCCTTCCTCATCGTCGGCGCGACCGCTCTGCTCGCGATCATCATCGACCACGTCGTCCTGACTGCTCGGATGCCGCTCCTGGCCGCCGTCGGGCTCATCGCCGTATCGCTCATCCCGTCGATCGCCGTTCCGCGGGGCATCAACCTCCCCGCCTTCGTGCTGCTGTCGGCGGCGATCCTCTTCCTCATCCGCGCCGAGACACGCGCGCGCGAGCCGAAGTCCCATCGCGAGGCGTCCCGCTTCTCCGGCGTCCCCGCCACGGCGCTGGGGATCGGCGCCATCGCGGTCGTGGTCGCGCTCGTGGCCTCTCCCCTCCTCCCGCAGCCTGCGATCCAGCCCGGCGCGGGCGGCGTCGGCGCGGGGCCTGGGATCGACGTCACGCTGCAGCTGGGCGACGACCTGCGCCGCCCGCGCGAGACGACGGCGCTCGTGGTCCGTTCGAGCCTCACCTCGGCACCGTACCTCCGGGCCGCGACGCTCTCGCAGTTCGACGGCGCGGTCTGGCAGCCCGACCGCTCGCGCTCCGTGCCGCTGTCGAGCGACTTCGCGCTGAGCGAGGTGGCCGTGAACCCCGACGTGCGCGTGTCCGAGTACACCACCAGCGTCACGGTGCAGGACCTCGTCTCGCCGTGGCTGCCTGTGCCGTTCCCCGCCGTCGGGGTCGACGGCCTACAGGGCGACTGGGAGGCCGTGCCCTACAACCGCACGGTCGTGTCGCGCACCACCTCGACAGCGGGCCAGGACTACGAGGTCGTGACGCACGTGCCGCGGCCCTCGCTCGAGCAGATGCGCGCGGCGACCGCCGGCAGCGTGCAGGCGCGCGACATCACGACGTCCCTGCCGGGCGGCATGCCGCCCATCATCGCCGAGCTGGCCGCGGAGGTGACGGAGGGTGCCGAGAGCGACTACGACGCCCTCGCAATGCTCCAGCGGTGGTTCCGCGGCGGCACGTTCAAGTACTCGCTCGACTCCCCCGTCGAGGAGCGGTTCGACGGCAGCGGCGCGCAGGCGGTCGCACGGTTCCTCGAGGTCCAGGAGGGCTACTGCGTGCACTTCGCCTCAGCCTTCGCCCTCATGGCGCGCACGCTCAACATGCCCTCGCGCATCGTCGTCGGCTATCTCCCGGGAACGCCGACGACGGATGCTGTCGACGGCCAGACCGTCTACACCGTCATGAGCAGCCAGCTGCACGCATGGCCCGAGGTGTACTTCGAAGGCATCGGCTGGATCCCCTTCGAGCCGACCGTGGGCCTCGGCGTCCCGACCACCTTCTCGCCGGCATCGACCCTGGCCGACAACCCCGGGGACGCTCCGGACGTCACACCCGGTCCCACGCCGTCCTCCTCGGCGCCGGTGCGCGACCCGGACCAGAACCTCGAGGACCCGGGCACGACCGAGGCGAGCGGGGCCTCCACGACCGTCAACCCGCTGCCGACCTTCGGCGTCGTGGTCGGCATCCTTCTAGCTCTCGCTATCCCCGCCGTCATCCAGGGGTTCCGGACGCGGCGCCTCCTGAACGCGGCCTCCCGCGGCGACGCCGTCGCCGCCTGGACGGTGGTGCAGGATGCCGCGATCGACCTCGGCATCTCCGCACCCTCCAGCGACTCTCCGCGCGCGCTCGGCCGGCGCCTGATCGATGAGCACGGCGCTCCCCTGGCCGAGACGACGCGACTGGTCAGCGCGATCGAGCGCGCGAGCTACGCGGCTGGCCGCGGTGGGGTCGATCCGGGAATGGCGGATGCTGCGGCCGCCGTCCGCTCGGCGCTCTTCGGGCACGTCTCCTCGGGCCGGCGAGCGCGTGGAGTGCTGATACCGAGGTCGCTCGTCATCCGGCCCGGATCCGTGTACGCGGGCGACGGGACGCGGGTGCGGACCGGCGTCTGAGCGGCCGCCCGGGTGCTCGGTTCTCTCGCGCGGTCCCGAGCAGGTTAGAATGTCCTTCGGCCCTTCGGGGTCGAGGAGGATTCGCCTAGTGGCCTATGGCGCACGCTTGGAAAGCGTGTTGGGTGAAAGCCCTCGGGGGTTCGAATCCCCCATCCTCCGCCAATGTCCTGAGTCGCGACATAGGTCACTCCTGAGTCGAGTGATAGGTCACTTTCGAACAGCCCCTGGCCATCGGCCGGGGGTTGTTTGCGTGTTGCACCAGTGAGTCTCCTCGGCCTCCTGCAATGTGCGGCTTGTGCCTCCCGCGCTCGTTCACATGGCCGGACGCCGAACTCGATCCACCCATCATCAACTTTGTGGGCGCTAAAGTTGATTTGTCCGCGTACTCGCCAACCTTGAGGGAGGCGGATCATGCCGCAGTGGATTGAACGACTCTGGGGTCCTGCCGACGAGGGACAGCTGAGCCGGCGCGATCGGGCGCCCGGCCGATACCTGGCCTACGTGCCGGACGAGCTGGGCGCGACCCTCCCCGTGCTCGGCGCAGAAGCTCAGTCGGCCGCGGAGGACGCGCTGGCCGCATTGGCACGCGCCGACGAGCGGATCGGCGCCCGCGCCGGCTACCTGAACCACCTACTCATCCGGTCGGAGAGCATCTCCTCCTCGTGGATCGAAGGCAACAGGGTCACGCCCAAGCGACTCGCCATCGCCGAAGCTCTGCAGTACGGACCGCGTGTCGCCCTCGATGTCATCGGCAACGTGCGCGCGACCGAGGCCGCGATCGCCGCACTCGCCGACCCTGCACGGCCCATCACGACGGGCGACATCGAACAGCTCCAGCACGTCATCGAACCCTCATTGAAACCGGGTCTGCGCACCAAGCAGAACTGGGTGGGCGGCTCCGGCTGGAGCCCGCTGCGCGCGGAGTTCGTACCGCCACCCGAATCCGAAGTGGCTCGGCTCGTCGACGACCTCGCGACGTTCGTGACCGCCACCTCCGGCAACCCCATCGTCCGCGCAGCCATCGCGCACGCACAGTTCGAGACCATCCACCCCTTCGTCGACGGCAACGGTCGCACCGGCCGCACGCTCATCCACACCGTGCTCCGCCGTACGGACGCGCTGCGCAGCATCCTGATCCCGATCAGCACCGTCTTCGCCGGCGACACCCAGGCCTACATCGCCGGGCTGACCGCCTTCCGCGCCAACCCTCCCCGACTCGAGCAATGGGTCATCGGATTCGCGCAGGCGACGGAGCTGGCCGCCGGCAACGCGGTCCGCCTCGCCGACGACGTCGCCGCACTCGACGCGCGCACCTTCGACGACCTCATCGCCTACCGTCGCGCCCGCGAAGTGGCCCCCGCCGTCCCGCGCCGTGACGCCGTCGTCCTCCGGATCCTCGGCAATCTCGCCACCGAGCCAGTGCTCACCGTCGACCGCGTCGCCAGCCGCCATCACGTGTCCACGACCGCGGCGCACCGGGCGCTGACCGAACTGGCCGACGCCGGCATCCTCGGCCGCACCAAGGATCAGCGCGGCCGCCTGATCTGCTGGACAGCCGACCGCCACCTCGCCCTCGTCGCCCTCACCGAACGCAGCGACGGCGTGGGCGCCGGAGACACCGAAGGTCGCACACCGCGGATCGGCCCCCCAGCCTCCGATCGCAAGCACCTCGGCCAGCTCCGCGCACAACCCGAGCCGAGAAGGCTCAGCCGATAGAGCAGCCTGCGCGCGCGGCACCACACTCACACGGCCGGCAGAGCCCGAGCCTCTCCTACCCGGACTGACAACGAAAAGGCAATGCGCCCAGGCACCCTTCAGTGACACGCCTCGAAGCCTTGTGGAAACTGCGATGCAATGTACACCGGGTCGCAAATGGGGCAGCGAGCGCTCCGGTCTGGACCGGCTCGGTGCCCTCTCGAAGGAACCCGTGAAGATTCATCGGGAGGAAGTTCGCTTGCTCCGAGAGCGCGACGATCTGGTGGCGTGTCTCCGATGTGATGGCCATAGTTGGACGTCGCTGAGCGCGCGAACCACGCTGAGTCGGCAAGCCCTGATGAAGCGGAAGAGCACGACTCCAACGCGCGAATAGCGGACGGCCATCGGGCCCATGTGCGGGCCGGCTAAATGCGAAGGGGTCGCGTCAACGAAGCCGTCGCAAGGGCCGAGGATCGGGGCGAAGGTACCAAGGGCTTATGGCACGAGGAATTGGTCACGGCTCGAGTGGATCCAGCAGTGTCTACCCGCGTGAGTCGACTCGCACGATGGTCGACAGCCACTGCATCGTCTGAGGGGCGTAACGTGGCGGTCAACATTCAGGAGGGATCGTGAAGCGGCGACACGCGAAGCAGCTCATCAGCGAAGACGAGCAGATCGCCCGCTACGCGTACGTCCTGGGAAATGTGCCAGCCGCGATCGCGGACAGAGGGTACGCGGCCGCCTTCCAGCGACTTGCACCGCCACAGCGCGAACACCTCATGATCGGCCTGCGTGAGCAGCTTCCAGCTGACATGCCAGAGACGGCATCCGACGATCCCGAAGCGTTCGCGATACTGATGCGCAATCTCCACGCCCGCCTCGCCATCGTTACCACGGGCGGCGCCGGTGCCCTGGCGGCCGCATTCGTCACAAGCCCGCCGATCGTCGCCTACTTCACGACGGGTGCTGGGTCGGTGGCGATAGACCAGCATCCGCCGTGGTTGCACGAACTTGCCGGACACGAGACGGCCCCGATCGACGCCGGAGGAAACAGAAGCGTCAACGGTCCGCAACGCTGGGTCTGATCGCCGAGCGAGGCGGCACGGGATTGCGCACCGCCGCAGGGCAGCGCAGCGGGCCGCCCGTATGCCGACCCTGCAAGGGGCGTCGTTTCCCGCGACCCGGAACCTGGCATGGGCGCGATGTGCCCAACACGTCAGCCCGTCGGCCGCTCCCGCAACCGCTCGTACAGCCCGAAGTCCAGGGCCAGCTGCACGAGGTGACCAGCCGGAAGCGCCCGGATCGCGGCGAGCACCTCGGCACTCGCCGTCTCGTGCGACCAGACCGCATCCTCGAGCACGACCTGCAACGCGGGGGAGTTCGAGAAGTCGACCTTGGTGTTGTTGCGCGCCTGCTCGGCGAGCCCGGCGTCCGCGATCGCCTCGACCAGCAGACCCTCGATCGCTCCCACCTTGTGCTCATCCTTCGCCGCGAGATCGCCGAGGTACTTGTTGACCTTCTCGATCAGCTCGGCGGTCGAGGCACGCTCCTTCTCGCGAAGCGCCGCCATCCCCGCTTCGGTGACTCCCTGCAGGCCCTCTGCCTCGCCGGAGGCGAGCGCGATGCCTTCCTGCTTGAGCTTCTCGAGCTTGTAGTGGGTGAGCACGACGTCCGACACATCGACGACCTCGCCGCCGCCCGAGTCCGACACTGCGCGAAGCCGCCGAGCGAGCAGGTCGCCGAAGACCGAGAACTTCTCGTACCGCGGATCGCCAAAATGCAGCACCTGCGAGAAGAACGCGTACAGCGAGGCATACTGTGCGAGCGTCGCGCGGAAGTCGATCAGGCGCTCGCGCTCCTCCGCGTCCTCCGTCGATGCCAGCCAGCGCGTCGTGAAACGGTCCACGGCCGGGTCGAGGTGGGCCGAGAGTGCGTTGTGCGCGGCACCGGGGCCGCCCGGCGTCGCGGTCCAGTCCGCCCACACCTGGTCGACCTCGGCCCATGTGAAGACGCCGACGGCGTCGAGCTTGTTGAGCAGGTTCGCCACGAGATCGGGATCGGATGCCGTCTCGACCCGGGCACCCTCGTAGTACTCCTGGAACGCCGCCTGGATGACCTCGGGCTCATTGACGAAATCGAGGACGTACGTCTCGGTCTTCCCCGGCATCGTGCGGTTCAGGCGCGAGAGCGTCTGCACGGCGGCGATCCCCGACAGTTGCTTGTCGACGTACATCGCCACGAGCAGCGGCTGGTCGAACCCGGTCTGGTACTTGTTCGCCACGATCAGCACATGGTGGTCGGGCTGTGCGAACACGTCGGCGAGGTCGCGCCCCTTCACCGTCGGATTCATGGATGCTTCGGTCACGGTCGGCGGCGAGACCCCGGGCAGCGCGGCGACATCTGGGTCGGGCACCTCGCCCGAGAACGCGACGAGCGCCTGGAGCGGCAGCCCTCGCTCGGCCGCGAGCTTCTCGAACGCCCGCGCGTAGCGCACGGCCGCGGCCCGCGACGACGTGACGATCATCGCCTTCGCGCGCCCGCCGAGCTGGGGCTGCACGACCTCACGGAAATGCGTGATGATCTCGGACACCTTCGAGGCGATGTTGGTCGGATGCAGCTCCACGAGCCCGATGAGAGCGCGCGTGCCTTTGCGCACGTCGATCTCGTCGGCATCGGCCGACCCGGTGCCCGAGCCGCCCCCGGTCCCCGAGCTTGTCGAGGGGCCGGCCCCCCGCTTAGCGATGCGCGCGGCCATGTCGTACGTCGTGTAGTTGCGCAGCACATCGAGGATGAACCCCTCCTCGATCGCCTGCTTCATCGAGTACAGGTCGAAGGGGCGGGGCTCGCCGTCGGGGCCGGGCGTGCCGAACAGTTCGAGCGTCTTCGCCTTGGGCGTCGCGGTGAACGCGAAGAAGCTCAGCCGCTCGTCGGTGTCGGCGTGCGCGGCCATCGCGACGAGGGCGTCCTGGTCGGCACCCGGTTCGTCGACGTCGATCTCGACGGCCTCGCCGCGATAGAGCAGCTCTCGCAGCTTGTTCGCCGCGTCGCCGGACTGCGACGAGTGCGCTTCGTCGGCGATGACCGCGAACCGCTTGCCCGCGAGGGCGCCGCCGTCCTCGCGCATCTGCTTCAGAGCGTGCGGGAACGTCTGCAGAGTGACGCCGATGATCGGGATGCCGGATGCCAGCGCCTCGGTCAGCTGCGCCGACTTCGACCCTTCCGACCCGCGCGTGATCGCCTGGAAGGTTCCGGTCGCCGTGACGAGCTGGTCGACAGCATCCTGCAACTGCCGGTCGAGCACTTGCCGGTCGGCGATCACGATGACCGAGTCGAACACCTTGTCGCCCGCGAGGGTGTGGAGCGACGCGAGGCGATGCGCGGTCCACGCGATCGAGTCGGTCTTGCCCGAACCGGCGGAGTGCTGGATGAGGTACCTGTGACCCGGACCGTCGGCGCGGGCGGCGGCGGTGAGCGCCGTGACGGCGCGCCACTGGTGGAACCGCGGAAAGCGGATCTGCGATCGGTAGGTCACCTTGCCGGTAAGCGGATCGGTCTGCTTCTCATGGTTGGTGTAGACGAACTTCGTGAGGATGTGCAGCCACGCGTCGCGGCCCAGCACGTCCTCCCAGAAGTACGCCGTGCGCGGCTTGTCTCCGTTCGGCGCATTGCCCGCGCCCCCGTCATGGCCGCGGTTGAACGGCAGGAACGATGTCGCCTCGCCCGCGAGCCGCGTCGTCATCGCGATCTCGTCCTGCGTGAGCGCGAAGTGCACCAGCGCCCCGCGCCCGACCGTCAGCAGCGGCTCGCCCTGCGGGTGCCGGTCGTGCTTGTACTGCGTGATCGCGTGGGCGAGGCTCTGCGCGAAGTTCGTCTTGATCTCGACCGTCGCCACGGGGACGCCGTTGACGAAGAACACCAGGTCGATGCGGTCGGCCTTCCTCGTCGAATAACTTAGCTCGGGCACGACCCGCAGGATGTTGCGCTCGTACAGCGCCGACAGCGCCGGGTTGCGGTCGTCGGCGGGAGGCTGCTGCAGCATGCGGAACCGCTTGGCCCCCACGACGTCGAACCCCTTGCGCAGGACCGTCAGGGTGCCGCCGCCCTGCTTCTCGTCAGTGCCGAGGGATGCCGCGAGCCGATCGAGCACACGGGCGCGACCTAGCTCGTCTCCGTCGTGCTTGACGATCCTGCGCAGGTTCTTC
Organism: Microbacterium sp. NPDC019599; assembly: GCF_040632175.1. NCBI lineage: Bacteria > Bacillati > Actinomycetota > Actinomycetes > Micrococcales > Microbacteriaceae > Microbacterium > Microbacterium sp. NPDC019599. The sequence goes on from NZ_JBEYBL010000002.1 coordinate 301,035, forward strand.
TCGTCGTCGAGCGCGAGCCACGCGAGCACGTCGTCGGGATACAGCGCCCGCTCGCGGTCGTATCTGTCGCTCGTGCCGACCTGCCAGCCGTGCCCCGCCAAGTGGGCGACGATGAGCTTCTGGAACTCGGTCTCGCCATACAGCGTGCTCATCGCGCCCCCACGGTGGTCGGTGGTTGAGTAGCGCGCGCAGCCCGCGTATCGAAACCGATGCTGTCGACCATCGGCTTCTGCCGGGTCGTGACGTCGATCTGGCCAGTGACGGCGGCGGTGATGAGGGCCGCGCGGCGTTCTTTCGCGAGGGCGATGGCGGCGTCGATGTCGGCGCTCACATTTGCAACCTCGGCCCACCGCGCGTCGAGTGCGTCGGCAACCTCACGCTGACGCTCCGGGCTCGCGATGGGAACCGGAGTCACCGCAACCTTCTCCGCCGTGAAGTGGGGCATCGAGGTGACCGATGCAATCGTCTTGATGTAGCCGGCGTGGCGAAGGAGGTGGAGGGCGTAGGCGACGTAGCGCCCGTCGACGCCGGAATGGGGGCGAACCCGAACAATCGAGTTCTGAAAGCCCAGCTCGGGTAGATCCTTATGTGCGTAGGCGGCCCTGCCAAACCCGCCCTGGCCGCCCTCGACGATCAGGACATCGTTGCGGCGCACATCCATCAAGGCACGCTCCGAACGAGTGAAGTGCATGGTCTTGAGATCGGATAGGTCGAGACGGCCGAGCGGCTGAATGTTCGCCGCCCTCAGGTATCGGTACTCGCTCTCCGCAGTCGTCGGCGAAGGGTCGAGCATCTTCCCCAGTGTGATCGACCCGAGATGGCGGAGAGGAACGACGGTTGAGGAGTCGGCACGAAAGAGGTCTGTCGGATAGGGCAGCACGCTCGCGAGCTCCGCCATGCGGTGCTCATCGAGTGTCGACTTGAGTTTCTCGAGGTCGGCGATGAAGGCGTCGATCTCGGCGGTCTCGTGGTCGAGGTAGTCCGCGATCTGCTGCTGCATCCAGGGGTCGAACCACGGAAGGGCCGTCTGTCTCACCCAGCCCATGTTCAGGTTCGGAACCGCTCCACCGTTCAAGAGCAAGTCGGGATCCAGGAGGTGGAGGGCAAAGTACAGATAACGAGGATGAGTACCTGGACGTGGCACCATCGCCACCATGTTGTTGTCGATGCATGATGTGATCCCCGTCACGCCGACGCGACGCAGACTGACAGCGGCCCCGATCTTCGCCAGTACAGGCGTGCCGGGCGCGATGAGGTCGGCACGCAGGAGGGATGCCGTATCTCTGTCGATGGTGTCAGGCGGCTCGGCGAAATACCCTTGCGAGTTGGTCCTCCCAAGTTCGCCAACCTTGAGGAAGGGCAGCTCGTTGCCACGCTCGCCCTGCAGTGCGGGCGGAAACCCCGCGCCCGACACTGGGTCGGCCATCAGCTTGAGGGGACGCCTATCGCTCACGCCCTCACCGCTTCCAGCCTCACGCGGATCCGCCCGAGCACCTCGTCCAGATCCCGGTCGATCTCCTCCAGCGGGCGCGGCGGCACGTACTCGTAGAAGTGACGCGTGAAGGGGATCTCGGCGCCCTCCTTCGTCTTCGACTCGTCGATCCACGCGTCCGGCACGAACGGCTTCACCTCGCGCTCGAGGTAGGCGTGGATGTCTTCGTCCCACGGCACGTTCTCGGTGTCGCGACGCGAGGCGTCGGGAGCGGGCTTGCCGGCAACCGTGACGAGCTCGCCCTCGTCGTCGGGCTCGCCGAGCTCGGAGACGAGGGACTTGAGCTGGGTGGGCGAAAGCGTGATTCCGGCATCCGTCAGCGTTGCGGTGAGGGAGCGGGTGAACTCGGCGCGGTTCGTCGAGACGAAGCGGGACGACGCTTCGACAAGCTCAGCGACCGCGGGCGAGGCTGTTGAGAGCAGGGCGGCGCGGAGCGCGGCGAGGGTCGCGGCATCCAGCTTCGACAGCGCGCGCGAGGCGAGCGCCTTCTCGACCCGCGTGGCGGTCACGGCGTAGTTGAGCCGCAGTGGGCGCTCGACGGTGATCGTGCGGTAGAAGAAGTCGGTCGTGCGGAAGATCTTCGAGTGCTTCGACTCGGCGAACTCCGTGAACAGCTTGGTGATCTCGCGAATGTGCGCGGCCGACAGCTTGCGGCGTTTGGAGCCGATCGACTTGCGCATCTTCTCGAACATGCCGGTCGCGTCGATGAGCTGCACGAGCCCGCGGCGGTTCGCCGGCTTGTCTTTGTTCAGCACCCACACGTAGGTCGCGATGCCGGTGTTGTAGAACATGTCGGTCGGCAGGCCCACGATCGCCTCGAGGTAGTCGGACTCGAGGATCCACTTGCGGATGTTCGATTCGCCCGACCCCGCGCCGCCCGTGAACAGCGGGGAACCGTTCAGCACGATCGCCCCGCGGCCAGCGACGGCGGCAGCCTCGCCCGGCTTCGGCTCGCGCAGCTTCGCGATCAGATGCATGAGGAACAGCAGCGAGCCGTCCGATACGCGCGGCAGCCCGGGCCCGAACCGGCCGGCGAAACCCGCGACGGTGTGCTCGGTCTCGATCTGCTGGCGGTACTGCTTCCAGTCGACGCCGAACGGCGGATTCGACAGCCCGTAGTGGAACGTGCGTCCCTCGAACGCCGGATCGGTGAGGGTGTTGCCGAGCACGATGTTGTCGATCGGCTGGCCCTTGACGACCATGTCGGCCTTGCAGATCGCGTACGAGGCGGGGTTGATCTCCTGCCCGAGCAGGTTCACGTGCGCCTTGGCGTTGTGGTCGTGGATGCGGTCGGCGGCGACCGACAGCATCCCACCCGTCCCCGCCGTGGGGTCGTAGACCTCACGGACGATCCCCGGGGTCATGAGGCTCTCGTCGGCATCGACGAGCAGCGACACCATGAGCTCGATCACCTCGCGCGGAGTGAAGTGCTCACCGGCGGTCTCGTTCGACGCCTCGGCGAACTTGCGGATGAGCTCCTCGAAGATGTGCCCCATCTGCTCGTTGCTCACGGCGTCGGGATGCAGGTTCGCCTTCGCGAAGTGCTGCAGCACCTGCAGGAGCAGGTCGTGTGCCGCGAGATCGAGAATGGTGTCTTCGAGCTTGTACTTGTCGAAGATGTCGCGCACGTTCGGCGAGAACGCCTGCACATAGTCGCGCAGGTTCTTCTCGAGGTTGTCGGGGTCGCCCGTGAGCGACTTCAGGTCGTGACGCGAGCGGTTGTGGAACGAATACGGATGCTGCGCCTTGGCCCGCAGCATCGCCTGCGGCGGCTCGTCATCGGGCCCGTACCCCTCTGACGCTGCGAGCACCGCCTGCTTCGTCGGCGCGAGCACGGCATCGAGGCGCGACAGCACCGTGAACGGCAGGATCACATCGCCGTACTGATGCTGCTTGTAGGTGCCCCGCAGGATGTCGGCGGCGTTCCAGATGAACGTGGCGTGATTGAGCAACGATCGCCCCTAAGTCGATATCGAACTGACCCATCACTCTATGGCCGAAGGGCGCCGCGCCCGCGGGCACGGTACCGCCATCAGGTATCGCAGTCTGGTCCCTCGCGTTCGGATCGTCGACAAGATTCGGGCTCCTCGCTCTTGGGAGCGCATGGTACCTCGCCACCGAGGTAGCGCGATGCTCGCCTGCGCGGCTTTCCGACCTACGGCGGAGGATCGGGAGAGGATCGGCATCCCCCACCCCAGTTCGACTAGCTTCGCGTCCGTGTGGTGGTTCGGGCTTCCATCTTCGCGCACACGGACGTCATCATGACGTCCGTAAAGGGCTGTGTCCACCAGGCTGAGGGCGCGCTGCCCGGCCCTGACCCCGCGCGCCGGTACGTTACTTCTCAACGTCCTTACCCAGGAGCGACATGACGACCGAGATCGCGATTCTCAATCGCAGCGCTGTCGCGCTCGCAGCCGACAGTGCCGTGAGTGTTTCGAGCGCCGGCAGCCTCAAGGTTTACGACGGAGTCAACAAGCTCTTCGAGCTGATTAAGGGCCGCCCAGTGGGGGTCATGATCTACAACGGCGCAGAACTCTCATTCCGGCCATGGGAGACGATCATCAAGGCCTACAGGGAGGAGCGGCGCGATCGTTCACTTCCGACACTCGATGAGTACGTAGAGGATTTCAAGGCGTTCATCCGCCTGCACCCTGAACTGTTCTCGGAGCGCCAGCAACACGAGGCACTCATGCAGACTGCGTTCGCGCATCTGTCATCCGTGCGGGTTGCCGTCTTGCAGGACCTGCAGCAAGCGATCGCCAAGGGCAAGAGGCCAACGCCCAGGCTAATCACGGCGACGACCGCTCGGCATGTGCGGGTTTTCTGGGACAGGGCACGCACTACCTACGACATCACCGCGTGGCCCGACGCGCTTCCTACGGCTCGAACCCTCGGTCAGCAGCTCCGTGCCGACCTCGACCCGTTGATCGACGCCGCGTTCGGCAATCTCCCGCTCAGCGACCCCCTCAAGGCCAACCTTCGCGTGGGACTCATCCATCGGATGTTCGGTCGGAACGATGCGGATGGTCAGTTCTCGGGCGTCGTCATCGCGGGTTTCGGCGACGCCGAGTATTACCCCCGCCTTCGGGAGTTCCGCGCGAAGGCAGTGTACAAGGATCGGCTGATGGCCTTCGACGTGCTCGAGTCAAAGACTGACATCGGAGTCTATCTGCCGGGCGACATCAAGTCCTTCGCGCAGGGCGACATGATCAGGTCCTTCACCGACGGAATCCAGGACCAGGTTCGCGGCGAGATGATCGAGTTCTGGAACAACTGGCGGACACGAGATGTCGGCAATGCGGTGGCAGCTGACGCACGACTGGACGGTCTTGCCCCCGCGGATCGCGCAGCCGTCACCGACTCAATCAGGGACATGTCGTCGACCGCTGTCGACGAGTTCCTCGACCACATGGCGAAGTACGAGCAAGCGAGTGTGAAGGGCCCGCTCCTTCAGAGTGTCGCGTTCCTGCCAAAGGACGAGCTCGGAGCCATGGCGGAAAGTCTCGTGAACCTCACAACGCTCAAACGACGGGTATCCATCAACGAAGCGCAGACTGTTGGTGGTGCCGTCGATGTCGCTGTGGTGTCGAGGGGTGATGGTTTTGTATGGTTGAAGCGTAAGCACTACTTCGATCAAGAGTTGAACCCCTCGTGGGCAGCGACGCACGCAGCGCAGCCGGTTCGAAGGAAGGCATCCCAGTGAACGGTGACAAGGTGCAAGGTCAGGTATTCCAGGAGCTCGTTAACGAATACTTCCCGCGGGACGCGGTCCAGGTACTGGAGGATGTTCGCGTCGCCCGTCAGCATGTAACTCCGATCGCCGACCAAGAGACGAATCTCCTGCTCGGATCGCTCAGCGGCCAGTTCGCTCGCTGATAGACCATCGTCGGTTGGCGCTGGGGATCCGCGAGTAATCGTGGTCTCGGCCGTCGACACCTTTCCCTCAACTCCTTCCAGATCGCACTCGCCAATGCTGGTCGTCTCGTGTTGGCGCGACCTTGCTCGCCTACACTCACCGCCACGGTTGAAGACGCCTGACGCACGCTCAGCCCCGAGTCTGTGTCGAAGGCGTGCATTCCCCGCGTATCTATGCCTCCTCCACGACTGGCTGGTCTCCACGCCTCTGTGAGATCACCGAATGTAGAGGTCCCCGCCAGTCCCTAGTGCTCACACTCACTTCGAACGTGCCTTTGAGGACCTCGTTGATCTCGCCCGCCACCAGCCGCCAGCTCGCGATCACCTTCTGCGGGGCTACCGACATGTCGCCCACAAAGGCGACCAGAACTACGTCTCTGTCCGGAGTCGTGACGGCCTGCTCCGCGTGGAGACGACGGAGTTCCACGACGAGTTCCGTCGGGTTCTGCTTGTCGATGCGGATCGCACCGTCGGAACTGTGAGTTGACGCGAACAATCGACCGTGGTCGAGGGCAACTGCGGTAAGGAACGACTCCTGCCCCCGGTCCCGCGGGCGGCCAGCGAACAGGTCAATATCTTCGTCCTTGTCCTCCCAGTCCAGCGCTGTCAGCGGGACGTCGAAGGTGATATCCAGCCGGACGTCTTTGAGCGACGCAGTCGTGTTGTTGACGATCTTTACCGCGAACGCGCGGGACATCTGCGCCGCGAGCTCATGAAGACCCACGGTGGGTTCCTCCAACGCTTCGGCCGCCCACTCGTCCACTGCGCTCAGAAAGGCCTCGCGGCTACGCCTGTCCGTGTGAAGAATCGGCTGAACGAGCCCGAACGGCGAACGCGCAGATTCGACGTCCACCTGCGCCTCCAGCCGCTCGACATGCCATTCGACGAAAGCCCGCAGCTCGTCGTCGTCCACCACGTATGCCTCGACCCCACCCACCGGCTCCACGGCTACATCCAGCACGCTACCGGGCGTCGCCGCCCGTGAGAGCATCGCAACTACTTCAGGTCCGTTTGCCTTGCGGGTCTGACCATCCGCCCGCATATAGATGTCTCCGCTCCAGAGCGGCTCCCCATCCTTCAGGACTGGCCAGATCCTCCCGGTGGGCGGGTCGACGATGATGAGGACGATGTCCCGGCCCCCGTCGACGGCGATGGTGTCGATGTCCCAGACCGGCGGCTCGGGTCCAGCGAACTCGACGATCTCGCGTTCCAGGTCCATCACCTCGAATTTGGGGACACCCCGCACACCGTCAAGGGGAAGTCCGAGCACCAAGACGGCGTGACCCTCGAAGTGTCGGGCAGCTTTGACAGGTTCGCGATGAGCCGCGCCGAGGATGAACTTTACGACCTTGCGGCGGTCGGCTCGCCGGTTTAGGTCGAACCCGCTCTTCAGCTCCAGATAGTGCCGCTCGGCGCGGTCGTCGCTCGCTTCCAGGGCTGCCACGAACGCCGCACGCGCCCGTTTCCCCACCGGCAGTTTGCCCGTCTCCACCACGCCCATTGGACGAGTAAACCGTATCCGGGGTCCTGACGCCCGTACCGTGGCCGTCACCTCAATGCGTTGCGCAACCAAGAGCTCGTCGACTCCACTTCCGAGCGGGTGGAGACTACCGTCATCATCGCCGCTGATGGCTTGCCGCCCCCGGTAAGAGGGCGCACCTCACACGCGGCAGACCGCACCACCGCGCGGGGTCAGGTTTCGCTCGGCGGGGTCCCTCTATCGTGCAGTGCCCGAATGAGGATCCCGGCTGCACGCGCGCCTTGGTGAGGCTGTGGGGGCTCTCCGTCCATGAGTGGGCGGTCCGATACGACTTGGACGCGACAGGCTCGTCGCGCTGGCGAGCGGAACGTGTCGCCTTGCTACGGTGAGAATTGGCGTCAGTCGCTCTCGGCGAGCCACTCGTCGTAGGTCTGGTGGCCGATGATCGCTCCGGGGGCGGGAAGCGATGAGCCGTCGCGCTGGGACTTCGCCATGGCCCCGGGGAGCGACACCGCCGGGATCCAGGCGTGTGACCCGTGCGTCCGGGCATACGCCCTGACGATCTCGACGAGGCTCTCTTCGCGCGGCCCGGCGAGGTCCGTGACACGCCCGGCGGGTCCGGCCTCGGCGAGGTCGACCAGACGCTCGGCGACTTCTCGGGCCGCGATCGGCTGGGTGCGCATGCGCGGCGCGAGATGCACGGGGCCGATCTTGGCCCCGCCGTACACCTGCCGCGCGAACTCGTGAACCTGTGTGGCGCGCTGAATGGTCCACGGTATCGGGCCGGCCTGGACCGCGCGCTCCTGCGCGAGCTTCGCGCCGTAGTAGCCATCATCGATCCCGTCGATTCCGACAATGGAGAGCGTCACATGGTGCCGGACACCCTCCCGGGCCTCCGCCGCGAGCAGCACGCGGGTGGTCACCTCGAAGAACTCCGTCGCCTCACGTCCGTTCATCGTGGCGATGTTGGCGACGTCGATGACCACGTCGACGCCGTGCAGCGCTTCCGCGACGCCCTCGTCGTGAACCAGGTCGACACCGCTGCTTCGCGACAGCACCACGACATCGTGCCCGCGCTCCACCGCAATCTCGACGACGTGGGTCCCGATCGTTCCGGTTCCGCCGGCGACCGCGATTCTCATGGCCCGATCCTCCCTATCCGTCCCAGAGCAATCCCATGGGGACCATGCTTCCCCTCAGTGCAGTCTCCGTGGGACGGCCTTGACAGGCCCCGGCAGAAGTGCCCCGGCCGCACAGGGATCCCGCGGCGGTCGGTGAGTCTGGTCGGTGGGCAGCATCGGGGTGCGTCGCCGTCGGGGTCGGGTGGGGTCGTGGCCGGTGACTCCGCTGGTTACGCGCGGCGTACGCGGTAGCGGAGGTGGAGCACCCTGCCACCTTGGATGACGACGTCGGGGTCTTCGAGCAGCCGGGGGGTGTCGAGATCGCCGAAGAAGCGGCGTCCAGAGCCGAAGACGACGGGCGCGACATCCATCGCGACTTCGTCGACGAGCCCAGCCGCGAAGCACTGCCCGCCCACAAGGCCCGCGGCGACGCCGACGTCCTTGCCGTCCGCGAGTTCACGGGCGCGGTCGATCGCCGTCGAGATGTCCTCCACGAACTCGTACGGGGCGTCGGGATACCACTGCTCGGGGCGCTGACGGTGCGAGACGACCACGACGTGCGGGATCCCCGCCGGGGGTGTCCCCTCCCAGCCGTTCATGAGGTCGAACAGCCGTCGACCGATGACGAGGCATCCTGTCGCCGCCCAGGTCGATTCGAGATAGCTCGCCGACTGGGGCGTCACCCGGAATCCGCCGAGGGGCACGTTCCCGGCGAAGTACCAGTCGAAGAGCGAGCCGATGTCGTCGTTGTCGTCGGCGATGAACCCGTCGACGGACACCACGTTGTGCATCACTACCTTGCTCATGGAATCCTCCTCTGCTTGGTTGCGTGCCCTTCCAGGCTTCCGGTTGACGCAGCACTCAGGCAACGGATTCTGACTATTCTGAATCCATGACCGAGACGGAGTCCGCTGTCCGATTCCGGTTCGGACGCGACGACCTGCTGCGCACCCGTTTCGCGATCGCGCCGTTGATCGAGCTCAGCGCGGCGACCTACGTGCTGCGGCTCCCCGGTCAGTTCCCGGAGCATCGTCGTTTCATCCAAGCCGCCTCATCCCGCATCGGCTCGCTCGACCTCGGACTGCTGTACGCGGTCAATCCGCTGGGCCGTCGCACCTGGCCGAACTTCAACGCTCCCGCCCCGTTGACTCCGCACCCCGACATCGGCAACGAACTGGCCAGAGTCGCCGCCACACCGCCGTCGACCGTGGTCGCTGACGTCCTCCGCACGTATCCCGGAGGAGTCCCTGAAGGCCTGCGCCCGTTCGTCGAGGACCCGGAGGAAGCGCTCGCCGGCCTCGTCGAGCAGATGCGCGCCTTCTGGGACGCGGTGATCGATCCGTGGTGGGCGCGGATGACCGGATTCCTAGAGGCGGAGATCGCCGGTCGTGCCCGTCGACTGGTGTCGGCGGGTGGGGCTTCCGCATTCACCGGACTGGGCCGGAACGTGCGCTGGGACGGAGCGGCCCTGACCGTGTCGCCGGTCGCGATGGCCTCGCGCGACATCGACCTCGCCGGCAGAGGCTTGCTGCTGATCCCCTCCGCGCTGGCATTCGACGTGTGGCCGCGCGTCGATGGCCCGTGGGACCCGGCCCTCACCTACCAGCCGCCCGGAGTCGGAGACCTCTGGCAACGCGATCACCACGCCGCGGGAGCACTCGAGGAACTCATCGGGCGCCGCCGCGCCGCGATCCTCCGAGCGCTCGACCAGCCGACGTCAACGCTCGCCGTCGCCCAGCGCACCGGCTGGAGCGCCGGCGGCGTGAGCACCCACCTGGCAGCCCTGCGCCGCACCGGCCTCGTTGTCCGCCGGCGCGACGGACGTGAAGTGCTCTACACCCGCACCCACGCCGGCACAGCCCTCATCGCGCACGCAACAACCTAACAAGCGGCCACGGACGAGCTATCCGCCGGCAAACCGGCGAATGCGCGCGACGGTCCCGCTCTCGGGCACTGCCCGCAAGGGGATGCATCCCGGGCACTTCGACCGCCCGCGTCTCTTCTGGGATCCGGCGCATGATCCGCACGCAGAGCGACCGGCTTCCGCACGCCCGCCGACCGTCATCCGCGCTGATCGGCGGTGAGTAACGGGGATTTGAACCCGCGACCCTCCGTTGCGCGCAGGTGGACCCGGAGAGGTGAGCGCATCTGCCAGGATCGGGTGAGGCACGCGGCCGAGCGGTCTTGCGGCAGTCCGGGTATCAGGATGGGGGAGTTGATGGCTGATCGGTCGACGGGGTGGAAGGGTTTCTGGGATCGTGGGGGCTTCTGGCGGGCGCTGCTGCTGGCGGCGCTGTACCTCGGTGTTTACCTTCTGATCGGGTTCCTGCTCGGACTGGTGGTGCCGGAGGGTGGTGACGTGCGGGGTGAGAAGGGCAGCGCGCCGGATGTGTTCTTCGCCACCGCGCTGCCGATCATCCTCACCAGCATTCTTCTGATCGCGTTCGCGGCGTCGGTCGGATGGTTGAAGGAGCTGTTCGCCCGGCAGTCGCTGGGCGGACGCGGATGGATGTGGATCGCGCTGATCGTCGTGTTGGCGATCAACGTCGCCGCGCTGTTCAGCATCGACTACGCCGAGGCCGGTCTCGTCCTCGTATTCACGTGGCTGTTCGCGGGACTGTTCGTCGGATTCGTGGAAGAGCTCGTCACCCGCGGCTTCGTGGTCAACATGATGCGCAAGGCCGGCCACGGCGAGATCGCGGTCGCGCTGGCCTCCGCGGGCATCTTCGCCGCGCTGCACCTGGTCAACGCCTTCACCACGAGCCAGGGAATCGTCGTAACGCTCGAACAGGTCGTCTACACGTTCGCGTTCGGCATCTGCATGTACCTGATCCTGCGCGTCACCCGCACCCTGATCGCCCCGATGCTCGTCCACGCCAGCACCGACCCGACCCTGCTCCTGCACGGAACCTACCCGGCGAACAGCATCGTCGGATTGCTGCCCACGCTCAGCACCTACCTCGTCGTCGCGACCGGGATCATCCTGCTGATCGTGCTGATCGTCAGCGAACGACGCCGGACCGCGCAGCACAGTCCCGCTGGCGTGGCAAGCCCCTGACGTCAGCCATCTCGACTGCGAAGGCCACGATGACGACATCGCCACCGACGACCGAGACCCGCAGGGTACGTCCCCGCATCTGGATCGGCCTCGTCGCCGTTCTGATCTACGTTGGTTTCGCCGCAGGCCTCGGCAACGTGCTGGGCGGCTTGGCCGGCGACGACGCGACCGCCGAGTTCGCGCTGTCCCATCTCATCCCCCTTCCGATCGCGATCGCCGCCGCCCTGGCGTTCGTCCGCTGGGCCGGGTGGTCGCAGCCGGTGTGGCAGGAGACGCCGACCGTGCGGCGCATCCCGCGACGCTGGTGGCTGGTCAGTATCCCGGTGCTCGCGCTGCTGGTGCCGCTCGGGCAGGCGGTCACGATCCCCTGGGGTGACCGGGCCATCTCGTTCATCCTGATCGTCGCCGTCGGGACGTTGCTGGTCGGCCTCGGTGAGGAGCTCGTGGTGCGCGGCATCCTGCTCGTCACCGTCCGGGAACGGCACGGTGAACTCCTCACCATGCTCGTCACCGCCGTGGTGTTCGCTCTGGCCCACGTGTTCGGCAGCGTCTGGCACGGGCTGCCGCCCGCGGCGATCGCGTTCCAGGTGGCCGTGCTGGCGATGGCCGGAGTCGGCTATTACTGGGTGCGACGGGTCACCGGTCGGCTGTGGGCGGCGGTGCTGCTGCACGCGTTCACCGACTTCGTCCTCTACGTCGGCTCCGCAGCGGGCAACCCCGCCGAGGCGATGGCCTCCACCTCCGACGCCGGCAATCCCGTCACCGTGACCGCCCAGATCCTGCTCGGCATCGCCATCACCGCCAGCATCGTCAGCGTCATCCGCGAAGACATCCGCGCCCGCCGCCGCGCCACGAACAGACCGCGGTAGCCAGAACCCGACGCCCCCAGGTGCGCGCGGTCAGCTCCCTGACCGCGCACTTGCCCGCAAGGGGATCGCGATCGACGAGGCCCACACACGGGTCATCGATCGGCTGGTCGACGCGCGCCTGCTCACCACCGACGAGGAATCGGTGCAGCTGTCGCACGAAGCACTCGCACGGGAATGGCCACGGCTGAAGGAATGGCTCGCCGCTGATGTCGAGGGCCAACGCATCATGCGGCACCTCAGCTCCGCTGCCGCCGCCTGGGATGCAATGGGACGACCCGACAGCGAGCTCTACCGCGGCAGCAGGCTCGCGGCGGCCCAGCAGTGGCGGGATGTGGCTGATCCCGCCCTCACCGCGGTCGAGCAAGAGTTCCTGGATGCCTCTTCAGCGCACGAGTCCGCAGAACTCGCCGCCGCCCGCCGCATGGTGCGCCGACTGTCCTGGGTGTCGGTCGGCGCAGCCGGTCTGGCTCTCGTCGCTATTGCGGCGAGCCTCTTCGGGGGGTTCCAGGCAAGCCTCGCAGGCGAGCGCGCGACGGTCGCCGAAGCCCGACGGGTCGCTGGGCTGGCCCTGGAAGAGCCCGACTTCGACCGTGCGCTGTTACTCGCTGTGGAAGCCATCCACATCTGGGACGATCCCGAGACACGCGTCAACCTCGTACGCGTCATCTCGCGCGCACCCCGACTGACGAGCATCACCCGCATCCCGGAAGTCGGAGTCGCCGCGGGCAGCATGTCGCTTGCGGAGGACGGGACTCGCGCGTCGGTGATCGACAGCGACGGGGTTGTGCGCCTGTTCGATCTCGACGACCGATCGCAGCTCGCGGAGTACGGGCCGTTCTTCAAGATAGTGGTGACGTCGGCGATCGACCCCGTCACTGGGGCAGTCGCGTTCAGCGAGACATCCGACACGTGCACCGAGGCCCGCTGCGACTTCCGCCGGATCGCAACACTCGATGTCGGCGACGCGGGCCGCTCGGGCGTCACGACCTACGAGGGGCTGGGCGGGCCGGCGACCGACGTCGAATACTCGGCCGACGGATCCCTGTTCGCCGCGCTCACGGCGACACCGCGGCCTGACTCATCCGTGAGCGTCGCCCTGTGGCGAGGCGGCGCAGCCGACCGGACCGGCCCGATACTCCGGGATCTCGGCGTGATCACTTCCAATCCGAGCTCTCTGCCCGGTCGGGGCTTGCCCGGTCCGGCGTGGCAATACAGTGCGGTGAAGTTCTCACCGGACGGCTCGCGCATCTACGCCAGCGGGTTCGGGCCGACCATCGTGCTTGACACGACATCGGGCCAAGAGCTTCATCGGATCCCCGGCACCGGGATACTCGCCGTCAGTCCGGATGGACGCCGGATCGCCGTCCGCGATGGCGAGCGCGCGGTGCGCATCGTCGACTCCTCCGGGCAAGCAGCACCCATCGCCGTCACGCTGTCGTCCTTTCCGTCGGTGGCCGACTTCAGCCCAGACGGCACTCAGTTGGCCATCGCCGCCGGCAACGAGGTCGTGGTGGCGAACGCCGAGAGCGGCGAGGTCGAGGAGACGCTCCAAGATCATGACGGCTTGGTCACCGCGGTCGAGTTCCGACCCACCGGTGAGCTGGTGACAGCCGGAGATGACGGCGCGATCATCACGTGGCAATTCGGGGACTGGGTGGGGGGCCTTCGCAGCGACCTACGGGACCATGGGCCGGCCGAGGTCGATGAACGCACCGTCGCGCGCGAACAGTCCGACGGGCGTTGGCTGGTCGTTGTCGCCGAGCCGACGGCGTGGGAGGAACGCGCGTGTGAGACTGCGGGACGCGCGCTGACCGAGCAGGAGTGGGCGGAATTCTTGGGATCTCGTCCGTACGCCCCGGCATGTGGGGAATGACCGCGGCTGCAGCTTCACGACGACCTATCAGCGCGCGCGGCTCACCCGAACGTGTCCGGGGGCGGACTTACGTGCGAAAGCCGAGTTCTCCGTCGAACCTACTGCCCGTTGAAGGGACCGGCCCACGTGCGGTGAAAGACCGGCGGGCCAGCTACGCCGCACCGACCAGGGGCCTGATTTGATCAAGGCCCTGATGCTGCGAGTCGTCGAAGACCTCTAGGTCGTAGTCCAATTGGAGAATGAGCCAGAACCGTTCCGTTGTGTCGAAAGCCTTCGCGAGCCGCGCGGCGGTGTCCGGCGTGATCGACCTCCGTCCTTTCACGATCTGACCAATCGTTGGCTTGGACACGCTGATCGCGCGGGCAAGGGCAGCGTTGGTTAGCCCTAGCGGCTTCATGTACTCCTCGAGGAGGATCTCACCGGGGTGAACCGGTGCAAAGTCGGCAGCCATTTCCTTCTCCTCTCAGTGGTAGTCGACTATTTCAACGTTCTCGGGACCCAGATCAGTCCAGGTGAAGCAGATGCGGAACTGATCGTTGATACGAATGCTGTACTGTCCCTCGCGGTCGCCCGTCAGCTTCTCCAATCGGTTCCCTGGCGGGCTGTTGGCATCCTTCAAACTCTGTGCAGCGTTGAGGATTCGAAGCTTCCTGTGCGCTTGCTTCTGCAAATCTGGACCAAAGGCCGGCACTCGGATGCGACGCCAGACATCTCGAGTGTCGTTGTCACCGAAGGACCGGATCACCCACCAACCGTAACGCGTAACGTAACTGATTACAAGGGTACGCCCGACCTCTGGCTGCCGTGCCTAGCGATGCTGCCCATGTCCAGCCCCGGAGTCGACGTCCCGGTTATCGCCGCGTAGCGCCAACGCGGCGCTGCCGCCAAGGAGCGATCCGTGCGCTGAGCGACCGACAATCGCGCAAACGCATTCGCTCCCGCTCGCCGGCGTAGGCTCAGCCGCATGACGGACAGCCCGTTCAAACCCGGAGACGACGTCTTCACCCCCGGTGCACGCGGCATTGTGGTCGATGTTCGGGCTACTCCATCTGGCAAGTGGGTCTTCGGCGTCGAGGACGCCAACGGCAGGGTGGACTACTACACCGCTGGGGCCCTCCGGTTGGCATCCAGCTAGCCTGTCCCAAGGCCGCTTATTGGGCGGCCGACGCTGGCAGCGTGACGTAGAACTTGAAGCCTACGTGCGAGTCGACGAAACCGAGCCTGCGATAGAACCGGTGCGCATCGTCGCGGGCGGCGTCGGAGGTGAGCTGCACCAGCGGCGCTTCAAGATCAATCGCGGCTTGTTCTATCACCCACCGCATCAGCGCACTCCCGATACCTGAGGATCGCTGGGTGCTCGCGACGCGGACGGCTTCGATGAGGAGCCGGGTACTACCCCGACGTGCCATCCCAGGGATGACCGTCAGTTGCAGTGTGCCCACGACGGCATCGTCGCGGTTCACGGCCACTAGGAGTTCGTTGCCAGGATCGTGAATGATGCGATCAAGTGCGGCGGCGTACGCGGGGCGGTCGTCGTCGTTCGCGATGTCCCCGCGGCCGGCGCTGATCGGGTCATCGGAGAGCAACTGCATGATCGCTTGCAGATCGTCAGGCGTTGCTCGGCGGATGACGACGCTTGTGCCGGGGGCGCTGATGGAAGTCGGAAGGTCAAGGTCGTCGAGCACGCTCTATTCTCTCGACTCGCGATAGGTCGTCGATCACGACCTTCGAGCGCCCTCACAGGGCGGTCGCTCCAGGGAGTGCGGTCAGCGGCGGCAACTTGTATCCCGTGTGCGGCTCACGCCCGAGGCGTCTTCCGCGTGCGTGGGCGCCGGGCCCACGACTGCCTAGCTGCCTCGACAGCGGCGGCGGCCGGGATCGGCGGCTCTGCGGCAGAATCTCGAT
This sequence comes from Microbacterium sp. NPDC019599, assembly GCF_040632175.1. Classification (NCBI taxonomy): domain Bacteria; kingdom Bacillati; phylum Actinomycetota; class Actinomycetes; order Micrococcales; family Microbacteriaceae; genus Microbacterium; species Microbacterium sp. NPDC019599. The sequence continues at coordinate 316,748 of NZ_JBEYBL010000002.1, forward strand.
GTGACGTTCTGGGCGGGTGCGGACATTTCTGGGTGATGGAACAGTCAGACCAGGCGTTGTGGGGTGATGTTGTGGCCGGTGATGCGCGTGCGTTCGGGATCATCTGGGATCGCCACCATGTGCGTGTCTTCCGTCATCTGGTCGCCGGTGGTGCGTCAACGGTCGATGCGGAGGATCTGTCGGCGGCGGCCTTCCTTGAGCTATGGCGAAAGCGCCGCAGCATCCGATTCGTGGACGGGTCCGTGCTGCCGTGGCTGATCGTTACCGCGCGGAATGTCGAACGCAACGCCTCCCGCGCCAAGCGTCGCTACCACAGATTCCTCGCCGCACTGCCCGCACCCGCACTCGCCCCCGACCCGGCCGACACTGATCACGACCTGGACGACCGAACAGCGCAGATCCGCGTTGCCCTGGCGTCGGTGAAGCAATTGGACTCCGACCTGCTGGCCATGACTGCGATCGAGGGACTCACAGTGCGCGAAGCGGCCGCCGCCGTCGGGCTGTCCGAATCGGCTGCGAAGATGCGGCTGTCCCGCCTGCCTAACCAGCTGCGCTCAGCAGTCGCCGCACCCATCATCGAAGGGGGCACGTCATGAACACCGCCTTCACACCTGAGCGGGCCACCGCGATCAGGGAAGCACTTGTCACCCACGTCGCCACGACCGGTGCCCGACCCCGCCGCCGCGGCGTGTGGGCGGTCATCGCGGGCGCGCTCTTGGCCGGCGCGAGCCTCGCGACACTCGGCGGGCTGGCCGCATCCGGAGGAGCATTCACCAACCCGGAAGCAGGACCCCTGCCCGAGGGTGTCGACATGGTCACGCAGCAGGTATACGACGACGCCTTCGCGAAGTTCGAAGAGTGCATGAACGAAGGCGGTGCCGAGCTTGCCGGCAAGCGCGTTGTCGGCGGTGTGCACGAGTTCTCCTTCCTGGCCCAATTCGAGCCGGTGTACGACAAGTGTTATTTCGACTTCGCACCGGTCGACTTTCAGTGGCAGGTCGCCCACTCATACGACTCCGAGACATTCCTCACGTACCGCAAGTGCCTTGAGGACATCGGCATCGAGCCGGGCAGGGACGCTGACGCGATCTTGGCGCAGGTCAAGGAGAGCGGCCTCGACGTCCGGAAGTGCTTCGAGGAAGGCACAACAAACGGGTGAACCGAACACCCACGCCGTCCTGTCATCCGAATCGCCGGCGACAGGACGGCGGATATGAGCGCGCCAGTGGCGATCACGCAGGATCACCACTCGGCCGCCACTCACTCGACACCACACACCAGCGAACGACCTGGTGCGGGATCGCTAGACAGCGTCGGCCCGCCGTAGACGACCGTTACTGCGCCGAGATGCGTGGTCCCGCGTGCCCGGCCAGACACTGCCACTGCCCACCCGCGCGAACCCACATCTGTGTCATCGGCATCCGATATTCGGAACGTCCAGCACTGGTCGTGACGTCGTCGACGACGACACATCGCAGAACGGCGGTGCCGCCGACCACGGTGATCTTGGGGTCCGTCAGCAGCTGAGAATGCCAACGCGTCGGTCCGCGGAGATTGCCGGCGAGATAGCTGTCCCGGTCGAAGTGTTCCCCGGTGTGCGACGTCCATCCGAAGGCGGGGTGAAGCAGCATCCTGAGCGCGCGCTCGTCGCCCGCCGCCAGCGCAGCAGCACGACGCTCCGCGGCCCCGAGAACCTCATCTTGGATGGTCACCACGTCATATTCCCTCTCCATGTCGGCTCCTCTGCAGATACTCCCGCTCTGCTTCCCTGACCCAGACCCCGCACTGAGCCGAGTCGGTGACCGCTGTCGACTCCGAGACAGATGACCTCACCGTTCAGAGAGGGCGTTGCGTCGATCCTGCTGCTTGTTGCACGCGGGGACCGGCTCGAGGGGCGTGTAGGGATGTCGCGACCTTGTGCATCGATAGTGTCGACGCGTGAGCGAGCGGAAGAGATCGATCCTGGCATGGGCGACTGCCGGCGTCGTGGTCGGGGTAGGCGCCGTCGTTCTGATCGTCGGGTTGCTGACTCCAGTGACGTTCGGCTGGTTCGCATATCAACCTCTGGCCGATGCGACGTTCGTTCCCGGCGCTGGCGGGGTATTCCTGTCCCGCGTCACGATCATCGGGTGGGTGATCTTGACGGTCGGGCTCCTGGCGGTCGCCTTCCTCGCCGGGTGGCGGATTGCCAAAGCGCGCCCCAATCGGCTCAACTCCGATTCCGCGACTTGACAGGCGAACATCCGGACGGGCGCGGCGACCGCGCGGTGCCCTCAAGGCGATCTCAGCAAATGCGCGGCGTTGCTCGTCAGCTCTGACGGCTCTCTACGGGCGTGATTCGCGCAGGCATTCCCAGCAAGCCTGCTGGTTCGATATGGGCAAGTGCGTGTGTCAGCGACGACCCATCGAGCGCGCGCCCACATCCACGGCTTTCCGTAGGACGGGCAACCGGACCCTATGAACGCTCCTCACCGCACACCTGCCCTCATCAGGACCGGCTTGCGAGGTCTCTGTTGACCAACGGCTCCGAGAGCAAATGACGGGAAGGCCGAGTCAATAGTCTTCGACTATGGCGCGTATCCGCAGGCTCGTATTCATCTCGGCGGCCGCGGGTCTGCTTGGCTCGATTGTCGGCTGCAGTGGAGGCGGCGCAGGAGTCAGCGTTCCGCAGGGATTCGATGATCTCGATCAATGCCCGCCCCGCTCCATTCCGGTCGAAGATCTGCGGGAGATCGGCGAGCCGGGATGCGACCTCGTTGGTTCATCGCTGACTTTCCCGGACGGTGTGTCGCTTCCCATCTATGCCGTCGGCGAGGTCTTCTCGTCCGCGGACTCCTCAGCCGGCAACCGTGAGCATCTCATCGTGAATTGGGGGACACCCGGAGTCGGGGCGCTTACGAAGGACGGCGACGAGCTGCTGGACCTGTGGGCCACCAGCGACAAGGCCGAACACCTGCAGCGCGAGCAGGCGAAGATCGAAGGCGTGCGCCTGGACTGAGCCGCGCCCGGCGAGGGACCCCATGGGCACGCCGCGGACGGCAACGGGCCGCATCAGACGAGCTCTCCCGCTGTCGCTGCTTCGCTACCTCGAGATGACTCGGAACATCGCGGTGCCGGTCGGCCGGCCTGCTCGCCGATATCGAGGCTCCGCGGAGGGCTGGCGTCTCGGAGTCGAAAGTTGAACACGGGTCCGGCCGTTTCGGCGGAGCGACGACGTGCTGGGAGCGATCGCCCGCCCTCGCGGAGCAGGCCGGGCGGCGGGAGCGAGGCTGACCGAACCGGCTACCTGCTGTCGTTGGCGTTGTTGCCCGGGAACTCGGGGGCGTCCTTGTGGTGGCCCCAGGCCTTGCCGTGCTTCTCCTTGTCGAGGCCCTTGCCCTTACCCGGGAAGTCCTCGGAATCCTTGTCGAGACCCCTGCCCCGACCGGGGAAGTCGGGGTCGTCCTTGTGATGACCCCACGCCTTGCCTCCCCCGTTGCCCGGCGTCTCGCCGGTGTCGTCAGGGGACCCCACATCGACAGAGACGACCGTCGGAAGCGAAGCACCAGAGGCGATCGCCGGAACCAGGATCGCACCTGCGCAGACCCCGGCGACCACGGCCCCAGCGACGAGCGACTTCTTCGAGCCCATGGCGACCTCGGATTCGGTGGCGCGCCCACCCCAGGCGCGCTCTTGCGGGGAGCGTAGCACCGGCAGGCCCCGCCACACCCACTCCGCCGCATCGCGTCTGCACGCCGACGCCCCTTCCGCGCCATACCCGCTGAGGGGATGGCCGTTGAACAATCTCTCGACGCGCGCCCGAGTGCAGGCGTGGTGACCTCGGAGCTGTGGATAGCGAGGGCTGTCTCGTTCGTCGTGATGGTTAGCGCCGGCGTTCTCCTCATCTGCATGGCGCGGGCCGCAGGTCATCCCGGGGCGGTCGTGATCCGTGCGCGCAGCTGGTGCCGCTCCGTTGCGTACCTACTTCTTTCCCCCGAAGAGCCCACCCAGCAGTCCGCCGATGTCGATGCCGCCCGCGGAAGCCCCGCCGCCAGATGCACCGCCACCGAGCAGTCCGCCGATGATGTCCCCGAGGCCGCCTCCGCCCGCGGCCGAACCAGAGCCGGCCTGGCCAGCCGCTCCACCCTGCTTCTTGGCGAGCAAGCCGAGCACGATGGGCGCCAAGATCGGCAGGAGCTTCCCGAAGTCGATGCCCGCCGTCTGAGGCTCCGACGTAAGCTTCTGCGCGACGGCGTCCTGCTGGCCGCCGAAGATGTGCCCCAGGATCTTCTGACCGTCGGCGGTGTCGACGCGGTCGACTTCTACCGTTCCCTCGCCGATCGTGTCCGAGTGCTTGTCGAGGGCTTTCAGGATCGCCTGCGAGCCTTCGGGTGTCTGCGCGTTCCCCTGCAGACCGGTCAGGATCGTCGCGCCGCCCTCTTGGATCGCCTGCCGAGCAACGCTCGGGTCGACTCCGAGCTTGGCGGCGGTCTCATCCACCGGCAGTGATCTGAGGATCTCGTCGTTTCCAGCCATGATCATCTCCCCACCGCGAGGTCGTTCGTCCCCGCTCGCCCGTCAGGCTAATTGGAGGCAGCGAAGTCCAGCCAGGGCTTGCGATACACGGCCGAGGGTGCTCGGATTCGGGCACCCGCTCAGCCCCGGTCCGGCGGTTCCGAGCCGCGCGCTGAACGACCGCAAGGCGGGCGTTGGATGCGATGATCCGCGAACCGCCTCGCCTCGCTATCTGGTGGGGATTGCGTGTGCTCCCTAACCCAGACAGTTGCATCGAGCGGACGGGAATCATGGGGAGGTTCAGCCCGCGGCCATCCGGCAGGATCGATCGCTGTACCGGCTCTTCCACGGCCCTGCGCTCCCATCCGGGATCTCGTCGGCGGGAGTCATGTGGCACAGTGACGGGGTGACTGAACCCGATCTGGGCGCGCTCGCCGAGGCCGTTCGCATTGCCGCAGAAGCCCGCGCGCGTCATAGCCGACTGGGTGTGCAGCTCGAGACCTTGGGGTTTCTCGTGGAGACGCGGCGCGGCGAACTGGCAGAAGCGCAGCGGAGGCTGCAGAGGGAGCAGTCCGATGTCCGCCGGCTGGATAAGCTGTCGCCGACGAGGATCTGGACGACGCTGCGCGGAGACGCGGCCGATCGTCTGTCCATCGAGCGCGCCGAGGCGGATGCCGCCAGGCTCGCCCTGGCCGGCGCACAGGCCCGGCTCGACAGCGCCATCGCCGACGCCGCCCGAGTCCGCAGCCGACGCGATCCGCTGAACGGCGCGGATCACGCCTACGGCCAAGCGCTGGCCGCTTACGAGGCCGCATTGCGCGCGGCCGGTGGCCGTGACGCGGCAGAGCTGACGGTGATCGCCGACCAGCTGGGGGTGGCCGCGGCCCGTCAGCACGAAATCGCAGAGGCTGTCGATGCGCTGCGCGCCACAACAGCAGCACTGGAGGAAGCACTCGTGAAGTTGGACAGCGCGGGGGGCTGGTCGACGTACGACACCTTCTTCGGGGGCGGCTTCGTCGCCGACATGATCAAGCACTCGAACATCGACGACGCCACCGCCGCCTTCGCAAAGGTCAACCGGGCGCTCGAACGACTCTCCACCGAGCTCGCCGACCTCGGCGCCCCGACGGTCACTGCCGTCGAGATATCCGACGCTCTGGCGGTCTTTGATGTGCTGTTCGACAACATCCTCAGCGACTGGATGGTCATGGACCGCATCTCCGGAGCCCGGGCGAGCGCCGACAGACTTCGGGACCGCCTCGCTCAGGTCGCAGAACAACTCGCCACCAGCGCTGTAGACACCTCGACACACATCGGCGCGTTGCTGGGGCGGCGAGAAGCGATCCTCACCGCAGCCTGAACAACGGGTCAGAGACCTCGCCTCCGGACCCGTGCCGGTCCGCAGCACGAGACAACGACTCAGGCGCGTATCGACAGCATCCGTTCCAGGAGGTGCGGCGCGGCATCCTCCGCGACGGCGCGAACCACACGGACGTGACTGACGCTCATGCCCTGCTCCACGTCACTGCACACGGTGCGGCCGCGCTCGGGTCCGCCGGTCACGTCGACCGACACCTTGCACAGGGATGCGTCGGTGATGGTCAGGTCGCCCAACGCCAGAGCGGCGGCGAGCGGGTCGTACAGAATGCACTGGCGCACGCCCAGGATCGGTTCGTAGAAGTCCAGGTAGGTATCCAGCATCTCGCCGAGCGCGGTGTGGACGGCGCTGCCGGCATTGCGAAGAGCTGCCTGATGCGTGACGTCGAAGCGGTGTGCGCGCGTCACATCCAGCGGCACGAGGAGGATCGGCCACCCTGCATTCAGGACGATCTGTGCAGCTTCAGGATCGTTGGCGACGTTGGCCTCGGCGAACGGCGTGATGTTCCCGTCGACCCAGCCGGCACCGCCCATGATCGTGACACTGTGCACGAGGCCGGGTAATCCCGGATCGAGCTCAAGCGCTCGGGCCAGGTTCGTCAGGGGCCCGATCGCCAGCACACGAAGTCGCCCTTCGCACTCGTGAGCAAGGCGGACCAGTGCTTCCGCCGCCGCCTCGACCGGTGGTGTCCATCCCTGCGAAGGCAGAGCGACGCCCCCGATTCCATTGGAGCCGTGTACCTCAGGCGCGCCGCCCGCGTACGGATGTGTCCGAAAGTTCTGTTCCCCCAGGAAGATCTGCACCTCGCCGCGTCCGGCCAGACCGAGGAGGTTCGCCGTGTTGATGGCCGCCGTCGCCGCATCGATGTTTCCGCTGACGGTGCCGATGCCGACCAGTCGCGCGTGCGAGCTTGCGAGCAGATATGCCAGCGCGAGCGCGTCGTCGATGCCCGTGTCGCAGTCGAGATAGAGGGGCACGGGCGAGGAGTCGGGCATGGCGTCAGGACCTTTCGACAGGAAACGATGCGGCAGGCCGACATCAGACTCAGCGTACGTTCTGACATGAATGCGGGGCCGGCGAAGTCGCCGGACAGTCGCGCGCCGTGCTGCACGTCCGAGGACCGGGTTCCGCGCTGCGTTCGGCTCGGCGCGGGACCGTTGCCACGATTACGCCAGTCGACAGGTGGAGCCTGAGAAGAGCCCCGCGTGCGAGCAGCGGCACGCGGCGGTTCGTTGCCGTCGTCAGGGACTGGGGCTACCGTGAAAGGGTCCGCCCTCGCCACTCCGCCCTCGCCGCTCAGCTCGTGGGGGTTTGTCATGGTCAGCTTCACGCTCCGTTCCGTGCGCACGCGCGCCGCGCTGGCCCTCGTCGGGGTACTGGTCGCGGCGCTTGCGGCCGCATCACCGGCATCCGGGCTCCAGACAGCCACGCAGGCAGGGCGTCCGGCACCGCCGAAGCCTTCGACGTCCACGGGATACGGCGGTGCGGTGGCGTCCGTCGACGCCGAAGCGAGCGCCGTCGGCCTCGAGGTGCTTCGCAAGGGCGGCAACGCCGTGGACGCCGCCGTCGCGACCGCCGCCGCGCTCGGTGTCACCGAGCCCTACAGCGCCGGGATCGGCGGCGGCGGGTACTTCGTGTACTTCGACGCCGCGACCGGCGAGGTCACAACGATCGACGGACGCGAGACGGCGCCCGCCGCGATGAATGAGAGGTCTTTTCTCGACCCGGCCACGGGCACGGCGTACCCCTTCTTCGACGTCGTCTACTCCGGCCTGTCGGTCGGAGTGCCGGGCACCCTCGCGACGTGGGAGGCCGCGCTCGACCGCTTCGGTACGACGTCGCTCAGGGATGCACTGAAACCGGCGATCCTTCTTGCGACCCGCGGCTTCCAGGTCGACGAGACGTTCCGGCAGCAGACGGCGGGCAATGAGGCGCGGTTCCGGCAGTTCCCCGACACCGCCGAGCTCTTCCTTCCGAAGGGGGAACTGCCCGTCGTCGGGTCGACGTTCAAGAACCCCGACCTGGCACGAACGCTGCGCGAGATCTCGTTGCGCGGCACCGACGTGTTCTACGACGGGGCGATCGCGGATGAGATCGTCGCGCTCGTGGAGGACCCCGTGACGACGGAGGACCACACTCTCCCTGCGTTCCCGGGCGTGATGACGACAGAAGACATCGCGGACTACTCCGTGATCGAACAGGCGCCGACGCATATCGCCTACCGCGGCCTGGACATCTACGGCATGGCGCCGTCGTCGTCGGGCGGCACGACGGTCGGAGAATCGCTGAACATCCTCGAGAACTTCGAGCTCTCGGCCGCAGACATGCCGCAGAGCCTCCACCTCTACCTCGAGGCGACGGCTCATGCATTCGCCGACCGCGGCGCCTACGTCGGCGACCCGGCCTTCGTCGACGTGCCGACCGAGATCCTGCTCAGCCAGGAGTTCGCCGATGCGCGAGCCTGCGTGATCGATCCCAACGCTGCGTCGGTGAAGCCCGTCGCCGCCGCGCCCCTCGATGCCGCCGGGTGCGATGCGCTCGTCTTCGCGGAGGCTCCCGACACCGAGAACCTTTCGACCACCCACCTCTCGGTCGTCGACCGGTGGGGCAACGCCGTGGCGTACACGCTGACGATCGAGCAGACCGGCGGATCCGGCATGACCGTGCCGGATCGCGGGTTCCTCCTGAACAACGAGCTCACCGACTTCTCGTTCACTCCGCGCGACGCTGATCCGGACTCCGACATCGATCCGAACACGATCGGGCCGGGCAAGCGCCCGCGCTCATCGATGTCGCCCACGATCGTGCTCGACGGCGGCGACATCCGCTTCGTGGTCGGATCCCCGGGTGGCTCGATGATCATCACGACGGTCACCCAGGTGCTGATCAACCGCATCGACCTCGGAATGACTCTGCCCGAGGCAGTCGCGGCGCCGCGCGCGTCGCAGCGGAACACCGCGGCCGTAGCCGCTGAGCCGGCGTTCCTCGCGGCCTACCAGGGCCCGCTCACGACGTTCGGGCACGCATTCTCGTCGACCGCCGAGATCGGCGCCGTGGCAGCCATCGAGGTGGGGAATGACGGACTCATGACGGCCGCCGCCGAACCGGTGCGACGTGGTGGTGGCACGGGACTGGTGGTCGAGCCCGCAGACTGATAAGCCGCGCCTCGGAACGGACTTCGCGGGCGGGACCCCCGTCCAGGCGCCGCCGCTTACCCTGCGCTGACCGAACAGCGTGTGGGAACTCTGGCGAGCACCGCTTCGCTGGCAACCGACGGCCAGGCCGAGTCATCGGCCTTCACGGAGGACGGCGACGAACTGCTGGACCTGTGGCCCTCCAGCGAAGCCGAGCGTCTGCAACGCGAGCAGGCGAACATCGAAGGCGTGCGGGAGTGAGCCGCGCCCCTGGGAGGGCCCGTCTTCGAGCTGATCCCCATCGAACGCTTGGGTCCCGTGTTGCGACTGACCATCATGGGGCCATGACGATGACGGTCGAACTGGGCCCCTCGGCTTCGCTGGCATACGACGCCATCGGCACGGGCATCCCGCTCCTGGCTCTTCACGGCGCATACTCCGCGCGTGGCGAGGTACGCGGCTTCCTCGAGCCGATGATCGCTGGGCGGCCTCTGCGTCGGCTGTACGTAGACCTGCCCGGCCATGGCGACTCCCGGCCTTCGGCGGGAGTTCAGCAACCGGATGACGTGCTGGATCTCGTCGACCGCCTGCTTGACCGTGAGGCGCCATCCGGGAGATTTCTCGTGCTCGGGCACTCGTTCGGTGGGCACGTCGCCCGGGCGATCGCGGCGCGGCATCCTGACCGTGTCGCCGGGATCGCACTCATCTGCCCAGCTCTTCCCGGCGAGCAGAGCACCCCTCCGCCAGCGGTCGTTCGCGATGATCACGTGTCCGGCGCACTCGATCCCGATCTGCGAGCCCAGTACGAGGGGTACTTCGTTGTTCGAACGACTGAGACCCTCGAGCGGTTTCGCCGCGCCGTGGTCCCCGCCATCGGGCAGGTCGACGAGCCGACGCTGGAGCGGGCGATCACGGCGGGCCCGCATGCCGCCGATCCCGACAGGGTGGCGGTGACCTGTTCGGTGCTGGTGATCTCAGGCCGACGCGATCACTGGGTCGGCTGGGAGCGGCAACAGCTGCTCGGCGATCGGTACCCCCGTGCCACCGTCGTCACTGCGGGCGACGCCGGCCACGCGCTGCCTCACGAACGCCCCGGTCTCGTGGCTGCACTGCTGTCCGACTGGCTCGAAATCGTGGATCTCGATGCAGACACACGACGGCAGCGCTGATCGCGTTGTCCCGGAAACCGCCCAACCACCCGGCAGAACGGCCTATTGAGGCCTGATCAGGCATTCTCTGAACGTCCAGAGTGCCTGATCGCGCCTCAGTCCTCCTTCCGCTCGGCCATGCTCGCTCGGCTGAGCGCCGGCCCATTACGCTTCTTGACCCGATTGCGCCAGGGGGTCCCCCGGCCGGACGACCCCTCGTAGCGTCGATATCAGAGCGACCGTCGCGGTCGCCCTTCGAATCCCTCGCAGGAAGACGAAGGAGGAGCCCATGACAGCTTGGGACGCCTGGAACTACCGTGAGTCAGTGGGCCGTGGCCCCGGATCGCGCGATCTGGTGGGATACCACGTGCACGCCACGGACGGTGACATCGGCAAGGTCGATGAAGCCAGCAACGAGGCGGGAAACAGCCGCCTGGTGGTGGACACCGGCCCGTGGATCTTCGGCCGGAAGGTGGTCCTTCCCGCCGGTACCGTCCAGCGTGTCGACGACGATGACCAGAAGGTCTACGTCGACCTGACCAAGGACCAGATCAAGGACTCCCCGGAGTGGGACCAGAGCAGCGCCGGCATGGATGACGCCGACCGCGGCCGCCTGGACACCTACTACGGCGGCTACTACCGCTGATCCTGAAGGCGATGGGTGCTCGGCCATGGGCCGGGCACCCATCGCTCTGCTCTGGCGAGTGCCTCAGGAGGGGTCCGCGGACAGCATCCGGTCCGCGGACAGCATCCGGTCTTCGGAGAGCATGCCGACGATCAGGGCGATCATCAGGTCCTTCTCCTTCGGGTCGCTCATCGCGACCATGAGGGTGATCGCGGCGAGGGCGTTGTTCGAGATCAGCGGCACGCCGTGCTCGTCGTCGAGCGCCCGGTTGCGGACGAGGAAGTGGGCGAAGAGCGCGGCAGCACTGCGCTTGTTGCCATCGGTCAGCGGGTGGTCCTTGACGACGAGATAGAGCAGGTTCGCGGCCTTCTCCTGCACGGTCGGATAGAGCTCCGCTCCCCCGAATCCCTGGTAGATCGCGTCGATGATGCCGTCGAGCGCATCGCCTCGCTCACCGCCGAAGAAGGTGTCCTGCGGGAAGGCGGCGCCGACTTCGTCGATGACCGCGCGCGCGCCGTCGTAGGTGAGGAACCACGTCGGTGGATCACCCTCGCCGGACGGGATCTCCCCTTCGTCGTAGTCGCGCAGCATGCGCAGGCTCGGGAGATAGTTCGCGACGACCTTGGCGACGCTCGCGATGAGCTCACCGCCGGAGCGCGAGAGCTCACGCACCATCGATCTCTGCTGGGAGAGCCGACGCTCGTTGAGGACAACGCCTTCCAGCAGATACTGGCGCAGCACCTGCGTCGCCCAGCGGCGGAAGCTCACCCCTTCCGACGACTTCACCCGGTAGCCGACCGAGATGACGACATCCAGGTTGTAGTGCGCGACGTGGTAGGTCTTGCCGTCCGCGGCAGTTGTGGCAAAATCTGCAACAACTGCCTGCCGGTCCAGTTCGCCGTCGTCGAAGACGTTGCGCAGGTGCCGCGAGATCGTCGACTTGTCGCGGCCGAACAGCTCCCCGAGCTGGTCCGCGGAGAGCCAGACCGTCTCGGCGTCGGTGCGCACGGCGAGCTCGAACTCGCCGCTCGCGGATCGGTAGAGCTCGACGCCCTGGGCTTCCGGCACTCGTCGCCTCCCGGCTCATCGAGGCGGTCGGCCGCCTCGTCATCGGGTTCAGGCTATGTCGGGTCGCTCGGCGCCCGCCGCCCCCTCGCCGGGTTGCGGCGCAAGACTCGCACGCAGTCCGCCGGCCGGTCGGGATCAGCGCCGGCGCTCGGTCCAGCGCGCCGGCTCGGGCGCCCAGGACGCGGCCCGCTCCTCGCGCTCGGTGATGAGCATGGCCAGCCGGAGGCGCGCGAGCACCTCCGTGCGCACCTTCCGCACGCGGGCCGCGTCCCGATGCATCGCCTCGGGACCGACCGCGGACCACCAGCGGTCGAGCGCTTCATAGACCTCGAGGGCATCCCCCTGATCGACGAGGTCGCCGGTGAGGCGTGCGAGACCGGTCTGGCGTCCCGAGCGATCCGCACGCAAGGCGTGGAACCACAGGATCAGTGCCCCGACCCCGGAGCACGCCAGCAGCGTGAGGCCCGTGGTCTGCGCGAGCGCGCGGTCGAGGTCCACCTCGTCCCACCGGAAGATCAGCACATACGCCGCGGCGAGGAGCCACAGCATCCCGAAGATGAGGTGGATGACGGCGGGAGCGCGGGATCCCCAGAGCGAGCCGTTCGCGCGGCGCGGCTCGAGCCACCACAGCAGCGACACCGAGACGGAGGCGCACAGGCCGGCGGGCAGCATCCCGTCCTGCAGCGAGACCGAGCTGCTGCGCCCCGTGGCCACGAGCGCGACGGCGAGGATGCCGAGCACGAACGCCACCCCGAGCATCGCGCGGTGCAGCGCCGTCGACGGCCGCACCCGGGCCGCGACGGGATCGCGCCGCTCGTTCACGGCTCGCACGGCCGCGGCCCGTGCGCGCTCGTGATCGGCGAGCGTCCGGGCGTCGGAGGCGAGCACGGCGACCCGCCACGAGTCCTCGACGGCGGCCCGGGCGTCGCGGTAGTCCGCGTCGAAGAGGATGAGGTCGATGCGGCCGACGGTGCGGTCGTCCAGTCCCGTCACGGAATCGTGTCCGGATCCGGCCATCGCACCCTCCTCGCACCTCATCAGGCATCGGGCTGCTGTCGTACAACCTCAGAGTAGGCCCGGGGCGCGCGGGCGGCGCGAGACGGCCGCCGCTCTGGTCGCGCGCCAGTTGTTGCAGATTCTGCAACAACTGCCGGACGCGTCTCTCGCGACAGGTCTTCGGAGTGCAGTAGCAGGCGGCGGTTCGCCTGCCAACCCCCGGACCGACCGGATGAACGATCCGTATCGTCGCGACGGAGGCGGCCCTGCGATGCCGCCCGCGCGCGATCGGAGAAGTCATGGTGAGATACGGCTACACGCTCATGTGCGAGCAGAGCGGACCCCGCGAGCTCGTCCGCTACGCGCAGGCGGCCGAGGAGGCGGGGTTCGACTTCGAGGTCATGAGCGACCACTATTCGCCCTGGCTCGTGAGCCAGGGGCATTCGCCGTATGCGTGGACCCTGCTCGGCGCGGTCGCACAGGCCACGTCGCGGGTCGGACTCATGACCTACGTGACCTGTCCCACGACGAGGTACCACCCCGCTGTCGTGGCGCAGAAGGCCGCCACGGTGCAGCTGCTCAGCGAGGGCCGCTTCACCCTCGGCCTCGGGTCGGGCGAGAGCCTCAACGAGCACGTCGTAGGTGAAGGGTGGCCGAACGTGGCGGTGCGGCAGGCCAAGCTCGTCGAGGCGATCGAGATCATCCGAGAGCTCCAGTCCGGCGAACTCGTGACATACGACGGCGAGTACTTCCGCGTCGACTCGGCTCGCGTCTGGGACGTGCCCGATACGCCGCTCGAGATCGGAGTCGCCGTCTCGGGTGAGGAGTCGATCGCCGCCTTCGCGCCGCTCAGCGAGCACATGATCGCCGTGGAGCCGGATGCCGCGCTCGTGGAGGGATGGACGGCCGCGCACACCGGCTCGTCGCGGATCATCGGGCAGATCCCGATCTCCTGGGATCCGGACAGGCAGAAGGCGGTCGAGCGCGCGCACGAGCAGTTCCGGTGGTTCGCCGGCGGCTGGCCCGTCAACAGCGAGCTGCCCAATCCGGCGTCCTTCGCGGCGGCGAGCCGGTTCGTGCGTCCCGAGGACGTCGCCGAGCAGATCGCCTGCGGGCCGGATCTCGACGAGCTCGCGGAGAGTGTCCGCCCCTTCCTCGACGCCGGGTTCACCGATGTCGCCATCGTGCAGATCGGCGATGAGGAGCAGGAGCAGTTCCTCGCGGAGGTCGCGCAGCCCCTGCTCGAGAAGCTCCGCGCGCTCGGCTCATAGCGCCCCACAGGACGCGCAGGCGTGAGGTCCGCGGGTCAGACCGAGGCGAGTTCGGCGGTGCGGCGCCGGAGCTCTTCGAGCAGGTGCGCCGACCCGTCGAGATTGCCGGGAGTGCTTCCTGGGATGCGCACCGTGGCGATCTGGTACGGCTTGCCCAGCAGCACCGACGCCATGCTCGGACCGCTGTCGTAGAGGCACGGGAACTCGACGATCTCCATCCGCCCGCGCTCCGCGAGCGCGCAGGCGAGTTCGAGCACTGCGTCGGCGATGTCGTCGGAGGTCTCGATACGAGCCCCGAGGATCACGATCTGCTTCACGGTCACCCCCCCACAGGTGCAAGAACGCGCGCGCCTCGATCATCCGCTCACGGAGGCTCCAGGACAACCGGATGCGCGTGATCCGTACAGAGAATTCGCGATTCGGCCCGCGTGTCCGAGGTCAGGAGAGCCGCGCAGGTGGCGGATCCGGAGTCACGCGCGCTCGACGGGGAGCCACAGTTCGCAGGTCGCGGTGCTGAAGTCGGGAGCACGGTCGAGCACGGCCACGATGGACGGGCCGGGGCGAAGCCGCCAAGGGTTGGACGGGAACCAGTCGCTCGCGGTCGCTGCCCAGGTCGCCTGGAGGGCGGCCGGGTACTCCCCCGAGATGCGGAACACCGCCCACGCGCCCTCCTCGGCCGGAATGACGTCGAGGTCGTCGGGCACGGGCGAAGCGGCGCTCACCGCAACCCCGTGGAGGTAGGTCAGCTCGCTGCCCTCCGTGTAGTCGGGGTCGACGTCCGCGCTCACCTGGAGCAGGCCCGCCGGCTCGGTGTCGCCGAGGTCCTTGAGCCGGGCGTGCTCGGACATGGGCAGCGAGGCGATGTGCGCCTGGATGTGGGGATTGACGCCCTCGTGGATCAGGGGGACGCGGGCGCTGTGCCCGATGAGCCGGAAGGCCGGCCGGTCGGCGATGCGGGTGTCCATCGTGGTGTTCCCTTCTACTGTCAGGCGGAACCTGAGCTGTGGTTGCGTGCGAAGGGGACCGCCGTCGCGGCGCACATCGGCGGGACTCACGCCGTGCACCGCCCGGAACGCCCGGTTGAACGCCTCGGTCGAGCCGTAGCCATAGCGCACCGCGATGTCGAGCAGATCGTCGCCGTCGAGCACGTCGGCGGCCGCGACGGTCATTCGGCGCCGACGGACGTACTCCGACAGCGGCATCCCCGCCAGTGACGAGAACATGCGCCGCACGTGGTACTCCGTCGTGCCGAGGCTCCCGGCCAGGTCGGCGAGGTCGAGATCATCGTCGAGATGCTGCTCGACGAACTCGACGACCCGGTTGAGAATCGCGATCACGGTTCCTCCTTCGACATCGAGCCTCGTCGAACGGGCGGCCGTCCACCCGACTATCGCGGTCCGAAACGATCGGGATGCGCGGGATGCTCGACGCAGTCCGCTTGCCTGCGCGCGGCGCCGGGCGACAGCATCCGTCAGCCGAGGAATTCGGCGGGATCGAACTCCTCGATCGAGATGACGCGAACCCGGGGCAGGCGCGCGTCGAAGGCCTGTGCGTCGTACTCGAGATCGAAGAACTCCACGCCCGGGATGGCGGTCAGCTCGCTGCTGCGGAACTCGTGGAACGCGAGCACTCCCACGCGTCGGCCGTCGCCCGCGAGGCTGCCGAGGTCCTGCGCGAAGTCGCGGTCGTGGCTGACGAGCACGATGTCGCCCTCGCGGCCGGCGAGCGCGCGCAGTGTGCGCTGGACGGCGATGTCGACGATCTTCTCATCGGCGGGGCCGGACAGCGGCACGGGCTGGTACCCGAGGGCGAGCAGCGCCTGGATGAACGGCATCGGCAGGTTGGTGCTGGCGTTGAGGAAGAACAGCCCCTTGGCCGACTGGTTCCAGCGCGAGGCGATGAACGTCAGGATGCGGTCCCAGCGCGGACGCTCCTCCGGCTGCGGGCGGCGGCCGAGGATCGATGCGCCGAGCGTCGCATCGATGTTCTCGCCGTCGACCAGCACCCACGTGACGCGCTCCGACATGTGCTCCCCCATCCCGCCGATCCGATTCCGACCGTAGCAGGGGGCGGATGCTGTCCGGATGGGCGGATGCCGCGCGGAGCGTCAGGCGACCACACCGGGGACGGCGGCGTCGGGCACCTCACCGGTTTGTGCGCGTCAGACCAGCCGCATCACCAGGGCGCCCGGCATCCGCTTTACGACGAACCGGAACGCGGGGCGTGCGAACGCGGTCGCCTCGTCGGCTTCGATGATCCTTGCGCCTGCGGCCCGGACGGTCTCACCCTTCCAGTCGAGTTCCGCGCCGCCCGCCGTCACGACGTTGCGCGCCCAGTTGGTGTCGATCCCCCACGGCAGGCCGATCAGCACGAGGCTCCGGTCCGACGTCGGGATGACGGCGATCGGCGTGGCGTACTCCGTGCCGCTCTTGCGCCCGCGGTGGTGGATCACGGCCCACAGTGGCATCCACCGGTGCCCCGCGAGCCTGCGGGCGATCGGTTCGGTCGCCCGCTGCACGGCAGGACGGCGCGACCCGGTCATGCCCGGAGGATCTTCGCCATAGGACGGCCCTTCGCGAGCTCGTCCACGAGCTTGTCCATGTAGCGGATCTTCTGCATGAGCGGGTCCTCGATCTGCTCGACCCGCATGCCGCAGATGACGCCCGTGATGAGCGACGCGTTCGGGTTGAGGTCGGCGTCGGCGAAGAAGTCCTCGAGGGTCGTGTGCTCGTCGATGTGCCGGCGCAGCTCGTCGTCGTCGAAGCCCGTGAGCCACTCGATGACCTCGTCCAGCTCGTCGTTCGTGCGCCCCTTCTTCTCGACCTTCGTCACGTAGAGGGGGTAGACGGACGCGAAGCTGATCCCGAAGATCCTGTGCACGTCTGAAAGCGTACGCCGGGTGTCATTCCGGATGCTGTCAGCGCCCTGCGACGGCAGCCTCGATGATCCGCGCCGACGCGGCGGCGCCGTCCTCCTGCGCATACGCGCGCTGGACGCGCCCGGCCGCCTCGCGGAACGAGTCCTCCGCGAGCAGACGGCGCACAGCATCCGCCAATGCCGGCGAGCCGGCCTGCTTGGGAGCCAGGGCGATCGCGTTGCCCTGCTTCACGCACACGTCGACGTTCCAGACCTGCTCGGGCTGCAGCCCCATTCCGACGAACGGGATGCCGGTGGCACACGCGGTCTGCACAGTCCCCTGTCCGCCGTGCAGGACGGCGGCGTCGACGAGGCCGCCCAGCAGGTGCGCGGGGATGAGGTCGACGACGTGCACGTTGGCCGGGAGGACGTCGCCCGGCTTCAGGTAGTGCCGGATGGGTGCGACGACGTTGACCGGGAGCCGGCCGAGCTGCGACGCGGCCGCGAGCGCCAGCTCACGGCTCGCCGACGAGCCGAGGCCGAGGTACACGAGCGGTTCGGGCCGCGCCGCGAGCTCGGTCACGATCGGTGGGACGGGCGCGTCGATGTGGGCGAAGATCGGCCCGACGCGCTCGTATCCGTCGGGCAGCGTGAAGCCGTCGAGCTCCCAGGGCATGACGGCGACGAGGTTGCGGTCGGCCTCCAGCAGCGAGACGACGGTCTTGAGCGGTCGCACGCCGTTCGCGACCGCGACCCGCCGGAAGGCCCGCGGTGCGAGCGGCGCCTTGTTGTACGCCCAGCGCAGCGCGCTCGTCGCGACCCGATCCGCGGCCCGGGCGAACCACCCCGACCCGCGCACGAGGCCCATGCGCTTCGTCTGATCGACCTGCGGGCGGGTCAGCGCCCACGTCACGGCGTAGAAGAGCGGAAGTCCCTCTGCGCGCGCCGAGATCATCGACGTGGGATTGGATCCGATTACGACGGCCGCAGCATCCGTCTGCCTGATGAGGGCTCGCTCGGCAGCGACGCGCGCGCCGATGAACTCGTCCGTGAACGGCGTGCGCAGCGTCTTGCCCTGATCGAACTTCATGACCTGGTCGCGCTCGGCGGGCGTGAGCGCGGGGCGGAGTGCGCGGTACTCGAAGCCCGCATCGCGGATGAGCTGCGCGAAGTCCTCCTCGTACCCCTGGAAGATCGCGCGGTGCGCGGGGTCGAGGGCACGCGCCACCTCGATCATGCGCGTGACCTCGGCGAGGTTGAACGTGATGGGGCAGAAGAGGATGGTCGCCACAGCCCCATCCTTGCGTGCGGACACAGGGTCGGGCTCAGCCCAGGCCGACGACGGGGACGCCGAGCCACTCCCCCAGCTCCGCGATCTCGGCCCGGACCATGTCGTGCTCCTCGGGCTCCCACGGCAGGAACTCGTGCACAGCGTTGACACGCAGCACTTCGCGCGCGCGGTCGACCTCGGCGTCCAGCATCCCGATGAAGCGGTCGCCCATGAGGATCGGATGCGCGAAATAGCCGTACCGCCGCTGCGGCTTGGGCTTGAACTGCTCGAGGACGTAGTCGAACTCGAAGATCTCGCTGAGGCGCGGGCGGTCGAACAGCATCCCGTCGTAGGGGTTGAGGAAGGCGACGCGTCCGCCGCCGTCGTCGTCGAGCGCTGCGAGCGCCTCGGGATCGACGCGGTACTTGCGCGGGCTGCCCTCGATGACAGCGGGCTCGCCCGCTTCGCCGACGGGCGTCCAGGGCGACCTCTGCTTCGCGATGCCGGCCGCCTGCAGTCGCCGCTCGTGGAGCAGGCGCTCGGCCTCGTCGTCGGGATGGACGGGCAAGTCGCTCGGGTACACGCGCTCGGCGAGATCCCACCGGCGATGCCGGCCCTCGCGCCCGACGACGGCCACCTCGCCCCGCCGCAGGAGGAAGTCGAGCATGATCGGCACCTGGTTGGAGCCGGACCAGCCGTCCGGTGCGCGGCTGACCTGGGCCGTGTCCGGGATCTGGCTCGCGAGGAGCGGCCCCTCGGCGCGCAGCTTCGCGAGGACGTCGGCACGGAAGCGCGCGTTGGCGTCGAGCCACGCGCGGCTGCGCTCGTGGGTCGGCCACCGCCGCATCGCGGGGAGCATGAGCGGGAGCAGGCTCATGGGCCGGAAGGTGCCGTCGAACTCGAACAGCAGCCGGTCCAGCTCGACGGCCTTCTGCAGCTGTCCCGCCTCGTACGACCAGCCGATGCGCGACCACAGGACCGTGTGCTCGCACGGGGCGATCGTCGCGGTCGGGTCGATCTTGATGTAGCCGAGCTGCTCGGCGACCTCGACGACATCGCCGGGCCGCTCGGCGTCGAGCAGCTGCGCGCGCACGATGATGCGGCGTGCCTCGTCGCGCGTCAGCCGGTGCGTCACACGGTCGAGGCTAGCGGGGCGGGCTTGCGTTTCGTCTCGCGTCGACCGGCACCGAGCGAGCGAAGCGAGTCGAAGTGTCGCTCAACGACCGGTGGGAAGGTCGAGCGGGAGTTCGCGCTCCTCATCCCACGACTCGGACCACCCCAACCGGTCGAACAGGCCGTCGAGCAGCATCCCGGTGAATCCCCAGACGAGGTGATGGCCGGATTCATGCCGCACGAGGAATCCGGGGCCGCGCCACTCCTGGCCGTCGCGCCTGATCACGGTGACGCCGCGGTTCGCGGGGTCGAGCAGGTCGGCGACGGGGGCACGGAACACTGCCGACGACTCGGCCTCGTCGACGACGCGGACGGGGCTGGGATGCTGCCACCAGGCCAGCACCGGAGTCACGCGATGCTGCGAGTAGACGAGGGGGATGTCCATGAGCGGTCCGAGCACTTCGACCCCGTCCGGGTCGAGGCCCGTCTCCTCGCGCGCCTCGCGGAGAGCCGCCGCGATGGGCCCGTCGTCGCCCGGATCGACGCGGCCGCCCGGGAATGCGACCTGCCCCGCGTGCGAGCGCAGCGTCGTCGCGCGCGAGAGGAGGAGCACGTCCAGGTCGCGCGAGACGGCGTGCGCCTGCGCGTCGTGATCGCTGGCGAGCGAGTCGAGTACGCCGAAGAGCATGAGCACGGCGGCCGGCCGCGCGTCCGGCTCCTCGTCCGCGTCGATGAGCCGCCCCGGGCGCCCGTTGCCTGCACCGCGCGCTTCGGCGAGGGCGAGGAGCTGCGCGCGTGCGCTTCGGGTGTTCACGTCGGCGGGCACTCCTTCAGGCTACGCCCGGCGTAGCACGCACCCGGCGGGCACGACAACCCCGCGGACCGATCCGACCCGCGACCGTAGCGTGGCGGCATCCGACTGTGAAAGGTGGACCCGATGGCTGCGACCGCGACCAAGAAGAGCTCGACCGCTTCCGCGACGACGGCGAAGAACAAGCGACGTCCCGCCAAGAGCGGCGCGATGCTCACGAGCGCACAGAACGCCGAGACGGGCTTCCGCGCCTCCGAGGCGCTCAGCGACAACCTGCAGCGTGTCCTCGTGGATCTGCTCGAGCTGGCGAGCCAGGGCAAGCAGGCCCACTGGAACGTCGTCGGCAAGAACTTCCGCGACACGCACAAGCAGCTCGACGAGATCATCGAGGCCGCGCGGACCTTCAGCGACACCGTCGCAGAGCGCATGCGCGCGCTCCACGCCCTCCCCGACGGACGCAGCGACACGGTGGCCGAGACGACGACGCTCCCGGAGTTCCCGCAGGGCGAGATCGACACGGCCGAGGTCGTCGACCTCGTGACGGAGCGGCTGGAGGCGGCGATCGGCACGTGTCGCGAGGTCCACGACGACGTCGACGAGGAGGACCCGACCAGCGCCGACATCCTGCACGCGATCCTCGAGTCGCTCGAGCAGTACGCGTGGATGGTCAGCGCGGAGGACCGCACCCCGAGCCGCTGACCCCTGCCGTACGGTCGGCGGGCTGCGGCTCGCAGGCCGTGCTCCGCCTGCCGGGCTCGTGGCGCCGATGCGCGCCTGCGCACGGGTTCGTCTCCGTGGAATGCGGGTTTCTCGCGCCGTGCACGCGACGTTCGACGGAGACGAACCGACAGGCCGGGATCGGCAACGCGGGCTGAGGAGGGGCGCCTCGGTGCGCGAGAGATCTGCGCGGGAGCGGGTGCCATCAGGGAACTCCCACGTGACGCCCGGCTTCGCCCCATTCTGTGGTCTGACCACAGGGCAGAATGGATGCCGAGCCCGACCGACTCCGTCGGCTCGCCCGCTGGACCACACGCCCGAGACGTGGCCGCGCAGGAGACGCATCATGCACACCGACCACGACCCCCGCTTCGTATCCCCTCAGTCCGTCGATGTTCCGGAATGGGAGTGGTCGCGGCATCCCATCATGCGCCGAGCGGTTGTCGAGGCAGTCGGCTCGCTCTCGTGGCAGCTGGGACCGTGTGCGCCGCACGTCATGGACCAGTGCGTCGCCGCCGTCGCCCGCATCGAGCTGCGCCGATCCTCGGCGGGCACCCTCGTCGCGCGGCTCGGCGAGCCGATCAACGAGGACTGGTTCGTCGACGCGGACGCCGGCGACGAGGACGGCGCGCGCCGCGTCGGCCGGACGCAGGACATCACGCGTTGGTACGCGCGCCATCGCTCCGACGGCGCCGAGATGGGCTTCGTGTGCGCCGAGACGATCGAAGGCGTGCGCCGCTACTTCGAGTGGATCGAAGGCATCTGGGTGCGCGTGCCCACGAGCCGCTGGGTGACGATCCGCGACGACAGCGTCGCCGAGGCGCTCACGGACGACGAGGCGCGCGAGGCGAGCCCGGCCGCGGTCCTCGCGCCGCGCATCCTCCGCTGCCGGACCGAGCGGATGCCGCGCGAGCACGCGCAGCTTCAGATCCAGCTCGCCCGGGCCATCGCACGGTCCGCCCACGCCGCGCAGGTCGACAAGCTCGGCGAGCCGTACATCGAGCACCCCGCGCGGGTCGCGGCGCGATTCGACCCCGAGACGCAGGCCGTCGAGCACGCGGCGGCCTGGCTGCACGACGTCGTGGAGGACACCGCGACGACGACGGCCGACCTGCTGGAGGCGGGCATCGATCCCGAGATCGTCGAGGTCGTCGTCCTGCTGACGCGGGATGCCGCCACCCCGCCCCGCGAATACCACGAGCGCATCCGCGGCAACGCGAAGGCCTTCGCCGTCAAGGCATCCGACATCGACGACAACACCGCTCCGTGGCGCGCCGGACGCCTCGACCCCGCCGTGCAGGAATGGCTGGCGAAGAAGTATGCCGACGCCCGAGCGGCGCTCGACCTCGAGCCGGCCTCGACGGCGTCGCTCAACCCGATCCTGTATATCGAGATGGACACGCTCGTCGACTTCCGGTCCGCGTTCCCGCTCGTGGACCCGCGCCTCCTCGAGGCCTACCAGAACGACGTCGACGACATCCCCGGGATCTTCGCCCACGTGCACCCGCTGGAGGGCGCGATCGACGCCGTCAGCACGCTCGCGGAGCACTTCGACGTCTACGTCCTGTCGACCGCGCCGTGGAACAACCCGTCCGCCTGGAGCGACAAGCTCACGTGGATCCAGCGGCACTTCGGCGCCGGCCCCGAATCGATGCTCTACAAGCGCCTCATCCTGAGCCACCACAAGGACCTCAATCGGGGCGCGATCCTCATCGACGACCGGCCCGGAAGGAACGGCGCGGCAGGCTTCGAAGGGACGGTCATCCCCTTCGGCACCGCAGGTTTCGCGGACTGGCGGGCTGTCGTCGAAAAGCTCCGCGGGACGGATGCCGAGACCCTCCGTGAGGCGGTCGCCGACGCCGTTCCCGCCTAGCGGAGCAGACCCCGAAACGGCGTGCGACGCGCGGTAGGAATACGACCGCGTCCAGGTAACGTTCAGATAACGCCCAGAAAAGACGGGCAGGATCTGGGTTTTGTGTCCGCAGGAGCGGCCGCGACGCGTCGAACTCGCCGGCGCCGACCCCCGACACGGAACCCGAATTCATGACCTCGAACACGTCATCCACGCCCACCCGCCGAACCGCAAGATCCGTCGAGAGGCGCGCTCGACGCCGGCCCTCGATCGTCGCCGGAAGCATCGCTGCCGGAGTCCTCACCGTCGTCGGATTCGCGGGTGCGACGCCCGTCTCGTACGCGGAGGCGGGCGGCACGACACCGACCTTCGCCCTCGCCTCGTACGCCACCTCCGTGGCCTCCCCCGCGGCGGAGAAGGCCGTCGCAGAGGCCGCACCGGACGCGGCCCACGAAGTGCTCGACGCGGCGGAGACCACCGTCGACGCGGCTGCGGCCGTCACCGCCGACGTCGCCGAGTCGGGCCTCGAGCTCGGCGTGAAGAAGACGTCGATCGACACCTCGAAGCTCGAGGACGCGGCGGACCGCCTCGAGATCGGCATCGGCCACCTTCCCGAGCCCGTCCTCGCCGATGTCGCAGACGATGTGAGCGAACTCGCCGACTCGATCGACGAGCAGGTCGCGAGCCTCCGCGGCAGCCTCGACGCCGCGATCGCGGCCGAAGAGGAGCGCAAGGCCGAAGAGAAGGCCCGCCAGGAGGCCGAGGCGCGCGCCGCGGCCGAGGCCGAGGCCGCCGCTCAGGCCGCGGCGTCGAGCAGCGGCTCGTCGAGCGCTCCGGCCGCGTCGTACCCGTCTGCGCCGATCCCCTCCGGCAACGGCAACGGCGACAACAGCCCCGCCGGCGCCCAGGCCTTCGCGTACTCCCAGTTCGCGAGCCGCGGCTGGGGCGACGACCAGTTCGGCTGCCTCGTCGCGCTCTGGAACAAGGAGTCGGGCTGGAACTACCAGGCCTACAACGCCGGCAGCGGCGCCTACGGCATCCCCCAGGCACTCCCCGGCAGCAAGATGGGCAGCGCCGGCGCGGACTGGCAGAGCAACGCCGCCACGCAGGTCCTCTGGGGCCTCGGCTACATCCAGGGCCGATACGGCACCCCCTGCAACGCGTGGGGCCACTCGCAGTCCACCGGCTGGTACTGACCTCCCGACCACGGCATTCGACGGGATGCTGCTCCCCGGCGCGCTCGCGCGTCACCGGGAGCAGCATCCCGTCGCCGTTCCGGAGTGACCCGCGGGCTCGGCCACCGGGCCTGAGCGGCGGAGGCGATTGACGCCGACCGCGTCGGCTGGGAGGCTGACCGCGTCGCACCCAGCGGTGGGTGTCGGGGGTGGTGAGTGCCATGGTGCTGTCGGCTCGCGCAACGACGGCGAAGGCGTCGGTCGACATCGTGACGACGTTCCTCGCCCGTATCCAGGAGCTCGCGGATGATCCCGATGCCCTGGATCTGACCTTCGGCAATCCGCACGAGATGCCCCTGCCGGGGCTCTCCGCGGCCCTGAAGGCCCAGCTCGAACCCCAGTCCGTCGACTGGTTCGCGTACAAGACGAGCGAGCGGGAGGCGCAGGAGGCCGTCGCGGCCGGTCTGCGGGCAGAGCTCGGTCTCGACTTCGGGCCCGACGACATCGCCATGACGCAGGGCGCCTTCGGAGCGATGTCGCTCGCCTTCGCACTGCTCGCGGACGCGGGCGACGAAGTCGTCATCCCGGTCCCCGGGTGGTTCTGCTACGAGCCCATGCTGTTCGCCGCCGATCTCGTCCCGGTGCGGGCCCCGCTGGCGGAGGGGAGCTTCGACCTCGATGTCGACGCGATCGCACGGGCGATCACCCCCCGCACGCGCATCGTGATCGTCAACTCGCCGGCGAACCCGACGGGGCGGGTCTACCCGAAGTCCTCCTGGGACGCGCTCGCCGACGTGCTCGAGGCCGCCTCGCAGCGGCACGGGCGTCGCATCTGGATCCTGTCGGACGAGCCGTATCGCCGCATCCGGTTCGACGGCGTCGGCTTCGCGAGCCCCGTCGCGTCGTATCCGTGGACCGCGATCGACTACAGCTACGCCAAGGTGCTCCTCGCTCCGGGGCAGCGCCTCGGCTACCTGGCGCTCTCGCCGCTGCTCTCAGCCCGGGATCGCGACGAGCTGCAGGCCGCGTTCATGCCGCTGGGGCTCGCGATCGGCTGGGGGTTCCCCGACGCGATCATGCAGTACGCGACCCCCGCGCTCGAGGCGCTGTCGCTCGACATCCCGGAGCTGACCCGCAAGCGCGACCGGATGTACGGGGCGCTCACCGACGCGGGCTTCGAGATCACGCGCCCCGAGGGCACGTTCTACCTGTGGGGCAGGGCACCGGGCGGCGACGGCGCGGCGTTCTGCGACGCCCTCGCCGCGCGAGGGGTCTACCTCATGCCCGGCACGCTGTTCGACCAGCCCCATCACTTCCGCGTCTCGCTCACGGCGACGATGGAGATGATCGACCAGTCACTCCCCCACATCCTCGAGGTGGGCTCGCAGCTCCGCTGATGCGAACGGATGCCGCGGCATCCCCTCCTCGCGGCGACAGGCGTAGCCTGACCACGCGACCACTCGACGACGAAGGGTGACCCGGTGCTGAGGTACGACGAGGACAACCTGGCCGAACTGGTGGCGGAGCTGCTCGACACCGCGCGCTCGGTCCCGAGCGGGCGCGCCGCCCGCACTATCATGGGCGACCACGAGCACGCACTCCGTCAGACGGTCATCGCGCTGCGGGGCGGTGAGCAGCTCAACGAGCACGAGAGCCCCGGCGAGGCGACACTGCAGGTCCTCGCCGGACGGATCCGCCTCGTCGCCGGCGAAGAGGCGTGGGACGGGGCATCCGGAGATCACCTCGCGATCCCGCCGCGAAGGCACCGGCTGGACGCCGTGGAGGACTCCGCCGTGCTGCTCACCGTCGTCAAACGGCCCGTGGGCGACTACCCCGCGAGCCCGTAGCGCCGCTGCGTGGGGGCGAACGCGCCTCCGTCAAGCCCTTGGCACTCATGAGCGATGCGACGGATGCTGGGCTCCGTCGCGCCCGCCGTGAGCCGACGACGAGATGGAGGAACCCATGAGCGAGACGCTTCCCGACATCCCCGGCGACCCCGGGCAGGCCCCGCCCGGGCCCGGCGAAGTGCCGGGCGCTCCCCCCGGCGGACCGACAGCGCCGCCGGGACCCTCGGAGCCCGCACCCGGCCCTTCGGAGCCGGCACCGGGTCCCGCCGCGCCGCCGACGCCGACCGAGCCCGATGCGCCGAACCCGGAGGAGCCGCTCGCACCCAACCCGCCCGAGCCGCTCGCACCGAACCCGGAGGAGCCGATCCTGCCGACGCCGGACGAGCCTCTGGCACCCAACCCGCCGGAGACTCCGATGCCGCCGCCGAGCGCCCCCACGTCCCCGACCCCCATGTGACGGGCCGGGGCCCGGTCTGCGCGGGTACCCTCGATCCATGGTCGCGGCGGAGCCCGGGTGGTACGACGACGGCACCGGCGCGATGCGCTGGTGGGACGGTTCGCGCTGGACCGAGCACTACGCGGACTTCGACAGGTTCGGGGTCGAGCTGCGCGCAGGCGCCGCGCCCGAGACGAAGCCGACGGCCGCCGGGTGGTACGACGACGGCCACGGCCGCATGCGCTGGTGGGACGGGCATCGCTGGACGACCCAGTCACGGTTCAGCGGCAGTGAAGAGTCGTATGCAGGCGTCGTCGTCGACGGCCGGTGGATCCACCTCGGCGAGCGGAGCCAGGCCATCGCGGGCGTCGTCGCGGTCGTCGACAGCCTCGAGCAGCTCGGCAAGCGGCCCGGCTTCTCACGGCCTGCGCACGCGAGGGCGCTGTTCGACCCGCGCGGCGCGATGACCTGGCGCCAGTTCACTCATTTCGACCGCCGGGTCCTCGGTCTCGCGGTCGAGAGCGCGGATCAGGCCTGGATCACCTTCCCGCCTGCCGGCGACGAGGCGCGCGCCCGGCAGTTCGCCGGCTGGATCAACGCTAGCGCGGAGCACTACCGGTACAGGTGACGGATGCCGGGCGCCAGTTCGATGCTCGGCGTCGACCCTCGACCGACTCACGACCGTCGCCTAGACCCTCCGGATGAAATCGCGGAGCAGAAGATTGACCTTCACGGGGTCCCTCGCCTGCGGAAGGTGCCCGCCGCCCTCGATGATCACGTGCTCACCGCCCGTGAGTTCGGCCAGGCGCCGGCTTCGCTCGGGGTTCTGGCACATGTCCATCGACCCGGTGATGACGAGCACGGGGCAGCGCACGGCCTGCGCCGCCGCGACCGTCTGCGGCTCGCTGCCCGGGTACGGCGCCGAGTAGCCGGCGAGGATCATCGCCTCCGGCGTGGTCTGCAGCGCCCATTCGACGCAGTCCTCGTGCTGCTTGGTGGAATGCGGCTCGGGGAACATCTCGGCGAAGAAGAAGCGCGCGAAGTCGGGCCAGTCCTGGCGCCAGTACTGCTTGTTCAGCTTCTGCCAGCCCTCGTACGACTCGCGCGGCTCGTCGAAGTCGAACGCCACCTTGTGCGGCAGCGGCGGGCTCAGCTGCAGACCCGGATTGACGGCGCACACGCCCAGCACGCGCTCGGGCGCCTCGGCGGCCATGAGCACGACGTACCCCGCGCCCGTGCAGAGCCCGACGAGCACGGCCTGCTCCGCGCCGACCTCATCGAGCACCGCCCACGCGTCGTCGATCATGAGCCGATCGGCGAAGCCGTCCGCTGTCGCAGGTGTGCCGCTGCCGCCGTTGCCCCGCGGATCGCTCACCACGACCCGGAAATGGCGGGCGAGGAAAGGCACCTGCGCCTTCCACGCTCGGCTGTCCACGATCGTGTCGGGCATGAGGAGGTACACGGTCGGGTCGCCGTCGCCGTACACCTCGTAGTGGATGGCCACGCCGTCTCCGCGATCGACCGAGCTGTCGATCACCGGCTGGATCGCACGCATCAGATCAGCTCCCCCAGCAGTGCGGCGGCGCGGGCCGCGCCGTCCGTCTCGACAGCGCGGTATCGCACCGTGCCGGCGAGCTCGTCGATGAGAGCCGCGGCGAGCGCGGAGGAATCGCTCGCCTCGGCATAGCGGATGCAGCGACCTGCTCCGTACTGGTCGAGCCGGTGGCGCACGTGGAAGTTCTGCTCGAAGTGGTTCTCGAGCGGCACGTAGAGGAACGGCCGCTGCGCCGCCGTGAGCTCCATGCAGGTCGTGAGTCCGCCCTGCACGATCGCGACGTCGCATGCGGCGAGCGTCAGGTAAAGATCGGGGACGAATCCGCGCACGGCGGCGCCGCGCCGACGCGGCAGCGATGCCGGTTCGATGCGCGGGCCCGTCACGACGAGGAAGCGCAGCCTCGGCTCGACGCGCCGCGCGAGGGGGACAGCATCCATCGCCCGATGAAGCAGGGCCTCGCCCACACCGGATCCCCCGACCGTCACGACGCAGAGCAGCGCATCGGGCTCGAGTCCCAGGCGCGCTCGCACCCGCTCACGCTCCTGGCCCGACGGAGCCGCGAATCCCGTCACGTAACCGGCGAAGTCGTAGTGCGCCTCGGTCCACTCCCGGATCCGCGGCAGCCCGGGCCCGAACGACTCGTCGACGATGTCGTCCGGATTGCCGACGAAGATCGAACGATCGCGCAGCCGCCGGTAGCGGGCGCGCTGCTCGAGCATCTCGGCGTTGTAGTCGGCGGTGAGGGCTGCCTCGGCATCCCCTCCCGCCGGCATCGGCAGCCACCCCACGAAGTCGGTCATCCAGGCGAACGCGAACCGCTTGAGCTCGGGGTTCTCGTGCAGGAAGTAGTCGACGTCCCATGCCTCGTCGCCGATCACGAGGTCGTAGTAGGTCTCGTCGACCACGTCGTTGAAGACCATGAAGTTGCTGACGAGGATCTCGTCCATGCGGCGGATGGCCTGGAAGGCGTGCAGGTCGTGGTCGGCGGACTCGTCCTCGATGTGCGCGGACTCGTTCGCGAGCCAGGCGGATGCCGGATGCACGGACTCACCGGCATCCGCCAGAACCCGCGTGACGGGATGCTGTGCCAGCCAGTCGATCTGCAGATCCGGGTGGATGCTCCTCAGCTCCTGTGCGATCGCGACATCGCGGCGCGCGTGGCCGAGCCCGATCGGGGACGAGAGGAACAGCGCCCGCTTGGGGCGGCGCTGCGCCCGGACCCAGGTATGGCTCTTGCCCATGGCCGCCATCCCCTCAGTGTGCTCCTCCCGTCCCGCGACCGTCAGGGGCGCGCCTCGAGCACGCGGTTGAACGGCGTCTCGGCGACGCTGCGGAACCGGGTGAATCCCCCGGCGGCCGTGACGTCGCGGATGCGCGCCGGCCCGGCCTGCGTGCCGAGGGCGAGGCCGATGTCCTGCGAGAGCGACGACGGCGTGCACAGGAGCGTCGAGAAGCCGTAGTACGCGCGCCCGACGGGGTTGAGGTTGTCTTCGACGCGGTCGCCCGCCATGGGCTCGACGATCATCCACGTGCCGTCGTCGGCGATGACCTCGCGCACGCGGCGCGCCGCCCCGACGGGGTCGCCCATGTCGTGCAGGCAGTCGAACATCGCCACGAGGTCATACCCGCTGCCGGTGAACTCCTGCGCGGACGCGACCTCGAACGTCACGCGATCCGCGACTCCTGCGTCCGCGGCGCGGGCCCGTGCCGTCTCGATCGACGCCGGGTGGTAGTCCGAGCCGATGAAGCGGGAGTTCGGGAACGCCTGCGCCAGGAGGATCGTGGAGGCCCCGTATCCGCAGCCGACGTCGGCGACGAGGGCGCCGCGCTCGAGCTTCTCCTGCACGCCGTCGAGCGCGGGGATCCACGAGCCGACGAGATTCGCGTGATAGCTCGGGCGGAAGAAGCGCTCGCACCCGACGTGCACGTCGGCGTCGTGCTCGTGCCAGCCGTAGCCGGCTCCGCTGCGGGCCGCCTCGACGATGTGCTGCGTGTCGTGGACGGTGCCCAGGGCGATCTGGAAGAAGCCGGGCAGGAACGCCGGGCTGTCGGCATCCGTCATCGCGAGGGCGTGCTCGGGCGGCAGCGTGTAGCGCTTGGTCGCCGGGTCGTACGTGACGTAGCCGCCCGCCGCCTGGGCGTTGAGCCACTCGCGGGCGTACGGCTCGGCCGTCTCGGTCCGCTCGGCGAGCTGCGTCGGGGTCGTGGGCCCGTGCGCCGCGAGGTCGCGGTAGTAGCCGAGCTTGTCGCCCATCACGACGAGGGCGGCGTTGAGCGTGGCTCCCACCTCGTCGACGGCGCGGAAGACGAAGCCCATCAGCTTGTCTGTGTCGATCGCGGCCGGCTGCTCGTCGACGCGCGGTTCTGTCGTGAGGGACATCGGTGGCTCCTTCGTTCGGTCATGCCGTGCTGGATGACTCGACGGTAGGGAGCGCTGCGCGAGCGTCGCGTCCGGGGACCCCCCTAGTCGTCCGCTCGGTCATAGGCTCGGGGCATGCTGGTGGGTCGGCGGGCCGAGCAGCGGGCGATCGAGCGGCTCGTCGCCTCGGCGCGCCTGGGCACGAGCGGCGTGCTCGCGATCGTCGGCGAGGCGGGCGTGGGCAAGACGGCGCTCATCGACGACGCCCTCGGGCGGTTGGGCGGCATGCGCGTGCTCCGGGCGACGGGCGTCGAGTCGGAGCGCGAGATCCCGTTCGGGATGCTGTTGCAGCTCGTCCGGCCCGCACTCGACGTCCTCGACGGCATCCCGGCGATCCAGGCCGCCGCCCTCGCGTCGGCGCTCGCCCTGCCCGGGGCCTCGGCGGGCGTCCCGGGATCGTCGGCACTCGACGGCCGCGACCGATTCGCTGTCGGCGCCGCGCTGCTGAGCCTCCTCTGCCGCTACGCCGAGGATGGCCCGATCGCCGTCATCGTCGACGACCTCCAGCTGGCTGACGCACCCTCTGCGAGCGCCCTCGTCTTCGCCGCGCGCCGGCTCGCGGCCGATCCGGTGGTCGCGCTGCTCGGCGTGCGCACGCCCGACGGCGATGCGGTCGTGGCGGGGCTGCCGGCCCTGGCCCTCGGCGGCCTGGATGTCGACGCGACTCGTCTGCTGGTCGCCGCCGCGCGAGGCCGTGACGACACGGAGGAGCACGTGCAGGCCCTGCATCGCGCCACCGCGGGCAACCCGCTCGCGGTCCTCGAGCTCGGAAACGCCGAGCGCGAGCTGCTCGACAGTCTCGAGACGGGCATGCCGCTGCGGGTCTCGCGGGCGGTGTCCGACGCGTTCGGCCGGCGACTCGCCCAGGTGGACGACGCGTGCCGCGCGGTTCTGCTCGTCGCGGCGGTCTGCGGCGTCGACCTCCGGCTCATCGCCGACGCGTGCTCTTCACTGGGGTTCGATGTCGCGCAGCTGGAGGCAGCGGAGGACCTGTCGCTCGTGACCGTCCGGGACGGCCGTGTCGAGTTCCGGCATCCGCTCCTGCGCGCAGCGGTCTACTCGGGCGCATCGGTGCACGACCGCCGTGCGGCGCATCGGGCCGCCGCGATCGCGGCCGCCCCTTCGGACCTGGATCGGCGGGCATGGCATCTGTCCGAGGCCATCTGGCATCCGGATGCCGGGACCGCGGAGCTGCTCACCCAGGTCGGCGAGCGCGCCGTCGGGCGGGCGGCGTACTCGGTGGCCTCCGGTGCGTTCGAACGCGCGGCACGGGTTACTCCGGATGCCGACGCCCGAGCGGCACGCCTGCTCCGCGCCGCCGACGCGGCGTGGGCGGGCGGCGACGGAGGTCGCGCGATCGCGCTCCTCGACCAGTGGCGGGAACACGCGGGCGCAGAGCCCGGCCCCGCGGTGCGGGCGATCGAGCTGCGGGCGTCGATCGCGGCCCGCACGGGATCGCTGCGCGAGGCGCTCGACCTGCTGATCGCGGCCGCGTCGCGGGTCGACAGCGCGGATACGACAGCGATCGCGCTCGCCGACGCCGTCCACGCGACCTACTACCTCGGTGACGCCCGGACGGCTTCGTCCCTCGCGGATCGGCTGGATGGGCTTCGCGAACACGTCAACGAGCCGCGCGCCCGCGCGTTGGCGCTCATGGCGAGCGGGATGGCGAGGACTCTCGCAGGTCGGGGCGGCGCCGACGACATCCGCGCGGCGGTGCCGCTGCTCGAATCCGACCCGGATCTCTCGCACGACCCGCGCCGGCTCTCGTGGCTCCTGCTCGCACCGCTCTTCCTCCGGGACGCGACCAGTGGGGCGCGCCTGCGCGCGGTCGTGGACGAGGTGCGCGGCGCCGCGGGGGTCGGAGCACTGCCCGCCGTGCTCTTCCACGTCGCGCGAGACGAATCCACGACGGGGGCATCCTGGGCGCGCGCCGAGGCGGACTACACCGAGGCGATCCATCTCGCGACCGAGACGGGTCAGGCCACGGAGCTCGCGATGTCTCTCGCCGGACTCGCCTGGCTCGAGTCCAGAGCCGGTCGAGCGGACGCCTCCCGGGCGCACGGGGCCGAGGCCGCCGCGCTCTGCGCGGCGCGCGACATCCACGTCGGCGAGGTGTGGGTGGCGCTCGCGCTCGGCGACCTCGAGCTCTCGCTCGGACGTGCCGAGGCGGCCGCCGAGCGGCTGCTCGCGCTCGGAGCGCTCCTGGAACGTCTCGGGCTGGACGACGTGGATCTCAGGCCCGGACCGGAGCTGACCGACGCCCTCCTGCGGCTGGGCCGCCGTGTCGAGGCCGCAGGGGTCGCGCGCGACTACCGCGATCGCGCCGTCGACAAGGGGCAGCCCTGGGCGCTCGCCCGCGCCGATCGGGCGTCGGGGCTGGCCGCCGACGAGGGCGACTTCGACGCCTTGTTCGAGTCAGCGCTCGGCTGGCACGAGCAGACGCTCGATCGCTTCGAGACGGCGCGCACCCGGCTCGCGTACGGCTCGCGGCTGCGCCGTGCAGGGCGCCGGGTGGATGCGCGCGAGCCGTTGCGCGGTGCTTTCGAGGCCTTCTCCGATCTCGGTGCCGAGCGGTGGCGCGAACACGCGGCCGACGAGCTCGCCGCGACGGGCGAGCACGTGCGCCGGGCCGGGACGAACCCGCTCGCCGACCTGACTCCGCAGGAGCTGCAGGTGAGCGTGCTCCTGGCGGAGGGTCGGACGACCCGCGAGGCCGCCGCCGCGCTGTTCCTGAGCCCCAAGACCGTCGAGTATCACTTGCGGAAGGTCTACACGAAGCTCGGCATCTCCTCGCGTGACGAGCTCGCGCGGGTCATGGCCGCGGAAGCCTGACGCGCCCTTCGACGCCTCGACAGGCTCTCGGCGACCGGGGTGGTTCACCGACTCGGCGACCGTTCGGCCCCCGTGCCGGCGTTGTCCCGCTTTCCGCCAGTCATGTCCCCGGTGCGAAGCCGGCGGTCTAGCGCCGCCGCCGTTGGAGACCCCGCAGTCCGCGGCCTCCGCGAAGGACGTCGCCGAAGTGGAAGGCGAGCACGAACGCCATCGCGACCGCTGCCGCACCCGCGCCGATCCACTCCCCGCGGGAGCGGATGCCTCGGCGGACGAGCAGCGCGCCGGCCACGGCGTTGGCGGCGCTCCACGCGACGTTCACGACAGGAGGCGACATCCCGACCCCCGGCGGATCGGCGAACGGCGACGGGAACGGCTTTCCCTGCACACCGCTCACCCCGTGCGGCACGGCGTTGACGAGAAGCGCAGCGCCGAGAGCGCTCCTGAGGATCGAGCCGAGCGACATGTCGCCCACCCTACGGCTCAGGATCGGCGGCCGCCGGGTCCCCGAAGCGCTCGGCCGACGCGACCTGCTCCGCGACGCGACGCAAGGCAAGCAGCAGCGGCTCGATGAGCACGGAGCCGAGCACGACGTAGCGGACGGCGGCCTCGGGCGAGTCGGTCGGGACGTTGGCGATCTCGGCGCGGGCGAGGGTCCGCACGGATTCGAGATAGGCCGACATGACAGCATCCGGAATCTCGAACCCCGCACGCTGAACGCCCTGTAGCGCACGGGCGACACCGGCGAGGATCTGGTCGTCGCACATGCCGGGCTGCCAGCCCAGGCGGACGGCGAGCGCCTCGGCCGCCGCCGTGTCGAGGGCCTCGCCGGTGGCCGGGAGCACGGCGGCATGCGCTGCCCCGAGCAGGTCGTGCGGGCTCGTCGGCGGATCGTCCAGCGCGGCGAGCACCCTGCGGGTCTCGGCGACGCTGACTCCGGCCTCGATGAGCGCGCGGATGACCCGCAGCCGCTCGATGTGCGGCTCGCCGTAGGTCGCCTGCGTGGCGGACGTGCGGGCTCCCTCGGGCAGCAGATCCTCGCGCAGGTAGTACTTGATCGTCGCGACGGGCACACCCGATTCGGCGGACAGTTCCGAGATCCTCATGCGTCACCTCTTGACACCGATAGTAGTGCTATCCAATATAGATAGTGAAACTATCGAGTAAGGAGTGTGCGATGACGAAGGTGATCCCGGGGCGCATGACGCACCGTCACGACGGCGAGCTCGTCGTCTTCCACATCGGGATGCAGATCAACCGCTGGTGGCGGCCGGATCTGTGGGGTCCCGCCTTCTTCGCGATGCCGGGCATGCTCAAAGAGCTCAGCGCCGACCCCGATTCGGGGCTCCTCGGGTTCGAGCTGCTCTTCGGCGCCGGCGGCCCATACGTCGTGCAGTACTGGTCGTCGATCGAGAAGCTGTACGCCTATGCCTCGAACCCCGCACAGCAGCACCGGCCCGCGTGGGCGGCGTTCAACAAGGCCGCGCGCAAGGCTCCGGGCGCGGTCGGCGTGTGGCACGAGACCTACCTCGTCGAGCGCGCCGAGAGCGTCTTCGTCTCGACGAAGGCGATGGGACTGCCGAAGGCGACGGAGCTCGTGCCCGTCGGGCGGAATCACGACGGGGCCAAGGCGCGCTTCGAGGACGGGCGGACGGGCGCTGCCGAGCGCGAGGCGGCGTAGGCCTGCCGGGCGGAGGACGCCGACATTGCGCGGATGACCGGGCGCACAGCATCCGGCCGGTCGTCCGGGCGATCTCGACGGACTCTGAGGCAGACGCGCCAGGCGAGGCCGCATCGGCTCGGCCCGTTTCGTCTCGCCTTCGGCTCGCTCGACGACCGGGGTGGACGAGCCGTCACCGCCCGCGGGACCAGAACCCCGCGAACAGGGCGGGCACGAGTGGGACGACCGAGACCGCCAGCAGGACGGTGCCCCACACGGCGTCCTCGGACCGGAGGATGATGCCGCCGATGAAGAGGCCTGCGAACAGGACGGCCGACAGGATGCGCCGGCCCATCCGCTCGAGGCGGGCGAGGCGCTTCTCGAGGCGCGGAGTCTCGACGACGACCTTGCCGTCCTCGACGCGCGTCGCGAGGCTGTCGAGCCGCTTCGGCAGGCGCGCCGAGACCCCCGCGATCGACAGCGCCTCCTGCAGGAACGCCTGCGCGACATTGCCCCGCTCGTCGCGGAGGAGCTGCGCCGCGTAGGGCTCGACGGCGTCCCAGACATTGAAGGCCGGGTCCAGGCCGCTGCACATGCCTGACGTCAGCGACATCGCCCGGACGATGAGCAGGAAGTTCTCCGGCAGCTGGAACGGCAGCGACCGCACGACGTCGCCGAATTCGCGCCCGAAGTCGCGGAACTCCTTCGGATCGACATCCCGCAGCTCGGCGAAGCCCATCCCGCCGAAGCGCGCGAAGAGCTGGGTCATGGCCCGCTCGAGCTCCGCCGTGTCGGCGGACGGGAGCAGGATGCCGACACCCCGGATGCTGTCCACCAGGCGCTTCCCGTCGCGCGCGGCGACCGCGAGCAGCACGTCGCGCAGGCCGCTGCGCAGAGTGTCGGGGACTTCGCCCATCATGCCGAAGTCGACGAAGGTCAGGGTCCACGGCCGGGATGCGGCATCCGGCCCCTCCTTCGCGGGCGTGACGAAGATGTTGCCGGGGTGCGGGTCTGCGTGGAAGAAGCCGTGCCCGAAGAGCTGGTCGAACATGACCGCGGCGAACTCGCTCGCGACGGCCGACGGATCGATCCCAGCCGCCCGCAGCGCGTCGACATCGTTGATCTTGATGGCGGTGACGTCCTCGAGGGTGAGGACGCGACGCGTCGTGCGCTCCCACGCGACCCGGGGCACGCCGACGCGCGGGTCGCCCGCGAAGCTCTCGGCGAATCGCTCGGCACTGGCCGCCTCGTGGAGGTAGTCGATCTCCTCGAAGCTCGTGGCGGCGAACTCCTCGACGAGCTCGGGAAGGTCCACGTGATCCGACACGACGCGCACGCGGTTGAGCCATCCCGCGACCCGCCGGAGCGCCGCGAGGTCGACGTCGACGATCGCCTCGATGCCCGGCCGCTGCACCTTGACGACGACGAAGTCGAGCCCGGTGTCGGCAGCGGTGACGGGCGCGAGCCGTGCCCGATGCGCCTGACCGAGGGATGCCGCGGCCACCGGCACTTCGTCGAACGACGCGTAGGCGTGCTCGAGCGGCATGCCGAGCTCGGCTTCGGCGAGCCGGCGGATCGCGGGGAACGGCACGGCGGGCACTTCGTCCTGCAGTCCCTCGAGCTCCTTCGTGATCTCGGGCGGCAGGACGTCGAGCCGCGACGAGAGGAACTGGCCGACCTTGATCATGAGGCCGCCGAGGTCGACCGCGAGCCCGTGGAAGCGCTGCGCGATGTGCGTCAGCCGGGCCGCACGCCCTCGCGCCGAGTAGCGCGCGAGCCCGAACCTGGGCAGGACGAGCTCGAACCACCACACCTGGATGATGTAGAAGCCCGCGAATCGCAGGATGCGACGGTAGCGGGCGCGGGTGTTCCCGACGTCGGCCATCGATTCTCCTTGACGCCGACGTGCCGGGGCACCGGTCGGGCTTCGGCGGGCTCAGCTTCCGGCAGGCTCGGGCCTGGGCGGGCTCGGCCCGCTCAGACCTCGACTGCTCCCCCGCTCAGTCCTGAGCGAGGATGGAGTAGAGCTTACGGCGCGCCTCGTCGAGGACGTCGACGGCCTGCTTGACCTGGTCGGGAGAGCCCGTGCGCGCCACCTGTGCCGCGACCTGCGCGAGTTCCATGCCGGCCTTCGGGAGGGCCGCCGCGGCGTGCGCGGCATCCCGCATCCCGGACGACTCCCACGGGGCGGACTTCTCGCTCGCCGCCTCGGCTTCGAGCCGGCCGTCGTCGGTGAGCGAGTAGGTCTTGCGCCCGCCCGATTCCTCGGCCTTGATGAGTCCTTCGTCGGCCAGGAGCTGCAGGGTCGGATAGATGGAGCCCGCGCTGGGCTTCCAGCTGCCGCCGCTGCGCTCCTCGATCTGCTGGATGATCTGGTAGCCGTGCATGGGCTGCTCGAGGAGCAGCGCGAGCACGGCGGCGCGCACGTCGCCCTTGCCCATCCGCGTCGCCGGCGGGCCGATCTTCTGGCCGAACGCCTCGCGGAGCTGATCCATGATGTCCCAGAGGCCCGAACCGGGTCCGCCGGGGCCACCCGGACCGCGGCCCGGGAACCCTCCGCCGAACCCTCCGCCGCTGTACGAACCGCTCATGATGACCTCCCTGATGACCGGGCGCTCGCGCGTCAACGATATATACCGATATATCGTTAAGCCGCGGGATCCACAAGGGGATGTCAGGCGGCCGGCGCCGCCGGGAGCGTCAGGCGGCCGGACCCGCTGCGAGCGTCACGTCCGCGGCGTGCGTCGCGCCGGACGCGTCGATCCACGTGATCGTGACGGAGTCACCGGGCTCGTGGCCGGCGATCAGATCGCTGAGGGACGCGGCATCCGTCACCGCCGCGCCGTCGATCGCCGTGATCGTGTCGCCGCCGGTCAGACCCGCCTCAGCGGCCGGGGTGCCCGAGTAGACGCCCGCGATGAGCGCCCCACCTGTCGAGCCGCCGCCGCGGAGGCCGTACCGGCCGTACGCCTGCGTCTCGGACGCGAGCCCGACGCCCAGGAACGCGGGGTAGCCGACGGTCACCCCATCGGTCTCGTCCCCGTCGACGATCTGCTGCGCGATGGCGAGCGCGTCCTCGATCGGGATGGCCCACCCTGTGATCGCGGCGGTGCCGGAGGATGCGGCGGTCGTCATGCCGATGACCTCGCCTTCCGCGTCGAGGAGCGCACCGCCGGAGTCGCCCGAGACCACGTCGGCGGCGACCTCGATCATGCCGTTCAGCGTCTCGCCGGACGCGGTCCCCTCAGACGCCGTCGTGACCGTCGTCTCGAGGTCGGTGATGCGGCCGTCCGCGGCGAGCAGCTCGCCTCGCCCCAGGGCGTTGCCGACAGCGGTCACGGCCTGACCGATGGTCTCGGCATCCTGGTCGATCGTCACCGTCGCGAGCCCTGACGCGCCGTCGAGCTGCAGCAGGGCGACGTCGTCCTCCGCGTCCGTGCCGACGACGGTCGCCGTGTAGGTCTCGCCGGTCGAGGCGATCGTCACCTGGATCGCTGTCGAGCCCTCCACGACGTGGTTGTTCGTGAGGACGAGCCCGCCGCTCGTGAGCACCATGCCGGTGCCGGCGGCTTGGGCCCCCTCGTAGCCGAGGACCGTGTCGATGAGGACGACGCCCGTGGACTCATCGGCGGTCGCCGCACTGGCATCGATCGAGACCGACCTGCCCTGCGCGCTGTACGGGTATGAGCCCCAGCTCGCCGCGCGCTCGGCCGAGGAGAACGCGGACGGAGCCGGAGCGGCGTTCGCCGCGGTCGGGATGCCGAAGGCCAGGGCTCCCGCGCAGGCGAGCGTCGCGGCAGTCGAGGCGAAGAGCCATCCCCGCCGGCTGCGCGCGGGGGCGGGGGTGCGTCGGTGCGGGGCGGTGCTGTCGAACATGGCGTGGTCCTCTCGTCGGATCCGATGTCACCTCTCCGGGCTCGGAACCGCCGATCGAACAGCTATGCCCCGGCTATGGATCGCGGCATCCAGCCCGGTCCGCCCACAACTCACAGCGCGCTCACAGCCTCGCGGGACCAATCCCGCCCGGTCGCACGTTCTCATCTCATGTCGCCGCAGCCAGCGACGCCACCAAGGGAGGAATCCGTGTCACACGACTACCGCAGGACCCCCGAGGCGCTGAGCCGCCTCACCGACGCCCAGTACCGCGTCACGCAGGAGGACGGCACCGAGCCGGCGTTCCGCAACGCGTACTGGAACAACCACGAGCCCGGCATCTACGTGGATGTCGTCTCGGGACAGCCGCTCTTCTCGTCGATCGACAAGTACGACAGCGGGACGGGCTGGCCGAGCTTCACGCGGCCCATCGAGTCCGCCGCCGTGCGCACCAAGACCGACTGGGGTTTCGACAGGCTCAACCACCGGTTGGGGATGGCACGCACCGAGGTGCGCTCCTCGGGCGCCGACAGCCACCTCGGCCACGTGTTCCACGACGGCCCCCGGGATGCCGGCGGCCTGAGATACTGCATGAATTCGGCCGCGCTGCGCTTCGTGCCCGCCTCGTCGCTCGAGGACGAGGGCTACGAGGCCTACCGAGACCTCTTCCCCACCGACACATCGACCAGCTCAGCAACCGAGACGTCGAGCTCAGCAACCGAGACGGAGAACGCATCATGACCAGCGGACCTTTCGACACCGGCGAGATCACCCGCACCCCTGGAACCGAGACGGCCGTCCTCGCCGGCGGCTGTTTCTGGGGCATGGAGGACCTCATCCGCCGCCAGCCCGGCGTGCTCGACACACGCGTCGGCTACACGGGCGGCGAGAACGCTCACGCGACCTATCGCAAGCACCCCGGCCACGCCGAGGCCGTGGAGATCGTCTTCGACCCCGCGAAGACGTCGTATCGCGACATCCTGGCCTTCTTCTTCCAGATCCACGACCCGTCGACCCTCAACCGCCAGGGCAACGACATCGGCACGAGCTACCGCTCGGCGATCTTCCCGCTCTCGCCCGAGCAGGAGCAGGTCGCCCGAGACACGATCGCCGACGTCGACGCGTCGGGTCTGTGGCCCGGCAAGGCGGTCACGACGATCGAGCCCGAGGGCCCGTTCTGGGAGGCCGAGCCCGAGCACCAGGACTACCTGATCACGTACCCGAACGGGTACACGTGCCACTTCCCGCGCGCGGGCTGGATCCTCCCCAAGCGGGCCGACGCGACGGCGTGAGCGCGCCGGAACGCGCCTGTGTCCTCAACACGCCGTGGGTTGGAGACATAGGAGCGTTCTCGCGCCGGAACCGACGACAGCGGATGCTGCGGCCCGGCCGGGTCGCGGCATCCGCTGTTCTCAGTCGTCGTCGGCGGTGCTCAGACCGTGCCCGCTCGTGAGGTGGGGCGGAAGGTGAGCGATCGTCCCGGGATGCGCGATCTGCGACCCGATGTCGGTTTCCGCGGCGTGCAGCTCGAGGTCTTCACGCGCCTGGTGCGCGACCGCCTTCTGGTACTCGAGCATGATCTCGGAGATGTCGCCGGACGCGGCATCCTCGCCCGGCGGGTGGTACGGAACGTTCGGATCAGCCATGCCGCACAGGGTACGCCCGCCGCGCGCGGGGTTGAACCCCGCCGGCGCGGTCAGCGCCGCACGCGGTAGCGGACGTGCGTCGCGAGGGACGCGCCCCGCGTCGAGACGAGGTCGAGCTCGTACCCGCCGACGTCCTCGAAGAGCCGCAGCCCGTCGCCGATGAGCACGGGCGAGATCTGCAGCATGAGCTCGTCCAGGAGCCCCGCGGCGAGGTACTGGTTGATCGTGCTGACACCGCCTGCGACGTGGACCGTCCGATCCCCCGCCGCATCCCGTGCGCGGTCGAGCGCCGCCTCGATCCCGTCGGTGACGAAGTGGAACGTCGTGCCGCCCTCCATCTCGATCGACTCCCGCGGGTGGTGCGTCAAGACGAAGACGGGCGCGTGGTAGGGCGGGTTCTGGCCCCACCAGCCCCGCCAATCGCGGTCCCACTCGCCGCGGATGGGCCCGAACATGTTGCGGCCCATGATGTAGGCGCCGGCCGACACGATCGCGTCGATCTCGGCGCGATTCTCGTCGGGCGTCTCGAACATCCAGCGGTGCAGGACGTCCGGCATGTCGCCGAACGGGCGCTCTTCGGTCTGGTTGCGCCCCGCGCCGATCCCGTCGAGCGAGATGGACATGGTGGCGACGACGGGCTGCGTCATGGCGGACCTCCGGCGGATCGTATCCGGGCTCACGCTACGCCTCACCGCCGACGGCCGCCCTGCTCTCGCGAGGCCAGCCGGGCGAACTACGCCGGAACGACGCCGAGGCGCGACACGAGCGCCCGGGCGACGGATGCCGAGGACTGCGGGTTCTGGCCGCTGATGAGTGCGCCGTCCTCGACGACGACGTCGGCCCACGGCTCGGCCGCCTCGACCGTCACGCCGCCCGCGCGGAGCGCCGACTCCAGGAGCCACGGCGTGTTCTCGCCGAGCCCGCCCTGCAGCTCCTCGGCATCCGTGAACGCCGTGACGGTGCGGCCCGACGCGGCGAGCGATCCGTCGGCGCGGGTCGCGGCGAGGAGTGCCGCGAGACCATGGCAGACGAGCGCGAGGAGCACCCCGTCGTCGAGTGCGCGGGTGATGAGGGCGCCCGACACCGCGTCGGCCGCGAGGTCTGCCATCGGGCCGTGTCCGCCCGGATAGAACACGGAGTCGAACTTCGACAGCTCCACGTCCTCGAGCCGCAGCGGCGCCGACAGACCCGGGATCGCGGCGAGCGCCGCGCGCTCCCCGTCGCCCGTCAGCGAG
Source organism: Microbacterium sp. NPDC019599 (assembly GCF_040632175.1). Taxonomy (NCBI): domain Bacteria; kingdom Bacillati; phylum Actinomycetota; class Actinomycetes; order Micrococcales; family Microbacteriaceae; genus Microbacterium; species Microbacterium sp. NPDC019599. Next base: position 358,159 of record NZ_JBEYBL010000002.1, read on the forward strand.
CCCTCGTCAGCGACGGGCTCGAGACCGCCGGGCGTCGCGAACACGACGTCGTGGCCCGCGGCCGTGAGCAGCTCGAAGGGCGTCAGCAGCTCCTCGGCCCAATACCCGGTGGGGTGGGCGGTGCCGTCGGCCAGCGTCAGCTGCCGGGCGGCGGTCACGACGAAAAGGACGGTGGACATGGGTTCTCCTCGGATCGGGCGACACCGGCGCGAGCACCCCGGCAGAGAAGGAGAACGGATGCTGTCCCACAACCGTTCCGATAGCTTCGCTATGTGAGCCATAAGAATCCTGATGTCCTGGCCGATCTGGACCTCTGGCGGGCGTTCCTCGCGGTGCACGCCGCCGGCAGCCTCTCCGGCGCCGCCCACGCCATGGGCCTCACGCAGCCCGCTGTGTCGGGCCGGCTTCAGAGCCTCGAGCGCATCGTCGGCGAGCGACTCTTCCAGCGGACGGCGCGCGGGGTCCTGCCCACGGCGCGCGCCGACGAGCTCGCGGCGCGGCTCGCCGGCCCGTTCGACGCGCTGGCGGCCGCGCTCACGGGCGCAAGTCCCGACGCCGAGTCCCAGCAGCCTCCCGTCCGCCTCGGCGGAGCGGCAGAGCTGCTCGGCGAGGTCGTCGCACCGCTCCTGGCTCCCCTCGTCGCCGACGGCGTGCGCGTCCAGCTCGTCCCAGGCCTGACGGCGAGCCTCCTCGACCTCCTGCGAGCCGGCTCCCTCGACCTCGTCGTCGCCTCCGAGCGGCCGCGGGGACGCGCTGTCGTCGCAACGCCCCTCGTCGACGAGACCTTCCTGCTCGTGGCCGCCCCGGCGCTCGCGGAGCGGGCCGGGCTCGCGGCAGCCCGGCTCACGGACGACGGGCCCGCCGCGCTGCGGGACGTGCCGCTGCTCGCCTACGCGCACGACGTCCCGATCCTGCGTCGCTACTGGCGGCACGTCTTCGGCGCGCGGCTCGAGCGCGAACCCGCCATGACCCTCCCCGACCTCCGGGCCCTCCGGGACGCGGCGGCAGCGGGAGCCGGTGTCACGGTCCTGCCGAGTCACCTGTGCCGCGACGCCCTGGATCGCGGCGCGCTCGTCGACCTGCTCCCCACCGACGACCCGCCCATCAACACCCTGTACCTCGTCCGGCGCCCGGGCGGCACGCCGCGACCCCACGTCGAGCGTGTGCGCGGCATCCTGTCCGGCCCCGTCGCCGCGCTCGTCGCGGACGACTGACGCGCGGCGCTCGCCGCCCTCTCGCGAGAACGCCCTTATGTCCTCAACACGCCGTGCGATAGAGACACAGGCGCGTTCTCGCGAGACGTCGGCGGCACCCGGCACACTGGGCAGATGAGCACGCCCTGGGTGCTGCACGTCGACCTCGACCAGTTCATCGCGGCGGTCGAGGTGCTGCGGCGCCCCGAACTCGCCGGCAAGCCCGTCATCGTCGGCGGACGCGGCGACCCTACCGAGCGCGCCGTCGTGTCCACAGCGTCGTACGAGGCGCGCCGGTTCGGGGTCGGGTCCGGGATGCCGCTGCGCATCGCGGCGAGGAAGGCTCCGGATGCTGTCATCCTCCCCGTCGACGCGCCCGCGTACACAGCGGCCTCGGAGGCGGTCATGGCGACGCTGCGCGAGCAGCCGGGCGCCGTCGTGCAGGTGCTCGGATGGGACGAGGCGTTCGTCGGCGTGACGACCGAGGATCCCGAGGCGTACGCGCGGCACGTGCAGCAGGCCGTCCTCGAGCGCACGCGGCTGCACTGCAGCGTCGGGATCGGCGACACGCTCGTCCGCGCGAAGAACGCGACGGACTTCGGCAAGCCGCGAGGCACGTTCCGCCTCACGGCCGACAACTGGCTCGCGGTCATGGGCGACCGGCCGACGACCGCGCTGTGGGGCGTCGGCGCCAAGATCTCCAAGCGACTCGCGGGGCTCGGCATCCAGACCGTCACCGAGCTCGCGACAGCCGACGTCGAGCCGCTCGCGGCGGAGTTCGGGCCGCGCATGGGCCCGTGGTACCGGCAGCTGGGCCGCGGCGACGGCTCATCGGTCGTCGACGCGACGCCGTGGGTCGCGCGCGGTCACAGCCGCGAGACGACCTACCAGCAGGATCTCAGCGACCCCGCCGACATCGAGGCGGCCGCGCGCGAGCTCATCGCGCAGGTGCTGGGCGACGTCGTCGCGGAGGGGCGCCCCGTGGTCGGGGTCGGGCTCAAGGTCCGCTACGCGCCGTTCTTCACGAAGACGTTCACGCGCAAGGTCGCGACGACCTTCGATCGCGAGACCGTCACCGCCGAGATCATGGGCCTCGTCGCCAAGATCGAGCCGGACCGGCCGATCCGGCTGCTCGGCGTCCGCGCCGAGATGGCGATGCCCGACGACGCCCGCCAGGGCCACACCCCCACGCGCAGCGGCTGGTAGCCCGCCTCAGTCGAGGCGCGTGACGTCGACCTGCAGCTCGTGCGCGAGGCGCTCGAGCTCGGCGACGAGGCGGTCGATGTCGACCGATGCCGGGACGCTCGCCGAGATCGTCGCCTCGAACAGCCGGCCGCCTGCCATCGCGGCATCCCGCGTCTCGCTCGTCATGCGCTCGATGCTGACGCCGCTCGCGCTCAGGGTCGACGACAGCTCCCGGACGATGCCGGGATGGTCGTTGCCGAGCACCTCGAAGCTGAAGCGGCGGGCGGACGCGGCGTCCGCCGCCTGCTGCCCGTGCCCCGTGACCGCGACGGTCACGAGCCCCGGAATGTCAGACAGCGCGGCGCGCAGAGCGTCCGCGCGCTCCGCGGCGACGGAGACCTCGACGATGCCCGCGAAGGCGCCGGCGAGCTCGGCGAGCTGGCTGTTCTCCCAGTTGCCGCCGTGCGAGTCGATGACCTCTGCGACCGCGGCGACGAGTCCGGCGCGGTCGTCGCCGACGACGGTGAGCACGAGCGTTGTCATGGGCTCAGCATAGGAGTGCTACCCCCGCGCCCGTGCCGGGACTACGCTGACGCGCGAGCGGAGGGAGTCGTCATGCAGGCTCCCGCTGTCGGCCCGGTCGCCTTCACCCGCGGTGTGCGCCGGGGCGGCTTCCTCGACTTCGCGGGCGAGCTGTGGCGCGAACACGGCGACGTGTTCGAGGTGCATCTGGGGCCCCGCACCCTGTTCTTCGCGATGCATCCGGATGCTGTCGAGCACGTCACCGTCTCGGGCCGGCAGCACTACGACAAGGGCAAGAGCTACGACGTGGTGCGCCGCTACCTCATCGGGGAGGGGCTCGTCGGCAGCACAGGAGACCTGTGGAAGCAGCAGCGCAAGCTGATGGCGCCGTTCTTCACGCCTCGCGGCATCCAGGCGTACGCGGACGTCATCATGCGGGACGCCGTCGCGTTCGCCGACCGCTGGAACGAGCTCTCGCGCGCGGGTACCGAGATCGACATGTCGCACGAGATGACGCTCGTGACGGCATCCATCATCCTGCGGGCGATGTTCAGCACGCAGGCGACGGAGACGATCGACGAGCTGCGCGATGCTGTCAGCACGATGCTGGGGTTCGCCGACGCGCAGATGGTCGGCATCCGGTTCCCGCTGTGGGTGCCGACTCCGCGCAACACGGGCTACCGGCACGCACGCGACCTCGTGCACGGGACGATCGCCGACGTCATCGCGGAGCGCCGCGCGATCGACGAGTCCCTCTGGCCCGACGACCTGCTCTCGCGCCTCATGCAGGCGCGGGATGCCGAGACCGGCGAGGCCATGAGCGAGACGCTGCTGCGCGACGAGTCGATCACCATCTACTTCGCCGGCCACGAGACGACGGCGCGGACCCTGACCTTCGCCTGGTACGCGCTCGCGCAGCATCCCGAGGTGGCCGCGCGGCTGCACGACGAGGTGGACGGGGTGCTCGGCGACGGACCGCCCACCCTCGAGCAGCTGCACGCCCTGCCCTACACGCTGCAGGTCGTCAAGGAGGTGCTGCGGCTCTACCCCGCGGCTCCCTTCTACGCACGGGATGCTGTCGACGCCGACGCCATCGGACCGTTCGACGTGCCGGCGAACGCGACCGTCATGCTGTCGCCGTACTACACCCACCGGCACCCCGGATTCTGGCCGGACCCGGAGCGGTTCGACCCCGACCGCTGGACACGCGACGCGGAGCACGCCCGGCACGGCCACGCGTACCACCCGTTCGCCGCGGGGCCGCGGATCTGCATCGGCAACAACTTCTCGCTGCTCGAGAGCCACCTGCTGCTCGCGGTCCTCGCGCGGCGGTTCGCTCCGCGGCTCCGCGAGGGCTACCGGCCGCGCTGGCTCATGCGGGGAACCCTCACGCTCGAGGACGGGCTGCCGATGACGATCCTGCCTCGCTGAGGCGAGGGGCCGCACGCGTGTCCGGCGGTCAGGCGTCGGCGACGGGCTGGCGGAGGATCGTCTTGAGCTTCTCCGGGGCCGTGCGGCGGGCGTCGCTCAGGTAGATCTCGTGGTGGCGGCCCGTCATGCGGAGGCCCTGCGCGGGGATGAACCGCTCGTGCAGCTCGGCCAGCACGGGGCCTTCCTCGTCGTAGGGGCCGACATGCAGCGTCTGCACGCAGCGTCCCTCCGCGAACTCCTCGAACCGCAGCTTCTCGACCGCCGGCGACGCGTCGACGAGGCCTCGAACGTGCTCGACGTGCTCCGCCTCGATCCAGTCCGGCACGACGTTGAGGAGAGTCCAGCTCCACCGGGACTTGTCGCGCGCCGTCGTGAACGACGTCATGTCGTCCGCCCACCACAGCCCCTCGAGGGGCATCACGACATAGTCGCGGCGGAGGTCGCGCTTGCTCAGGAACTTGAGCTTGTACGCGACCGGGAACAGCGCCTCGAGCGCATCACGGTATTCGGCCGACGAGTTCGGATCCCCGCGCCCGTCGATCATGAGGCACCGCACGGGCGGCACCTCGACGACCTCGAAGGCGCCGCGCCGAGCCGAGTACGCCGCGATCTCCCTCTTCAGGTCGAGCTTCGGCATCCGGTCTTCCGTCACCGGGGAAGCAGCTCCGGCGTGAGGGCCTCGCGCTCGTCGAACACGAAGCACTCGCCATTCCAGTGAGCGCCGCCGACGTGCTCGAACCACCCGAGGATTCCGCCCTCCAGCTGCAGCGCCGGCACGCCGAGCTCGTCGAGGTACAGCGCGGCCTTCTCGCACCGGATGCCGCCCGTGCAGAAGCTCACGACCGTCTTGCCCTCGAGCTCGGCGCGGCGGGTGGCCGCGGCATCCGGGAACTGCGTGAACCGCTCGATGCGCCAGTCGAGCGCGCCCTGGAACGTGCCGTAATCGACCTCGAAGGCGTTGCGCGTGTCGAGCATGACGACCTCGCGTCCGGCGTCGTCGTGGCCCCGGTCGAGCCAGCGGCGAAGCGTCACCGGGTCGACGGATGGCGCGCGGCCCGCCTCGGGGCGGATCGTGGGGTGGTCCATGCGGATGATCTCGCGCTTGACCTTGACGAGCATGCGCGCGAAGGGCTGGTCGGCCGACCAGCTCTCCTTCGCCGTGAGCGCCGCGAAGCGCGGCTCCTCGCGGAGCCCGTCGACGAACCCGCGAACGGCATCCGCGTTCCCCGCGAGGAAGAGGTTGATGCCCTCCTCAGCCAGGAGGATCGTGCCTTTGAGCCGCGCCGTGACCGCGCGCTCCCGCAGTACGGCGCGCAGGGCGGCCGGGTCGTCGATCCGCGTGAAGAGGTACGCGGAGATGTTGAGAACGGATGCCACGCCTCCAGCCTAGGAGCGGATGCGCGGACGTCCGCCAGTCCTTCGACCGACGACAGTCCTTCGACCGCCGGCGCCCGATGCCGCGTCAGCGCGCAGACGACCGGGAGTCCTCCAGGAGCGGCTCCAGCCGCTCCCCCAGCACGCCCGCGAGCTCGGCGCTGAAGGCGGCCGTCAGGTGGTGCGAATCGCGATAGACGAGCGTGTCGCCGAGGATGGGCGGGCACGACTCGGCGTCGCACAGGAAGTCGTTGAAGCTCAGCAGCGGAACCCCGCGTTCGGCGGTCGCCCAGAGCTCCGCCTTGCGAGCGGGATCGTCGAGGGCGATCGACCGGGGCTGCGCGCACGCCTCCGCATCGGCGAGGTGCGCCGACAGGCACGGCGCGGGGTCCTCCCGCATGTCCGGTGTGTCGGCGATGACGGCGACAGGCGCCGAGATGGCGTCGAGAGTGCGGCCGAGCGCGTCATCCCACGTCGGCGCATCATCCTCGACCCCGGGCGCGAGGGCGGAGTCGGCGTAGTTCACGATCAGGACGAGGGCGGGATGCTGTTCCTCGATGGCGTCGATCACGGTCTGCCGCCACTCGGCGCATGCGGGGTACGGTGCGCCCTCGCGGGTCGACTCGATGTCGGCAGCAGGACACGAGCTCTTCGTCCGCACCTCCACCGCGTAGCCGTGGGTCGACGCGAACCCCTCGACGGCGGGGAACCAGTGGGCGGCGTGCGAGTCGCCGAACAGCACGATGCGCGGCGCGTCGGGGTCGCCGTAGAGGCAGGCGTCGGCATCCGACGCGTCCTTGCCCCGGTTGCAGCCGTCGTCGTAGATCTCGGGAAGGCTCTCACGCGCCTTCCGCAGCGAGGGCCGCAGGTTCTCCGGCACGAACCCGGTCGCCGGCGGCGGGTCGGCGATCGCCGTGGGAGCGGCTTCCTCGGCGACGCTGAGGGGCCGCGTGTCGGCGACGGCGTACGCCCCGGTCGCGAGGACGAGGCATGCCGCCGAGCCGACGGCGGCGCCGATGAGCGTGCGCCGCGCCCGCGCGCGATGCAGCCACGGCGCGCGACGCAGCGGGTCCTCGACGAAGCGGTACAGGAGCCATGCGACGGGCACGCACAGGACCGCGATGAGCAGCGTCGCCCACAGCGGCAGCGGGCCGCGCACCGAGGCGGCCGGGATGACGAGCCCCGGCCAGTGCACGAGGTACAGCGAGTACGAGATCGTGCCGATGAAGACCATGCCGGACAGTGACAGCATCCGTCCCGGTCCGCGCGGCGAGTGGGTCGCGCCCGCGACGATCGCCGCCGCCGTGCCGAGGACCGGCAGCGCCGCCCACGCGCCGGGGAACGGCGTCTCGGATGAGAAGAGCAGGACGGATGCCGCGATCCCCGTGATCCCGAGCCACCCGAGAAGCGGCGCGATGCGGGGGCCGACCAGGGTCTGCCGGTGGGCCAGGCCGAAGGCGACGAGCCCGCCGACCCCGAGCTCCCACGCGCGGGTCGCGAGCGAGAAGAAGGCCCACGGCTGCGACTGGAAGGTCACCAGCACGCAGGCCGTGAAGGATGCCGCGACCACCACGACCAGCCCCGCGAGCAGCGCGCGCCGCGAGCGCATGGTGATCCACGCGAGTGCGAGCAGCGCAGGCCAGACGAGGTAGAACTGCTCCTCGACGCCGAGAGACCAGTAGTGCTGGAAGAGCGACGGCGTGCTCGACTCCGCGAGGTAGTCGGTCTGGGCGCTCGCGAAGAAGTAGTTCGGCACATAGAGCGCCGTCGCGATGGCCCCGGCCCAGACATCCCCCATGAGCAGCGGCGGGTACCAGATGAGCGCCGCCACGATCGAGAGCGCGAGTACGAGGAACGCCGCGGGCAGGATGCGGCGCGCGCGCCGCGCGTAGAACGTCGCGAAGCGGATGCGTCCCTCGGTCTGCAGGCTCCGCAACAGGTGCGTCGTGATCAGGAAGCCCGAGATGACGAAGAACACGTCGACGCCGACGTACCCGCCGGGCAGGAACGGGATGCCCGCGTGATACAGGAGGACTGCGCCCACCGCGATCGCGCGGAGGCCTTGGACGTCAGGGCGGAATTCCGAGGCTGCCGTCCCGGCATCGATTCGCTCTGCCACAGTGCCGTGAGTCTAGGCCGGGCCGATGAACGGGCGCTTCCCCTTGACTTGGCGCCGGTTCGCGTACTCGCCGGCCCGCCCCGCGGCGCGCGAGGGTCAGAACATCCAGGGCTCGAGGCCGTCCATGCCCCCGTTGCGGGGAGGGTCCGCGATCGTCGGGGCCGGCGTCCGGCGGCGGCGGAGGCCGCGGACGAAGGCGCTGCGCAGGATGCCGGGACCGCTGGTCGCACCCGCGCGCAGGCGCGTCAGCTCGGACGCACGCGGCCCGGTCGGGATGTCGTGCGGCAGGGCTCCCGCCGCGACCAGCCAGTCCGGCATCCCGAGGAGTCTCAGGATGCCGCGCAGCCGCTCGGACTCGAAGACGCTGTCGGGGTCGAGCTCCTCCTCGAGCATCTCGGTGAGCTCCTCCGCGGCATCCGGTCGAGCGGCGAGCTCAGCGAAGTCCGCCGCGCTGTAGGCGCCCACGGGTTCGCCGAGCACGTCGTCCTCGGCGCCGGGCTCCTGCGACGGATCGCTGCAATACCGGCCGCGCTCCTCGCCGGCCTGCCACGCCACGATCGACAGCTGGCGGTCGCGCCGGACCCGGACGGCGAATGCGGAAGCCTCCGGCATCCTGCCTGCGAGCAGCTCGCCGACCTCGATGATGCCCCTCCGATCGCTTGCGACGACTCCCGCGCCCGGGTCGCCGAGCACGACCAGCCAGCCGCCCTGAGCGGGCGCGACCCATCCGGAGAAGCGGATGCCGCGCAGCACCTCGAGGACGGCGGCGAGCGCCTCATCGCCCGACGCGATGAGCACACCGCCGTACGAGTCGCCGGCCGGCTCGCCGTCGGGATCGCCGGGCACACCTAATGGAGGAATCGCCATGAGCCGATCATGACGTGCTCCGCCGGGCCGCCGTCAACCCCACGGCGATGGTGGGGCCACGCGGCTGAGCGCCAGTCGAGCAGGACGTCAGGTGATCGGGACGAGTTCGACGTCGCGGATGGCTCCGTCGTCCGCGACCGCCGTCATGAACGTGCACTGCGGCTGACGTCGCCGGTCCGTCGGCGACCCCGGGTTCAGCAGCCTCATCCCTCGCGGGGAGGTCGTATCCCACGGGATGTGGCTGTGGCCGAAGACGAGCACGTCGACGCCGGGGAAGATGACGTCCATGCGCGCCTCGCGGTCCCGGGCAGGGCCGGTCTCATGCGTCACGGCGATGCGCACGCCTTCCACGTCGCGGCGCGCGATCTCCGGGAGCCGTTCACGGAGGTCGCGCGAGTCGTTGTTCCCGAACACGCCGAGCACGTCGGCACGCTTCGAGAGCTCCTCGAAGACGGATGCCTCGACCCAGTCCCCGGCGTGGATGACGAGGTCCGCGTCATCGATCGCCGCCAGTACGGCGTCGGGCAGCCGCTGGGCGCGACGCGGGATGTGCGTGTCTGCGATGAGTACGAGGCGAGTCGACATGCCTCGATCGAAGCACCGGCCACGTCCGCCGTCTACAGCCTGGCCGGTGTGCGGCTCGACCCGGTCGCGGTCACGAATTCAGGCGATCGCAGCGGATTCAGGCTGATGGATCGTTCAAAGGGCATGATCCGGCCGAATCGCCTGAATCAGCGCGAACGGCCGCGGCGGATGAGAGCCGCGATCACGCGCCAGCCCACGAGGAACACCAGCAGCACGATGCTCGCGACGATGACGAAGGCGAGGGCGACACCCTGTCCCGTCACGCCGCGCAGCAGCATCCCCGCAGCCACCGTCAGCAGCCACACGCCGATGCCGGTCGGGAGGATCGCGAGCGGAGCGCGCCAGGCTCGGGTCAGCAGCCAGCCGAGGACGAGGCCCACGAGGAACGGCCACGCCGTCTGCGCCGCACCTGCCACCGTGAGGTCCTCGTCATGGCTCGCGCGACCGATGACCGCGAACACGACGACGAGGACGACATCCAGCGCGAAGGCGCCCGCCATCACGCGCGACGAGACGGCGGACCGGTGTGAGGCGGTCGACGGTTCGGCCATGGGCGATTCCTTCCGATCAGACCATCCTCGCGCACGCGGACCGGCACCCCCGATTCGAGCCGTCGCGAGTGAGATCGAGTCAGCGGAAGTCCTCGGGCTCGATGTCGTCGATGAAGCGCTTGAACTCGTCGAGGCTCTCCGCCACGTCGGGGACGGCCTCGTCGTCCTCGGAGCTGTTCTCGATGAGGGTGTCGAGCACGCCGGCCTCGGTCATGACGGCTTCCGCGACCCAGATCGACGCTCCGACGCGCGAGGCGAGCGCGATGGCGTCCGACGGGCGGGCGTCGATGACCCGGGCTCCGAAGGGCGTCGTGAGCGTGATCTCGGCGTAGAACGTGCCCTCGTCGATGCGGGTGACCTCGACGCGATCGACGACCGCGTCGAGCGCCTCGAGCATGTTGCGCATGAGGTCGTGCGCGAGCGGTCGCGGGACCGTGGCGCCCTCGACCGCGATGAGGATGGACGTCGCCTCCTGCTGGCCGATCCAGATGGGCAGCACCGATCCCGACCCCGGGAGGTCGTCGAGGGGCTTGAGCAGGATCACGTGCTGACCCGCCGCGTCCAGCGCGACTCCTGCGACACGTACTTGCACGCCGGCACCGCCCTTCGGATCGGGAGCCTGAGCCAATCGTAGGCACCGCGATGGCGTCGCGGCATGGGGGTTGCGCCACGACGTCCCGCCGACCTACCTGCACCGATCCATTCACCGGAATGGATGCTGTCGGCGTACGGTTGCAGTCACCGTGAAGCGATTCGGAACACTCTCCTTCGGGCACTACGGCCCGCTGGGCGGCGGGCACCAGCTGACCGCCGCGGACTCGATGCTGCAGGCCATCGACCTCGCGCAGGGCATGGACGAGCTCGGCGCCAACGGCGTCTACTTCCGCGTCCACCACTTCGCCCGCCAGCAGTCCTCGCCCATGCCGCTGCTCGCGGCGATCGCCGCGCGCACCGAGCGCATCGAGATGGGCACGGGCGTCATCGACATGCGCTACGAGAACCCGCTGTACCTGGCCGAGGAGGCGGCATCCGTCGACCTCATCGGCGGCGGGCGACTCGCGCTCGGCGTGAGCCGCGGTTCACCCGAGACCGTCGTGCGCGGCTACGAGGCGTTCGGCTACACCGGTTCGGAGGATCCGCGCGGCGCCGACATCGCCCGCGACCACTTCGCGCGGTTCCTCCGCGCGATCGAGGGCGAGGGTCTCGCTGAGCGGGACGCCTCGAGCCCGTTCGGCGGCGGCGCGTCGGGCAGGCAGCGCATCGAGCCGCACTCCCCCGGCCTGCGCTCGCGCGTGTGGTGGGGCGCCGGCAACCGCGACTCCGCCGAGTGGGCGGGGCGCACCGGCGTCAACCTCATGTCGTCCACGCTCCTGACCGAGGACCGCGGACTGCCGTTCGATATCCTGCAGGCGGAGCAGATCGACGCCTTCCGCACGGCGTGGCGCGAGGCCGGCCACGCCGGAGAGCCGCGCGTCTCGGTGAGCCGGTCGGTCTTCCCCCTCACGACGGCCGAGGACCACCTGTACTTCGGCGGGCGTCAGGAGGGAGAAGGCGTCGGCTACATCGACGGGATGCGCTCGACGTTCGGCAAGACCTACGCGGCCGAGCCGGACGTCCTCGTCGAGCAGCTGAAGGAGGATGCCGCGATCGCGAGCGCCGACACGCTCATGCTGACCATCCCCAGCCAGCTGGGCGTCGAATTCAACCTGCGGATCGTCGAGTCGTTCGCGAAGCACGTCGCGCCCGCCCTCGGCTGGGAGAGCACCCGCCCGTAACACCCCGATACCCGAGCTTGTCCCGGTCCCCGAGCTTGTCGAGGGGTCGAACCCGTGCCCGGCGCATGGCTCGACCCCGGCGCCTCGACAGCCCCGGCGTCCGTGCCCGAGTGCCGCCCGCAGCTCAGCGGGACGGCGGGGTGAGCGTCCCCAGCGCGGCCTCCACGTCCCGCGCCGCCGCGAGGGCGAGGCGGTCGCCGTGCATCGGCCCGATGAGCTGGACTCCCGTCGGCATCCCGCGCTCGTCGAGCCCCGTCGGCACGGCGACCGACGGCAGCCCGAGGAAGTTCACGGCGACCGTGAGCCGGAGGTCCCGCCACGCCCGAGTCGCGGCATCCTGTCCCCCGAGGTCGAAGTCGGGCGGCGGCATCCGTCGTGCGAGGACGGGGCCGAGGATGATCGGGAACTCCTGCTGCAGCCTGCGCCACGCGGCCGCGACCACGGCGCGACGCGCCCACGCCTCGGCGTACTCGCGGGCCGTCTCATAGGGCCGCGCGGCGGCCGTGCTGTCGCGGAGGAACGCCGTCGCGGAACGGCCGAGAGGAACCGGCAGCTGCGCGGGGTCGAGCGTGAACGCCATGTCGGTGCACGCCAGCCTGCGCCACAGGACCGCCGCCTCCTCGAGCAGCGGTGGCTCCACGTGCTCGACTTCCCAGCCCGCGGCGGAGAGGGATGCCGCGGCACGGTCGACCGCCGCAGCGACCGCGTCGTCCACGCCCCAGCCGAGCGGGTCGCGCGTCACGGCGACCCGGCGAGGCGCCTCGGCAGAGACGGACGGAAGGTCCAGCGACACGGGATCCCCGGCATCCACCCCCTCGAGGAGCGGGAGAGACCGCTCGAGATCGTCGACACGGCGCGCCAAGACGCCGTTGACCGAGAACTGCTGCAGCGTCAGCGCGACGGGCTGATCCGACACCGCCGCGCGCGGCAGCCTGCCGAGCGAAGGGCGCAGTCCCGCGACGCCGTTGGCGAACGCCGGTATCCGGATCGAACCGCCGAAGTCGCTGCCGAGGCCCAGCGCCGACATTCCCGTCGCGACGGCGACCCCGTCGCCGCCGCTGGATCCGCCCGCGCTGACCGAGGCGCTCCACGGGTTGACGGTGCGGCCGAAGACGTCGTTGTCGGTGTCCCAGCGCATGCCGAAGTCGGGCATGTTGCCCCGGCCGACCGGGATGGCACCGGTCGCCCGGAGGCGGCTCACCACGACGGCATCGCGCTCCGGCACGGCGTCGGCGAGAGCGCGCCACCCCTGGGTCGTCGCAGACCACGTGAGGTCGATGCTCTCCTTGACCGAGAACGGCACGCCCGCGAGCGGACCCACCTCCGTCCCTGCGGCGAGCGCCGCGTCGACGGCATCCGCCTCCCGACGAGCGCGATCGGCGAACACGACCGTGAGCGCGTTCAGCCGCGGGTTGTCGTGCGAGATACGAGCGAGGTGGCGGTCGATCAGCTCGGCGGCCGTCACGCGGCGCTGACGGATGGCATCGGCGATCGCGAAGGCGCCGAGGAGTGCGAGGTCGTCCATCACCTCGACAGTAGCGACGCGCTCGCGCCTACGCCGCGCCGGGCGCGGTTCGCGTGGAGGCGGGGATGCTGCCGCTACCGTCGAGCCATGGTCGTGAGCCGCAGCAGGCGAGCCCGCGCGGCCCGCCGGCGGCGCGCACGCGTCTCCGCCGCCGACAACGACCTCACGACGGCCGAGTGGACGGCCATCCGCGACGCCTGGGCTGCGTGCGCGTACTGCGGAGCCACCGGCGTGCCGCTGCAGCGCGACTGCGTCCTGCCCATCTCGCGCGGCGGTCGCTACACGCTCGCCAACGTCGTGCCGGCGTGCCGCTCGTGCAACGCGAGCAAGTGCAATGACGAGGTGACGTCGTGGATGCGACGGCGGCGGCTCGACGAGCCGCGCTTCCTCCTGCGTCATCGCGAACTCGTCGCGCTGCTCTCCCCGGCGTGAGCCTCCACGGCTTTACTCCCGTCGGCGGTGGCGTGTCAAGAGCCGTGCCGGCGACAGCATCCGTTCCCTAGCGTGTGGCCATCCGATGCCGGAAGGACGCGCGAAATGAGCCCGCTCGCCGATCTGCACGTCGACCCGCCTCACGCGACCGCAGCGCGGCCCGCCCTGAGCGACGAGCGCCGCCGCCATTGGCTCGTGCCGACGGCCGTCCTCGCCGCGGTCTCGGTGGGCACGTTCGTCCTCGCGTTCGTGCTCAACCCGCCGATCGCCGTCACGGGGATCGTGCTCGTCACGACGTTCTACGTCGCGATGCTCGTGTGCGCCGTCGCGGCGCGCAACGTCCACAATCGCACGCTGGCGTTCGCGTGGCTCACGGGCGCGATCTCGGTGACGTCCGTCGTGCTGATGCTGTTCGTCCTGGCCGTCGAGGCCATCAGCTGACCCAGGAGGCACCACGTGTCCGACCCGCGCGAATCATTCGAGGAGCAGACGGACGGCGATGACGGCGTGACGGATGTCGACGAGCAGAACGTGCTCTCGGTCGACCCGGACGAGTACTCCGACGAGCCGCATATGGGCAGCGTCCCGCGCGTGCTCGACCAGGACGAGTACATGCCCGAGACGCAGAACACGGATCCGCTCGAGGCCGAACTGGGCGACGAAGGCCAGGGCGACCTCGCACCCGAGGACCACTGACTCGTCTCGGGCGGGCGGGGACACCCCGGGCTGCGACTGGACCTACCAGGTGGAGACGTAGTCCGAGACCCGCTGGTGCGCGGCCTGCTCGACGAGCGGGAGCCCGCGGCTCACCGCCTGCTCGATGCGCTGCTGCACACCGCCCTCGCGGAGGGCGTAGCCGTCGAAGTCCGACGCGCTCGCGTAGACGCCGAGCGGCAGGGTCAACGACTGGAAGAACCCGAACAGCGGGCGCAGCTGGTGCTCGAGGATGAGGGCGTGCCGCTCGCCGCCGCCGGTGGCGGCGAGGAGGACGGGCTGGCCCACGAGCGCATACTGATCGACGAAGTCGAACAGGTGCTTGAAGAGCCCCGTGAACGAGGCGCGATAGACGGGGCTCGCCGCGACGAGCAGGTCGGCGCCCTCGATGTCGCGCAGCACCCCCTCGATGTCGTCGGACAGCTGGTCGCGCTGAAGCGCTCCCGCCAGCGCGGGCCCGATCTCGGCGAGCTTGACGACCTGGGACTCGATGGGCGTGCGGCGACCGACGGCCTCGATGACCGATTCGACCAGCACGGTCGTCTTGCTCGGCTCGTGCAGAGAGCCCGAGACGCCGACGACCTTGAGCGGCCGGCGCAGCGCACCCTCCAGGACGGAGGAGGCGTCGAAGGGGTGTGAGATCGTCGTCATGAGGCGACCGTACGCACGGGCGTCTCCGGCCCGCCGTCGTGTGCGACACCGGGCGTCACCATGCGTCATCCCGCGTAACGACGACGCCGCCGCGTTCGGGGTCCTCCCGCCGCGCTAGAGTCGTCCGCATGGCCACCAAGAGCACCCGTCCCGCAGTCGAAGAGGACGATTACGACCTCGGCAGCAAGTCCGTCCTGTGGGGCTTCCTGTCCGGCATCATCGTCGCGGCATTCATCGCCGTCCCGCTGTCGGCCGCCTTCGCCTTCGCGACGCACCCGAGCACTCAGCAGCTGTTCGGCGCCCGCCTGACGGACCTGACCGAAGGCGGTTACCGCCTGTTCTGGTGGCTCGTGACGGCGCTCCTGGTCGCGCTGCCCTTCCTCGTCGGCTTCGCGGTCGCGAAGCTCTCCGGCCGCACGCTTGCGATCGTCGGCGGCATCATCGCGCTGTTCGTCATCGCGATCCTGATCGTCGGGCAGCTCGCCGTCTTCTGATCCCGTTCCGCGGCGCGCAGGACTTCCTCGGCTTGACCGTGGATAATGTGTGGTATGACCACACTCGCCTACAGTGCGATCTCCAGCGGCTCACGGGTCGAGCTGCTCCACCTGCTGCAGCAGCGGGCTGAGCGCACGATCGCCGAACTCTGCGAAGAGACCGGTCTGCACGCCAACACCGTGCGCGAGCACCTCCAGCGGCTCACCGATGGGGGCTACGTCGTCTCCACGCGAGAGCACCGCACGACGAGGGGGCGTCCACGCGTCCTGTACAGCGCCGCGGGGACCCCGTCGGTCTCGAGCCCGATCGCCCGTCGCCGCGTGCGGGATGCCGCGCGCCGCGGCGACCTCATGCGCCGCGTCATGCCCGACGCGGCGCCGTCGGCCGATCTGCCCGAGGACGCGGTGCACCAGCTCGACGCCCTCACGGAGGATCTCGCGGGAGCGGGCTTCGACCCGTTCGTCGACGAGCGCGAGCTCACGATCGACCTGTCACCCTGCGCGCACGCGCCGTCGGACCCGCACGAACGCGCGATGAAGTGCTCCGTGCACCTCCAGCTGATGCAGAGTGTGCTGACCGAGGCCGGCGGGCCGCTCTCGGTGAGCGCGCTGCGCGAGTCGTGCGACCCGACGCAGTGCGTCGTCATGCTGCTGCGGAACTGACCCGACTCACGCAGTCACAGGAGCGGCGACGCGGATGCGATGGGCGTGCGCGTACACGTTCATCGTCTCGCCGCGCAGGAACCCCACGAGGGTGAGTCCGGATGCCTCGGCCAGCTCGACCGCGAGCGACGACGGCGCCGAGACCGCGGCGAGGATCGGGATGCCGGCCATGACGGCCTTCTGCGCGAGCTCGAAGCTCGCACGCCCCGACACCTGCAGGACCGTCCCCTGCAGAGGCAGACGGTCCTCGAGCACCGCCCACCCGACCACCTTGTCGACGGCGTTGTGCCGCCCGACGTCCTCGCGCACGACGAGGAGCTCTCCCGACTGGGCGTCGAAGAGCGCCGCCGCGTGGAGGCCACCGGTCTTGTCGAACACGGTCTGGTGGGCCCGCAGCGATTCGGGGAGCATCACGAGGGTCGCGGCGTCGACGATCGCGGCATCCGCCTTCACGTCGTAGGACGACACGGTCTCGACGGCGTCGATGGAGGCCTTGCCGCACAGCCCGCACGAGCTCGTCGTGTAGAAGGCGCGGGCGGTCTCGGGCGACGGAGGCGGGACCCCCGGCGCGAGGGACACGTCGAGGACGTTGTAGGTGTTGCCCTCCGCGCTGCCGACAGTGCCGCCCGTGCCCGGGCCGCCGCAGTGGATCGCCGACCGGAACTCTCCGCCGTGCGAGATGACGCCCTCGGAGACGAGGAAGCCGGCGGCGAGCTCGACGTCGTTGCCGGGCGTGCGCATCGTGACCGCGAGCGACGTGCCTCCGACCCGGATCTCGAGCGGCTCCTCGACCGCGAGCGTGTCGGCGCGGCGCGTCTCGCCCCCGTCGAGCGAGATCCTGACGACGGGCCGCCGTGCCGTGATGCGTCCCATGGCTCCAGGGTAGGCCCGCAGATCGCGCCGAGGGCCGGTGACCCTCGGTCGTTGAGCGAGCGAAGCGAGGCGAAACGCCCCGGACGCGGCGCACGCCTCAGAGCCTGCCCCGGCGCTCGGGCGTTTCGTCTCGTCGCTCCGCTCCTCGCTCAACGACCGGAAACGTCGGTCGTTGAGCGAGCGAAGCGAGACGAAACGCCCCGAAGCCCCGCTCAGCCCCCGATGGCGTTCATGCCGCGCGCGGGCTGGAGGAACCCGGGGTCGTTGATCGCATGACCGGGGAGCTTCCCGCGCACGCAGGAGCGCAGCATCCCGTCGATCTCGACGTCCGTGCCCCCGTCTGGCGACCGCAGGACGGGCAGGAGGTCGTACTCGGTCGTGGAGAAGAGGCAGTTGCGCAGCTGGCCGTCGGCCGTGAGGCGCAGTCGGTCGCAGTCGCCGCAGAAGGGCGCCGTGACCGAGGCGATGACGCCGACCGTGCGCGGTCCGCCGTCGATCATCCAGCGCTCCGCGGGCGCTCCCCCGCGGCCCGGCACGGGCATGAGGGTCCAGCGCGCCGCGAGCGCGTCGAGGATCTCGTCGCGCGTCACCATGCGCGAGCGGTCCCACGTGTGACCGGCGTCGAGGGGCATCTGCTCGATGAACCGCAGCTCGGCGTCGTGGTCGAGCGCGAACTGCACGAGCTCCGTGAGCTCGTCGAGATTGACGTCGCGCATCGCGACGGCGTTGAGCTTGAGGGGGCGGAGTCCGGATGCTGCCGCCGCCGCGATCCCCGCGAGAACGTCGTCGAGCCGATCACGCCGCGTCAGGTCGCGGAACCGGTCGCGGCGCAGCGTGTCGAGCGAGATGTTGAGCCGGCGCAGTCCCGCGTCGACGAGCCCGGGGAGCAGTTCGGGCAGCCGGATCCCGTTGGTCGTCATCGCGAGCTCGACGGGTCGCCCGTCCGGCCCTTCGATGACGGCCAGGCGCCGGACGACCTCGACGATGTCGGTGCGCAGGAGCGGCTCACCGCCCGTCAGTCGGAAGGTCGTCACCCCAGCCGCCGCGGCCACGGTCGCGATCCGCACGATCTCGTCCAGCGTCAGGATGCTCGACTTCGCGAGCCACTCGTTGCCCTGCTCCGGCATGCAGTAGGTGCAGCGCAGCGAGCAGCGGTCGGTCAGCGAGATCCGCAGGTCCCGGTGGACGCGCCCGTAGGTGTCCACGAGCGGTCCGGATGCCGCCTCCTCGGCCGCGGTCGCGGCGGACTTCGAGGACCACGCGCGCGGCATCCCGATCGAAACGGGCACCGCGGTCATGCCCGCACTTCCCGTCGCCTCATCCTTCGAGGGTAATCCCGGCTCGGCGGCGCCGCGGCGGGATGCCCTGGTTTATTCGAGAGCGAGGTTTTTCACGGCCCACCTTCTGTATTCCTGAAAGGATCCTGAGTACCGTAGGGCCCGTTGGCGCCCGTGTGATGTGGGAGGTCCCATGGATTGGCTCGATCCGCTGCTGCTGGCTCGCTGGCAGTTCGGCCTGACGACGCTCTATCACTTCCTCTTCGTGCCGCTCACGCTCGGGATGGCCCTGACGGTCTCGATCTTCCAGACGGCGTGGTTCCGGACGGCGAACCTGAAGTGGCTTCATCTGACCCGCTTCTTCGGCAAGATCTTCCTGATCAACTTCGCGATGGGTGTCGTCACCGGCATCGTGCAGGAGTTCCAGTTCGGCATGAACTGGTCGGCCTACAGCCGCTTCGTCGGCGACATCTTCGGTGCGCCGCTCGCTTTCGAGGGCCTCATGGCGTTCTTCTTCGAGGCGACCTTCATCGGCCTGTGGATCTTCGGGTGGGACAAGCTGCCCAAGGGCCTGCACCTCGCGAGCATCTGGATCGCGACGATCGGCGCGTGGTTCTCGGCGTACTTCATCCTCGCGGCCAACGCCTTCATGCAGAACCCGGTCGGCTACAAGATGGCCGCCGACGGCTCGCGCGCCGAGATGACGGACTTCCTGGCGGTCCTCACGAACCCTGTCGCGCTCGCGGCCCTCCCCCACACGCTCTTCGCCGCCTTCATGATGACGGCCGGCGTCATCATCTCGATCTCCGCCTGGCACCTGCTGCGCAAGCAGAACGTCGACATGATGCGCTCGTCGCTGCGCTACGGCCTGTGGGGCATGATCATCGCCTTCGCCGGCGTCGCGATCTCGGGCGACCAGCTCGGTCTCGTCATGGTGTCGACGCAGCCCATGAAGATGGCGGCCGCCGAGGCCCTGTTCGACTCGGCGTGCGGCTACGACGCCTCCTTCTCGCTCTTCTCGATCGGCACACCCGACGGCACGGGAGAGGTCTGGTCGCTGCGCATCCCGTATCTCCTGGCCCTCCTGTCGACGCACTCGATCGACGGCTGCGTGGAGGGCATCAACGACCTCAACGAGCTGTACGCGACCGAGATGTTCCCGCAGTTCGCCGACCAGGTCGACGGCAACTTCGCGCCCATCCTTTGGATCACGTACTGGTCGTTCCGCTGGATGATCGGCCTCGGCGGTGTCGCGGCGCTCACCGCGGTGGTGGGCCTGTGGCTCACGCGCAAGAAGGCGAAGCGCGACGTTCCGGCGTGGGCGTGGAAGCTCGCGATCTGGGCATGGCCGGCCTCGCTCGGCGCGATCCTCATCGGCTGGATCTTCACCGAGATGGGCCGCCAGCCCTGGATCGTCTTCAGCCTCATGCTCACGCAGGACGGCGTCTCGCCGAGCGTCCCGGGCTGGAACGTCCTCGTCTCGCTCATCTCGTTCACGGCCATCTACGCCGCACTCGCGATCGTCGAGGTCGGGCTCATCATGAAGACCTCGAAGAGGGGCCCCGATCCGCTGCCCGGGCCGGATGAGCCGCATCCGAGCGAGGTCGCACTCGAAGACACCCCCACGACGGTCTACTGAGGAACGAGGAGCACATCATGGATCTCGCCTACCTCTGGTTCTTCATCGTCGGCTTCCTCTTCGTCGGCTACTTCGTCCTCGACGGGTTCGACTTCGGCGTCGGCATGTCTCTGCCGTTCCTCGGCAAGGACGACATCAGCCGCCGCCAGATCATCAACACGATCGGCCCCGTGTGGGACCTCAACGAGACGTGGGTCATCGTCGCCGGCGCGTGCCTGTTCGCAGCCTTCCCGCACTGGTACGCGACGCTGTTCAGCGGCTTCTACCTCGCGCTGCTGCTCATCCTGCTCGCGCTCATCCTGCGCGGCGTCTCGTTCGAATACCGCCACCAGCGCGACGGCCTGCGCTGGAAGAAGGGCTTCGACACGATGATCGTCGTCGGGTCGGCGGTCCCCGCCCTGCTCTGGGGCGTCGCGGTCGCCAACATCGTCCAGGGCGTGCCGATCGATGCCGACATGGAGTTCACGGGGTCGCTCCTGACGCTCCTGAACCCGTACGGCCTCCTCGGCGGGCTCACGACGCTGCTGCTGTTCTTCACGCACGGCGTGTACTTCGTGGCGCTCAAGACCGATGGCCAGGTGCACGACGACGCCCGCGGGCTCGCCCGTCGCAGCAGCATCCTGACCGTCGTCGTCGCCGCGGTCTTCCTCGTGTGGACGATCCTGCTGGCGTTCGGCGAGGGACGGCCGCTCGCGTGGCTCGTCGTGGTCTTCGCCGCAGTGGCCGCGGTGCTGCTGATCGGCTCGGTCATCGCCAACCTCCGCGATCGCGAGGGCTGGGCGTTCGGCCTCGGCGCGTTCACGATCGTCGCCGCCGTGCTCGGCCTGTGGTTCGCGCTGTTCCCGTTCGTCATGCCGTCGACGACCGATCCCGCCTACAGCCTCACGATCGAGAACGCCTCGAGCACCGACTACACGCTCACGATCATGAGCTGGGCGGCGCTCGTGTTCCTGCCGCTCGTCCTGCTCTACCAGGCCTGGACGTACTGGATCTTCCGCAAGCGCGTCTCGCGCACGCGCATCGAGCGGGCGGCGGCGCTGGTCCACTGACCTCTTCCTGTGCCCGCCGAACCCACCCGTTCGGCGCGAACCCACCGGCTCGTGCTCACCGCATCACGTGGGTTCGCCGACAATGGGTGGGTTCGGCGGAGTGGATAGGCTCGATGAGCACATGAGTGATACGGACGCGGCTCCCCGCGCGAAGCGGACTCCCCCCGTCGACCCGCGACTGCTCAAGCACGCGAGCGCCGCGCGGTGGTTCTTCCTCGCGATCGCCGCCCTCGCGTTCGGGCAGACGGTCGTCATCGTCGCGTTCGCGTGGCTGCTGACCCGATCGGTCGTCGGCGCGATCGAGGGGATGCCGTGGGACGAGCTCGCGACGACGCTCGGCGCCCTCGCGCTCGTCGTTCTGCTGCGGGCGATCCTGCTCTGGGCGCGCGAGACCGTCGCGGCGCGAGCCGCGGCGCGCGTCGAGACGCAGCTGCGCGACCGCGTCGTCGAGGCGGTCGGGATGCTGGGCCCCGAGTGGCTCGGGCAGCGCAACTCCGCGCAGCTCGCCGTGACGGCGGGACGCGGGCTCGCGGCCCTCGAGGCGTACTTCGGCCGGTACCTGCCGCAGCTCGTGCAGACCGTCATCGCGACGCCGATCATCCTCGCCGTCATGTGGTGGCAGGACTGGATCTCTGGCCTCACTGTGCTGCTCACGATCCCGCTCATCCCGCTCTTCATGGTGCTCATCGGGCTCGCGACGCGGTCGGTGCAGCAGCGGCAGTGGCACACGCTCCACCAGCTCGCGGCGCGCTTCTCCGACACGGTCCAGGGGCTCTCGACGCTCAAGGTCTTCGGGCGGCAGCACCGGGCTGCGGCATCCATCTCCTCCGTCACGCAGCGGTACCGGCGGGAGACGATGAAGGTGCTGCGGGTCTCGTTCGTGTCCGGATTCGCCCTGGAGTTCCTCGCCTCGATCTCGGTCGCGATCGTCGCCGTCTCGATCGGCTTCCGGCTGCTCGACGGCTCGCTCGCGCTCATGGTCGGACTGTTCGTGCTGCTGCTGGCTCCCGAGGCCTACCTGCCGCTGCGCCAGGTCGGCGTGCAGTTCCACGCGGCGGCCGAGGGCGTCGCCGCGACCGACGACGTGTTCGCGGTGCTGGATGCGGCCCGCCAGCCGTCATCGGTCGTTGAGCGAGGAGCGCAGCGACGAGACGAAACGCCCCGCGCTCGCGTCGATGCGGAACGCGTTTCGTCTCGCTTCGCTCGCTCAACGACCGGGGCGGTCCCCGAGCCTGCCGAGGGGTCGAACGCAAACTCGGCCTCGGAACGGGGCACGTCATCCGCGGCCGCGGGCCATTCCGCGCTCGTCCTGGAAGGCCTGCGCGTGCGGCGCGGGGAGCAGCTCCTCGCGCCCGTCGACCTCGTCGCGCGACCCGGTGAGGTCGTCCTCCTCGAGGGGCCGAGCGGGTCGGGCAAGTCGAGCGTGCTCGCCGCGCTCCGGGGTGCCGCGACGTTCCAGGGCGCGGCGACGTACGGCGGGCGCGACCTCCGCTCCTTCGCCCCCTGGCAGTGGCTCGCATGGGCCGGCCAGCAGCCGGGGCTCGTGGCGGGCAGCATCCGCGACAACGTCGCGCTCGGCGACCCCTCCGCGCATTCGGCGACCGTCCGGCGGGCGCTGAAGCTCGCAGGGGCCGGTGACCTCGACCCGGCTCAGGAGCTCGGCGTCCAGGGCGCGGGTCTGTCCGGCGGTCAGGCGCAGCGCGTCGCCGTTGCGCGGGCGTTCCACCGGCACCTGCGCGGTCTCGCGAGGGTCGTCGCGCTCGACGAGCCCAGCTCCGCGCTCGACGCCGAGACCGAAGCCCGGCTCTGGGCCTCCGTGCGCTCGCTCGCGGACGACGGGGCGACCGTGGTCCTCGTGTCGCACCGGACGTCTGCGCGCGACATCGCCGACGCCGTCGTCCGCCTCGAGCCGAGCGAGGTGAGAGTGTGAGAGACCCGACGACGATCCCGGATGCTGCCACCCCGGTCGCCGTCCTCCGCGGCGCGATGCCGCCGATGCGGCGGTTCTGGCCGGGAGCAGCATCCGCCTTCCTCTCCGAAGGGTCCGCCGTCGCCCTGCTCGCGGTCAGCGCGTGGCTCATCGTGCGCGCGAGCGAGCAGCCGCTCGTCATGTACGTCACCGCTGCGGTCGTCGGGGTGCGCCTCTTCGCGATCACGCGGGCCGTCTTCCGGTACACCGACCGCCTCGCGAGCCACGACGCCGCCCTGCGCCAGCTCGCCACGACCCGCACGTCGCTCGTGCGGCGGCTCATCCCGCTCGCGCCGGACGGCCTGGCCCGCACGCGGCGCGGCTCGGTGCTGGGCGCCCTCGTCGACGACGTCGACGACCTCCAGAACCTGCCGCTGCGCGTGGTCCAGCCGCTCATCGCGTCCGCCGCCGTCGCGGTCGGAGCCGTCGTGCTCATCGCGTTCGTCTGGTGGCCCGCTGCGCTGACGCTCCTCGCGTGCCTCGCACTCGCAGCAGGCGCGGCGCTGCTGTGGGGCTGGGCATCCGGATCCCGCGCCGAGCGCGCCATCGCGCCGCTGCGCGCGGGGCTCGCCGACGCGATCCTCGACCACATCTCGAGCCTCGACGTCCTCATCGCGTTCGGCGCCGAGTCCCAGAGCCGCGCCCGCGTCCACACCGCCGACGCAGCCTTGCGCCGTGCCGTCAACCGTCGCGCCGCCTCCCAGGCCGGCACGGCGGCCCTCGTCTCGCTCGCGGCCGGCGCCGCCTCGGTCGCCGCCGTCGCCGTGTCGGCGCCCGCGGTCGGCGACGGGCTCCAGGGTCCGTCGCTCGCGGTCGCCGTCCTCGTGCCGATGGCGGTCTTCGAGGTCTTCGCCGCCGTGCCCCTCGCGGCCTCTGCGTGGCGCCAGGTCCGCGCCTCGGCGGGACGGATCGCCGATGCCCTGCCGGCCGGACTCCCGGCCGGACTCCCTGCCGACACGATCGCGCCGACCGGCGAAGGACCCGCACTCGGACACGGCCTCCGGCTGCGCGGCGTCGCGGCGCGCTGGCCCCACGCGACGGGACCGGCCCTGGACGGGATCGATCTCGACGTCCGGCCCGGCGAGCGCGTCCTCGTGGTCGGCTCCAGCGGCGCGGGCAAGACGACGCTCGCGCACGTGCTCGTGCGGTTCCTGGACAGCTCCGGGGAGTACAGGATCGGCGGGCGACCGGTCCACGACCTCGCGGCCGACGACGTGCGCCTGACGGTCGGGCTGTGCGAACAGCATCCGATGCTCTTCGACGAGGACATCCGCCAGAACCTCCTGTTCGCCCGCGACACCGCGACGGATGCCGAGCTGCTCGCCGTCCTCGAGCGCGTCGGCCTCGCGTCCTGGGTGCACGAGCGCGGCGGCCTCGACGCACGCGTCGGCGAGCGCGGGGCGCTGGTGTCGGGCGGTCAGGCCCAGCGCATCGCGCTCGCCCGCGCGCTGCTGCGCGGCTTCCCCGTGCTCGTGCTCGACGAGCCGACCGCGGGGGTGGACCCCGAGGCATCCGACGCCCTGCTCGCCGACCTCCTGTTCGCCGTCGGGACGGACCAGGCGGTGATCCTCATCTCGCACGTGACGGTGCCGGCAGGGCTCGTCGACCGCGTCGTGCGGCTCGAGCGCGGGCGCGTCGCGGCCTGAGGCCCTCGGCACCCACCCCACGTTCGTCTCCGTGGAACGCCGGCTTTTCGGCGCCCCAGCGCGCGTTCCACGGAGACGAGGCGATGTCGCGGGAGCGGATGGGAGCCCGCTACAGCGCCTTCCCGAAGGCCTGGACGCCCTCGTGGGACTCGAGGGGCTCGAACCCGAGGCGTGGGTAGAAGGCGACCGCGCCGGTGTTGCCGCTCGACGCGACGAGGTGCAGCGCCTGGACGCCCTTGGCTCGAAGGGCCCCTTCGAGCGTCTCGATGAGACGGCGCCCCCAGCCCTGGCCCTGCGCCTCGGGCAGCAGGTCGATGTGCAGGTGTGCCGGATAGCGCTCGGCGTACGGCTCGGCGCCCGCGCGGCGGGCGTAGGCGTAGATGAGGATGCCGTCCTGCCGCGTCGTCTCGACCTCGGGCCGGGGCCAGCGATCGGCGAAGCCCGGCCACCACTCCCCGGCGAACCAGTCCTCGAACTCGGGGGTGTCCGGTGCGCCCACCACGTACCCGACGACCCGTCCGTCGTCGGTCTCGACGACGAACGCGAGATCGGGATGCCGCGCGACGTAGGGCAGCACGAAGAGCTCGGCCCAGAGGCCGTCGTCGTCGAGCACACCCGTCGCGTCGATGCCGTCGTCGGCGGTCTTGAGGCAGATTTCGGCTAGCGCGGGTTCGTCGCCCGGCCGGAAGGGGCGGATGCGGGTCACCCGGCCGAGTCTAGATACTCCCGTCGAACCGGTGCGCCGCTGCCACGGCCGCGATGAAGCGGGTGGCGGGTGCGCTCAGCACGTCCTCGACGGGTCCGGCCTGCACCGTCCGCCCCGCCTCGACGACGACGAGCCTTCCGGCGAGCGCAGCCGCGTCGGCCGCGTCGTGGGACACCACGACGGCCGTCGCCCGGGTCGCGGCGAGCTGTGCACGCAGGAGGGCCCGGACGTCAGCGGCCGTCTCGACGTCCAGCGAGGTCAGCGGCTCGTCGAGCAGCAGCACGCGGGGCTCGACGGCGAGCGCGCGGGCGAGGGCGACGCGCTGCTGCTGACCGCCGGACAGGCGAGCCGGATGCCGCTCCCCTGCCCCCTCGAGTCCCACGCGGGCGAGCCAGGCGTCCGCGTCGCGGTGCGCGTCGGCCTTGGCGATCCCCTTCGCGCGCGGCCCGAAAGCGACGTTCTCGCGGGCCGTCAGATGGGGGAAGAGCCGCGGATCCTGACCCAGCAGCACGACGCCTCGGCGATCGGGTGGAACGTGGAGTCGTGCCGCCGCATCCGCGACAGCCGTCGCGTCGAGCCGCACATGACCGCCGTCGAGGTGCGCGAGCCCCGCCAGCGCCGCCAGCAGCGTCGACTTCCCCGCGCCGCTGGGGCCCATGACCGCCACGATCTCACCGGACCCGGCGGCGAGCTGCACCTCGAGTTCGAACCCGTGGCGCCGCACGACGACGTGCGCGTCGAGCGCTGCGCCGGTCATCGCGGCGTCTCCGGACGCCACGCGCGCACGAGCAGCAGCACGGCGATCGCCGTGACGAGCAGGAGCAGCGAGAGCGCGACGGCCGTCCCCTGGGTCACGCCGGCCCCGTTGAACGCGGTGTAGATGGCAAGAGGCATCGTCTGCGTGACTCCGGGCGCGTTGCCGGCGAAGAGCGCCGTCGCCCCGAACTCGCCGATCGCGCGCGCGAAGCACAGGATGACGCCCGCGATGAGTCCCGGTGCCGCCAGCGGCAGCGTCACGCGGCGCAGGATCGTCCAGCGGCTCGCGCCGAGCGCGGCCGCCGTCTGCTCGTAGCCGATGCCGACGGTCCGCAGCGACCCCTCGACAGCGAGGACGAGGAAAGGCAGCGCGACGAAGGTCTGCGCGAGCACGACGGCGGTCGTCGAGAAGGGGATCCGGATGCCCCACTCCGCCAGGACGCCGCCGAGCGGGCTCGACCGGCCGAACAGGAACAGCAGCGCGATCCCGCCGACCATGGGGGGCAGCACGAGCGGCACCGTCACGAGCGCGCGCAGGACTCCCGCGGTGCGGGCGGGGCTGCGCGCGATGACCAGCGCGAGCGGGATGCCGAGCACGGCGCACACGAGTGTCGCGACGACTCCCGTTCCGAGCGAGAGCAGCAGCGCGGAGACCGCTTCGGGCGATGTGACGTCGCTCCACAGCGTCGACCAGTCGACGCGCACGACGAGCGTCAGGAGCGGCAGGACGAGCAGCGCGAGGCCGAGGATCGCCGGCAGCAGCAGGATCTGCGGGACGAAGCCTCGGGTCTCGCCCGACCTCACGGGGCGCCGAATCCGAGCCCCGCGAGCACGTCCTGGCCCTCGGCATCGAGCACGAACTCCGCGAACGCGGCAGCCGCGTGGGGGTTCGCAGCATCCGTCAGCGCTGCGACGGGGTAGCGGTTGACGACGTCGGCGGCCCCTTCCGGCACGATCGACTCGACGTCGTCGCGCCCCTGCACGTCCGTGACGTAGACCAGACCTGCGTCGGCCTCGCCCGCCGCGACCTTCGTGAGCACCGCCGTCACGTTCTGCTCGGAGCTCGCGGGCGTCACGGTCAGCCCCGCATTCGCGAGGAGGGTCTGGGATGCCGCGCCGCACGGCACCTCGGGCGCGCACAGCACGACCGTGACACTGTCGTCGGCGAGATCGCTGAGGTCCTCCACACCGCCCGGGTTCCCCGCCGGAACCGCGATGACGAGCGTGTTCGTGGCGAAGAGCTCGGAACCACTCGCGAGCCCCGCGTCGAGGACCTTCTGCATGTTCGCCTCGTCGGCCGACGCGAAGACGTCAGCGGGAGCGCCCTCGATGAGCTGCGTCGCGAGGGTGCTCGAGCCGTCGTAGACGATCGGCAGGACCTCGAGGCTCGGGTTGCGCGCCTCGAACTGCGTCGCGAGCTCGTCGAACGCCGTCTTGAGGGAGGCCGCTGCGTAGATCGTGAGCTCGCCCGTGAGCTCCTCGCCGACGGGCGTGCTCTCCGCCGGCGACGCTTCGGGATCCTCGTCGGACTGGGAGGCACACCCGCCCAGGAGGACGACCGCGGCGAAGGCGAGGACGGCGGCGACACGCTTCAACGAGGCTCCTTGGGGGTTTCGACGATGACGTTGGTGGCCTTGACGACCGCGACGGCGAGGGACCCGACCTCGAGCCCGAGGTCCTGCACGGCTTCGGCCGACAAGAGCGAGACGACGCGATGCGGACCGGCCTGGATGTCGACCTGCGCCATGATCCCGTCGACCTGCACGCGCGTGACGAGGCCGACGAAGCGGTTGCGGGCGCTGGAGAGCACGTCGGTGGGATCGGATGCTGTCCGCGCGAGCTCGACCGCCCGCTCGGCGAGTGCGTCTCCGGGGATCCCGGCCGGCGTCGCGTCCGTGACGGGCAGCACGCCCTGGTCCACCCAGCGACGCACGGTGTCATCGCTGACGCCGAGCAGCCGTGCGGCTTCGGCGATCTTGTAGGTCGGCATATGTCGAACCTAGCACCGCATCTGCGGGTGATTTCCGCTTCTGTACCCGCATCTGCGGTGCAACAGCGACCCCGGGCTTCGGCGGCCGGATTTCCACGCCCTTCCGTACGGATCCCGCCTTCTGCCGGGTGGCTACCCTGGGAGCATGCCCCTGCGACCGCTGGTCGAGCCCGTCTCCGCGTTGAGCGATGCGGAGCGGATCCGCACGGCCCGGCACACGCGGCTGGCGGGGTTCGGCGACTCGGCGCAGCGCCGGCTCGCGGCCGCGCGCATCGCCGTCGTCGGGGCCGGCGGCCTCGGCTCGCCCGTCGTCCTCGCGCTCGCGGCGGCCGGAGTCGGCGAGCTCATCGTCATCGACGACGACGTCGTCGAGCAGTCGAACCTTCAGCGGCAGGTGCTGCACCGCGTCCGCGACGTCGGGCGGCCGAAGGTCGACAGCGCCGTGCGCGTCGCGGCCGACCTCGCTCCCGAGACCGTCGTGCGGCCGGTCGGCGAACGACTCGACAGCGCGAACGCCGCCGCTCTCCTCGCCGGCGCGCATCTCGTGATCGACGGCACCGACACGTTCGAGACGCGAGAAGCCGTGGCCTCCGCCTGCGAAGCGCTCGGAGTTCCGCTCGTCTGGGGCACGGTGCAGGGCTTCGACGCCCAGATCACGGTGTTCTGGAGCCGCCCGCCGGAGGGGACTGCCCCCGTGGTCCTCGCCGACCTGTACCCGCCGCACAGCGTCGGCGAGGTCCCGACCTGCGCCGACGTCGGCGTCCTCGGAGCGCTGTGCCTCCAGGTCGGCGCCCTCCTCGCGACGGAGGCGATCAAGCTCGTGACCGGTGTCGGCGAGCCGCTGGTCGGGCGCGTCCTGGTGATCGACGGGCTGCGGTCGCGGCAGCACGAGGTCGCCCTGCGCGCCGCGACGGCACCCGTGGTGCCCGCCGTCGCGCCCGTGGTGCCCGCCGTCGCGCCCGCGGCGCGGCAGACTGCGCCACCCCTCGTCGGCCCCGAAGCGCTTGCCGGCGCGGCCGTGGTCGACGTTCGCGAGCACGACGAAGTCGCGACGGGCATGGTGCCGGGTTCGCGCCACATCCCGCTCGCGGACCTCCTGGCCGACCCCGCCGCCGTCGGCGCGGGTCCGGTCGTGGTCGTCTGCAAGGTGGGCGTCCGGGCGCGCCGCGCCGCGGAAGCGCTCCGCGCCGCCGGCATCGAGGCATCCGTGTTGGCAGGCGGCCTCGACGCATGGCCGGGAGCGCTCGCCCCGTCGGGCTCCGCCCGGGTCCCGGCGTGAGCCTCGACACTCCGCGCGAGGTCGAGGAGCAGCAGCGCCTCGTCCTGTCGCGGGCCCGCACGCTCGAAGCGACGACGGTGCCGGTGTGGGCGGCGCTCGGACGCACCCTCCGCGAGCCGCTGAGCGCGGGCGTCGACATCCCCGTCTTCGACAACTCCGCGATGGACGGCTTCGCCGTGCGGTTCGCGGACGTCGCGGATGCCTCGCCCGAGCGCCCGGTGCGGCTCCGCGTCGTCGCCGACCTGCCCGCCGGGACGGCGCTGGATCCACCGCTCGGACGCGGCGAGGCCGCCCGGATCATGACCGGCTCGCCTGTGCCGACAGCATCCGACGCGATCGTCCCGTTCGAGGACACCGCAGGCGGGCTCGCGGACTCGCTCGGCGAGATCGTCGTCAGGCACGCCCCGAAGGCGGTGGGATCCCACATCCGCCGCCGCGGCGAGGACGCGGTCTCCGGGACCGAGCTGCTCGCTGCGGGCGGCGTGCTGGGACCCCTTCAGCTCTCGGCCGCCGCGGCGGCGGGGATCGTCGACGTGGTGGTGTCGCGCGTGCCGCGCGTCGCGGTCGTTTCGACCGGCTCGGAGCTCGCGGCCCCGGGCGTGCCACTCGAGCGCGGGCGCATCCCCGAGTCGAACAGCGAGCTGCTCACGGGGCTCGTGTCGCTCGCGGGAGCCGAGGTCGTGCTCCGTCTCAGTGTGCCCGACGACGGCGACGGACCCGCCCGCGCCGTCGGCGAGGCGGCCGCGCTCGGCGCCGATGTCGTCGTCTTCACCGGCGGCGTGAGCGCTGGCGCGTACGAGCCCGTCAAGCAGACCCTGTCCGGCTCGATGGAGTTCACGAAGGTGCGCATGCAGCCGGGCAAGCCGCAGGGCTTCGGCGCGACGGAGAACGGGATGCTGCTCTTCGGGCTGCCCGGGAACCCTGTGAGCGCCGCGGTCTCGTTCGAGGTCTTCGTCCGGCCCGCCCTGCTCGCCCTCCAAGGCCGCACCGAGCTGCACCGGCCTCGGATCGCGCTGCCCGCGGCGGTCGGCTGGCGGACCCCTCCGGGCCGGCGGCAGTATCTCCCTGCGGCGATCGACCGCACCGACGCGGCTCGGTGGACCGTGCGCCCCGCGACCGCCGGGGGGTCCGGCTCGCATCTCGCCGGCGGGCTCGCCCGCGCCGAGGCCTACGCCGTCGTGCCGGCCGACGTCGACGCCGTCGAGGCGGGCGACCTCGTCGATGTCATGCTGATCGCATGACTTTCACCCATCTCGACGAGGCCGGACGCGCCCGCATGGTCGACGTCACGGCGAAGGCGCCGACGGTCCGCGCCGCGACGGCCCGAGGCTTCGTCCGCTGCTCGCCCGACGTCGTCGCCGCACTTCGCGACCGCGCGGTGCCGAAGGGCGACGTCCTCGCAGTCGCGCGCATCGCCGGCATCCAGGCCGCCAAGCGCACTCCCGACCTCCTGCCCCTCGCCCACGTCATCGGCGTGCACGGCGCCGCCGTCGACCTGCACATCGTCGACGACGGCGTCGAGGTCGAGGCGACGGTCCGCACGGCCGACCGCACGGGCGTCGAGATGGAGGCGCTCACGGCCGTCTCCGTCGCCGCCCTCGCCGTCGTCGACATGGTGAAGGGCCTCGACAAGTCGACCTCGATCGAGAACGTGCGGATCACGGCGAAGGAGGGCGGCCGCTCTGGGACATGGGTGCGCCAGGGCGAGCCTGGCTCCGCGGGCGCTGGCGTGCCGGACACCGCCGACGACGCAGGCGAGCCAGACACCGCCGACGGTGCGGCTGCACTGGGCGCCGCGCCGGCCACCGCCGAGGGCGCAGCTGCGCCGGGTTCCGCGCCAGATCAGACCGCACCGGCGCCCACGGACCCGCACGCGGAGAGCCCGCGTCCCGCCGACGCGCTCGATCACCCGCACGACGACGCCCCGGTCGTCGAGTCGTGACCACGTTCGGCGCGATCCTGCTCGCCGGCGGCCGAGCAGCCCGCGTCGACGGCGCCGCCAAGCCGCTCTTCGAGGTGGGCGGCCAGACCCTGCTCGCCCGCGCCGTCACTGCTGTGACGGGCACCGGCGCTCAGCCGATCGTCGTCGCCGGCCCTGTCCTCGACGCCGCCCTCGACGTCGCCTGGGTCGTCGAGGATCCGCCCTTCGGCGGGCCCGTCGCAGGCATCGTCGCAGCGCTCAGCCGCGACGACCTGTGGGCGCCCGAGCCCGACTGGACGTTCGTCCTGGCATGCGACCTCCCCCGTGTCGGAGCCGCCGTCGAGCGGCTGAGATCCGACATCCTGCTCCTCCCCTCCGACACCGAGGGCGTGTGCCTCGCCGACGCGTCCAGTCGCCCGCAATGGCTCACGGGCGCGTACCGGACGCGAGCGCTGAGGGCGGCTGCGAAAGCCGTCCCGGATGCCGGCCGCGACGCCCCTGTCAGGGTGCTCCTCGCGGACCTCGCGATCGCCGCGATCGCCGCGCCCGACGACCTCACGCGCGACATCGACACGTGGGAGGATCTCAGCAGCGCCCGCGCATCGGCGGGCGAAGCACGTCCGGCACAGGAGGAGTCATGACCGAGGCATCCCGCACCCTTCCGCCCGAGGCGCTCGACTCATGGGCCGGGGCGCTGCGCGAGCGCTTCGACCTCGCCGACGACGACGTGCCCATCGCGCTCATCCTCGACCTCGCCCGCGACGTCGCGAACGGCGTCGCGCGTCCCGCGGCGCCCCTGAGCGCCTTCGTCGCCGGCCTCGTCGCAGGTCGTGCGGGCGGGTCGCCGGCGGATGTCGAGTCCGCCGTCGCGGCGGTCACGCAGCTCGCCGGCACCTGGGAGGCCTGATGGCGCGCGTCCGCTACTTCGCGGCTGCCGCCGAGGCGACGGGCCTCGACGTCGAGGAGCGCCCGGAAGCCACACTGGGTGCGCTGCGTCGCGCCGTGGCGTCGGATCACCCCGGTCTCGGCGGCATCCTCCCCCGCTGCGCCGTGCTCGTGGGCGGTGCGCGCGTCGGCGACGAGACGCCGCTCGGGTCGGACGACCTCGTCGACGTCCTGCCGCCCTTCGCCGGCGGCTGACCCGACCGCTCCGCCGCGCCTCGACAAGCTCGGACCTCGACCCCTCGACGAGCTCGGGGACCGTGCCGCGCCGGGACCCGGGGCCCGTTGACCGAACTCCGCCGATGGCGTCAGCCGCCGAGGCCCTTCCAGGCCGTCGTGCCGTCGGCCTCGACCTGGCGCTTCCAGACCGGGAGGTCGGTCTTGATCGTCTCGATGATCGCGCGACAGACCTCGAACGCCTGCGCGCGGTGCGAGGACGACACGGCGATGACGACGGCCGCGTCGCCCACCTCCAGGCGTCCGACGCGGTGGCTCACCGCCACGAGCGCTCCCGTGTCGCCGATCGCGCCCTCGGCGATGCGCCGGAGGGCGGCCGCGGCGTCGGGGTGAGCGGAGTACTCCAGCGCGACGACGGCGGTCGCGGCATCCGGATCGTGATCGCGCACGCGACCGACGAAGGTCGTCTCGGCCCCCATCGTGGCGTCCGAGACAGCTGCGAGGTGCGCGTCGACGTCGAGGGGACTGTCGCTGATCGCGGCGAGCCGCACGCCGTTCATGCGTGGTCTCCGCCCGTGAGCTGATCGATGACGTGCCGGGCGACCGACAGGATGACGGGCATCCCGGATGCCACGGCCTTGGGAGACCCCGGCAGATTGACGATGAGCGCACCCGCCGTCACGCCGGGCACGGGCTCGGCCACGCCGGCAAGACCGCGGGACAGCATCCCGCCCGGCGTGTCGGACGCGCCGATGCGGCGGAGCTCCTCGGCGATGCCGGGGACCTCGCGCCCGATGACGCGCGACGTGCCCTCTGGGGTCTCGTCGCGGGGACCCACGCCTGTGCCGCCCGTCGTCACGACGAGCCGGGCGCCTCCCGCGAGCACGGCCCAGAGGGCGCGCTCGACGCTGTCGGCGCCGTCGGGCACGACGATGGGATCGTCGCACGAGAACCCCGCACGCACGAGCTCGGAGGTCGCGACGGGCCCCGCCGAATCCGCTCGCTCGCCCGCCGCCGACCTGTCTGACACCGTGATGACGGCGGCCGGGTAGGTCATCTCTTCAGCCTAGATCCGCCCAGAGAGACCACGGCACCGCCTGGGATAATCGGAGCATGCCCCGCCGCACCGACGCCTACCGCGGTCTCGCCCAGCCGAGCCGCCTGAGCGTCATGCACGAACTCCTCGCGCGCCCGGGGCAATCCCTGGCGGAGCTGGCCGAGGCGACCGGACTGCACGAGAACACACTGAGGGACCACCTCCGCGTCCTCGAGACCGAAGGCTTCGTCGTGCGGGTCACTGAGCATCGCGGCACGCGGGGGCGCCCGCGCGACCTGTTCGAGCCCGCCGGACCCGAGAACCCCATCGCGGCCAAGCGCATCGAGGACGCGAAGCGGCACGGCGACCTCATGCGCAGCGTCTTGCTGCACGAGGACGCGGATGCGACGGAGGAGGTCGTCGCGCATCAGCTCGACGCCCTCTACGAGCACCTCGACGACGTCGGCCTCGAACCCCGGATCGACGAGGACGCCCTCACGGTCAAGCTCGCTCCGTGCGCCTTCCACGACCTCGTCGCCGACCGCCTGCCCATCCTGTGTCACGTGCACGAGGAGCTCGTCCGCGGCGTGCTCAGCCAGGCCGGCGGTCCGCTCGAAGTCGGACGCCTCCTCCCCCTCGTGACGCCGCACGAGTGCCGGCTCCTCCTCCAGCGGCGGGATGCCGCGCCGCTGGGTGATGCGACGGCGCAAGGCGAGGCGACGCCGGACGCAGCATCCCTCGACGTCTGAACCCACGCCGCACCGAGCCTGAACGCGGCGCTCGAAGCGTCTGACGGGCGGTTCGGCGGGGATCTCCGCCGCGCGCTGGGCGCGGCATCCGCCGTCGTCCGAGGCCCCGCGCCGCGGAGCTGAATATCCACGGCATACGGGCCATCGCCGCGCTCGAGAGAGGGCTTCAATGAGGGCACGGCCCACGGCGGCCGCCCACCCGAGGAGGCGCGATGTCCGCGATCACCACCCCAGCCACCCTCGACCTGTCGCGATGGGATCCCGAGAACGAGGACACGTGGGACTCGCGCCTCGCGTGGCGGACGCTGACCATCACGACGTACTCGCTGCTCCTCGGATTCGCGACCTGGTACCTGGTGAGCGCGATCGCGCCGCGGCTCACGGCGATCGGCTTCGACCTCGACACGGCGCAGCTGTACTGGCTCGCCGCGATCCCGGGGCTCGCGGGCGGCCTGCTGCGCTTCGCCTACATGTTCCTGCCGCCCATCGTCGGCACTCGGGCCCTCGTCGGCTGGAGCTCGCTCCTGCTCGCGCTGCCCATGCTCGGGTGGACCCTCGCCGTGCGCGACACGTCGACGCCGTACTGGATGCTGCTCGCGCTCGCCTTCTCGGCGGGCATCGGCGGCGGCGTCTTCTCGGGCTACATGCCCTCGACGAGCTACTTCTTCCCGAAGCGCCTGCAGGGTACGGCGCTCGGGCTGCAGGCCGGCATCGGCAACTTCGGCATCGGGCTCGTCCAGGTGCTCGTGCCGTGGGTCATCGGATTCGGCCTCTTCGGCACGTGGTTCCTCGACCCGCAGACGACGACCGGCGGCGCCAACATGTGGCTGCACAACGGCGGCCTCGTGCTGATCCCGTGGGCGGTGCTCGCCTCGATCCTCGGGTTCGTGTTCCTCAAGCGCGTGCCCGTGAAGGCGAACTTCCGGGAGCAGCTGGACATCTTCCGCCTGAAGCACACGTGGATCATGACCGCGATCTACATGATGACGTTCGGCGCCTACGCGGGCCTCGCCGCGCAGATGGGTCTCATGATCGTGAACATCTACGGCGGCTTCGAGAACGCGCCCGACCCGCTCGCCTACGCCTGGATCGGGCCCGCCGTGGGCGCCGCCGTGCGGGCCGCCGCGGGACCCCTGTGCGATCGGTTCGGCGGGGCGCCGTTCACGCTCATCTCGGGCATCGGCATGACCGCCGGCACGATCGTCGCCCTCTTCTTCCTCACCCCGACCGAGGTCGGCGAGTTCTGGGGCTTCCTCGCGGGTATGATCACGATCTTCGTGTTCGCCGGCTTCGGCAACGCCGGGACGTTCAAGCAGATGCCCATGATCTTCCCCAAGCGCCAGGCCGGCGGGGTCGTCGGCTTCACGGCAGCCGTAGCGGCATTCGGCCCGTTCATCGTCGGCATGGCCCTGTCGGCCGTGAGCCCCACGGTCTTCTTCGTGATCTGCGCGGCCTGGTGCGTCTTCTGCACGGGGCTGACATGGTGGTTCTACGCACGTTCCGGCGCCGAGGCGAAGAGCTGACCGCCGTGACGGCGCACCGCTGAAGTCCGATTTCGACGATGAAGGACATGCAGTCATGACCCCAGACACGCGAGCGATCCACCCCGCGACAGACGGGCCGCTCACCGATTCGCTGCTCAGCATGGGCCGCTTCCTCCGCCGCGGCGAGGTGTCGCCCGACCTCCGCGCCCTCTTCCTCGAGGGCGGCCGGCAGGGCGACGTCTTCTACCGCGACCGCTGGTCTCACGACAAAGTCGTGCGGTCCACGCACGGCGTCAACTGCACCGGCTCGTGCTCGTGGAAGGTGTACGTCAAGGACGGCATCATCACGTGGGAGACGCAGCAGACGGACTACCCCTCCGTCGGGCCGGATTCCCCCGAGTACGAGCCGCGCGGGTGCCCGCGCGGCGCCGCCTTCAGCTGGTACACGTACTCGCCGACGCGCGTGCGGTATCCGTACATCCGGGATGCTCTCGCCGAGCGCTACCGCGCGGCCAAAGCCGTCCACCCGAACCCCGTGGACGCGTGGGAGTCCATCGCCCTGGACCCCGAGGCATCCCGTGCCTACAAGAGCGCGCGCGGCAAGGGCGGACTCATCCGCACGACGTGGGACGAGGCGCTCGAGATCGCCGCCGCGGCGCACGTCTACACCGTCAAGAAGTACGGACCCGACCGGGTCGCGGGCTTCTCGCCGATCCCGGCGATGTCGATGGTGTCGCACGGCGCCGGCGCGCGGTTCCTGAACCTCCTCGGCGGCACGATCCTGTCGTTCTACGACTGGTACGCAGACCTGCCCGTCGCGAGCCCGCAGGTGTTCGGAGACCAGACCGACGTCCCCGAGTCGGCGGACTGGTGGAACGCCGGTTACCTCATCATGTGGGGCTCGAACGTGCCCGTCACGCGCACGCCCGACGCGCACTTCATGGCCGAGGCCCGGTATCGCGGGCAGAAGGTCGTGACGGTCTCGCCGGACTACACCGACAACACGAAGTTCGCCGACGAGTGGGTCGCACCCCACCCCGGGACGGATGCCGCGCTCGCGCTCGCGATGGGCCACGTCATCCTCCGCGAGCACTTCGTCGCCACGCGCACGGCGCGCTTCGAGGACTACATGCGCCGGTTCACCGACGCGCCGTATCTCGTGACGCTCGAGCGCAACGGCGACCGCCTCGTGCCGGGCAAGTTCCTGACGGCGAGCGATCTGGGCGGGACGGATGCCGCAGCACCGCGCGCCGACTTCAAGACGGTGCTGCTCGACCAGGACGGGACGCCCGTCGTCCCGAACGGATCGCTCGGGCACCGCTTCACGGCAGAGGACGAAGGGAGGTGGAACCTCGATCTCGGGGATGTCGTGCCGCCGCTCTCGCTCGCGGACATCGGCGACGGCGACACGGCATCCGCCCAAGTCGCGCTCCCGCGCTTCGACGTCGCGCCGCAGGAGGGCGACGAGCACGCCGGCGGATCGGGCGTCGTCGTGCGCGGCGTGCCGGTGCGCACGGTCGCGGGGCGCACCGTCACGACGGTGTTCGACCTGCTGCTCGCGCAGTACGGCGTCGGCCGCCCGGGTCTTCCCGGCGCGTGGCCCGCGGACTACGACGACCCGTCGACGCCGGGGACGCCCGCGTGGCAGGAGGAGATCACGTCGGTGCCCGCCGTCCAGGCGATCCGGATCGCGCGCGAGTTCGCCGACAACGCCGACCGCTCGGGCGGCCGCTCCATGATCCTGATGGGCGCCGGCACCAACCACTGGTTCCACTCCGACACGATCTACCGCACGTTCCTCGCGCTCACGACGATGACGGGATGCCAGGGCGTCAACGGCGGCGGCTGGGCCCACTACGTCGGGCAGGAGAAGGTCCGGCCCATCACCGGCTACTCGCAGTACGCGACCGCCGGCGACTGGAACCGGCCGCCGCGGCAGATGATCGGCACGGCCTTCTGGTACCTCGCGACCGACCAGTGGCGCTACGACGGGCTGCCCGCCGACAAGCTCGCCTCTCCCCTCGCGCGCGGCGCATTCGCCGACCGGACGACGGCCGACTGCCTCGTCGAATCCGTCAAGCGGGGATGGATGCCGAGCTACCCGACCTTCTCGCGCAGCTCGCTCGACCTGTGCGACGAGGCGGATGCTGCGGGCAAGGAGCCCGCACAGCACGTCGTGGACTCGCTTCAGGACGGATCGCTGCACTACGCGTGCGAAGACCCCGACGCGCCGGTCAACTTCCCGCGCATCGTGACGGTGTGGCGCGCGAACATCCTCGGTTCCTCGGGCAAGGGCAACGAGTACTTCCTGAAGCACCTGCTCGGCACCGACTCGGCGATCCGCGCCTCGGAGACTCCGGAGGGCTCGCGCCCCCGCGACATCGTGTGGCGCGACGACGCCCCTGCCGGCAAGCTCGACCTGCTCATGACGGCGGACTTCCGGATGACGTCCACGACCCTGTTCAGCGACCTCGTCTTCCCCGCCGCGACGTGGTACGAGAAGCACGATCTGTCCTCGACCGACATGCACCCGTTCCTGCACTCGTTCAACCCGGCGATCAACCCGCCGTGGCAGACGAAGACGGACTACGACCTGTTCCGCGAGCTCGCGGAGCGCTTCAGCGAGCTGTGCGAGGGGCACCTGGGCGTCCGGCGCGACGTCGTGGCGTCTCCGCTGCAGCACGACACCCCTGATGTCATGGCCTACGCGCACGGCGCGGTTCCGGACGATCCGTCGCTCGTCCCCGGCGTGACGATGGCCAAGCTCATCGTCGTCGAGCGCGACTACCCGGCGCTCGCCGACCGGTGGAAGTCGCTCGGCCCGCTCACCGAGAAGCTCGGCATGACCACCAAGGCGATCACCTACCACCCCGACGAGGAGATCCGCCGGCTCGAGCACGTCAACGGCGTCGTCGCGGGCGGTCCCATGGCGGGGCGGGTGCGGCTCGACTCCGACAAGCGCGTGTGCGAGCTGATCCTCGCCTTCTCGGGCACGAGCAACGGGCGTCTCGCGGTACAGGGATTCCGCGCGCTGGAGAAGCGCACGGGACAACGCATCGCGCACCTCGCCGAGGACCACGAGGGCTCGCACATCACGTTCGCCGACGTCCAGGTGCAGCCGCGCGCCGTCATCACCTCCCCCGAGTGGTCGGGCTCGGAGCACGGCGGGCGCCGCTACACGGCGTTCGCGATCAACGTCGAGCACTTGAAGCCCTGGCACACCCTCACGGGCCGCCAGCACTTCTACCTCGACCACGATTGGATGGAAGAGCTCGGCGAGAACCTGCCGACCTTCCGCCCGCCGCTGGACATGCACCGGCTGTTCGACTCACCCGAGGTCGGCGCGACGCGCCGCGTCGCGGGCCCCGGAGCGCCCGGCCAGACCGAGGTCGCGGTGCGCTACCTCACGCCGCACTCGAAGTGGTCGATCCACTCCGAGTACCAGGACAACCTCTTCATGCTGTCGCTCTCGCGCGGCGGCCCCACGATCTGGATGAGCCCGCAGGATGCCGCGAAGGCCGGCATCCGCGACAACGACTGGATCGAGTCCTACAACCGCAACGGCGTCGTCGTCGCCCGCGCGATCGTGTCGCACCGGATGCCGGAGGGCACGGTGTACATGTACCACGCGAAGGACCGCACGGTGGACGTGCCGATCGCCGAGACGAGCGGTCAGCGCGGCGGCATCCACAACTCCCTGACGCGCATCCTCCTCAAGCCCAGTCATCTCATCGGCGGCTACGCACAGCTCGCGTGGGCGTTCAACTATCTGGGCCCGACGGGGAACCAGCGCGACGAGATCACCGTCATCCGCCGCCGCAGCCAGGAGGTCGAGTACTGATGAAGGTCATGGCTCAGATGTCGATGGTCATGAACCTCGACAAGTGCATCGGATGCCACACCTGCTCCGTCACGTGCAAGCAGGCGTGGACGAACCGCACCGGCGTCGAGTACGTGTGGTTCAACAACGTCGAGACCCGTCCCGGCGTCGGCTATCCGCGGGGGTACGAGGACCAGGAGAAGTGGGGCGGCGGCTGGGTGCGCACGAAGCGCGGCCGCCTGAAGCTGCGCAGCGGCGGCCGGTTCGCCAAGCTCGCGAGCATCTTCTCCAACCCGAAGCTGCCCGAGATCCACGACTACTACGAGCCGTGGACGTACGACTACGACATGCTGCTCAACGCCCCGCGCGGGGCCAATGTGCCGGTCGCGAAGCCGAAGAGCCTCCTGACCGGCAAGGACATGAAGATCTCGTGGTCGGCGAACTGGGATGACGACCTCGGCGGGTCGCTCGAGACGATGCAGGACGACCCGATCCTGCAGAAGATGAGCGAGAAGGTCGAGGCCGAGTTCTCGAAGGCCTTCATGTTCTACCTCCCGCGCATCTGCGAGCACTGCCTCAATCCGTCCTGCGTCGCCTCGTGCCCCTCCGGCGCGATGTACAAGCGCGCCGAGGACGGCATCGTCCTGGTCGACCAGGACCAGTGCCGCGGCTGGCGCATGTGCGTCTCGGGCTGCCCGTACAAGAAGGTCTACTTCAACCACAAGACCGGCAAGGCCGAGAAGTGCACGATGTGCTACCCCCGCATCGAGGTCGGCCTTCCCACGGTGTGCTCCGAGACCTGTGTCGGGCGGCTGCGCTACCTCGGGCTCGTCCTCTACGACGCCGACGGTGTGGCCGAGGCCGCGAGCGTCGAGGACGAGAAGGCGCTCCTCGCCGCGCAGCGGCGCGTCCTGCTCGACCCGCACGACCCCGCCGTCGTCGAGCAGGCCCGGCGTGACGGCATCCCGGAGGACTGGATCGAGGCGGCGCAGCGCAGCCCGATCTGGCGGCTCATCCAGGAGTACGAGGTCGCCCTGCCGCTGCACCCCGAGTACCGGACGATGCCCATGGTCTGGTACATCCCGCCGCTCTCGCCCGTCGTCGACGTCGTGTCGGAGTCGGGCAACGACGGTGAGGACGCGCCGACGCTCTTCGCAGCGATCGACAAGCTGCGCATCCCGATCGGGTACCTCGCGGAGCTCTTCAGCGCGGGCGACACCGGCCCGGTCGACCACTCCCTGCGCCGCCTGGCCGCGATGCGCTCGTACATGCGGGGTCTCAACCTCGACGGCGAGCGCGACGAGCGGATCGCGCGGGCGGTCGGGATGACGGGCGAGTCCGTCGAGGCGATGTACCGGCTGCTCGCGATCGCGAAGTACGAGGAGCGCTACGTCATCCCGACGGCGCACTCCGAGCGCGCGCACGAACTGGAGGAGATGGCCTGCTCCCTCGACTACGAGGGCGGGCCTGGAATGGGGGGCGCGGGACCGCTCGGTCTTTCGAGCGGTCCGAGCGTCCCGGTCGCGGTCGAGAACTTCCACGTGCTCGCCGACCGCCAGACGGCCGACCGGCCCTCGACGCCGGGGCGCGTGAACCTGCTCAACTGGGACGGCAACGGCACTCCGGACGGCATGTTCCCGCCTGCGCAGCAGGGTGAGATCCGCACGACGAGCAAGGGCCGCCGCGCGGCGGAGGAGGAGCGATGAGCGCCCTCCTGCCCCGCGTCACCCCGCGGCGCGCGCTTCCCGTCGAGCTCGAGTCGCTCGACCTCGACCCGGCGCGGCGCGCACGCGTCCACATGATCGCGTCGCTGCTGCTCGACTACCCCGACGAGGCGTGGTTCGCTCGGCTCGCCCGCGTGCGCGGCGGGCTGGACGGACTTCCCGCGCCGATCGCCGAGCCGCTCGCGCAGTTCGCGGATGCCGCGACCGAGGCGGGCCTGACCGAATGGCAGCGACGGTACGTGCTCACCTTCGACCTCAAGCGCAAGTGCAGCCTGTACCTCAGCTACTACGCGACGGGCGACACCCGTAAGCGGGGCACGGCGCTCGTGACGTTCCTCGAGGCGTACCGCGCCGCGGGCTGGGAGTTCGACGCGCAGGAGCTGCCGGACTACCTGCCGGTAGCCCTCGAGTTCTCAGCCCTCAGCGATTCGCCCATCGCCGAGGCGCTCATCGCGTCGCACCGCGACGGCATCGAGGTGCTCCGCGCGGCCCTCGAGTCGATGGACAGCCCGTGGGCGGCCGTCGTCCGAGCCGTGACGCTCTCGCTTCCGCCAATCGACGACGAGACGCGCGAGCGCTTCGTCCGGCTCATCACCGAGGGACCGCCCGCCGAGACGGTCGGCCTCAGCTTCCTCGGATCGCTTCCGCCCTTCCAGCCCGTCTCGCAGCGAGGAGAGCAGCCGTGAACGCCATGGACGTCATCCTGTGGGTCGCCATCCCGTACGCCGCCATCGCGGTGTTCATCGTCGGCCACGTGTGGCGCTACCGCTACGACAAGTTCGGCTGGACCACGAGGTCGAGCCAGACCTACGAGAGCCGGCTGCTGCGGTGGGGCTCGCCGATGTTCCACATCGGCATCCTCATGGTCATCGCGGGCCACGCCGTGGGCCTCCTCATCCCCCGCGAGTGGCTGTACGCGATCGGCATCTCGGAGGAGATGTACCACTTCGGAGCGACCTTCCTCGGGACGGCGGCGGCCGTGCTGACGCTCGCTGGCCTCGCGATCCTCGTCTACCGGCGAAGGACGGTCGGCCCCGTGTTCCTCGCGACGACCGTGATGGACAAGGTCATGTACGTCTTCCTCGGCGTCACACTGCTGTTCGGGACGCTCGCGACGGTCGTGTACCAGGTCTTCGGCGGCGGGTTCCACTACCGCGAGACGATCTCACCCTGGATCCGCAGCATCCTGTTCTTCCAGCCCCAGCCGGAGCTCATGGTCGACGTGCCGCTCCTCTTCCAGATCCATGTCCTGTCGGCGTTCGCGCTCTTCGCGCTGTGGCCCTTCACACGCCTCGTGCACGTGTTCTCGGCTCCGCTCGGCTACCTCACGCGGCCGTACATCGTGTACCGCTCGCGCGATGCGCACCGCGGCGCTCGCCCGCCTCGCCGCGGCTGGGATCCGGTCAGCGCTCCCGACCCGCAGCGGCTGCGCCGGCCCTGAGGCCAGGCCGGAGCCACCCGCAATGGGGCGGGCTCGAGACCTCGGGGCGGACCTGCACCGCCCCGAGGTCCTCCTCATGACGATCGCACAAGTGTCGGAGTGGCGAACATGCGGGCATGCCCTGCCCCGCACAGCTCGTCCACCCGAAGCGACCCCGAGCCGCCCAGGCGACCCGGTGGCAGCTCACTCGACGCGGAAGAGGCCGCGTGCGCCCTTCTCCGCGTCGCTCATGCGATGCGTGACGAACGGGTACGAGCCCGGCTCCGGGAACGTCAGCTCGACGAACCCGCCCTGGGCGGGCTGCAGCGCCATCGCCTGCGAACCGCCTGGGTCGCCCGCCTGCAGGACGTACGAGCCCTCGACGTAGACGGTGTCGAACTGGCCGCCGACGACGTGGAAGGACGACGGCGCGTTCGGTCCCGCGTCGAGCACCCACACCCGTACCCGCTCCCCCGCCGCCGCACTGAGCGGGCGATGGACGTACTGGTCGGCATAGCCGTTGAACGCGACGAGGTCCGGAGTGCCGGCAGCGATCTTGTCGGCATCCGCCGTCGCGCCCGCGGCGCCGAGATACAGCTCGCCCTGCACGAGGACGTACTCGCGGTCGACGGGTGCCAGGTCGGGCGGGTCGATGATGACGGCGCCATGCATGCCGTTGGCGATGTGCATCGACATCGGCATCGTCGAGCAGTGGTACATCCAGATCCCGGCCTGCGTCGCCGTGAATGCGTAGGTGAGCGTCTCGCCCGGCTGGATCGTCCGCATCGGTCCGTCGGGTGCGAGTGCGCCGGCGTGGAAGTCGATCGAGTGGCCGATCGTGCCGTCGTTGACGAGCGTGATCTCGAACCGGTCTCCGACCCTGCCGCGGAGCACGGGGCCCGGCGCTCTCCCGCCGAAGGTCCAGCGCGCCTGCGACACGCCGGGAGCGACATCCGTCACGATCTCCTCGACGTTCAGCGTCACGCGGTGGACGGTCTCGTCCGAGGCCGGGACCAGGGCGGCCGGCCATGCCGCGAAGCTGCTTGCGGGCTCGCGCTGCAGGTCGACGTCGGCTGCGGCGCCGGCTGACCCGGCATCGTGCTCGTGCCCGGCCGCGTGGGAATCGTCGACGGCAGGGGCCCCCGTCACCTCGACCGTGAGCTCCATGCCCATCTGGCGATGGCCCGCGATGGAGCACCATCCCTGGAAGTCGGCGCCGACGAGCCCGACATCGATCTTCTCGGACGCGCCCGGCGCCAGGCGCCCGGTCCGCACCCCGTTGGCGAAGGTCAGGTCGTGGACGTCCGTCCCGGTGTTCTCGAACGTGACGACGAGCCGGTCGCCGTACGGTACCTCGATGACGGCGGGGTCGAACCGCATGCCGTCGACGCGTACCGTGACCGCGGTCGTCTCCCCTGTCGCGACGACCCCCTGAGACGGGGCGACGGTCGAGATCCCGGCCGCCGCCGGGTCGACGGCCACGCCCGCGCCGACGCACAGGGCGAGCAGGCCGAGCGCCGCGACGACAGCTCCTGGCCGCCGCCGCGGCGGTGAGGGCGGGGCGGGGAGCGGCATCCCGATCGTCACGCGTCCGGAGCGGTCGGGGTGCGGTCCCTCCGCACGCCGGATGCGGCGACCGACGACGAGCGCCCGCACGGCGAGCACGACGAAGGTCACGACGAGCCCCGCGACGACGAAGGACAGCAGCACGCGGGCGAGCGACGGCATCGGGGCGAGGTACAGGAGGATCGCACCGTTGAACGCCGCGACCCGGAACGCCGCGCCGCGGTCGAGGACTTCGGAGCCGGCCTTGGCCGCTGCGGGGCTGCCGAGCGCCACGACGGGGAGCAGGTGGCTGAGCGCCCCGGTCAGCACCTGCACGACGAACCCGACGACGAGCGGGCCCAGCACGACGAGGTACTCGACGCGCAGGGTCGCCCAGTCGGGCACGACGAGCGACTGGATGCCGAGGGCCGCGGCCGCCGCGACGACCCAGGCGAATCCCGCGGCGAGGCTCCAGCCGGCGTAGGTCGCGGGCGGCATCGCTCGGGCCTCTCGCCATCCCTCCACCGCGAGCCGCCCGGCTCCCGCGATCCACAGGGCCATGCCGAGCGCGACGAGCGGGCGGAGGTCGACGATCGGTCCCGTGGCCGCCACGACGAGACCTGCCACGAGGACCGGGAGGGCATGGCGGGCGGCAGCATCCGCCGTCCTGGGCATGCGCGCGTGCAGGATCGTGGGCCACAGGAGGACGAGCGTGCCGAGCACCGTCAGCCCGATCCACCCGTAGGCGTTGAGGA
This sequence comes from Microbacterium sp. NPDC019599, assembly GCF_040632175.1. Lineage (NCBI taxonomy): Bacteria > Bacillati > Actinomycetota > Actinomycetes > Micrococcales > Microbacteriaceae > Microbacterium > Microbacterium sp. NPDC019599. Next base: position 402,997 of record NZ_JBEYBL010000002.1, read on the forward strand.
TGAGGTGCGTCGTCACCAGGCGATCGGCCAGTACGGGGCGGATCGCCGTCACGACTCCCGCCGCGATGCCGAGGAAGAACACTGCGGCCGCCGCGACGTAGTAGCGCACGAGCGGCGCGAACCGCGCGGGAAGCGCCGTGCGGGTCTGCAGCCCCAGGATGATGCCGTGCGCGACGACGGCGGCGGCGACGACACCGCCGCCGATCGCGACGAGCGGGATGGTCGCGGTGAGCATTCCTGCCATGACCACGCCGGCTCCGAGCGTGTGAAGGGCGAGCCGCGTGCCGAGACCTGCACGCCCGCCCGGCGCCGAGCGGCGCAGGAGCGTGTCGGCGAAATGCTGCGACCAGATGAGGATCGCGGCGGTCGCGGCCCCCAGCAGCGGGACGTGCACGAGCAGCCACAGCGGCTGATCGACGAATCGGTGGACGCCGACCGCGACGAGGGCGAGCACGATCCAGGCGAGGACGATCGAGTTGGTCAGGAGGTACCAGTCGCGCCGCGACAGGGCGGCCCGGCGTGGGGGCGCAGCATCCACTCCCCCACGCTAGGAATCGCGCGCGGTGCGCCGTCCTCGGAAGGCCGTGGATATTCGCCGGATGCTGTCCTCCGGCCCGCAGCTCAGGATCAGCCCGGGTCCGGCCGAGCGCCCGCCGCCGCCTCGGCCGTCGCCGTGATGCGGTTCGCCATGCCGCGGAAGATGAAGCCGTGGAAGGGCAGCACCGCGAGCCAGTAGAGGTGGCCGGAGAGACCCTTGGGGAAGAAGACCGCCCGCTGGTCGTAGCGCGACCCGTCGCCGTCCGCGCGCGACCGCAGCTCGAGCCAGGCGCGTCCGGGCACCTTCATCTCGGCGCGCAGGCGCAGCAGACTCCCCGGCTCGATCGCCTCGACGCGCCAGAAGTCCAGCGCGTCGCCGACCTCCAGCCGTGTCCGGCTGCGACGTCCGCGGGCGAGGCCCACGCCGCCGACCAGCTTGTCCGCCCATCCTCGCAGCGCCCAGAGGAACGGCTGCGAGTACCAGCCGTTGACCCCGCCGATGCCGACGATGACCTGCCACAGGCGCTCGGGCGAGGCCGTGGTGCGCGCCGTCCGCTCGTCCGTGAAGACGGTGCGCCCCGCCCACTCCGGGTCGCTCGGGAGGGGGTCGCTGGGAACGCCCAGCACTTCGGAATCGAGCCAGCTCGTCTCGACGAGGTCGTCCCGCTCGCGGCCGAGCGCGAGGGCGACCGCCGTCCGATACGGCGTCAGCCCGCCCTCGGGCGGCGGGATGAGCGCGTCCACGTCGCGATCCTTGACGACGCAGTCGTTCTGCAGCGACTCGACGAGCGGTCGCGCGATCGACCGTGGGATCGGGGTCACGAGATTCACCCAATGCGATGCGAGCCGTGGCGTCAGGACCGGCAGGGCTGCGATGGGGCGCTGCGGAAGACCCGCCTCGAGCGCATAGCCGTTCATCATCTGCCCGTACCGCAGCACGTCCGGTCCCCCGATGTCGACCGCGCGGTTGACGTCGGCAGGAACCCGCGCCGCGCCCAGGAGGTAATGGAGCACATCGCGCACGGCGATCGGCTGGATGCGGTTGCGCACCCACTTCGGTGCGGGCATGTACGGCAGCACGTCCGTCAAGTGCCGCACCATCTCGAACGACGCCGAGCCCGACCCGATGACGACGCCCGCCTGCAGCACGAGGGTCGGCACGCCGGACGCGAGCAGGACCTCGCCCACCTCGACCCGCGAGCGGAGGTGCGGCGACAGGTCGGCGTCGTCGGGATGCAGCCCGCCGAGGTACACGATCCGCGACACAGCGGCCGCGGCGGCCGCCTCCGCCGTCGTCCGCACCGCGCGGCGATCGGCCTCTTCGAACCCTCGACCCGCGGCCATGGAATGCACGAGGTAGTACAGCACGTCCACGTCGCGCACGGCTTCGGCGACGGCTGCGGCATCCCCCGCCTCTCCGACGACGGTCTCGACACGCGGAGCCCACTCGAATGTCGCGACGCGGTGGCGATCGCGCGCCAGCACCCGCACCCGGTAGCCCGCCGCGAGCAGGCGCGGCACGAGGCGTCCGCCGATGTAGCCCGTCGCGCCGAGCACGAGCGCGCGCGGCGGCTCGCCGTCGTGGCGAGGCTGCGCCCGCAGTGCGGGCTCCCGGCCCGTCGGCGTCGAGTGATCTGTCATCATCCGAAGCTAGGGCGGGACGGATGCCGTCACCAGGGCTTGCGCCCGGGCCCCAGGCGTGCCACCCGCCCGACCCCGACCCGAGGTCTCGCGAAACGAGGACATCTCGCGAGCCGAGGACGTTCAGCGCGGCGACATCCTCGTCCCGCGATTTCTCCTCGCCCGGCGAGAGCGTGCTCGACGATCCCTATTCCCGGTGCTCGAGCCGCACGACGACCGACTTCGAGGTCGGCGTGCCGCTCACGTCCGCGACGGAGTCGAGCGGCACGAGGACGTTCGTCTCGGGGTAGTACGCCGCAGCGTTGCCGCGCGGGGTTCGGTAGGCGACGACGCGGAACTCTTCGGCCCGGCGCTCCTGCACGACGCCGTCGGGTCCCGTCCACTCCGACACGAGGTCGACGATCTCGTCCTCGGCGAACCCGAGCGCCTGGATGTCCTTCGCGTTGACGAGCACCACCCGGCGCCCGCCGCGGATGCCGCGGTAGCGGTCGTCCTTGCCGTAGATCGTGGTGTTGTACTGGTCGTGAGAGCGCAGCGTCTGCAGCAGCAGCCGGCCGCGCGGGATGCGGGGGTACTCGAGCACGTTGACGGTGAACCGCGCCCTGCCGTCGACGGTCGCGAAGGTGCGCGCGTCGCGGGGTCCGTTCGGCAGGAACAGCGTGCCGCCCTTGTCGATCCGCTTCTCGTAGTCGTCGAAGCCCGGTACGACGTTCTGGATGTGCGCGCGGATGAGCGCGTAGTCCGCCTCCAGCGCCGCCCAGTCCGCCTGGGGGACGTTGAGGGGATGCTCCGGCGCGGGAACCTGCGGCGTCGCCGTCTCCTCCCGCGGCGAGCGCTCGACCTGCGCGCGGTCGATCGCCTCGAGATCCCGGATGCCGGTGCCCACGGCGACCGGCCTCACCGACCCGTCGACAGACTCGGGGACCGTTCCGAACACGAGCGCGCAGAGTCGTGCGACAATCGCGACTTCGCTCAGCAGCTCCTCCGACGGTGGCGCGAGGCGGCCGCGCGACGAGTGGACGGCTCCCATCGAGTCCTCGACCGAGACGCGCTGCTCCTTGCCGCCGCGCGAGTCGCGGTCGGTGCGGCCGAGCGTCGGCAGGATGATCGCGCGCGTCCCGGCGACGACGTGCGAGCGGTTGAGCTTCGTCGAGACCTGCACCGTGAGGTCGACGTTGCGCATCGCCGCCTCGACGACTTCCGTGTCGGGCGTCGCCGAGACGAAGTTGCCGCCCATGCCCATGAAGAACCGCACCGAGCCATCGCGCATGGCACGGATCGCCTGGACCGTGTCGTAGCCGTGCTCGCGCGGCGCCTGGAACGCGAACTCGCGGTCGAGCGCGTCGAGGAACCTCACCGACGGCTTCTCGTAGATGCCGACCGTGCGGTCGCCCTGCACGTTGGAGTGACCGCGGACGGGGCACAGGCCCGCTCCGCGCCGGCCGATGTTGCCCTGCAGCAGCAGAGCGTTGACGACGTCTCTCAGCATCGCGACGGAGTGCTTGTGCTGCGTGAGCCCCATCGCCCAGCACACGATGGTCGCCTTCGAGGTGCGCACCGCCTCCCCGACGCGGCGCAGCGTCTTCTCGGGCACGCCCGTCGCCGCGACCAGCTCGGACCAGGAGGTCTGCGCGATCGCCTGACTGTACGCCTCGAAGCCGCTCGTGTGCTCGGCGATGAAGGCGTGGTCGAGCACACCGCCGTCGCGCGACTCGACCTCGAGCAGGTGCTTGCCGATCGCCTGGAACAGCGCCTGATCGCCGCCGAGGCGGATCTGCACGAACTGGTCGGCGAGCTTCGTGCCGCCGAACGCGACGCCGCGCACCGTCTGCGGATTCTCGAACCTCATGAGTCCGGCCTCGGGCAGCGGGTTCACCGCGATGATCGTCGCGCCGTTGCGCTTCGCCTTCTCGAGCGCCGACAGCATCCGCGGATGATTCGTGCCCGGATTCTGGCCCGCCACGATCAGCAGGTCGGCCTCGTGGACGTCCTCGATCGACACGGTGCCCTTGCCGATGCCGATCGTCTCGGTCAGCGCCGACCCGGACGACTCGTGGCACATATTCGAGCAGTCCGGCAGATTGTTCGTGCCGAGCCCGCGGACGAGCAGCTGATAGAGGAACGCCGCCTCGTTCGACGTGCGACCGGACGTGTAGAAGACCGCCTCGTCGGGATCGTCGAGCGCCCTCAAGGCCGACGCGATCTCGCCGAGCGCGTCATCCCACGAGATCGGGCGGTAGTGCGCGGCGCCCTCGTCGAGGATCATCGGCTCGGTCAGGCGCCCCTGCTGGCCCAGCCACCAGTCGTCGTGCAGCTGCAGCTCGGCGAGCGAGTGCGCCGCGAAGAAGTCCGCCCCGACCCGCCGGAGCGTCGCCTCCTCGGCGACGGCCTTCGCGCCGTTCTCGCAGAACTCCGCGATGTGGCGCTTGTCCTCTTCGGGCCATGCGCACCCGGGGCAGTCGAAGCCGTCCTTCTGATTGACGCGCAGGAGCGTCTGGATGCTGCGCCCCACGCCCATCTGGTCGTTCGCGATCTGCAGCGCGTGCAGGACCGCGGGCACCCCGACCGCCACCTTCTTCGTCCCCGAGTGGCGGACCTTCGACTCGTCGATGTCGACGGTCGGTGCGCGCTTGGCCATGATGCTTCCTCGCGTGGGCGTGGCCGGAGGACGGATGCCTCGGCCTCTCCCCATGCTAGGTCTGGGTCACGCGGCGTGCTCCGAAATCGTCGGTGGGCGTGACACCGGATCAGGACAGACAGTCGGAATCAGGATGCGCCGGCCCACAGCATCCTGATTCCGCGTGCATCTCCTGATCCGGCGCGAGGCTCACCGCCGGCCGGTGCCGAAGACTCCCCGGATGACGCTGTTCAGGATCGTCTGCGTCGACCGCGAGTTCAGGATCGACTCGATGGGCGACTTCTCGGCCCGCCGCGTCGTCCGCGACGTGCCCGACGTCCTCTTCAGCAGCCGGTCGTACTCCGCTTGCGCCTTCTTCTCGGCGGCGGCCTGCGCCTTCTCGATCGCGGCCTGCTGCTTGGCGTACTCGGCATCCGCCTTCGCCTTCGCCAGCGCCGCGTCCTCGGCGGCGGCCGCTTCGGCCGCAGCGTTCATCTTCGCCGTGAGGATCTCGCGCGCCGACTCGCGATCGACCGGCGTCCCGTACTTGGGAAGGAGAGCGGATGCCGCCACCGCCGCGTCGATCTGCGCCTCGGGTGTCGGCGACATGAGCCCCTGCGGCGCGCGCAGGCGCGTCCACGCGACGGGCGTGGGCGCGCCCTTCTCGCTCATCACGGTGACGATGGCCTCGCCCGTGCCGAGCTCCTGCAGCGTCCGTTCGAGGTCGTAGCCCGACTTCGGGTAGGTGCCGACCGTCGCGCGCAGAGCCTTCGCGTCGTCGGGGGTGAAAGCGCGCAGTGCGTGCTGCACGCGCGAGCCCAGCTGCGCGAGCACGTCACCCGGCACGTCCTTCGGCGTCTGCGTCACGAAGAAGACGCCGACGCCCTTGGAGCGGATGAGCCGCACCGTCTGCACGATCGCGGCCGTGAAGTCCTTCGACGCCTCCTTGAAGAGCAGGTGCGCCTCGTCGAAGAAGAACACGAGCTTGGGCTTGTCGAGGTCGCCGACCTCTGGCAGCAGCTCGAACAGCTCCGCGAGCAGGTACATGAGGAACGTCGAGAAGAGCGCCGGCTTGTCGGCCACGCCCGGGACCTCGAGCAGCGAGATGACGCCCCGTCCGTCCGCCGCCGTCCGCAGGAACTCGGCGACCTCGAACTCGGGCTCGCCGAAGAAGACGTCCGCGCCCTCGTCGGCGAACGTGATGAGCTCGCGCAGGATGACGCCTGCCGTCGCCGCCGACAGCCCGCCGAGGTTCTTGAGCTCGGCCTTGCCCTCGTCGCTCGTGAGATAGGTCAGCACGGCGCGCAGGTCGGAGAGATCGACCAGCGCGAGCCCGTTCTCGTCGGCGTAGTGGAAGACGAGACCGAGGCTCGACTCCTGCGTCTCGTTGAGCCCCAGGACCTTGCTCAGCAGCAGCGGACCGAACCCGCTCACCGTCGCACGCACCGGCACGCCCTTGCCGATGCCGCCGAGTGCGAAGTACTCGGTGACCGAGGCCTCGGGCTTCCAGTCCTGTCCGATCGCCTGCGTGCGGGCGAGCAGCTTCTCGCTCGGTTCGCCGGGCGTCGCGACGCCCGAGAGGTCGCCCTTGATGTCGGCCGCGAAGACCGGGACGCCTTTGGCCGCGAGCTGCTCCGCCAGGCCCTGCAGCGTCCGCGTCTTCCCGGTGCCGGTCGCCCCCGCGACGAGACCGTGGCGGTTCATCATGGCGAGTGGAATCCTGATCTGGCTGCTCGATATGGGGTTCGTGTTCAGGAGGGCCCCGAGATCGAGGGATGGGCCTTCGAATCCGTACGCTTGCGTGATTCGTTGAACTTCGTCTGCAGTCAGAGGGCCCTCTTGGCTCTCGGGGATGGTCGATGCGGGAATTCGGACCTGCGTCGCGGATGCTTGGGACGGCGCTCCCGCGGGCCCTGAGGTCGCGGGGGTCGAGGCCGACTCGGAGGTCTCCGGTGTGGGGCTGCCGGGCCCCGGCCCGTCGGTTGACGGCGTGGCGGCGCCCGGGGACGAGTCGTCGGTGGCGGGTGAGGTGGCGGGGGTGGTCGCGCGGGAGCGGGCGGCGGCCGCCTCGGCGGCGGCCAGAGCGGCGCGGGCCTGGGCGAGCTTGAGCTGGGCCTCGGCCGCTTCCGCCTCGGCGCGCAGTCGGGCGAGCTCGGCTTCGGCGGCGGTCACAGCGGGATCGGAGGAAGCGGCGTCGCTCATGCGCACAGCCTAGCGACGGCCCTCACCGCGGGTTCGAGGCATCCAGTGCCGGATCCGGGCGATGGTGCCGAGCGTGTTCGCGGGCGATCAGGACGGCGAATCCCGCGCCCAGTGCGAGCGAGACGCCCGAGCCGACCAGAGCGCCGCCGAACGTATCGCTGAGCCAATGCGCGTGCAGGTACGTGCGGCTGAACGCCATGAGCAGCACCCACCCGGCCCCCACGAGAGCGACCCAGAGCCTCGGGAAGATGATGGCGAACGCCACAGCCACCGTCGCGGCGTTGGCGACGTGCCCCGACGGATAGGATCCGACGTCGGTCAGCACGATGATCTCGTCCGGCCGAGCGCGTCCGAAGATGTGCTTCATGAGCTGCACGACGAGGGCACCGGCGAGCGAGGCCGACACGAAGTACAGCGCCGACCAGGGCCGTCGCAGCACGATGAGGACGACGGCCGTGAGGATGGGCACGGCGAAGACGCCGAACCACCCCCCGCCGAGGAAGTTCATCGTGTACGACACGATCAGCAGGAACGGCGACGCCGTCGCCTGCGCGAGCGTCTCGTTCCACCACGCGTCGATCACGAACGGGGGCTCGCCCTTGACCGTGATCCAGACGCCGAGCGCGAAGGAGGCCGCGATGAGCACGACCCCGACGAGCAGCATCCGGATGCGAAGCCGGGTCGCGGAATCCGCCGCCCCCGGCTCGACGTCTCGTTCTGCCATCGCCCCATTCTGCTGGACATCGGCCGCCAGGGCGCGCCCTTGACAAGTGGCTCCGCGATCTGGGCCGGGAGAGGATGGGAGCATGCCCGTCGCCGTCGACGTCCTGCGCTCCGTCATCGCGCCGCTCACACGGACGCGTGTGTTCCGGCGCTTCCTCGGTCCGCGCGTGCTGCCGCTCGTCGAGCGCGCCCTCGCCCGGCTCACGGGCGGTCGTGTCCAGCTGAGCGCCCTCCTCGTCCCGTCGCTCGTGCTGCACACGATCGGCGCGAAGTCCGGCGAGCCGCGCGACGTGCCCCTCATGTACACGCCCGACGGCCAGGGACGCGCGATCGTCGCAGGCACGAACTTCGCGGGCTCGAGGCATCCCGCGTGGACGGCGAATCTGCTGGCGCATCCGGATGCCGCGATCACCGTCCGCGGGCGGCGCTGGACCGTCCACGCGACGATGATCCCCGACGCCGAACGCGACGCCGCGTGGGCGCGCATCGAGCACCAGTGGCCCGGCTACCGTGGCTACGAGCGCGAGTCGGGGCGCACCGTGCGGCTCTTCCGCCTGCAGCCCGTCCGGAGAGAGGTCCCATGAGCATCGTCGACATCGTGCGCGAGCTCGTCGCGCCGATCACGCGGACGGGGTGGTTCAGGACCTTCGCGACGACCGCGCTGCCGCCGTTCGAGCGCTTCCTCGCCCGGATCACCAAGGGGCACTTCCAGCTGACGGCCTTCATCGTCCCGTCGCTCATGCTGCACACGATCGGAGCGAAGTCGGGCGAGCCGCGCGATGCGCCCCTCATGTACACGGCGGACGGCAAGGGGCGCGCACTCGTCGCGGGGACGAACTGGGCGGGAGCGAAGCATCCCGCCTGGACGGTCAATCTGCTCGCACACCCGGACGTCGAGATCACGGTGCGCGGGCGGCGCATGCCCGTCCGTGCGACGCTCGTCCCCGACGAGGAGCGCGACGCCGCGTGGGCGATCATGGAGGCGCAGTGGCCGGACTACCGGCAGTACGAGCGCGACTCGGGCCGGACGGCGCGGATCTTCGTGCTCCAGCCGGTCCGCCGGGCGGACGGTCCCGGCTCCCGCTGACGCGGCGTCAGGGCGCGAGCTGCTCGACGGTCCTCGGCCGCACGACCAGCCACAGCGACAGCACCGCGATCACGGCGCACGCGACCATCACCGAGGCCATCGTCGTCGCCGTGATGCCGGCATCCCGCGCCAGCCACCCGACGATGGGCGAGATGAGCCCGGCCACGCCGAAGTTCGTGAACCCGATGATCGACTGCGCCGTGCCCGCCGCCTTGCCGTGGCGGTCGAGGGCGAGCACCTGCACGCACGGGAACGTGAATCCGCACGCCGTCATGAAGACGAACAGCGGCGCGATCGTGCCCCAGAGCCCGAAGCCCAGCTGGTCGAACACGATGATGGCGGATGCCGCCACCACGAGCACCGCCGTCGACCAGGCCATGACCCACTGCGGGCCGAAGCGTGCGGCCAGACGCGACGCCGCCTGCACGCCCAGGACGACGCCGAGCGAGTTGGCGGCGAACAGGAGGCCGTACTGCTGCGGGTCGAAGCCGTAGTCGAGCTGGAAGAGGAAGGACGACGACGACAGGTAGGAGAACAGCCCGCTGAACGTCATGCCGCCGATGATGAGCACGCCGATGAAGACGCGGTCGCTCAGGACGCTGCGGTACCGCTGCCACACGGTCGTCGAGCCCTTCTCGTGGCGGCGGGCGGGCGGCAGCGTCTCGGGCAGGAACACGGTCGCCGAGACGAGCATGACGGCGCCGTAGACGGCGAGCACGACGAAGACCCCGCGCCACGGCATGACGAGCAGCAGCGCCGAGCCGACGAGCGGAGCGAGCACGGGCGCGACGCCCGAGACGAGCGCGAGCCTGGAGAGCATGACGACGAGCCGGCGTCCGCCGAAGAGGTCTCGCACGATCGCGGCCGCGACGACACCGCCGGCGGCGGCGCCGGCGCCCTGCAGGACGCGGGCGATCGACAGCAGCTCGAGTGTCGGGGCGAGCGCTGCGCCGACGCTCGCGAGGACGTGCAGCGCCGTGACGGACAGCAGCGGGACGCGGCGCCCCACCTTGTCGGAGAGCGGGCCGACGATGAGCTGGCCCAGTCCGAAGCCGATCATCGTGCCCGTCAGCGTGAGCTGGATCGCCGCCGCGGTCGTGTTGAAATCCGCCTCGAGGACCGGGAAGGCCGGCAGGTAGAGGTCGATCGTGAACGGCCCGAGCGCCGTCAGGGCACCCAGCAGGACGATGTAGAGGACCCTGCGACGGTGCGGGATCGAGTCGCCCGGGTGCAGCATGATCGGCGCGGTCGCCGGATCGGGCCCGAGGGTCCGGATGGCACCGGTCGCCGATCCGGGCACGCGGATGCTGCCGGTCGCGGTCCGCGGGGACGGCGCGGTCGCTGCCTGAGGGTCGGTGTCGGGCTGCTGCGTCGGGATGGAGGCGGTGTCGAGCAAGGCGGAATTCACTTCGGTGACGATGGGGCGGGAGGGCGGACGCGTCGACACCGGCGAGCGGCTCGGGCGCAGGAGCGCAGCGTGGACTGCGAGGGTGCGGCGTTGCGGAGGTGCGGCGAAGCAGAAGAACCGAGTCGGTCTGGGCGAACGTGGCCGGAGACCGCGGTCGAATCGATTCGGGCTCCAGGATACCGGATCCGGCCACCTCGCCGGGAGACCCCATGGACATCTCGATCTGGGCGAGATGAGCGGACTGGGCTCATGTGTAGTTCCCAGGCCCGGTCCCATGCGCTCGAATAAGCTTGAGGCAATTCCTGCACAGCAGCCCGACGGCATCCCGCGGGCGCCCCGAGCCGAGATCGACGAATGACCCCGACATCACAGCGCCCCGACGAACAGCGTACGAGCGGCAACCCAGCGACCCAGGCGAAGATCAACCAGACCGTCAAGCAGCAGCGCGAGCAGAAGCGGCAGGAGAAGCTGGCCGAGTACCAGCGGCAGCTCGCCAAGCGCAAGCGCGGCAAGATCGTCTGGTGGACCGTCGGCTCGGCTGCCGCCGTCCTCGTGATCGCCGCGATCGTGGCGTCGATCGTCTTCGCCCCGGCTCCTCCGGCGTCCTACGACGCGGGCGGCACGGGCGCAGAGATCGAGGGCGTCGCGACCTACCAGAACGAGACGAGGCACGTCGAGGGAACCGTCGAGTACGAGCAGAGCCCGCCGGCGGGAGGCCCGCACAACCAGGTGTGGCTCAACTGCGGCGTGTACGACCAGCCCGTCCCCAACGAGAATGCCGTCCACTCGATGGAGCACGGCGCGGTGTGGGTGACCTACGACCCCGAGGCGCTCTCGGCAGACGAACTTGCGACGCTGAAGACCTACCTCCCCTCGAGCTACGTCATCCTGTCGCCCTACGAAGGCCTCGACGTCCCCGTCATCCTCTCCAACTGGAACCATCAGCTGAAGCTCGACTCGGTGGACGACCCGCGCATCTCGGAGTTCTTCGAGGAGTACTGGCGCAGCCAGGACGTCCCCGAGCCGACCGCCCTGTGCTCGGGCGCCCTCGACGCGCCGGGCAAGGTCTCCTGATCGGGATGACGGACGCCGAAGCGCCGTCGGCGGAGCGGACAGCATCCGGTCCCACCCGTCCCGCGTGGTGGGTGTACGCGCTCATCGCCGTCGGCATCGGGGCGCTCGCCTTCGCGATCGGCCGGTTCTCGACCTTCGGCTCGGTGCCGACGGCGGCGGGACCGAACGCCGCCGACATCGGATTCGCGCGCGACATGCAGGTGCACCACACGCAGGCGATCGAGATGGCGATGGAGATCTATCGCAAGACCGAGGACGACGATGTGCAGCGCATGGCCTACGACATCGCGACGAGTCAGGCCGGTCAGCGCGGCGAGATGTTCGACTGGCTCGTGCAGTGGGGTCTCCCCCAGTCGAGCACCGACCCGCTCATGGCGTGGATGACGGATGCCTCGGGCCACGGCGGCGGTCACGGCGCGACGTCCGAGAGTATGACCGACGAAGAGCTGCGGGCGGCCATGGGCATGGCGTCGGCGGACGAGATCGCGCAGCTGCAGGCGGCGACCGGGACCGAGGCCGACTGCCTGTACCTCGCGCTCATGATCCGGCATCACGAGGGAGCGATCCCGATGGCCGAGGCCGTCATCGAACTGGGGTCGGTCCCGCGCGTCCTCGCCGTCGCGGAAGGCATCAAGGCGGGTCAGACGGCAGAGATCGACGCCATGCGCTCGGTGCAGGCGCGCCTGGGCTGCACCGGCTGACTCCGCCGCACGTGATCGAAGGGACCGGCGCGCCCCCTGCGCCGGTCCCTTCGCTTTCCCCTGAGTCGGTGTGCCTCAGCCCTTCGTCGAGCCCGCGAGCAGACCGCGCACGAAGAACCTCTGCAGCGAGAGGAACACGATGAGCGGCACCACCAGGGCGATGAACGCGCCCGCCGTCAAGAGGAACCAGTCCTGCCCGCGGTTGCCCGTCATCTCGGCGAGGAGCTTCGTGATCGGCGCCACGGCGCCGTCCGCGAAGATGAGGGCGACCAGCAGGTCGTTCCACACCCACAGGAACTGGAAGATCGCGACCGAGGCGATGGCCGGCGTCGTGAGCGGCAGGACGATCCGGAAGAAGATCTGCCCGTGCCCCGCGCCGTCCACACGCGCCGCCTCCAGCACCTCGTTCGGGATCTCCGACACGAAGTTGTGGAGCAGGTAGATGATGAGCGGCAAGCCGAAGATCGTATGCGCGATCCACACCTGTGTGTACCCCGGTGAGCCGAAGGCCTGGATGACCGGCACGCCGAAGATCGTGCCGCGCGAGAAGAGGAGCAGGAGCGGCACGAGCGCCATCTGGATGGGGACGATCTGCAGCGCGAAGATCCCGATGAACAGGATGTTCTTGCCGCGGAAATCGATCCAGGCGAATGCGTAGGCCGCGAGCATCCCGATCGAGATGGGGATGACGACCGCGGGGATCGTGATGGCGAACGAGTTCACGAACGCCTCGGCCATGTTCAGCTGGCTGTTGCCGGACTGCAGCGCCGTGGCGTAGTTGTCGAGCGTCCAGCCCCAGTTCTGGAAGACCGTCCACCAGCCCGTTGTCTGGATGAGCTCGGCCGGCCGGAACGACGAGATGAACACGCCGAAGGTCGGGATCGTCCAGAAGATCGCGATGATGAGGGCGGCGATGGTCGCCCATCGCGAGGTGAGGCGACGCTTCGTGCGACCCAGCCCCTCTTCGGTCTTGCGCTCGCCGCGCTTGATTCGTCGGGCGTCTTCGTCGTCGATCGGGAGATCGACCGGTGCAACCGTCATCAGCGGGCCTCCCTCTGCTTCTTCAGCTGGATCGCGTTGTACACGATGATCGGCGTCACCAGCAGGAAGAGGATGACAGCGAACGCCGCAGAGCGACCCGCTTCGAAGTTCTTGAACTGCGTGTACATCTCGTTGGCGACGACCGAGGTGTTGTTCGCGCCCGCTGTCATGGTGCGGACGATGTCGAACACTTTGAGCGACCCGATCGAGATCGTGGTCAGGACGACGATGAGGGCACCCCGGATGCCCGGCACGATGACGTTCCAGAACTTCTGCCAGCCGTTCGTGCCGTCGAGTTCAGCCGCCTCGATCTGCTCGGTCGGGACGCCCTTGATCGCCGCGGACAGGAGCACCATCGCGAAGCCCGTCTGGATCCAGATGAACACGATGATCAGGAACAGCGTGTTCCACGGCTGCACCGCGAGGAAGTTGACGGGCTGCCCGCCGAACCAGACGATGATCTGGTTCAGGAAGCCGATCTGCGCGAGGTCGGCGGGACGGACGGCGTACATGAACCGCCAGATCACCGAGGCGCCGACGAACGAGATGGCCATCGGCATGAACACGAGGATCTTGTAGTATTTCTCACCGCGCGTCTTGTCGATGAAGTACGCGTACGCGAGTCCGGCGGCCGTCGAGACGATCGGCGCGATGATGACCCAGATCAGCGTGTTCACGATGACGCGGAGGTTCTGCGGGTTGGTGAAGATCCACGCGTAGTTGTCGAATCCCACGAAACGGGTGCTCGACGAGTTCATGAACGACTGCACCGTCGTCTGGATCGTCGGCACCACGAGTCCCACGAGGACGAGGAGCAGCGCAGGGGTCAGGAACCCGACCAGCTGGAAGAGCGACCCCTCGCCACCCTTTGCGCGCTTGTCGATGAAGAAGAAGAGGAGCCCGAGCACGGCTGCGACGGCGATCGCCCACTGGTAGGACTGCAGCAGCCAGAGGACGAGAGCGGGGCCCGCGATGCAGATCGCGAGCCGGATGATCGTGTACATCCGCCCCGAACGCGGCGCGATCTCGATGAAGAACAGGATCAGCGCGATGACGAGCAGGAAGACGAAGACGATGATCGGGATCTGGAGCCAGGGCGAGAGGGTGCTCAGCCACTGGAAGAAGGCGACGGCGGACATGGGATCCTTTCGAGCACTTCGACGGACTCGGCGGCAGCGGCGACGCACTGCGGTGTGGGAGCGGGGCCGCTCCGTCAGGAGCGGCCCCGCCTCACGCGCCGGCTAGCTGGAAGGCCAGCCGGACTCGATCTGCTGCAGCACCGTGTCGGTGTCGGTGCCGTTGACCCAGTCGACCATCCCCTTCCAGAACGTGCCCGACCCGACAGCCGACGGCATGAGGTCGGAGGCGTCGAAGCGGAACGTCGTCGTGTCGTCCTGCAGGATGGCGATGGCCTCCTTGAGGACGTTGCTCGAGGCGTTCTCCGGGTCGAGGCCCTTGTTGGCGCTGATGACGCCGCCGAGCGACACGCGGGAGTTCGCCCACTCCGGGCTCGACAGGTACTCCTGCACCTTGACGGTCGACTCCGAGTCGTCGAACGCGGCGACGATCTCGCCACCGCCCGTGACCACGGCACCGCCTTCGCCGCTGCCCGCCTCGAACGGCGGCAGCAGGAACGCCCAGATGTCGCCGTCCTCGGCTACCTCACCGCCCGCGTCGGACAGGAAGCCGTCGAAGAACGACGCCTGGTGGTGCAGGATGCAGTCGCCCGCGACCATCGCCGCAGCGGGGTCGGTGCCGAACGGAGTCGTGACGATCGTGTCGATGCCGCCGAAGCCGGCGTTGACGTAGTTCGGGTCCTGGATGATCTTGGCGAACTCATCGAACGCGGACTTGATCTGGGGGTCGGTGAACTTGACCTCGTTGGCGACCCATTGGTCGTAGACATCCGTGCCGGACTGGCGCAGCACGATGTCCTCGATCCAGTCGGTTCCCGGCCATCCCGTCGCCGCGTCCGACGCGAAGCCGACGCACCACGGCGGCTTGCCCGTCGCGGACTGGATCTCGGCCGTCAGATCCAGCAGGCCCTGCCAGTCGGTCGGCACCTCCCAGCCGTTCTCCTCGAAGAGCGAGGGCGAGTACCACACCCAGCCCTTGACGCTCGCCATGAGCGGTGCGCCGTAGAGGGTGTCGTCGACGGTCGCGTAGCCCGCCCAGTCATCGGTCCAGTACTCGGCGACGTTGTCTGCGACGCCTTCGGGTGCGGGCAACAGGTATCCGCGCGTCGCCATGTCGGCCATGAGACCCGGCTGCGGGAAGATCGCGATGTCGGGCGGGTTGCCGCCCTGGGCGCGAACCGCGATCTGCGCCTCGAACTCCTTCGATCCCTCGTACTGGATGTCGATGTCGTTCTCTTCTTCCCAATCCGCCCAGGACTCCTCCAGGAGCTCCTGCTCGGGAGTCACGATCGTGCCGTAGACGGTGACGACGTTGTCGTCTTCGCCGCCGCCTTCGTCGGTCTGACCAGGGCCGCCGGAGCATGCTGCGAGGGCGATCCCGGTCACACCCAGAACCGCGGCCGAGATGAGGGTGCGTCCTCGTCTCGATGTCTTCATGTGTCCTCCTCTTCGAGTGGTGCAGGGACGATACTCCCCCGGAAGCAGCACGCGAGAGCGTGCGGAACCGCTTCCAGGAGTCACGCTAGGGGATGCCGTGTTGCCGCACAACGCACGATCATCACAAGTCGATAACCCCGCATCCGCGGCACTTTCGCGGAGCGGCCGGGCTTCGGCATCCTGTAATCGGTTCCAGGTTTGGACGTGTCAGCCGCGCCATCGGCCGGCCGCGCGTCGCGCAGTGCGCAGGGCTCGGAGAGGAGTCGCATGGCCGGTATCGCCGACGTCGCACGCGCCGCCGGGGTCTCCAAAGCCACTGCGAGCCGCGCGCTCACGGGCAGCGGCTATGTGTCGGAGCCGACGAAGGCGCGTGTCCAGGAGGCGGCTGCGAAGCTCGGCTACGTGGCGTCGACCGCCGCCGTGAGCCTCGCGACCGGCAAGACGAAGAACGTGGGCGTCGTCATGCCCTACGTCAATCGCTGGTTCTTCGCCGAGGTGCTCGACGGCATCCAGGACGCGCTCCTGCGGCACGGCTACGACCTGACGCTGTACGACGCGCGTCCGGGCACGGAGGGCCGCGTCCGGGTGTTCGACGAGTTCCTCGCGCGGAAGAGATTCGACGGTCTCATCGCGGTCGGCCTGGAGCCGAGCGACAACGAGCTCGACCGTCTGATCGCGATCGGCCGGCCGCTCGTCAGCGTCGTGGGTGTGTCCGGCACGACGAGCGTCATCGCGCTGGACGACGTGAACGCCGCTCGGCGCGCGACCGAGCATCTGCTGGATCTCGGCCACACGAACATCGCGTTCGTCGGCGGCGGGGTCGAGGGCGGGGCGCACGTCGACGGCATCCGGCTCGAGGGGTACGAGGCCACGATGGCGGATGCCGGCCTCCCCGCATGCCACGTCCCGTCCCCCGCGAGCCTGCCGGGCGGCTATGCGGCCTCCGTCGACCTCCTCGGCGACGTGCGGCGCCGGCCCACCGGCATCGTCGCGACGTGCGACGAGGTCGCGATCGGCGCGATCATCGCGGCGCGCCGGCTCGGACTGCCCGTGCCGAGCTCGCTCAGCGTCGTCGGCATCGACAACCACGAGTACGCCGAGATGTTCTCCCTCACGACGCTGGAGCAGTCGCCCCGCGAACAGGGCGTCCATGCTGCGGAGCTCCTGCTGCAGCGCTTCCGAGACCCCGATGCGCCCGTCGTCGAGATGCGCCTCCAGGCGACGCTCATCGTGCGCAACTCGACGGCTCCGCCGGCCGGCATCCCCTCCGCCGCGGCGGGGGTGGCGACCACCCGCAGCGTGCCGTAGAAACACGGATGCCCCGGGCGCAAGCCCGGGGCATCCGTTCGCGAGAGAGCGAGATTACTTGAGGGTAACCGTCGCGCCGGCCTCCTGAAGGGCGGCCTGAGCCTTCTCGGCGGTCTCCTTGTTGGCGCCCTCGAGGACAGCCTTGGGAGCACCGTCGACGACGGCCTTCGCCTCACCGAGGCCGAGCGAGGTGAGCTCGCGGACGACCTTGATGACCTGGATCTTCTTGTCGCCGGCGGCCTCGAGGATGACGTCGAACGAGTCCTTCTCCTCGACCTCCTCGGCGGGCGCGCCACCGGCCGGCGCGCCGGCGGCGGCAACGGCCACGGGGGCGGCAGCGGTGACGTCGAAGGTCTCCTCGAACGCCTTGACGAACTCGCTGAGCTCGATGAGCGTGAGCTCCTTGAACGCGTCGAGCAGCTCCTCAGTGCTGAGCTTTGCCATGATGATTCTCCTTGATATGGGTTTGCTACGCCGAGGCCCGATGTCAGGCCGCGGACTCCTGCTTCTCGCGCAGCGCGTCGACCGTGCGGACGGCCTTCGACGGGAGCGCATTGAAGACGTATGCCGCCTTGGTCAGCGAGGCCTTCATCGCGCCGGCGAGCTTCGCCAGCAGGACTTCACGGCTCTCGAGGTCGGCGAGCTTGTTGACCTCGTCCGCGCTCAGGGGGTTTCCGTCGAAGAAACCGCCCTTGATCACGAGAAGAGGGTGTGCCTTGGCGAAGGCACGCAGACCCTTCGCGACGGCGACCGGGTCGCCGTGCACGAACGCGATGGCCGACGGACCCTTGAGGTCGTCGTCCAGCGACGTGATCCCCGCGTTGTTCGCGGCGATCTTGGTCAGCGTGTTCTTCACCACGGCGTACTCCGCGTCCTGACGGATGCTGTTGCGCAGCTGCTTGAGCTGGGCAACCGTCAGACCGCGGTACTCGGTCAGCAGAACGGCGGTCGAGTCCTCGAAGTTCTTCGTGAGCTCGGCGACCGATGCTTCCTTCTGCGCCATGGCCACTCCTTGTGTGTACGAGACGCTCCGCGATGGCGGGGCGCCGGCCGAAGGCTCCCGGTCATCTGCTCTCGTCACGGCAAAGAAAAAGCTCCGGCGCAAGCGCACGGAGCAGAATCCTGAATTCAGGAGAATCGTTCGTGACACCTGCGCGGGCCCCTGCAGAGCAGTGCTTCGATCTTCGTACGTTCACACGCACGACGATGACCGGCGGTCTTCGGCTCCTTCCAGGGTACGGGATGCCGCCTCGCGCGCCAAATCGAGCACAGTCAAGGGGTTCCGTGCGTCCGATGCGCTGAATAGGCTCGCCCGCAACGGGTGTCAACGAGGACGCCCGAACGGAAGGGAAGACGATGTACCCATCTCCACCACTTTCCAGGCGCGCCACGACGGCCATGATCGCGACGACGGCGATCGCGGCACTGGCACTCATCCCCGCAGGCGGAGCGTTCGCGGCTCCGACCCAGGCGTGTGAGACGCGCACGAACAACACGTACGAGAAGCTCCTCTCGTGCGTGACCGTCGACGGGGTCCTCGAGCACGAGGAGGCGCTCCAGGCCATCGCGGACGCCAACGGCGGCACCCGCGCGGCCGGAACCCCGGGCTACACGGCGAGCGTCGAGTACGTGGTCGACACGCTCGAGGCGGCCGGGTGGAACGTCGAGCTCGACTCGTTCGACTTCACCTTCGTGCCGCCGCCCCTGCTGGAGCAGCTGACGCCGGTCGCCGCCGAGTACGACTCCGGCACGTTCACGGGAACGGGCTACGGCGAGGTCACGGGGAACGTGATCCCAGTCGACATCGTGCTCACGCCGCCGCGCGACCCGGTCACGAGCGCGTGCGAGCCGACCGACTTCAACGGTCTCGACTTCACCGGCCCGAACGACATCGCCCTCATCCAGCGCGGCACATGCGAGTTCGGCGTCAAGGCGACCAACGCGCAGAACGCCGGCGCCGAGGCAGTGATCATCTTCAACCAAGGCAACACGGAACTCCGCTCGGGCCTTGTGACCGGCACGCTGTTCGGCATCAACCAGACGCCGCTCAACATCCCGGTCGTCGGGGCGAGCTTCGCCGACGGTGCAGCACTCGCTCAGGCGGGTTCGACGGCGCACATCGTCGTCGACGAGCCGGAGCCGCGTCCGCAGGTCAACGTCATCGCGGAGCTGCCCGGCAAGAACGACTCCAACGTCGTCATGGCCGGTGCGCACCTCGACTCGGTTCTGGCCGGTCCCGGCATCAACGACAACGGCAGCGGCTCGTCGGCACTCCTCGAGATCGCTCAGAACATCTCCAAGCTCAAGCCGGAGAACACCATCCGCTTCGCGTGGTGGGGTGCCGAAGAAGGCGGCCTGCTCGGATCCCACGCGTGGGTCGACGAGCAGGTCCTGGAGGGCACGCTCGGCGAGGTCGCGCTCTACCTGAACTTCGACATGGTGGCTTCGCCCAACTACATCTTCATGGTGTACGACAGCGACGAATCGGGCTGGGATGCTCCGGCAGGCGTACCGATCCCTGAGGGCTCCATCGCGATCGAGGACCTGTTCGAGAGCTACTACACCTGGGCGGGCGTGCCGTACGACGACGCGCAGTTCAGCGGACGCAGCGACTACCAGGGCTTCATCGAGGAAGGCATTCCGGCAGGTGGTCTGTTCACGGGCGCCGAGGTGCCCAAGACGGAGCTGCAGGCCGAGATCTGGGGCGGTGAGGCGGGCCAGCAGTACGACCCGTGCTACCACCTGGCGTGCGACGACATCGACAACCTCGCGCTGGACGCGCTCGACGTCAACTCCGACGCCATCGCGGCGGCCGTGCTGACGTACGCGTACTCCACCGAGTCGGTCAACGGCGTCGCGGGCAAGAAGGTGCCCGGGAAGTTCGCGTTCCCGGTCCCGGCCGGTCCCGAGGGCACGGTGAACCTCCCGTAGTGGCGGACACGACAAGCGCGCGGCGCCATCGACGCAGTCGATGAGCCGAGCGGGGCGGGGATGCCGATCGGCATCCCCGCCTTCGTGTGCCCGGCAGTGCCCGGCTCAGCAGGCGGGACGCGTCAGGGCGCGCCGTCGACCGGGATTCCGAGCTCGTCCGCGGCGACGGAGATGCGGTTGGCGAGCTCGACGTCCTTGTGCGTCAGCCCGCCGGCGGAGTGCGTGAACAGGTGCACGCCCACGCGGGAGTAGCGGACGTCCACGTCGGGATGATGGTTCGCCTGCTCCGCGAGCTCCGCGATCGCGGCGAACAGGCGGGCACCCGTCGCGAAGTCGCCCGTCGCGTAGTCGATGCGCGCACCGTCGTCGCCCGCGCGCCAGCCGTCGGCGCCCGCCTGCGCGCGGAACTCGTCTGCCGGGATCGTGTCCATGCTCCGACTCTTCCACTCCCGATCCGGATCGCAACCCCCTGGCCGGAAGGGGCAGCCCCGCGCGTCAGGGACCGCGCAAGCGAGGGTTCCGTAGGCTGTGGGCGATGCCACTGTTCATCCGCCCCACCTCGATCCCGTCCATCGTGGCCGCGGAGGAAGCGATCTCGAGCGGGAAGTCACCCAAGGCCGCCGCCGGCTACCGCACCGCGGACGATCATCTGCGCGAGCTCCGCGCGGACTACGGAAGACTGTCCCGCTGGCTCTTCGGCATCCTGGGCACGGCGGGCGCCCTGGGAGCGGGACTCGTCGCCGGGGTTTCGATCGATCTCCTGGCCGAAGGCCAGGTCGTCCTCGGATCAGTGCTGATCCTCGTCGCGAGCGGGGTGGCCGCGGCGTCGGCGTGGCTCCTCATCGCGCTTCACCGCACAGGCCGTCGTCTCGTGCACGCCCTGGCCTACTGGGCGGGATACCCGTTCCGGACCGGCCAGCGGAAGCCGGCAGGAAGTCGTGACTTCTTCGTGCGCCTCGGCCCCGACTCCGACCTCTACGCCCGCATGCTCACGTCGGCGATCGCGGCGCTCTGGTCCGCGTTCGCGGTCTCGATGATCCGGTTCGGCATCGCGGAGTACCCGACGCCCGCCGTCACCGTGATCGCCTCGGCGTGGCTGGTGACGCTCGTCTGCGTCGCGATCGGACAGTACGGGGGCGTCCTCCGCGTGCAGCGGGGCTACCGAGCGGGGTCCGCTGCGAGCGAGTGACCTGCTCCGCGTGGCACGCCCGCACGCGTCGGCGGCGCGGCGTACGGTGGATGACGTGACACCCGAACTCGCCGCCCGCATCGTCGCGGACTCCCGCGACCGGGTCGCATGGGTGCGCGCACGATCGCGGGGCATCACGGCGACGGATGTCGCGACCCTGACCTCGAGCAACGCGATCCGCCGCGCCGCTGACGCCAAGCTCATGGGCTCGGGGTTCTCCGGCAACGCGTACACGGCTCACGGCCGCGCCCGCGAGCCCGAGATCGCGGCCTGGGTCGCGGCGACCCACGGCATCCAGCCGTCGTCGGCCCTCTTCCACGCTGTCGTCGAGAAGCGGCACCTGGCAACCCCCGACGGCATCGCGATCGACGCTTCGGGTCGCGTGCTGCTCGCCGAGATCAAGACGACGAACAAGCAGTGGCGCAGCATCCCGCGGTCGTATCTGCGGCAGGTGTGGTGGCAGCAGCACGTCCTCGGCGCGGAGCGCACGCTCGTCGCGTGGGAGGAGCACAGCGACTTCGTGCCCGTGGGCGACGAACCGCGCTGCGCCTGGGTCGACCGCGACGAGGCCGAGATCGCCCAGCTCGTGCGCCTCGCGACGGCGCTGATCGACGAGCTGCACCGCCGGCACCTGGCCGGGCGGGCTACGGAAGGCGACCGGATGCTGCGCCCCGAGGCGCCCCGTCAGCCCTACCGCGCGCTGGCCCTCGCCGACTGACCGCGATCAGCCGAGGGTCGTCACGACGCGCTCCTCGGCGTTCCACACGCGCAGGCCCGTCGCCTCGCCGACGACATGCGCGGCGCGGATCGTCCGCAGCGCCGTCGCGAGCCGGAACGTCGTCAGGCCGCGCGCGAGAGTGACGTGCGGCGTCCATCTGTCCGGACCGGTGTTGGTGTAGCGCGGCTCGGGCGGGCCGGCGATCGAGGCCACCTCGCGGTGCAGGCTCAGCAGCGCGGCGCTCACGACGACCTGACGCGTGAGGACGAATCGTTCGCGGTGGCCGAGCAGGAGCGTGCCTCCGAGCTCGAGCCGGACGGGCAGGCGGTCCACGAGGCCTGCGAATGCCGACGGTTCCACGCGGTCGCGCACGGCGAGGGTGATGTGCGGGCGATTGCTCGGGGCGGGATTGCGTCCGGAGCTCGGGAGGTCGGCGGCGAGCAGCCGGTCCCAATCCTCGCGCACGGCGGCCTCGGTCTCGGGATCGAGGAGGAGCTCGACGCTGAACATTCCCTCATCCTGCTCCTCCCCCGCCGCCTGCGGTTCGCGGGGCGTCTCCGAGGGTGCGCAGGAATAGTTGACACAGATCAACGATTGAACGTATAGTTGACCTTTCTCAACTGTTGACGATCGTCAACCACCTTCGCGCCGCCGCCGCCGCACACCACCGATCAACTCCGATCCGAAGGATCCGCATGTCTGCTGTCTCCACTGCGCCGGACGCGGTCGAGAGCGCTCCCCGCCCCGCGCGGGAAGTCCTCCCCGCCCTCTCCGGTCTCCTGCTCGGCATGTTCGTGTCGATGCTGGCCTCCACCGTCGTCTCGACCTCGCTGCCCGTCATCATCCACGACCTCGAGGGCAACCAGACGGCCTTCACGTGGGTCGTCACATCGACGCTGCTCACCACCGCGATCTCCACCCCCGTCTGGGGCAAGCTCGCCGACCTCTTCAACCGCAAGGTCCTCATCCAGCTCGCGATCGCGATCTTCGTCCTCGCGACCGCCGCGGCCGGGTTCTCGCAGTCGCCCGAGATGCTCATCGCCTTCCGCGCCGTGCAGGGCATCGGCGCCGGCGGTCTGGCGGCCCTCAGCCAGGTCATCATGGCCGACATCATCAGCCCGCGCGAGCGCGGCCGGTACATGGGCCTCTTCGGTGCCGTCATGGCCGTCGCGACCATCGGCGGACCGCTGCTGGGCGGCGTCATCACCGACTCGCTCGGCTGGCGCTGGAACTTCTTCGTCGCGCTGCCGTTCGCGGTGCTGGCGCTCATCATCCTGCAGCGCACGCTCCACCTCCCGGCGCGTGCCAAGCAGAAGGTCCGCATCGACTACCTCGGCATCGTGCTGCTCTCCGTCGGCGTGTCGCTGCTGCTCATCTGGGTCACGCTCGCAGGCGACTCGTTCGACTGGTGGAGCACCGAGACGGTCCTCATGGTCGGCGGCGCGATCCTCGCCACGGCCCTCTTCATCCTGGTCGAGCTGCGCTCGAAGGAGCCGCTCATCCCGCTCTCGATGTTCCGCAACCGTACCTTCACGCTGTCGGTCATCGCGTCCATCGCGACGGGCATCGCGATGTTCGGAGCATCCGTCTTCCTCAGCCAGTACATGCAGCTCGCGCGCGGCGCGACGCCGACCGAGGCGGGCGTCATGACGATCCCCATGATCGCGGGTCTGCTGATCTCGTCGATCGGCGTGGGCGCGCTCATCACGCGCTTCGGCCAGTGGAAGCCGTACCTCATCGTCGGCTCGGTGTTCCTCATCGCGGGCTCGTACCTGCTGTCGACGATCCACTACGACACGAACTTCGCGCTCGTCTCGCTCTACATGTTCCTGCTCGGCGCGGGCGTCGGCATGACGATGCAGAACCTCGTCCTGGTCGTGCAGAACACCTCGAAGCCGACCGAGATAGGGGTCGCGAGCTCGGGCGTGACGTTCTTCCGCAGCCTCGGCGGCACGATCGGCGTCTCGGTCATGGGCGCCGCGCTGGCCGCGAGCGTCACCGACCTCGTCGCGGGCGCGAAGGACGACCTGACCGCCGCGATCATGAGCCTGGGCGCGAAGGGTGCGGAGGTCGCGCAGCAGCTGCAGAGCGGGACGCTCCCGCAGGTGTCGACGATGCCCGAGCCCGTCCGCATCATCTTCGAGGACATCTACGCGCAGGGCATCTCGCACTCGTTCCTCATCGCCGTGCCGTTCGCCGTCATCAGCCTCATCGCGATCCTGTTCCTGCCGAACAAGCCGCTGACGCGCATGACCACGAGCGAGCGCATCCAGGCGAGCGAGGCCGACTTCGCGACGGTGTCCGTCGCCGAGGGCATGGACGCGCTGACCGCGACGGGCGACGCCCCGGCCGACCGCGACTCGGCCCGGACGACCGCGACGGATGCCGCGGCCGAGGCTCCGACGCACCGCTAATGTCGATCGCGATGACCGAACCCGAGGCCCCCGAGGCCCGCACCCAGGCGGTGCGGGCCCTCGAGGCCGAGTTCGGGGAGCTCTTCACGCAGGTCCGCCGCGTCATGTCCGAGTCGGCGCACCGCGTGAGCCCCGGCATGCTGCCCGGCGCCTACAAGGTCTTCACGACGATCGTGCGCCGCGGGACGACGACGATCTCGGCCCTGGCCGAAACGCTGCTGGCCGACAAGGGCCAGATCAGCCGCACGGTCCGCGAGCTCGAGGCCCTCGGTCTCGTCAGCCGCGCCCCCGACCCCGAGGACGGGCGCTCGATGCTCCTCTCCCCGACGCCGGAGGGCCTCGAACGGCTGTCCGCGGCGCGCCATCCGCGCGAGAGCGGGTTCATCGATGCGCTCGACACGTGGGAGCTCGCCGACATCGTCCGGCTCACCGAGCTGCTGCACGCCCTCTCGAGCGGCATCAAGCCCTGACGCCCCGCCGGGTGACGGCATCCGATGCTTAGCCGCTCGGTAGCAGTCGCGTAACACGGGCGAGACATTCACGGGGTTGGATGGTCTCATCCACACGGCAACCAGTGCTGCCAACGTCGACATGCACGGGGAAGGAGCGACGGATGCGATTCCGGCCGCTGCGACAGTCATCGCCCTACCGAGGCGAGCCCATCGAGATGCCCGACCCGCCCGAGCTCATGCGCGCCATGGTCATGGACGGCCCCGGCGATGTCGACGCGCTGCGCGAGGCATCCGTCCCCGTCCCGTCACCCGTCATGAGCGAGCTGCTCGTGCGGGTCGTCGCAGCCGGCATCAATCCGATCGACGCCAAGACGCGGGCGGGCAAGGGCGTCGCCTCCGCGATCGCGTCGTACCCCGCCGTGCTCGGCTACGACTTCAGCGGCGTCGTCGTGAAATCGCCGTACGAGTCGCATGCCTTCCCGCCCGGCACGGAGGTGTTCGGGATGCTGTCGTTCCCCCGCTCCCCCGGGTCCTACGGCGAGTACGCCGTCGTGCCGACCCTCTCGGTCGCGCGGAAGCCCGCCTCGCTCTCGCACGTCGAGGCGGCCGGCGTCCCGCTCGCCGCGCTCACGGCGTGGGGCCTCGTCGTCGAGACGGCGCACGCCCACGAGGGCCAGCGCATGCTCATCCACGCGGGCAGCGGCGGAGTCGGCCACTTCGCCGTGCAGCTCGCCGCGTACTTCGGGGCCCACGTCACGGCGACGGGCTCCGCGGCCAACGCGTCCTGGCTGCGCGAGCTGGGAGCCTCGACGGTCATCGACCACACGTCCACCCGCTTCGAGGAGGTCGTGCCCGAGGTCGACGTCGTGATCGACCTCGTCGGGAACGTGCACGCGAACACCGGCACGCGGTCGCTGAGCGTCGTCCGCCCCGGCGGGCTGTACGTCCTCGTCCCGACGGGCTCGTTCCCGGGGTACGCCGAGGCTGCTGCGGCGGCGCACGTCCGCGCGACGAGCTACAAGGTCACGGCGGACGGCACAGCGCTCGCCACCGTCGGCCGGCTGCTGGACTCGGGCGCCGTCCAGATCTACATCGACCGCGTCTTCGATCTCGCCGAGGCGCCGGCCGCGCACGCGCTGCTCGAGGAGGGGCACACGCGGGGCAAGATCGTCCTGCGCGTCAGCGACGACTGATCACGGCGTGAGGACGCGCCGGCCCTCCGTGACGATCTCCTCCGCGATCGCCTCGAGGAGAGGCGAGCGAAGATTCCACTGCTGCCAGTACAGCGGCACGTCGACGGGAGCTCCGCCGAGGCGCACGAGCCGCCCGTCGGCGAGCTCCTCCTCCGACTGGAATCCGGGCAGCAGCCCCCAGCCGAGCCCGAGCTTGATGGCCGTCGCGAAGTCGTTCGATGCGGGCACGTAGCTGCGCGGCGGCGCCACGGGGTCGATCCCGCTCGCCGCGAGCCACTGCGACTGCAGGTCGTCGCGCCGATCGAAGTCCACGAGCGGCGCCGCCGCGAGCGCCCCGGCCGTCGGCCCGTCCGGGAGCCACCGGGCCACGTAGCCCGGCGTCGCGACGGCCTCATACCGCATCATGCCGAGCGGGCTCACGCGGCACCCCGCGACCGGGGCGGCGCGAGACGTGACGGCACCCATGACCGTGCCCGCCTCCAGCAGTCTCGCGGTGAAGTCCTGATCGTCGCGATGCAGCTCGAAGACGATGGGATGCCGCTCCCCCAGCCGCGCCAGCGGCTCGAGGAACCACGTCGCGAGCGAATCCGCGTTGACGGCGAGCGGGACCGAGACGAGCGGGTGCTCGTCGTCGCCCTCGCCGAGTGCGGCGAGGGCGTCGTGCTCGAGCAGCGCGACCTGCCGCGCGAGCCGCACGACCGATGCTCCCGAGTCGGTCGCGCGGACCGGCTTGGACCGCACGAGGAGCACGCGCCCGAGCTGCTCCTCGAGCGCTTTGATGCGCTGGCTGACGGCGGACGGGGTGACGTGTAGACGGCGGGCTGCGGCATCCAGGGATCCCTCGTCGATCACGACGGAGAGCGTCTCGGCGAGTTCGAACGGGATCTTCACGTAAGTCAGGCTAATGCAGCTGAAGAATGATGAGCTGGACTTCACTGAGGCCGCTGCCTACCGTCGAAGGGTGATCTCCCCTGTGCTCGCCGGTCTCGGCCTGGGTCTCTCGCTCATCGTCGCGATCGGCGCGCAGAACCTCTTCGTGCTCCGGCAGGGGCTCCGCCGAGAGCATGTCTTCGTCGTGGCGGCCATCTGCGCGCTGTCGGATGCCGCGCTCATCGTTCTGGGCGTCTCAGGCGTGGGCTTCGTCCTTCAGGCGGTTCCGTGGCTCATCGACGCCGTGCGCTGGGCGGGCGCCGCGTTCCTCGTCGCGTACGGGCTGCTCGCCGCCAAGCGCGCCTGGCGTCCGTCGGGAGAGACCCTCGACGGCATCGAGGAGCCCGACGTGCGCGGGGTGAGCACGTCGGGGCATGCAGCGGATCCGACGGACGACGGAGTGCCCGAGCCCGCCGTCTCGGCATCCCTCGTCCGCGAGGACGTCCGCACCGCGACGACTCCCACGGGCCGGTCGCGCCCGCTCCCGGTCATCGCGACGTGCCTGGCCCTCACGTGGCTCAACCCGCACGTGTACCTCGACACCGTCTTCCTCCTCGGCACCGTGGCGAACACGCACGGCGACGCGCGCTGGCTGTTCGCGGCGGGGGCGATGACGGCGAGCGTCCTGTGGTTCTTCGGTCTCGCGTTCGGCGCGCGCTTCCTCAGCCGCTGGCTCTCGACGCCGCGCGCGTGGCGCGTCCTCGACGCCGTGATCGCGGTCGTCATGATCGGCCTGGGGATCTCGCTCGTCGTCTCGGCCTGAGCGCCGGCCGCGCCGGACTCGCGCAGCCTGGTCCGCGCGATCGCTGAGGCCCGCGTGTTTTCGCGGCCCCGACGAGGAGTTCGTGACAACCTGCGGGAGTTCGGCGCGCTGCGTGGCGACTCAGCCCTCGATCTGCTGCTTCCGGGCGAGGATGAGGGCCCGCACGAGATCGTCGGGCAGGGGATCGGTCGGCTGGAACCGGATCGTCCCCTTGTCGAGCCCCGTGTTCGGCACGGCCCGGACCGCGTCCGCGACGGCTGAGACAGCATCCGGACTGAACGGATAGATGCCGATGTGCTTCTGCGTCCGCTTCACCGACACGAGGGGCTTCCCACGGTAGACGAGGGCCGGCATGCCGTATCCCGTGCCCTGCTCGGCATCCGGAGCCTCCTCGCGCGCGATCTCGTAGACGCGCGCGACGACCCCGCGATCGGCGGGGTCGAGCTCGTTCAGGTAGTCGTCGACGGTTCCCATGGAGGCATCCTGGCACTCCCCATGTGCCGGGTGACAGCGCGAAGCGGCACGATAGAGGCATGAAGCGCGTGCACGTCGTCGTCTCGGGTGACGTCCAGGGCGTCGGCTACCGCTACACGATGCGGATCGTCGCGATGGAGGCGGGGGTCGCGGGCTGGGTGCGCAACCGCCGCGACGGGACGGTCGAGGCCGAGGTCGAGGGCACGGACGAGCAGGTCGACGAGGTCCTCGCCTGGATGGCCCAGGGACCTCCCGGGTCGGTCGTCGCCAACGCGTCGGTCTCGGATGCCGAGCCCACCGGCGAGCGCGGCTTCCAGGTCCGCGGCAGCGCCTGACCGGTCGAGCGCGGCTCGTGCCGGGCGTGCGTCCGCGGCGAGACGCCAGAAGATCGGGCTTCCCGCCGTCGAGATGCCACAACTTCTGGCATCGGGCTCAGCGGGGAACGCCCGCCGCGAGCTCCGCGGCGAGACGCCAGAAGATCGCGCATCCCGCCGTCGAGATGCCACAACTTCTGGCATCGCGGTCAGCGGGGAACGCCCGCCGCAAGCTCCGCGAAGACCTCGGCGGCGTCGTCCCGGACAGCGAGCGCCGACGCCTGCCCCGCCCACAGCGACAGCAGGTCGCCGTCGCCACTTCTTGCGGCCGCTGCCCGGAAGACGCCGGTGAGCCAGTTCTGCGCGGGGAACGGCGCGATGATCCCCGCCGTCTCGATCGTGCGCATCGTGCGGTTCGGGATGCCGCGCGCCAGCCTCCCGCTCATGGCCCGCGTGAGGACGGTGTCGGTGTCACTGGCGCGCGCGATCGCCGCGCGATGCGCGTCGGTCGCGGCGGACTGACGCGTGCGCAGGAACGCCGTCCCCACCTGCACGCCGGACGCGCCGAGCGCGAAGGCGGCTGCGACACCGCGGCGGTCCGCGATCCCGCCCGCCGCGATGACGGGCACGCCCACGGCGTCGACGACCTGGGGCACGAGGGCGAAGGTGCCGACGAGCGAGTCCTCCGCGGGGCGCAGCCACGACACACGATGCCCCGCGGCCTCGGCGCCCGTCGCGACGATCGCGTCGACTTCGGCCTTGTCGAGAGCGCGCGCCTCGGCGACGGTCGTCGCGGTACCGATGATCCGGATGCCGCGCCCCCGCGCCGCGTCGACGAGCGCGGCATCCGGCACGCCGAAGACGACGCTGAGCACGGCGGGCGCCGCCTCGAGCACGGCGTCGAGCTGATCCTGGATGAACGGCAGGAATGCGGCAAGTGGAGTGGGCGCCGCGACGCCCGCAGCCTCGAACAGCGGCGAGAGCGCCGCGAGCGACGGCTCGAGATCGACATCCGAGGGAATCACCTCGTCGCCCGTCGGGAGCCAGAGGTTCACCGCGAACGGCTTGTCGGTCGCGGCACGCAGCTGCGCGATCGTGTCGTGGATGCGCTCCCGCGTGTAGCCGTACAGCCCGTACGACCCGAGGCCGCCGAGCTCGCTCACCGATGTCGTCAGCTCGACGGACGAGAGCCCGCCGAACGGTCCGAGCACGATCGGCTCGTCGATCCCGAACACGTCCTGCAGTCGCTCTGTCACGCCCACGACGCTACTCGCGCCCGTCGTCGCGGGCTCTTGTGTGACGGCTTGAGCACAACGTCGCTGAATCGACTCGACACGCCGCGCGTCGGCATCCGGAACCGTGCAGACGCCTCCGATCGGCGACGTTGTGCACGCGACACGGCGACGTTGTCCGCACGGCGCGCGACGCCGGAACGCAGAAGGGGCCCCGCCTTGCGGCGGAGCCCCTTCGAAGATCCGTGGATCAGAGAGCGTTGACGTCCAGCGGGATGCCGGGGCCGAACGTGGTCGACACGGCGCCCTTCTGGATATAGCGGCCCTTCGAGCTCGACGGCTTGAGGCGGACGATCTCCTCGAGCGCGGCGTGCAGGTTCTCGTTGAGCTGGTCAGCCGAGAACGAGGCCTTGCCGACGACGAAGTGCACGTTGGCGTGCTTGTCGACGCGGAACTCGATCTTGCCGCCCTTGATCTCCTCGACGGCCTTGGCCGGGTTGGGCGTCACGGTGCCGGTCTTCGGGTTGGGCATGAGGCCGCGGGGGCCGAGCACCTTGCCGAGACGGCCGACCTGGCCCATGAGTTCGGGCGTCGCGACGGCCGCGTCGAACGCGGTCCAGCCGCCGGCGACCTTCTCGATGAGCTCGGCGCCGCCGACCTCGTCAGCGCCTGCGGCGATGGCGGCCTCGGCGGCCGGGCCCGTCGCGAAGACGATGACGCGGGCGGTCTTGCCCGTGCCGTGCGGGAGGATGACGGTGCCGCGCACCATCTGGTCGGCCTTGCGAGGGTCGACCGAGAGCTTGAGCGCGACCTCGACGGTCGAGTCGAACTTCGCCGATCCGGTCTCCTTCGCCAGGGCGACGGCCTCGGTGGGCGTGTAGAACTTGTCAGCCGCGATCTTGGCGGCGGCGGCCTGGTAGGCCTTGGACTTCGTAGCCATTGTGGTTATCCCCCTCAGTCCTCGACCGTGATGCCCATGGAACGGGCGGTGCCGGCGATGATCAGCGAGGCGGCCTCGATGTCGTTCGCGTTCAGGTCGGGCATCTTCGTCTCGGCGATCTGGCGGACCTGCTCCTTCGAGAGCTTCGCGACCTTGACCGTGTGAGGCGTCTTCGAGCCCTTCTGGACGCCCGCAGCCTTCTTGATGAGCTCAGCGGCCGGCGGGGTCTTCAGGATGAACGTGAAGCTGCGGTCCTCGTAGACGGTGATCTCCACGGGGATGACGTTGCCGCGCTGCGACTCGGTCGCGGCGTTGTACGCCTTGCAGAACTCCATGATGTTGACGCCGTGCTGACCGAGCGCGGGGCCGATCGGCGGGGCCGGGTTGGCGGCGCCGGCGTTGATCTGGAGCTTGATCAGGCCGGTCACCTTCTTCTTCGGTGCCATGTTCCTCTTCCTTTCGAGCGCCCTGTAGGGGCGCGCTTCCACGGCCGGGCTCGCCCCGGAAGTGGTGGTGGATCGTCGCGTGACACGCACGCAACCGCATAAGTCTACCGGATGCTGCGCCCAGCCTCGAACGGAAGGCGCCGGTCACCCGGTGAAAAGAGAGGAGCGGATGCTGACAGCATCCGCTCCTCCCGATGTTCAGTGGTTCAGAGCTTCGTGACCTGATCGAAGCTGAGCTCGACGGGGGTCTCGCGCTCGAAGAGCGAGACGAGGACCGTGAGCTTGCCGCTTTCGGGCTTGATCTCGCTGATCGTGCCGGGAAGACCCGCGAACGAGCCCTCCTTGATCGTGATCGTCTCGCCGACCTCGAAGTCGACCTCGGCGGGGATGACCCGCGCAGCCGCGGCGGCGCCCTTCTTGGCGGCGCCGGCCTTGGCCGGGGCGGTCTCCTTGATCTCGACGAGGCTCTTCAGCATGTTGAAGGCCTCCTCGAAGCGGAGGGGCGTCGGGTTGTGCGCGTTGCCCACGAAGCCGGTGACACCGGGAGTGTGGCGGACGACGGACCAGGTGTCCTCGTTGAGCTCCATGCGGACGAGCACGTAGCCGGGGATCCGGACGCGCGTGACCATCTTGCGCTGCCCGTTCTTGATCTCGACGACGTCCTCCATCGGGACCTCGATCTGGTAGATCTCCTCTTCGACCTCGAGCGTCGACTTGCGCTGCTCGATGTTGGCCTTCACCTTGCGCTCGAAGCCGGCGTAGGAGTGGATGACGTACCACTTGCCCGGCAGCGACCGCAGCTCGGTGCGGAAGACCTCGTACGGGTCCTCGTCCTCGTCGTCGCCGATGAACTCGTCGTCGAAGACGGGGGCGTCGGGGTCGCCGTTCACGTCGGGGCCGTCGTACGGGTCGACGTCGTCGGCCGCGGCGGCGACGCGCTCGGCGGCCTCCTCCGCGATGGAGTCGTTGAGGACCTCGGCCGCGGCCTCGGTCTCGGCCGCTTCGTCCAGGTTCAGTGCGTCGTTCACGATGGCGTCCGCCTCGGGGTCGTCGATGTCGATGTCGTCCAGGTCGGCGAGGCCTTCGTCATCGGACTCGTCGACCACGTGCAGGGCCAGGTGCTCGGCTGCTTCGACCGAGCGCTCCTCGGCGGCAAGCACGTTGCCCTCCTGCGCTTCGTCGTCCTCCGAGGACTGCTCGGCGGCCGTCGCCCAATCGGCGTCGTCGACATATCTTTCAGACACTTCGTTCTCTTCCGTTTCGTGGGGCCGATCGCTGTCGGCACCCGCGTCGCTCCACAGGTGGGAGCTACGCGCCCGCCGGCACGCCGAAGACGATGGTCGTCAGCCAGACGAACAGCAGATCGAGGCCGTACACGAGCGCCATCATGACGACGACGAAGCCGAGCACGACTGCCGTGAACTTCACGAGCTCCTGGCGCGTCGGCGTGACGACCTTCCGGAGCTCCGCGAAGACCTGGCGGATGAAGAGCGCAATGCGCGCGAAGAAGCCGGGCTTCTTCTCGCGGGGTGCGGTCGCCTCGCTCTTCGCGGCGACGACTTCGCCCTTCGGCTCGTCTTGAACCATCGAACCCACCTGATTACCTTCCGTGTGCCAGCTTCCGCTGACGCGCAGGGCGGACAGGAATCGAACCTGCAACCTGCGGTTTTGGAGACCGCTGCTCTGCCAATTGAGCTACCGCCCTAGAGACCCGGAGGCCTCGGGATGTCCGCACTTCTCCGCCGTGTCCTGTCTTTCAGGGGCTTTGCCCGGGACTCGGGCACAGCAGAGGATTGCAGACTTCAACTGCATCAACGAGTGTACGGCATGCCTTCACGGCCCGCGAACCGACGCACGTCCCGGGCATGTCAGTAGTCGGCGACGCCGTAGCGCTCGGGCTCGGCGCCGCGGCGGAACGCCCTTCCGCTGACGGCCGTGGGCTCGATGCGCACGAAGTTGTATTTCAGGGTGGGCAGCCACGGCTGCAGCGGCAGGCGATCGGCCGCGGCTACCTCCTCCGACGTCGCCAGTCGGCGCGCGTGCCCGCGGACGACGACGCTCCAGGCATCCTCGTCCGTGTGCTCGTCCACCTCGAAGAGGACCTCGTCGTTGACCGTCAGCTCGAACAGCTTGCTGCCCTCGGCGGTGCGGAAGACGATCGTCCCGCGGTCGACGACGTAGTTCACGGGGAAGATGTCGAGCACGTCCCCCACGTGCGTCACGAGGCGCCCCAGCTCGTCGCCGGCCAGGAGCGACCAGCACTCGTCGTCGCTGAGCACCTTCAGTGGATTCGTCGTCTGCGTGTCGTCGTTCACGACTCCATCCTTACGCGTCGCGAGCGCGCGCGACAGACTCGTCGGGCCGAGCGGCCGTCGAGATCGCCCGAATGACCGAGCGGATGCTGTCACGCCGGTCGTACGCGCGATGTCGGCGCCCCGCGACCCGCGCGCGTCGCGGCTGACCCGTCGCTCCCTCGGGATCGAGGCGTCCGCCGCGACGGCGCGATCAGCCGATGCGGATGAGTTTCTTGTTGACGAACTCGTCGGCGCCGAGGAGACCGAGCTCACGCGACGTGCCGGAGCGCTTGACGCCGCCGAAGGGCAGCTCGGGGCCGTCGGCGAGCACGAGGTTGACGTAGACCATTCCCGCGTCGATCTTGTCGGCGATGCGGGCGGCCTGCTCCTCGTCGGTCGTGAAGACATACGACCCGAGACCGAAGCTCGTGTCGTTCGCGAGCGTCACCGCCTCGTCCTCGTCCGCCACGCGATACACGACGCCGACGGGCCCGAAGAACTCCTCGCGGTAGGCGTCCATGTCTCTCGTGACGCCCGTGAGCACGGTGGGCGCGTAGAACGCGCCGTCGCGCGTTCCGCCGGCGACGAGCGTCGCTCCCTGCGAGACGGCCTTGTCGACCTGCTCCGCGAGCCGCTCGGCCGCCGTGAGCGACGACAGCGGCCCCAGGACCGTGTCCTCCTCGGTGGGGTCGCCGACCTTCGCCGCCGTCATGGCCGCGGTGAACTTCTCGAGGAACTGCTCGTAGAGGCCGTCCACGACGATGAACCGCTTGGCGGCGTTGCACGACTGGCCCGTGTTGTCCAGGCGCGCGTCGACGGCCGACTGGACCGTCGCGTCGAGGTCGTCGGTCGACAGCAGGATGAACGGGTCGGAGCCGCCGAGCTCGAGCGCGACCTTCTTGAGGTTGCGGCCCGCGATCTCTGCGACGGCGGCGCCCGCGCGCTCGGACCCCGTGACCGAGACGCCCTGCACGCGGCGGTCGGCGATGACGACGGCTGCCTGGTCGTTCGTCGCGTAGATGTTCGTGTAGACGCCGTCGCCGAGTCCCGCGTCCCGGTAGACGGCCTCGATCGCCGCGGCCGACTCGGGGCACTGCGGAGCGTGCTTGAGGAGGATCGTGTTGCCGACGACGATGTTCGGCGCCGCGAAGCGGGCGACCTGGTAGTACGGGAAGTTCCACGGCATGATCCCGAGGAGCACGCCGAGCGGCGAGCGGCGGATGACGGCCGTCCCGTCGCCCTCGATGTCCAGCGGCTGGTCGCCCGTGACCTTGTCAGCGTGGTCGGCGTAGTACTCGGTGATGTCGGCCGCGAAGTCGACCTCGGCGAGCGCGGCGGCCAGCGGCTTGCCCATCTCGCGCACGATGAGAGCCGCGAGCTCGTCGCGACGCTCGCGGTGCAGCTCGGCCGCGCGACGCACGCGCGCGGCGCGCTCGGCGACCGGCACGTTGCGCCACGTGCGGTAGGCGGCATCCGCCGACGCGATGGCGCCCTCCAGCGCCTCGTCGGTGATCGTCGGGTAGGTCGCGAGGGTCTCGCCCGTGGCCGGATTGACGACGGTGTATTCGCTCATGTGGGGGTTTCTCCGATCGTTTTCAGTTCGAGGCGTTCAGTCGTGCAGTGCGGGCGCTGGGCGGAGCGTCGAGCGAGAGCGTCTGCCCGCGGAAGAAGGCCGGACGCTTGATCGCCTGCCAGATCATGATCACGACGCCGAGCAGGACGACTCCGATGCCGAGGATGAACACGAGGCCCAGGCCGCCGATGTTAGATCCGCTGCCGTAGGCGGGGTCCATCGAGTCCACGAGCGTCTGGACGAACAGGACGGCCAGGATGACGCCGCCCACGAGCGGGAACAGGAGCTTGAAGAAGAAGTCCCGCACGGAGTCGAACCACTGCTTGCGGAAGTACCACACGCACGCGAACGCCGTGAGGCCGTAGTAGAAGCAGATCATCATGCCGAGCGAGAGGATCGTGTCCCACAGGACGTTCTCGCTCACGAACCGCATGACGGCGTAGAAGCCCGCCGCGACGACGGCCGAGACGATCGTCGCGTACCCCGGCGTGAAGAACCGCGGGCTCACCGACGCGAACTTCGGCGGCAGCGCGCCGTAGTGGCCCATCGACAGGAGCGTGCGCGCGGGCGACACGAACGTCGACTGCAGCGACGACGCCGAGCTCGTCAGCACGGCGAGCGACACGAGGAACGCGAGCGGGCCGAGCACCTGGCCGGAGAGGGCGAAGAAGACGTTGCTCTGGATGTCCTCGTTGCCCAGGCCGTACTCCCCTGTGCCGACGCCCGCGAACATGATGAGCGCGACCGAGAGCAGCAGGTAGAGCGAGACGATGATGAGCACCGTCAGGGTCGCCGCGCGGCCCGGCGTCTTGTCGGGGTCCTTGGTCTCCTCGTTCATGGTGAGCGTGACGTCCCAGCCCCAGAAGATGAAGATCGACAGCGAGAGCCCCGCGACGAGCGCGCTGAACGACTCGACCGCGAACGGGTTGAACCATTGCCAGCTGAACGCCGTCGCGTCGAAGGCGTTGCCGCCCAGCGTCTGGACGATCGCGGCACCCGCGAAGACGACGAGCACGAGCACCTGGAAGCCGACGAGGAAGTACTGCAGCTTCTGCGTCGTCTGCATGTCGCGGTACGACACGTACGTCGCGCCGAGCACGAAGAGCAGACACACCGCGACATTGATGAACGGATTGAAGGCGAGCTCGGCGATCTGCTCCTGACCCGTGATCTGCGCGATCAGGAGGAAGAGGAACTCGACCGCGATGCCGGCGAGGTTCGACAGGACCAGGATCGTCGCGGCGATGAGCCCCCAGCCGGCCATCCAGCCGATCCAGGGCCCGAAGGCCCGCGCGGCCCATGTGAAGGACGTGCCGGCATCGGGCATCGAGCGGTTGAGCTCGCGGTAGCCGAAGGCGACGAGCAGCATCGGGATGAAGCCGACGAGGATGACCGCGGGCACCTGGAGGCCCACGGCCGAGACCGTGGGTCCGAGGGCGGCTGTCAGGGTGTACGCGGGCGCGATGCAGGAGATGCCGATGACGATCGCGCCGATGAGGCCGACCGTTCCGGCGCTCAGGCCCTTCTTGGAGATGCCGCCGGCGTCTTCGCCGGAGGTCGGCGCAAGCGGCGTTGCCGCGCCTTCGGGAGCAGTCATCGCTGCTCTCCTTCCTGGGTCTTGGCGGTCTTCGGGACGACCACCATGGGAACGGGGAGCTCGTGGAGGATCTTCGCCGCCGTCGAGCCGAGGAAGAGCCGACGCGGCTGCGCGAGGCGGCTCGATCCGACGATCGCGAGCTCGCCCGGCTCCCAGCTGAGCTGCGAGACCGCGTCCTCGATGCTGTCGCCGCGGGCCACGACGACGTCGGCCTCGACGCCGTCGGGCAGCTCGGCGAGGGCCTTCGAGAGCACATCCTCGGCATGGGCCGCGCCCGCGATGCGGATGACGCCCGTGTCGACGCTCGCGGGGAGGTCGACCGAGACGAGCGAGAGCAGACGCAGCTCGGCGCCGGTCGCGGCGGCGAGCGCCGTGCTCGCGTGGAGGAGCGCCTCGGTGCCGGGCCGGGTGCCGATCGCCGCGGTGATGCGCGAGATGCCGGCGCTCGGATCGATGCGGCGCGACCCCTCGGGGGCCAGCACGACAGGCACCTCGGCGGAGTGGAGCAGCTCGCTCGCGACCGTGCCGAGACGGTGGCGGCCGCGCAGGCCGCCGTTGGCCGCGCCCACGACGAGGTGCGACGCGCCGACCTCGGCGACCGCGTCGCCCAGGCCCTCGGCGAACGAGTCGCCGTAGCGGATCAGGGTGCGCACCGGCACGATGTCACCGGCCTGCGCGGCGGCCCGCGCGAGCCACTCGGCGGCCTGCTGCTCGAGGTAGTGGTCGTAGCTCGCGTCGGGCGGAGTGATGACGCTGCGCGTGTCGGCGGGCAGCACGACGACGATGCACAGCTCGGATCCGGATGCCGCGGCCAGCCGCGCCCCGAGGGCGACGGCGTCCTCGCCCGCCTCGGTGGCGGTGTAGCCGACGACGATGGGGGCGCTCATGCGCGGGCCTCCTCGAGGATGTTCGCGGCGACGAAGCGGCCCATGCGGATGGCGCCGTCGACGTGCTGGTAGCCGGCGCCGGCCATGTCGCTGCAGGCGAAGTGGATGGGGCCGACAGGCGTGCGCAGGTCGGCGCCATAGCGGTGGAGACCGCCGAGGTCGAAGCTCGCGGCGTAGGCGCCGCGCGTCCACTCCTCGCTGCCCCAGTCGCTCTCGTAGTAGACGACGGGGTTCTTGGCCTCCGGACCGTAGTAGTGCGAGAGCGACTCGAGGATCCGCTCCTTGCGCTCCTCAGCCGACAGGGTGAAGACGTCGTCGGCGTTGCGGTCGGACACGAAGCCGACGAGCGTGCCGCGCTCGTCGCCGTGGTTGGTGTTGTCGTAGGCCTCGTGCGACAGCTCGTAGGGGCTGAACGCGGTGCCCGACAGCCCCTGCTCGCGCCAGAACGGGCGGCCGTAGACGGCGTGGACCTTGATGACGAAGCCCATCGACAGATGTTGATGCAGCTGATGCTGTCGGCGCGGCAGTGCGGGGACGAACTGGATGCGGCTGTAGAGGACCGGCGCGTGCGCGAGGATCGCGTACCGGGCGCGGACCGTCTGGGTGTCCGTGGTCGCTGTGACCCCCGTATCCGACCATTCCAGGGTGCGGACGGGCGACCCGAGGAAGACGTCGTCGCCGAGGCGCTCGGCGAGCAGGAGCGGAACCTGCTGCAGGCCGCCGACGACGCGCTTGTCGAGGATGAAGTCGGCGTCGACGAGGTGCGAGTAGCTGCCGGCCGAGGCTGCCATGAGCAGCGACTGCAGGAGCGAGAAGGCGTGGACGGGCTTGGTGAGCATCGCGGAGCCGGTCGGGAACGCGAGGTTGCGGACCGCTTCGTCGTCATCGGTCTTGGTGCGCAGCCACGCCTCCCACGAGATCGAGTCCCACTCGGCCGCCTTGGGATGCGCCCACGGGCGGTCGGGGTCGATCTCGGCGACCATCGCGTCGAGCTCTTCCGTGACCTCCGCGATGATGCGCTCCGTCTCGGGAGCGACCGGGAAGACGTCGCCGGTGAAGCGCGTCAGCGTGCCGTCGGGGCCGACGTAGACCGAGTCGCCCTCACGGTAGCGGTCGAAGGTCTCCAGCCCCAGCTCGTCGATCGTCTCGATGAGGGCGTCCTGATCCGGTGAGACCCACTGACCGCCGATCTCGAGCATCGCGCCGTCGATGACGTCGGTCCACAGGCGCCCTCCCACGCGATCACGCGCCTCGAGGACCGCGACCGACAGGCCCGCCTTCTTCAGCTCGTTCGCGGCCGTGAGGCCCGCGGCACCCGCGCCGATGATGACGACGTCCCGCGTCAGCTCCGACATTTCTGCTCCTTTGCTCGAGATGGGGATTGCTCTCACGGACGACGGGCCCGGTATCCCCCCACCGGGCCCGTCGACTGCGAGGTCAGGCTGCGGCCAGCGCGGCCGCGACGACGTCGATGCCCTCGTGGAGCAGTGCGTCCGGAATCGTGAGCGGCGGCAGGAAACGGATCACGTTCCCGTACGTGCCGCACGTCAGGACGATGACGCCCTGCGCGATGCAGGCCTTCGCGACGGCGCCGGTCAGCGCCGCGTCGGGCTCGCCCGTCTCCGGGTCGACGAACTCGGCGGCGATCATGGCGCCGTGGCCGCGCACGTCTCCGATCCGCGGGTCGGCGGACTGGATCTCGGTCAGGCGCGACGTGAGGATGGCGCCGATCTCGTTCGCGCGCTCGACGAGGCCCTCGGTCTCGTACGCGTCGATCGCGGCGAGGGCCGCGGCGCACGCGATCGGGTTGCCGCCGTAGGTGCCGCCGAGACCGCCGGCGTGGGCGGCATCCATGATCTCGGCGCGACCCGTGACGGCGGCGAGCGGAAGACCCGCGGCGATGCCCTTCGCGGTCGTGATGAGGTCGGGGACGATGCCGAAGCGCTCGGACGCGAACATGGCGCCCGTGCGGGCGAAGCCGGTCTGGATCTCGTCGGCGATGAAGACGACGCCGTTGGCGCGGCACCAGTCGACGACAGCATTGAGGAAGCCGTCGGCCGGGACGATGAAGCCGCCTTCGCCCTGGATGGGCTCGATGATGACGGCGGCGAGGTTGTCGGCGCCGACCTGCTTCTCGATGATCGAGATGGCCTTCTTCGCCGCCTCGGGTCCGGTCAGGCCGTCGCGGTACGGGTACGACAGGGGCGCGCGGTAGATCTCCGACGCGAACGGGCCGAAGCCGCTCTTGTACGGCATCGACTTGGCAGTGAGGGCCATCGTGAGGTTCGTGCGGCCGTGGTAGCCGTGGTCGAAGGCGACGACCGCCTGCTTCTTCGTGAACTTGCGGGCGATCTTCACCGCGTTCTCGACGGCCTCGGCGCCCGAGTTGAACAGGGCGCTCTTCTTGACGTGGTCACCCGGGGTCACCCGGTTGAGCGCCTCGGCGACCGCGACATACGACTCGTACGGCGAGACCATGAAGCACGTGTGCGTGAACTGCGCGGCCTGGGCCCGGACCGCTTCGACGACGCGAGGGTGGGCGTTGCCGAGCGATGTGACGGCGATGCCCGAGCCGAGGTCGATGAGCGAGTTGCCGTCGGCGTCGACGACGACTCCCCCGCCGGCGGCGACGGCCTCGATGGGCGCCGTGTGTCCGACACCGGCTGCGACCGCGGCCGCCTTGCGCTCGAGGAGCTGCTGCGATCGAGGTCCCGGAATGGACGTGACGAGACGACGCTCCTGAGGCAGCGACGGGCCGCCCAGCGGCGTTGCGGTGACGGTATCGATGGCGGTCATGCTGAGGAGCGTATGGATCGGGATGCGGCGCTCGCACTCTCCGCGGTGTACATTCTGATCCGCCGCCTGTACGCCCGGTACAGCCGTCGCCCTCGGGAGGTCCCATGGATGCCGCATCCGAGGCTCCGACGCTGCGCGCCCTCCTGCGCCGGCGCGAGCTGCACCTCCGCCTGGAGGGGGACGAAGCCGAGCTCGAGGCGGGCGCGCTCGACCAGCCCGTGCGCTGGGTGCACAGCACGGATCTCGCCGACCCCACGCCCTTCCTCTCGGAAGGGCTCGCTCTGCTGACGACGGGCACGCAGTTCCTCGACGTCGAGGACGAATCCGCGGAGATCGCGGCGTACGTCCACCGCCTCGTCGCGCGCGGAGTCGTGGGACTCGGGTTCGGCACGGAAGTCGTGCGGGACGGCATCCCGCCTGCGCTGGCCGAAGCGTGCCGGAACGAGCGGATGCCGCTCTTCGAGGTGCCGTACCGCACGCCGTTCATCGCCGTCGCTCGCGCCAACGCCGAGACGATCGCGGCGCAGGCGTACGCGCGGCGCAGCTGGGCGCTCGCGGCCCAGCGCGCGATCGCCCTCGCGGCGCTGCGCCCGGACGGCCTCGGGGCGACCCTCGCCGAGCTGTCGCGCCAGCTGGACACCTGGGTCGGGCTCTTCGACGCAGCGGGCGTCCTCAGCCGCGAGCATCCGGCGGGAGCCCTCGAGGAGCCCATGCTCGAAGAGCTCGCGGACGAGGTCGGCGCCGTGCTCCGTCGCGGCGCGCGGGCGGGATCGTCGCTGCGCATCGGCGACTCCCCCTTCACGATGCAGACCCTCGGCCGCGGCGGTCACCTCCGCGGGGTCATCGCGATCGCCGCCGGTGAGCTGGACCAGGAGGGGCGCGGCGTCGTGACCTCCGTCGTCGCGATGGCCGGCCTCGCGCTCGAGCAGCAGCAGAGCCTCGCGCGCGCGCACTCCGTCCTGCGGGCCGGGCTCGTTCACTCGCTGCTGGCCGGCGATCCGGTCCTCGCCCGCCGCATCTCGAGGGACCTGTGGGGCGGCTTTCCCTCCGCGCCGGTCCTCGTGGGGGTGACGGATGCCGCGACCGCACGTTCAGACGCCGTCGCGGAGTGGCTCGCCCTGCGCGCCTCCGAGACGCGGGGCGCGGTGTTCCATGGGCGCGCGGAGGATTCGATGGTCGTCGTGAGCCGCGACGAGGAGATCTTCACGGAGCTGGTGGAGCGCTTCCAGTCCCGTATCGGGCTCTCCGAGCCGGTGCCCTACGCGGAGTTCGGCGACGCGCACGCGCAGGCGGTCACGGCTCTGCGCCGGGGTGCTGCGCCGATCACGCGCTTCCGCGAGATCGCGGCATCCGGTGTCCTTTCAGCGCTCGACTCGGAGGCGGCGCGCTCGCTCGCCGCGGCGCGACTGGCGCCCCTGCGCGAGCACGACGAGCGCGAGGGCACGGCGCTCGTCGAGACGGTGCGGATGTGGCTCGAGCAGGATGCCCGCATCGACGCCGCGGCCACGGCCCTGGGCGTGCACCGGCACACGGTGCGGGCCCGCATCGGGCTCGCCCAGCGGCTGCTGGGCACCGACCTCGCCTCGTTCGCCGCCCGCGCGGACCTCTGGGCGGCGCTCCAGGTGTCGCGGGGCGGCTGACGGCTCCGGCGGCGCGCAGCGCTCGCCAGGCACGAACTCCTCAAGATCGCGGCCGTGCAGCCCCGCGTCGCGGCGTGTCGGGGTCGGGTGCGACCGGTCTTGCGGAGTTCGTGCCCGGCTCGGCCGCGACCGGCCCGCCCGTCAGCGGGGCGCGTGCGCCTCGAGGAACTCGTACACGTCGGTCGTGTCGACGCCCGGGAACGCCCCCGTGGGGAGCGTCGCGAGCAGGGTCCGGGGCGTGCGGACGTTGGGCCACGAGTGATCGCGCCACGCCGACTCGAGGTCGGCCGGCGCGCGGCGGCAGCACACCTCGACGGAGTGCTTGGACACGCCGCGGTTCGGGGTGTCGCGCCCCAGGAACCACTTCGTGTCGTCGAACCGCACCCCGACGCTCACCGAGTGAGAGCCTTCGCTGGACGACTCGACGCGGGCCGTGCACCAGTACGTGCCGTTGCCGGTGTCGGTGTACTGGTAGTACGGGTTGAACTTGTCGTCGACGTCGAAGACGACCCGGCTCGTCCACCTGCGGCAGCACAGCTGGCCCTCGATCGACCCGAGGCGGTCGGTCGGGAAGTTCACATCGTCGTTCTCGTACGCCTTCGTGATGGTGCCCGACTCGTGCACCTTGAGGAAGTGCACCGGGATGCCCAGATGCACCGTCGCGAGATTGGTGAAGCGGTGCGCCGCCGTCTCGTACGACACGGAGTACGCGTCGCGGAGGTCCTCGATCGAGATCGCCCTGTCCTTCTTCGCGTCCTGCAGGAACGGCACCGCGTGCGCCTCGGGGATCAGCAGGGCCCCTGTCAGGTAGTTGGTCTCGACGCGCTGTCGCAGGAACTCGGGGTAGCTCGTGGGCTCGCGGTGCCCGAGGATGCGGCTCGACAGCGCCTGCAGCACCGCGGTGCGCGGGTCGCCCTTCGCCGTCAGCCGGCTCGACAGATAGAGCCGCCCGTTCTTGATGTCGGCGACCGACCGCGTCGTCTGCGGCAGATCCGGGACGTAGTGCAGCGTGAACCCCAGATGAGCGGCGATGTCGGATGCTGTCCGCTGCGTCAGCGGACCACTGGGGTGGTCGACGGCATCCAGGATCGC
Organism: Microbacterium sp. NPDC019599; assembly: GCF_040632175.1. Classification (NCBI taxonomy): domain Bacteria; kingdom Bacillati; phylum Actinomycetota; class Actinomycetes; order Micrococcales; family Microbacteriaceae; genus Microbacterium; species Microbacterium sp. NPDC019599. The sequence goes on from NZ_JBEYBL010000002.1 coordinate 445,784, forward strand.
CCGAGCCTGCTCCTCGAGCTCGGCGAAGTAGTTGCTCTGGGTCCGCATGAGGCGTCGGAGGGCGACGTTGGCGCGCCGCGCCTCTTCGGGCGTCGCGGCGCGCTCGTCGCGCAGCCGGTCGATCTCACCGTGCAGTGCGAGCATCGCCTTGAGGACGTCATCCGGGATCGATTTCCCGACGCGGAAGGGCTCGATCCCCAGCGCCTGGAAGTTCTGCCCCTTCATCGCCCGCTCGATCGCGATCTCGAGCGTCGCCCGCTCGTCCAGCGGCTCCGACTCCAGCAGTGCGTCGACGCTCACGCCGAGGACGCGTGCGATCGTGCGCAGAAGCGTCAGCTTGGGCTCGCGCCGGCCGTTCTCGATCATCGACAGCTGGCTCGGCGCGCGTTCGACGGCCGCGGCGAGCTCGTCCAGCGTCATGCCGCGCGCGGTGCGCAGCTGGCGGATGCGGCGGCCGATCGTCAGTGAATCCACCTCTTCATCGTCGGCGGCATCCGTCATCGCATCGTGGGTCGCAGACAGCGTCATTGCCGGAGTCTCTCACAGAAGCAGAACTTCGGCGAAACTTCACACCCGAATCGGCGGGGTTGACCGCGAACTTCACTCGAAAGTGGTCTCACGACCTCCTGACGATCCACGCAGAACGCGGATCACGGGATGCCTCGACCCGGCGCACACGCCGGGTCGCGGCATCCCCCACTCACATACCTCTCCCTCCGGTCGTTGAGCGAGCGAGGAACGAGCGAGACGAAACGCGCTCGATCCGCCGCAGGCGTTTCGTCTCGCAAGCTCGCTCAACGACCGGGGGCTCACAGGAAGACAGGGACATGACACCTGCAACCGCCACTCCGATGCGCACGCGCACGGGCCCCATCCCCACCCAGACCCACGAGCCGTCGATCGAGGTCGCGGGGCGGCCCGGCGCCCGCTATGACGAGATCCTGACACCGGAGGCTCTCGCGTTCCTCGCGGAGCTGCACGACCGCTTCGGCGCCCGCCGCCATGACCGCCTCGCCGACCGCATGCGCCGCCGCTTCGAGATCGGAAACGGCCACGACCCGCAGTTCCGCGACGACACCCGCCACATCCGCGAGGACGCGTCGTGGCGCGTCGCGGGCGCGGGCCCGGGCCTGGAGGACCGCCGCGTCGAGATCACGGGCCCGACCGACCCGAAGATGACGATCAACGCGCTGAACTCGGGTGCGAAGGTGTGGCTGGCCGACCAGGAGGACGCGACGAGCCCGACGTGGCGCAACGTCGTCGAGGGCCAGCTGAGCCTGCGCGACGCGATCCGCGGGGAGCTGCAGTTCACGAGCCCCGAAGGCAAGCGGTACGAGATCACCGCCACCGAGACGCCGACGATCGTGATGCGGCCCCGCGGGTGGCACCTGCCCGAGCAGCACATCCGCTTCACCGACCGCGCCGGCCGGGCGATGGCGGCGTCGGGCTCGTTCGTGGACTTCGGCCTGTACTTCTTCCACAACGCGCAAGCCCTGATCGCGAACGGCCGCGGACCGTACTTCTACCTCGCCAAGCTCGAGTCGAGCGAAGAGGCGAAGCTGTGGGACGACGTCTTCACCTTCAGCGAGCGGTATCTCGGCATCCCGCACGGCACCATCCGCGCGACGGTGCTCATCGAGACGCTGCCGGCGGCGTTCGAGATGGAGGAGATCCTGTTCGAGCTGCGGGACCACATCGCCGGCCTGAACGCGGGCCGCTGGGACTACATCTTCTCGATCATCAAGAACTACCGCGGCCGCGGGGCGCGCTTCGTGCTGCCCGACCGCAGCGAGGTCACGATGACCGTGCCGTTCATGCGCGCCTACACCGAGCTGCTCGTCAAGACGTGCCACAAGCGCGGCGCGTTCGCGATCGGCGGGATGAGCGCCTTCATCCCCAACCGCCGCGATCCGGAGGTCACCGAGCGCGCGTTCGAGAAGGTCGCCGCGGACAAGAAGCGCGAGGCCGGCGACGGCTTCGACGGCACGTGGGTCGCGCATCCCGACCTCATCCCGGTGGCCCGCGCGGAGTTCGACGCGGTGCTCGGCGACCGGCCGAACCAGGTCGATCGTCAGCGCGACGACGTCGAGGTGAGGGCCGCCGACCTCATCGACGTCCACATCGGCCGCCCCATCACCGTCGCCGGAGTGCACGCCAACGTGTCGGTCGCCATCCGCTACCTCGAGGCGTGGCTGCGGGGCCTGGGCGCCGTCGCGATCGACAACCTCATGGAGGACGCCGCGACCGCCGAGATCTCCCGCTCGCAGGTGTGGCAGTGGATCCACCAGGACCAGACCACCGACGACGGCACTCCGATCACCCGCGAGTACGTCGAGGGCCTCATCGCGCAGGTGCTGGGCGAGGTCGAACGTCGCGACGGCGACCGCTTCGACGACGCCGCGGAGATCTTCCGCGAGGTCGCCCTCGGCCAGGAGTTCCCGGCATTCCTCACCCTGCCGGCGTACACGAAGCACCTGGTCGACGCCGACTGATCACCCCGAGACGACGAAGAAGGAATTGACATGACCGCATACCAGGACGACATCGAAGCCATCCGGGCGCTCAAGGAGCAGCAGGGCTCCGGCTGGGCTGCCATCGACCCCGAGTCCGCCGCGCGCATGCGGGCGCAGAACCGGTTCCGCACGGGACTTCAGATCGCCCAGTACACGGCCGACATCATGCGCCGCGACATGGACGAGTACGACGCCGACTCGTCGGTGTACACGCAGTCGCTCGGCGTCTGGCACGGCTTCATCGGGCAGCAGAAGCTGATCTCGATCAAGAAGCACCTGAAGACCACGAACAAGCGCTACCTCTACCTGTCGGGGTGGATGGTCGCCGCGCTCCGTTCCGAGTTCGGACCCCTGCCCGACCAGTCGATGCACGAGAAGACGTCGGTGCCCGCCCTCATCGAGGAGCTCTACACGTTCCTGCGCCAGGCCGACGCGCGCGAGCTCGACCTGCTCTTCACGCAACTGGACGAGGCCCGCGCCGCGGGCGACGAGACCGCGGTCGAGTTCATCCAGTCGCAGATCGACACCCACGAGACCCACGTCGTGCCGATCATCGCCGACATCGACGCGGGCTTCGGCAACCCCGAGGCGACCTATCTCCTGGCCAAGAAGATGATCGAGGCGGGCGCGTGCGCCATCCAGATCGAGAACCAGGTGTCGGACGAGAAGCAGTGCGGCCACCAGGACGGCAAGGTCACGGTTCCGCACGAGGACTTCATCGCGAAGCTCAACGCGGTCCGCTACGCGTTCCTCGAGCTCGGCATCGAGAACGGCATCATCGTGGCCCGCACCGACTCGCTCGGCGCCGGGCTCACGCAGAAGCTCGCCGTCAGCCACCAGCGCGGCGACCTCGGCGATCAGTACAACTCCTTCCTCGACGTCGAGGAGGTCGAAGGCGACGAACTCGGAAATGGTGACGTCGTGATCAAGCGCGACGGCAGGATGCTGCGCCCCAAGCGTCTCGCGAGCAACCTGTATCAGTTCCGTCCGGGGACGGGTGAGCAGCGCGTCGTGCTGGACTGCATCACGTCGCTGCGCAACGGCGCGGATCTGCTGTGGATCGAGACCGAGAAGCCCCACGTGGAGCAGATCGCCGGCATGGTCGACGCGATCCGCGAGGTCATCCCGAACGCCAAGCTCGTCTACAACAACAGCCCGTCGTTCAACTGGACCCTCAACTTCCGCCAGCAGGCCTACGACCTGCTCGCCGAGCGGGGCGAGGATGTCTCGGCGTACGACCGCGGCGACCTCATGAGCGTCGAGTACGACGACACCGAGCTGGCCCGGCTGGCCGACGAGAAGATCCGCACATTCCAGCGCGACGGGTCCGCTCGCGCCGGGATCTTCCACCACCTCATCACGCTTCCGACGTACCACACGGCTGCCCTGTCGACCGATGACCTCGCGAAGGGCTACTTCGGCGATGAGGGCATGCTCGCTTACGTCAAGGGCGTCCAGCGCCGCGAGATCCGCGGGGGCATCGCCACGGTCAAGCACCAGAACATGGCCGGAAGCGACATCGGCGACAACCACAAGGAGTATTTCGCCGGCGACGCCGCCCTCAAGGCCGGGGGCCAGCACAACACGATGAACCAGTTCGGCTGAGCATCGATCGCGAAGAGACAGGATGCCGCGTCCCGACACGGGACGCGGCATCCGGTTCTTCTGCAGGCGTGCAGGCTGAGGTCGCCCAGGCGCGCGGGACGGTGCGGCTCGGGTCTGCGCTCGGGCGTGCGGCCGGCCCCCGCGCGCGGCGCGGCCCGGATGTGCGCCGGCGCGACGCTCAGGCGTGCGGGACGGGGCTGCGTGAACCGCTCGCGGCTTGAGCCGCCGCCGCGTTCTCGCGCGCGAGTCGCTGCGCGCGGATGCCGCTGGCGAGCACCCAGCCGAGGAGCCAGACGACCGTGAGGACGGTCAGCGCGAACGACGTGCGCAGCGCCAGATCCTGATCGGCCATCACGAGCAGCGGCACGAGCGACAGGATGCCGCCGACGACCGTGCCGACGGCACCGGTCAGCGAGAGGCTGCACCCGCCCCAGAGCCACCACACGAGTCCGCCGGCCGCGACGAGCACGACCGACGAGATGATCGCGCCCCACATCATGCCGTCCACGAGCACAGGGTACCGCTCCCACGTGTGCCGCCGCGATGCCCGCGCGTGCCGCGCCCGTCCAGGCGGCCCGTCCACGCGTCTGCGCGCCGGGCGGCCCCGCAGGTACGCTCGAAGGCGTGACCGAACGCGCTCCTCTGTCCCGCAAGCTGTCCGCCATCGCCGAGTCCGCGACCCTCAAGGTCGACGCGAAGGCCAAGGCGCTCCAGGCCGCCGGCCGCCCCGTCATCAGCTATGCGGCGGGAGAGCCCGATTTCGCCACCCCGCAGTTCATCGTGGACGCCGCCATCGAGGCGCTGCACGACCCCGCCAACTACCGCTACACGCCGGCCGTCGGCCTCCCCGTCCTGCGCGAGGCGATCGCCGCCAAGACGCTCCGCGACTCGGGCCTCGAGGTGGCGCCGTCTCAGGTCGTCGTGACCAACGGCGGCAAGCAGGCCGTGTACCAGGCCTTCCAGGCCGTCGTGAACCCGGGCGACGAGGTGCTCCTGCCCGCCCCGTACTGGACGACCTATCCCGAGGCGATCGCGCTCGCCGACGGCATCCCTGTCGAGGTGTTCGCCGGCGCCGACCAGGACTACAAGGTCACCGTCGAGCAGCTCGAGGCCGCGCGCACCGACCGGACGACGGCGCTCGTCTTCGTGTCTCCGTCGAACCCGACCGGCTCGGTCTACTCGCCCGAAGAGACCAAGGCCATCGGAGAGTGGGCGGTCGAGCACGGCATCTGGATCATCTCCGACGAGATCTACCAGAACCTCGTCTACGAGGGCACCCGCGCCGTCTCGATCGTCGAGGCGGTCCCGGATGCCGCAGCCCAGACGATCCTCGTCAACGGCGTCGCCAAGACCTACGCGATGACCGGCTGGCGCCTCGGCTGGATGGTCGGCCCCGCGGACGCCATCAAGGTCGCCGCGAACCTGCAGTCGCACTTGAGCTCGAACGTCAACAACATCGCCCAGCGCGCGGCGCTCGCGGCTCTGACCGGCCCGCAGACCGAGGCGGAGGAGTTCCGCCTCGCCTTCGACCGCCGCCGCAAGCTCATCGTGTCGGAGCTCGCGAAGATCGAGGGCGTCACCGTGCCGAACCCGCTCGGCGCGTTCTACGCGTACCCCGACGTCACGGGCCTGCTCGGCCGCGAGTGGCGCGGCAAGCGCATCGAGACGTCTCTCGAGCTCGCCGACCTCATCCTCGACGAGGCCGAGGTCGCGGTCGTGCCGGGCGAGGCCTTCGGCCCGTCGGGCTATCTCCGCCTCTCGTACGCCCTGGGCGACGAGGCACTCCTGGAGGGCGTCCGCCGGATGCAGGAGCTCTTCGCCTCCTGACCCCGTTCCGCGAGAACGCGCCTCTGTCCTCATCACCCGTCGTGTTGAGGACAGAGGCGCGTTCTCGCGTGAGGGCGCCAGGGCTCGGCCGAGGGCGGTCGCGTCCGCAACTCCTGCTGGTGTGTGCGGAATGCCGCTCAGACGACCTCTTGAGGCCACTCCCGACGCATTCAGCAGGAGTTGCGCACGCCGCGCGCGCGGCATGGGTTCGTGCGAACGACTAGAGCTCGACGCCGATCAGGACAGGCTCGGGCTGCAGGATCAGGCCGAACTCGGACTGCACGCGACCCTGGATGAACCGCGCGAGCTCGGCGAGCTCGTCGGCGGTCGCTCCCCCGCGGTTGGTGAGGGCGAGGGCGTGTTTGGACGACAGGGCCGCCCGGGAGCGCGGCAGCTTGAACCCCTTGCGCAGTCCGGAGTGCTCGATGAGCCAAGCGGCGCTGACCTTGACGTCCGGCTGCTGCGTCGCGTGCGGCGGCACGTACCCGTCGAAGGACGCGAGCGGGATGACGAGCACGGGGTCGAGATCGGGGGCGACGGGCCACCGGGGGCACTCGTCGGGGAGCGTGCGGGCGAAGGATGCTGTCACGACGGCGTTCTGGAAGAACGACCCGGCGCTGAACGTGTCGGTGTCGGTGTCGTCGAGGACCATGCCCTTGCGGCGGCGCGTCTCGAGGACGTGCTCGCGGATCCAGGCGACCGTCACGGCGTCGCCCTCGGCGAGCCCGAGCGCGGACCGCAGCTGCGCGCCGGCGATCGGACGCTCCGCGTGCCCCACTTCACCGAGCTCGAGCGTCACCGACACGATGACGGCGGACCGCAGCGGCACCGAGCCGTAGTGGTGCTTGAGGACTGAGGTCCGAAAGCCCAGGCCGAGCTCGGACGCGGGGACGGTCACGATCTCAGACGCGCCCTCGTCGAGCAGCTCGACCTCGACGAGGGTCTGGACGATCTCCTGACCGTACGCGCCGATGTTCTGCACGGGGGCGGCGCCCACCGTCCCGGGGATCCCGGACATGGCCTCGATTCCGGCCAGCCCCTGGTCGACGGCGTAGGCGACCAGCGCATCCCAGTCGTGCCCCGCCTGCACCTTGAGGCGCGCGAAGCCGGGCCGGGGTGACGGCATCCGTTCGATCCCCTGCGTGCGGATGCGCACGACGGTCCCGTCGAAGGGCTCGTCGCCCGCGAAGAGGTTCGACCCGCCGCCGAGGACGAGCCACGGGTCGCCGTCGGCCCACACCTCGGAGAGGGCGTCGACGAGCTCGCCGGACGTGTGCGCCTCGATCATGCGCTCGGGAAGGCCGCCGGTGCGCAGTGTCGTGAGCTGCGCGAGCGGAACAGGCTCGACTTCAGGCATGGGCTACGCGCGACGGACGCGAACCTGCGCCTTGCCGAGCACCGTCACCTCGGCGAACGTCACCGTGAGGTCGATGCGGGCCGCCTCGTCGTCGACGGCGCCGACCTTCGCGACGATCGTCAGCGCGGCGCCGTCCTCGGGATCCACGACGACGGGCCGCGTGAAGCGGACGCCGTAGTCGAGGATGCGGCCGGAGTCGCCGAGCCACGGCACGATCGCCTGGACCGCCAGACCCATCGTCAGCATGCCGTGGGCGAGGACACCCGGCAGCCCGACGGAGGCGGCGATGTCGTCGCGGTAGTGGATCGGATTGAAGTCGCCCGAGGCGCCCGCGTAGCGGACGAGGGACTCCCGCGTGAGGTGCACGGTGCGCTCGGCGACGACATCGCCCACGGCGATCCCCCAGCTCGTCGAAGGGTCGCTCACTTCTCGCCCTCCCCCACGAGGAGGACGGATGTCGCGGTCACGACGTGCGCGCCCTCGGCATCCGTGATGACCGCGTCGCTCGTGACCATGGCGTTGCCGCCGAGGGTCCGGATACCGGTCACGGCGAGCTTCGCCGTCAGCTCGTCACCCGCGACGATGGGCCGCGTGTAGGCGAACCGCTGCTCCGCGTGCAGCACGTTCTGGAGCAGAATGCCGGAGTCCGGCTCGCCGAGCAGCTGCTGGAGCGTGAGGTCCTGCACGACCATCGCGAAGGTCGGCGGCGCGACGACGTCGGCGTAGCCGAGCGCCTGCGCGGCGGCCGGGTCGGTGTGCTGGGGGTCGGCGGCGAAGACGGCTCTCGCGAATTCGCGCACCTTCTCACGGCCGACGAGGTACGGCGGCGTCGGCGGGAAGTCCCGCCCGACGAGCTCGGGGTTCACTGGCACCGTGCCATCCTACCGAGCCGCTCCGATCGCCCCGGCCGGAGGAATGCCCTCACTTCTTGCGGTCGCGGATCGCCCTCCAGGCCATCTGCCCTGCGATGAACGTCAGGAAGATCGCGAAGAGGACGTTCGCCACGAAGGGGTCCACGATCGTCGCGATCCAGGCGCCGAGCGCCGTCGTCGTGCACGCCGCGAGGCCGATGACACCCGCCGCTACGAGGTCCACGTTGCGTCGACGGATGTTGCCGATGGTGCCCGAGATCGCCGTCGGGATCATCATGAGCAGCGACGTGCCCTTCGCGACGAGGTCGCTCGTCCCGAACACCAGCATGAGCGCGGGCACGACGATGATGCCGCCCCCGACGCCGATGAGGCCGGCGATCGTGCCGGTCACGACGCCGAGGACGAGCAGTCCGACGATCGTCGGCGGATTGAGCGGGAACTCGGCGTCGCGCGACGGGATGACGACGAAGAGCATGACGATCACGAACGCGAGGAACGCGACGAAGCCCCACCGCAGGGCGGTGACCGACACGCGCGGGAGGAGCCACGTGCCGATCTGGGCGCCGATGACGGCACCCACCGCGAGGATGAGCGCGGGGATCCACGCGACCGATCCGTGGATCGCGTAGGAGATGACGCCGACGGTCGCGGTCGGCACGATCGCGGCGAGCGACGTCCCCGCCGCGAGCCGCTGATCGAACTTCAGCGCGAGCACGAGCAGCGGCACGATGATCGTTCCGCCGCCCACGCCGAACAGCCCCGAAAGGAGTCCTGCGATGAGTCCGATGCCGACGCAGACGAGGAAGAAGACCGGCGTGCGCGCGGCTCTCGCGGCCGGCTCGGCCGTCATTCCTCGGCCCCGGCGTCGTCGATCACCCAGGCTCCGCCGGAGTCGATGAGGTAGTACTCCCAACGATCCTCGTTGGTGACCGGCTCATCCAGTGGCTGCCCGTCGTCGTCGACGGTGCTCAGGAACGTCTCGGTCGTGGCGACGGTGATGACGTCGCCGTTCGTCGAGGTGCCCGTGATCTCGACGACGTAATCCGACGTCGAATCCGCGAAGTACTGGGCGGCGTCCACGAAGGTCGCGCAGTCCGGCAGCTCCAGCTCGGTGCGGAACTCCTCTGTCGTGACGCCCAGGAACAGGTCGCAGTCGACCTGCTGCCACGCCTGGTCGTACAGCTGGACCGTCTCGATCGCGGCGGCCTCTTCGGGCGTCGGCGCCCCCGTGCCGCCGCTCTCGCTTCCGCCCGCGGTCGCGAAGAGGCCGGCGAGGAGCATCGGGATGACGATGATGGCCGTCACGACGGCGCCGAGTGCGAGCACCCCCACCACGAGCCACACGATCCAGAGGTTCGATCGCTTCTTCGGAGGGACCGGCGGATAGACGGGCCCGCCCGCCGCAGCCGGCGCCCCGAGGGCCGGACCCTGGGTGGCGGCATCCGCCGCCGCATAGGCGGCCGCAGTCGCCGCGGGCTGCTGCACGTGCTCGGTCCACCGCTGCCCGTCCCACCAGCGCCGGGCGCCGTGACCGTCGTCGTACCACCCGGGCGGAGTCGTGCTCATGACGGCAACGATACCGGCGGGTCGAGGGGCCGCCGGCGCCGCAGGACCGCCTCACCCAGGTCCGGACGACCCCGACCGGCGACCCCTTCACATCTGCTACATCTGCGCGTAGCGCGCGCGGGCGAAGCAGTACACGCCGTAGATCCCGAGCCCCACGCCGATGATCCAGAGGATGACGCGACCGAAGGGCAGTTCCGCGAGCGCGTGCAGCGCGGCATCCAGTCCACCGGCGGTCTCGGGGTCGTGCGTGATCGCCGCGACGATGAAGAGGATGCCGGCGATCGCTACCGCGATGCCCTTCGCGATGTAGCCGACGACGCCGAAGGTGACGATGCCCTTTCTCGGCAGGCCGGCGGGCAGCGCGAGGTGCTTCTCGAAGCCTCGGGTGAGCCCTCGCACGACGAACGCGGCGCCGATCGCGGCGACGAGCACCCCGACGAGGGCGACGAGGAAGATCCCTCCCGGCGCCGCCATGAGCCGGGCGCTGAACGTCTGCGTCGACTCCGACGAGTCGGACTGGCCGCCGAGGGCGTAGACGAGCGCTGTCCCGGCGATCGCGAGGTAGATGAGGGCCGTGCCGACGTACTTGACGCGGTATCCCCACTTCTTCTTGCTGTCGGGGTTGCGCTCGAGGATGGCCTCGGTGACCTGCCAGACGGCGAGCGCGAGCAGTCCGATGACGATGAACCAGAGGAGGAAGACTCCGGCGGGCGCCTTGCGGATCTGCTCCATGGCGCCGCCTTGGTCGGCCTCGCCACCGCCGCCCACTGCGACGGAGACGGCGATGCCGGCGATGACGAGGTGGACGATGCCGAGGACGACATAGCCGACGCGTGCGGCGATCTCGAAGCCTCGCGAATCTTGAGCCGCTCGGGCGGCGGCTTTCGGTGCTGACATATCGGAAGAGTAGCCACGCGCATCCCGTCGGGAGAAAGGCTTGACGAGCGGCCATTCTTGCGTCATGCGTACTCGCTGGAGGCTCTCACGGCACGACGATCGCGCACGGATTCCACGGCCACCCACACCAGGCACGCGACCGCGATTCCTTCCAGCAGCCCCGCGACGACGTCGCTCAGCCAGTGCGCATGGAGGTATGTGCGGCTCCACATCATCCAGACGACCCAGGCCGAGCCGAACACCCAGATGTACCAGCGCCGCAGGATGAGGGCGAGCGTCAGGACGACGGTCGTCGCGACTGCCGTATGCCCCGACGGGAATGATGTCGCGACTCTCTCGGCGAGCGAGTCTTCCGGGCGGGCGCGCGCGATGATCGCCGCCATCGGCGCCCCGATCGCGACCACGAGGGCGATCGCCGCAGCCATGTTGACGGCATCCCATCGGCGCCTGCGCCAGAGGAACAGCAGGACGAGCGCGATGCCGATCACGATCATGCCGATCGTGCCGCCCAGCACGGCTGGGATCCAGGCGAGGAAGATGCCGGGATCCGATTCGGTGGCGAGCGTGAACCAGTGCCACCAGACGTCGAGGGGAAGCGGCTCGTGACCGCCGAGCGCGACGACGAGTCGAAGCACGGCGAAGGCGACCGTCGCCACGACGCCGACGCTGAGGACGACATAGCGGCGGGCGTCGACCTCTCGGATGACGTCAGGGGTCGGCTCGCGCGCTTCTGCCTCGCTCGTCGCGCCGTCGTGACGAGGGGGTGGCGCCTGATCGTGCATGGTGGTTCACAGAATCCGGTCGTGTGCGCGAGGGCCTGAAACGGGAGACGGCCCCGCGCAGGGCGCGGGGCCGTCTCATCGCAGAGGTCAGTCGAAGGCGTCCTTCACCTTCTCACCGGCCTGCTTCAGGTTCGCCTTGGCCTGGTCGGCCTGGCCTTCGGCCTGCAGCCGCTCGTTGTCCGTAGCGTCTCCGACGGCTTCCTTGGCCTTGCCGGTCGCTTCCTCAGCGGCGTTCTTCACCTTGTCGTCGAATCCCATGTCGCCTCCTTGGTTCTTACTTTGCGTCCGCCGATCAGGACACTAGACGCGTCCCGGCTCGCCGGTCCCGGGGTGGCGCGGAGCGCGCGGATGCGCTAATGCCCGTCGCTTCGCAACCAGATCCTCAGCGCGTGACGTGGCGGCGACGCGTCACCGCGACGTAGATGCCGAGGACGATGATGGCGCCGATGATCGACCCGATGATGCCCGAGGGCTGCAGGAAGCCGTCCGCGGGGTCGGAGCCGAAGATCAGGAAGCCGAGGAAGCCTCCGACGAACGAGCCGACGATCCCCAGGACGATCGTCATCAGGATGCCGATGCTCTGCTTGCCGGGGATCACCGCCCGCGCGATGAGGCCGGCGATCAGGCCGATGACGATGAGTCCGATGATGGTCCAGAGCATTGTGTGTTCCTTCCTTCGGGTGCCCTCGACGACGAACCTCGCGGCCCGGCCGTCGGGATGGATCACGCTAGCGGGGGCGTGGAGCCGGCTGCCGAGGCCTGGACGAGCCCGGCGGCGCGGCGTACAATCCGCCCGGCATCAGACGGGCGGGCCGAGTTGTCACTTCCCTCCCCCGTGCGGGATACTCGCGTTGTCCGGCGGATCCGAGCCGCCGGTGCTCGAAAAAAGGGCACGCAGCCGTCCCCCAACCGGACGCGCGAGACACATACGGCCTCACCACCGTCACGTCTCCCCGGGAGCTGCCCATGCCCACCGTCTCCGCGCACGTCGCCATCACCCTCGCCCGCCACGTCGACCACGTCTTCGGCGTCATGGGCAACGGGAACGCGTGGTTCCTCGACGCGCTCGAGCGCCAGACCGGCGCGACCTATACCGCGGCCCGCCATGAGGCGGGCGCCGTCGTGGCCGCCGACGCCTATCACCGCGCGTCCGGCCGCCTCGCAGCCGCGACCGCGACGTACGGCGCGGGCTTCACGAACACCCTGACGGCGCTCGCCGAGGCGCGGCAGGCGCACATCCCGCTCGTGCTCGTGGTCGGCGACGAGCCCACCTCCGGCCCGCGGCCCTGGGGTGTGGACCAGATCGCGCTGGCGTCGGCCGTGGGCGCGCGCACCTACACGGTCGGCAGGACGGATGCCGCGGCGACGACCGTCATCGCGATCGAGCACGCGCTGACCTACCGCGTGCCGACCGTCCTGGCCATCCCGTACGACGTCGCGACGCGCGAGGCCGGGCCCGTCCCCGAGGCGCCCACTCCTGTCCTGCCCGCCCCGCTCGCACCCGGCAGCCGGTTCGCGACCGCCGCGATCGCCGACCTCGCGCGGGCCCTCGCGGGCGCCCAGCGCCCCTTCCTGCTCGCGGGGCGCGGCGCGTGGGTCGCCGGCGCCGGCGAGGCGCTCGGCGACCTCGCCGATGCCACGGGCGCCGTGACGGCCTCGACGGCACTGGGGCGGGGCGTCTTCCCGCGCACCGAGTTCGACCTCGGCGTCACGGGCGGCTTCGGCGCGGAGGGCGCCATGGCGCTCGTCCGAGACGCGGACGTCGCGGTCGTGTTCGGCGCATCGCTCAACCAGTTCACGATGCGCTTCGGAGATCTCTTCTCCCCCGGTGCGCGCATCGTGCAGGTCGACACGGCGCCCGCGGCGACGCACCCCCACGTCGGCGGATTCATCCGCGGCGACGCCGCGGTCGTCGCCCGGGCTCTGACCGAAGAGCTCCGGGCGATCGGCGCCGACCCGTCGGGCTGGCGCGAGACGATCGACACGGCGTCGCTGGGACGGCGCGAGGCGGGCGACGAGCTCGCCCCCGACGGACGCCTGGACCCTCGCTCCGTCGCCACCCGCATCGGGGAGCTGCTCGAGGCGCACGAGTCGACGAGGGACCGCGTCGTGGTCTCGGACGGCGGCCACTTCATCGGCTGGGCCAACATGCACTGGCCCGTCGCATCCCCGGACCGCATGATCATGGTCGGCACGGCGTACCAGTCGATCGGGCTGGGATTCCCGTCGGTGCCCGGCGCGGCACTCGCCAAGCCCTCCTCGACGGTCGTGCTGACGACGGGCGACGGCGGCGGCCTCATGGCGCTCGCCGACCTCGAGTCGGCCGTGCGCGTCGCGGCCGGGCGGGGCCTGGCGGTGGTCTGGAACGACGGCGCCTACGGCGCGGAGGTCAACCTCTACGGGCTGAAGGGCGTCGCGCAGGACCCCATGCTCATCCCGGAGGTCGACTTCGCCGGTCTCGCGCGCGCGGTCGGTGCGGAGGGCGTCGTCGTGCGCTCGCTCGCCGACCTGGATCGCCTCGCGTCGTGGGCGGCGGAGGATGCGGCATCCCGATCCTTCCTCCTGCTGGACTGCCGCATCTCGCCGTCGGTCATCGCGCCGTACCAGCGCGAGATCATCCGCGTCAACGCGTGACGTCGCGGGGTCGTCGCGTCGCTAGCCTTGGTCCGTGCGATTCGGAACCTTCATTCCCCAGGGCTGGCGATTCGATCTCGTGGGCATCGACCCCACGGAGCACTGGGCGGTGATGAACGGGCTGGCGCAGCGAGCGGATGCCGGCCCCTGGGAGTCCCTCTGGGTGTACGACCACTTCCACACGACGCCGGTGCACAGCGATGAGGCGACGCACGAGGCCTGGACGCTCATGGCCGCGTTCGCGGCGTCGACGAGCCGCGTCCGGCTCGGCCAGATGTGCACGTGCATGGGCTACCGCAATCCCGCGTACCTCGCGAAGGTCGCGGCGACGGTCGACATCGTCTCGGGCGGGCGCGCCGAGATGGGAATCGGCGGCGGCTGGTACGAGCACGAGTGGAGGGCGTACGGCTACGGGTTCCCCGAGATCCCGCAGCGGCTCGGGATGCTGCGCGAGGGCGTGGACATCATGCACCAGGCCTGGACGACGGGGCGCGCGACGCTCGACGGGAAGCACTACCAGGTGCACGACGCGATCGTGCAGCCCCTCCCGCTGCAGGAGGACGGCATCCCGCTGTGGGTCGCGGGCGGCGGCGAGAAGGTGACGCTCAAGATCGCGGCGAAGTACGCCTCGTACACGAACTTCGCGGGGTCGCTCGAGGAGTTCGGCCACAAGAGCGATGTGCTGCGGGGGCACTGCGACGCGATCGGACGCGACTTCGCGTCGATCACCCGCACCTCGAACTTCAACACGATCGTCGCCTCCACCGAGGCGGAGGCGAAGGACCGGCTCGCTGCGGTCAAGGAGCGGCTGCTTCCGCACGTCGGGCAGAAGCGCGCCGACCACATCGAGCAGGACTACCTCGGCTCGCCCGCCTTCGGGTCGGTCGAGCAGGTCGTGCAGCGCCTCGCGGAGCGCGAGCGGCGCGGCCTCTCGTACGCGATCCACTACTTCCCCGAGGCGGCCTACGACCGGTCGGGCATCGAGCTGTTCGAGAGCGAGGTCATCCCGGCGCTGTCGTCGCGGTAGCGCATCTCGATCCACGCGCATGTATCAGAAGAGCCCTACCGCTCTCTGCTCAGCGTGGACACAATGGGCCCTATGGCGCACGCGGGCAGCGAGTCATCCGTCGACGCTGTCGAGCCCGCCCGCTGGGAGCGCGCGGGAGCGCTCTTCCTGCGGTGGCGTGAGGGCGACAGCCGCGCGATGGACGAGCTCGTGCGCCTCATGACCCCGCCGCTCTGGCACGTCGTGCGGGCGTACGGGCTGGAGGCCGCGCTCGCGCAGGACGTCGTGCAGACGACGTGGCTCACGCTCGTGCGACGTCATCAGTCGATCATCGATCCGCAGGCCGTCTCGGGCTGGCTCATGATGTGCGCGCGCCGCGAAGCCTGGCGCGTCGGCAAGGCGCATCGGCTCGCGAACCCGACCGACGTCGAGGCGCTCGAACCGCACCTGCCCGCCCACGAGTCCGCAGAGCAGACCGCGGCCACCGACGATGAGCGCCACCGTCTGTGGGCGGCGGTGGGCAAGCTCGACGATCGGTGCCGTCACCTCCTGCGGATCGTGGCATTCGAGGAGAGGCCCGACTACGCACGCATCGCCGAGGATCTCGCGATGCCCGTCGGATCCATCGGACCGACGCGTCAGCGGTGCCTCGCGAAGCTCCGCGCCGAACTCGAGGGCGCGGGATGGGGAGATCATGATGGACGCTGACGACTTCGGCGCCGATGCGGCGCTCTTCGCGCGATTGCGCGATATGTGGAACGAGGCCGACCCAGTGCCGGAGGACCTCGCGGATCGGATGGTCGCCGCGGTCGCCGTCGAGGACCTCTCGCGGGAGTACGCCCTCCTGACCCTCGTCGAGGGCTCGACACCGGCCGCGGTGCGCGGCGAGACCGACACCGCGACGCTTCAGTTCAGCGACGGGACGACGAGCGTGCTGCTGCACGTCACCGCCGCCGAGGACGGGTCGCGGCGGGTCGACGGGTGGGTGGATGCCACGCCGCTGGCGATCCGGCTGGTCCAGGACGACGGGGATCGGACAGCGGAGGCGGGCGAGCACGGCCGATTCGCGTTCGAGTCCGTCCCACCGGGCGTCTCGCGGCTGCGGATCGTCGTGCGCGGCTCGGACGGCGATCTGCACGACTTCCTGACCCCACGGTTCGAGGTGTGAAGAAGAGGGCCTTCGGGTCCGCGCGATGAGATCCCGCCGGTCTTCGGGGGCCGACGGGAGGAGGGAACGGTGAGATGGCGGAGGAACGGACGTGGCGTGAAAGGGAGGCGGCCGCGGCGACGAGAGGAGTCCTGCTCGATCCTCCGCAGGAGGACGCCTCGGGCGCTCGCGCCTACCCGACCCTGTACGTGCCGGGCCATCTGCTGATCACCGGCGACCCCGGGCCTGCGCTCGAGGTGCTGGCCCGCGCGGCATCCGAACTGGGCTGGAGGGTGGAGCCCGTGCGGCTGCGCGCCGACCGAGATGTCGAGAAGCGCGGCCCCCGCAGCAGCGCGCTCACGCGCGCTGTGATCGTCCAGGATCCCGATGCCTCGCGCGACGAGCCGATCGACGCGTGGCGGCTCCTCCAGCGGGCGAGGCGGCTCACCGCTCCGCCGCGCGAGTCGACGCAGCTGAGGCGCGCCGCCGACGTGAGGCTCGGCCGGCGTCTGCATCTGGCCGCGGCGCTGCGCGTGCCGGCCGGCGACCCGCTCCGCTCGGTCGGGCTGGAACACGTCCTCACGATCGACGGGATCGGCCTCAATCCGTTCGCGAGGACCAACCCGTTCGCGAGGACGAACCCGTTCGCGAGGACCAATCCGTTCGCCCGGACGAACCCCGCCGCGGACCTCGACAGCTACTCCTTCGCGGGCACGGGCGGGCTCGAGGTCGTCACGTACGCGGGACCCGCCCCCGTGGCGCGACACGGGGTCCAGCCGGGCGGACGCCGCCCCGTCGTCGCCGTCATCGACACGGGATGCGGCGATCACCCGTGGCTCAGGGCCCGGACGGACGACTCCGACGAGGGCCCGTGGGTCACCGCCCGGCAGACGGCCCCCAACGCCGCCGGGGTCGTGGGCATCGAGGACGCCGGCACCGATCCCGAGGTCTTCCCCGACCAGACCGGACCACTCGAGGGACGCCTGGACTCCTCGTCGGGGCACGGGACGTTCGTCTGCGGCATCGTGCGGCAGACCGGGCCCGACGTCAACATCGTCGCGGCGCGCGTCTCCGACAGCGACGGGACGGTGCTCGAGGCCGAGCTCATCCTCGCGCTCGAAGAGCTCCTCGACCTCATGGACGCCGGGCAGCTCGAGATCGACGTCCTCAACCTCTCGCTCGGCTACTACCACGAGACGCCGGAGGACGGACGCTTCTCGACCGGCCTTTACGACCTCCTGGTCGACTTCCGCAGCCGCGGGGTCGTCGTCGTGTGCTCGGCCGGCAACGACGCGACGGACCGGCCGACCTTCCCCGCCGCGCTCTGGGAAGGCAGCGACCCGGCTCTGGGCCTCGGCCCCGAGCCCGCGGGGATCGCACCGCACCTGTCGGTCGGGGCGCTCAACCCCAGCGGGCAGTCGGTCGCCCTCTTCAGCAACATCGGCCCGTGGGTGCGGCTGTACGCGCCCGGGACCTCGGTGCTCAGCACGCTCCCGCCATCGTTCCAGGGCGGACTCTCCTCCCCCGCCAGCGACCCCCGGTTCGGGCTCGAGCGAACCCTGATCGACCCCGACGACTACCGGGGCGGCTTCGCGATCTGGAGCGGGACGTCCTTCTCGGCGCCGTATGTCGCGGGGACGATCGCGCAGGCCATGTCCGAGCAGCTCATGGCGGCGGACGGACGCCCGGCGCTCGGGTTCGACGACACAGTGTCGCTGCTCTCGAAGGCGGACGTGTGGGACGCGGCGAGCCGCACGGTCGGGTGAGCCGGGCTCGAGACGAGGAGGGGCGGTGACGGCGGACACGGCGGAGGGCGACGTCGAGCGGCCGCGCACACGGTCACCGGCCGATCCGGCCGCGCTCTATCGGCGCGGTGTGGATCAGGTCAACGAAGGCCGATATGTGGCGGCCCGCCGATCGCTCGCACGCGCCGCGACGGCCGCCGAGGCGAAGGGGGACGTCGATCTCGGCGCCCGGATCGCGGGCACCACGGGCTACCTGCTGGCCATCTCGAGCGACGCGGATGCCGGCGAGCGGCTGTGCCGTGAAGCGCTCGCCCGGCCCGGCATCACGTCTGACACCGTCGCGATCCTCCACGGGCAGCTCGGATCGATCGAGATGTCGCGCGGCAGGCTCGACAGCGCATCGGAATGGCTCGGGAGAAGCATCCGCGGTCTGTCTCGCGATCCGCTGCGCGCCGCGAACATGCGGATGAACCGCGCCCTCGTCGACATGGAGCGCGGCCAGTTCGCCTCGGCGAAGGCCGATCTGGAATGGGCCGAGCGCGCGTACCTCGACGAAGGCGATGTGCTGGCCGCGTCGCAGGCGCAGCACAACAGCGGCTACGTCTCGATGCTCGAGGGAGACCTCGTCCGCGCGCTGCAGACGATGGAACGGGTGCGGGCTCCGCTGGACAGCGAGTCGGATCTGTGGGCGGCGACCAACGAGCTCGACCGCGCCCAGGCGCTCAGCGATGCGGGTCTCATCTCCGAGGCGGAGGCGAGCCTCACCAACGTCGCGGGCGTGTTCGCGGGGCTCCGCGCCCTCCGGGAGCAGGCGGATGCCGAGTACCAGCTCGCCCGCTCGCTCCTGCGCCATGCCCCGGCGCGGGCCGCGCGGGTCTCGGCCGCCGCCGCGAGGCGATTCCGGCGCCTGGGGAGCGACGCGCGCGCCCTGCGGGCCCAGGCCGTGAACCTCCGGGCGCGGCTGGCGGCCGTATCCGACGTGCACCGCGGCGACGCCGTCGATCCATCGAGCCGACTCCCCCGTGAGGACTCCGTGGCCTCGGTCGTGGAGGGCCTCGAAGCGCACGGACTGCGGGGCGAGGCCGCGGCGCTGCGCCTCGCCGACCGGCTGGCGCGAGTGCGCCGGACAGGGCGCGACCCCCACGGCGACCCCGTGCGCGTCGCCAAGGGCCTCCCCCTCGAGGTGGCTCTCATGGCCTCCGAGCTCCGCGCGCAGCACGCCCGGATCGCCGGACGCGAGGCAGCGGCCCGACGTGAGGCCGCCCGCGGCGTCGAGCTGCTCGAACGATCCGAGCACGCGATGGGCAGCCTCGAGCTCCAGGGCACGGCCGCGATGCTCACGCGGGGACTCCTCGCCGTCGGGCTCTCGTCCGCCGTGAGATCGGGCCGCCCCGACGTCCTCTTCGACTGGTCCGAGCGAGCCCGCCACATGAGCCTCCAGGTCGTGCCGCTGCGCCCCCCGCAGGATCCCGAGTCTGCCGCGGATCTCGCGGAGCTCCGGATGCTGCGCGCGGCGCATCCGGACGGCGACTGGCTCGCCGATCCTCGCGCGGCGCTCCTGCGGGACCGGGCCCGCGAGCGGCAGTGGTCCGGCACCGGGACGGCGGCTGTGCAGGAGCGCGTGTCGCTCGACGAGGCGCGGGCCGCCCTGGGCGAGGACGACTGCTTCGTCTCCTTCGTCTTCGACGGGACGACGCTCGTCGCGCTCGTCGCGACGGCCCACAGCGCAGATGCCGTCCGCCTGGACTGGCCCGCACTGCGGTCGGTCCTCAGCGGACTGCGCTCGGACCTCGACATGTCGGCATCCATCCGCTCGGGGCCGCTCGCCGCCGTCGTGCAGGCGTCGCTCGGGGATCGACTGGCGACGATGTCACGCCTCTTGGTCGGACCGATCGGGGCCGTCGCATGTGCGGCGCGGCGCATCGCCGTGACGGTTCCCGGCGTGCTCGCCGGCGTTCCGTGGAACATGCTCCCAGAGCTCCGCGGCATCGCCCTCACCGTGACCCCCTCGATGTCGCGATGGGTGCGCGAACGCGCGGCCGCACCGTGGCGCGCCGACTCCGCCGGCTTCGCCGTGGGCCCCCACGTCGCGCGCGGCGAGGAGGAGGCCACGCGCGCCGCGGCGGCCTGGGCGTCGGAGGAGGTGCTCCTGGGCGCCGATGCGACGGTCGACGCGGTGACACGGCTCGCCGCCGGGGTCGACATCCTCCACGTCGCCGCCCACGGGCGACACTCCGGTGACAACCCGCAGTTCTCGGGCCTGGAACTGGCCGACGGCACGCTCTTCGGCTACGACATCGACCGGATGCCGGATGTCCCGCAGACCGTCGTCCTGTCGGCGTGCGAGCTCGGCCGCTCATCGATCCGCTGGGGAGAAGAGGCGATCGGCATGACGCGGGTCTGGCTGCACGCCGGC
This sequence comes from Microbacterium sp. NPDC019599, assembly GCF_040632175.1. Classification (NCBI taxonomy): domain Bacteria; kingdom Bacillati; phylum Actinomycetota; class Actinomycetes; order Micrococcales; family Microbacteriaceae; genus Microbacterium; species Microbacterium sp. NPDC019599. Next base: position 466,151 of record NZ_JBEYBL010000002.1, read on the forward strand.
GCACGCTGCGTCGTGGCATCTCCCGTCGTCGTCACCGACGATGTCGCATGCGACCTGCTCGGGGCGATGCACGAGCGGCTCGTCACGGGAGCGGCACCCGCCGAGGCGCTCGCCCGCGCCGCCGACGAGACGGGCATCTCGGCGCCCTTCCAGGCGCACGGCACGGGGTTCTGAGAACCGCGAGTCAGCGATCGACGACAGCGAGCCGCTCGGCGTCGACGGAGAGCGCGAGCCACTGATGGAGCGTCTCGGAGTGCTCGGCATCCTCGCTCCAGTCCGGCTCCGTGAGCGCCCAGCGGTGCATGAGACGGGCGGCCGTGCCGGTGTGGTGCCCTGCCTCGAGCACCTCGGCGAGCGCTTCGGCCTCTTCGAACTCCAGGCTGCAGATGAACTCCGCGTGGCCGTGGATGAGGCTCTCGACGACGTCGGCGAGGTGATCCACGGTCTGCTCGAGGTGGTACCCCGCCGCCTTCGCGGTCCCGGCTTCCGTGCGGGACGTCGTTGTCGTGTACATCTTTCGTTCCCCTGATTCGCGAGCGGTGGATCCGCTCGTCTAGAAGAGGGCGTCCCCCGTTCCGTGATACCGGACCACGCGTGTGTATCAGCGCGGCCTCCTCCGCCTCCTCAAGGTGCAAGGGGTCCCAGATGTCTGGGCGATTCGGCACCCCGGGAGAAAAGGAAGCTGTCATGCCTCACCCCTTCCCGCTCGACGACGCCCCTGACAGCGTCGTCAAGCACCTTGCCGATGAACTCGGAGCCTCCAAGCCGCGCCTGATCGCAGCATCCGAGACCCGTCTTCCCACGGGCGAACTCGCCCGCCTGTTCACCGCGGTGGACCCCGCGAAGCCCAACTCCGTCGCCGCGATCACGGTGACGGATGCCGGCGTCGTGCGTCCGCTGTCGGCGCTCGAGCGGATGTTCCCCGACGCGAAGCTCTTCGTCCCGGACTTCCCGGTCGTCCACGGCCACGAGATCCCTGGACGCAAGGAGCCCATCACGATCGATCCGACGACGAACGACTGGCGGCTCAACCGCTGCGAGCGCGTCACGGAGAAGATCACGGTCACCGTCCCGAAGTCCTCCGCGCCGCCCAAGGCGGACGTCTACCTCCTCGCCGACACGACGGGCAGCATGTTCTCCGTCCTGGACGCGGTGAAGGCGGGCGCGAGCGTCATCCTCAACAACCCCGCACTCGCCGGCTTCGACGTCGCGTGGGGCGTCGGCAACTACCGCGACTTCCCCGTCGACGGCATCCGCAACTCGTACGCGTTCGCCCACCAGGTGTCTCCGACGACCAACCTGGCGGTCGCGGATGCCGCGATCTCGACGTGGACGGCGGACGAAGGGTCCGACGGCTCCGAGGGCCAGCTGTACGCGCTGCACCAGATCGCGACGGATGCCGGCATCGGCTGGCGCCCGGACAGCAAGCGGATCCTCGTGTGGTTCGGCGATGCCCCGGGTCACGACCCGATCCCCACGGCGCTGAGCGGCCTCGCCGCCGCGATCACGGAAGCCACCGCGACGGCCGATCTCACGGGCGCCGACATCACCGTCGTCGCGGTCAGCACGACGACGGGGTTCGCGACGGCCCTGGACGACGACCCGAACGCGGATGCCGGCGACTACGCGCCGTCGGTGCCCGCCGGCTCCGCCGGACAGGCGACGCGGATCGCGGCCGCGACGAGCGGCTCGCACACGACCGGTGTGAACCCGGGAGACATCGTGTCGACGCTGTCGACGCTCATCGCGGCTGCGGTGACGTCGATCGGCTCGCTGTCGCTCGTGCCGACCGGATCCACGGCGGAGTTCGTCGAATCGATCACTCCCGCCAGCTACGGTCCGCTGCCCGGCGACGAGGTGCACGTCCTGACCTTCGAAGTCACGTGGGTCGGGGTGAAGGACTGCCGCGACAAGGAGCAGATCTTCACGGGCACGATCGACGTCGTCGCCGACGGGGTCGTGGTCGCGCAGAAGCGCGTCCGCGTCACGGTGCCGGCCTGCCGCTACCACTACTCCGTCGAGTTCATCGCGGGCAACACGGACGACGGCCGCGAGGTCGGGCCGTTCGTGACGGGGCACTACGCCACCGCTGTCACGATCTACAACCCGGGCACGTGCGCCGCGGAGATCGAGAAGCGGTTCGCAGCCCTCATCGTGGACGACAAGGTCCTCGGCCGCGAGCCCGACAAGGTGCCCGCCAAGCGGTTCGCAGCGATCACGCTCGAGGCCGGCGAGGCCACGTTCGATGACCGGGTCGCGCTGCGGGAGATCGCGCGCCTGACGCCGGGCCTGCTGTTCGGCGTACTGGACATCGTGTCGGACCGGCCCCTCTCGGTGACCGCGACCCACACCGCGGGCGGCAACGGCAAGGGCACGGCGCCCTCGATCACCTCTCGCACGATCGAGGCGCACCGCGCTCCGTGATGCAGGTGCCATGAGACTCGTCCCGGCCGGGGCAGCCGATCCCCCGGCCGGGACGACCCATGTCCGGCACGGCGATTCGGCATTCGCACATGTGCATTCGTGGAAGAATGGACGCGGCGCCTCGAATCGATTCGGCGATGAGATTCGATGTCGATGGCGCGATCACCTCCTCCTCCCCTTTCCGTGCGCAATCGCATCTGTGAGCCCTCGTGTCGAAGTCACTCACCACGGGCAGCCCGTGGCGCGTCATCCTGCTGTTCGCCGTCCCCCTCCTGATCGGCAACGTCGTCCAGCAGCTGTACCAATTCGCTGACGCCGTCGTCGTCGGCCGGCACCTCGGCGTCGACTCGCTCGCCGCCGTCGGTGCGACCGGATCGCTCCTCTTCCTGCTCCTCGGGTTCGCGTGGGGCATGACGAGCGGCTTCGCGATCCCCACCGCGCAGGCGTTCGGCGCCCGCGATCACGGGGCGGTGCGCCGCTCGGTCGCCTCCGGCACGATCCTCACGGCGATCGCGACGCTCGTGCTGACGGTCGGCGCCCCGCTCATCGCCGGCCCCGCCCTCGAGCTCATGCAGACGCCGCCCGAACTCATGCACGACGCGACGGTGTTCGCGCAGATCAGCTTCCTCGGCTCCGGCGCGATCATGTTCTTCAACTACCTCGCCGCGATCATCCGCGCGATCGGCGACTCGCGCACCCCGCTGGTCTTCCTCACCCTCGCGTGCCTCCTCAACATCGGGCTCGTCATCCTCATGGTCGGCGTCCTCGACTGGGGTGTCGGTGGCGCGGCGCTGGCGACCGTCCTGTCGCAGACGGTGTCGGTGGTGCTGTGCCTGGAGTGGATCCGCCGCCGCATCCCGGTCCTGCGCATGGGCCGCGGCGACTGGCGCGTGAGCCGCGCCGACCTCGGCGAGCACCTGCGCCTCGGCCTGCCGATGGGCTTCCAGGCCTCGATCATCGCGATCGGCACGATCACGGTGCAGATCGCGCTCAACGGGCTCGGCGCCGACGCGGTCGCGGCGTACACGACAGCATCCCGCGTCGACGGACTCGCAGTCGCGCTCCTGCAGTCGCTCGGCCTGGCCGCCTCGATGTACGTCGCGCAGAACCTCGGCGGCGGGCGGCCCGACCGCATCCGCCGCGGCGTCCTCCAGGCGACCTGGATGGCCATCGGCGCGTCGATCGTGCTCGGCGCGCTGCTCATCGCCTTCGGCGCCGCGCTGGTCGAGCTGTTCGTCGGCACCGGCGCGGAAGAGGTCGTCGAGATGGCCGCGCTCATGCTGCGCATCAACGGCCTCACCTACTGGTCGCTCGGCGTCCTGTTCATCCTGCGGGGCGCCCTGCAGGGCCTCGGCCACGCCATGATCCCGACCGTGACGGGCGTCATCGAGCTCGTCATGCGGGTCGGCGCCGCGGTCGTGCTCGGCAGCGCATTCGGCTTCGTCGGCGTCGCATGGTCGAACCCGCTCGCCTGGATCGGCGCGGCCATCGTGCTCGTGCCGGCCTACGCCGTCGCGCATCGACAGCTGGGACGGATGCCGGTGGCTCCCGCTGTCGCGACGCCCACGACCCCCATCGCCGTCGTGGGGCCGACGGACGGCTCGATGGTCGTCGACGCGATCGTGACGCAGCCGATCGCGCTGCCGACGCGGACGGAGTCCCTCGTCGCCGTCGTCCGCGCGGGCGGTCGCCGCGGACGCCTCACGCGCCGGCGCGCGGAGCGCGGCGCGCGGTAGCCCACTCCCGCGGTGCGCGAGTGAGCAAGCCCCGGTTTCGGCCATCCCGCGGTGCGCGAGTGAGCATGTCCCGAAATCGGCCGTTCTCGCGGCTCTGAACCGCAATCTTCGGGACACGAACGCCGGAAATCGGGAAACGGAGATGCAACCGGCGGCACGGCGGCGGGATACTGGCGCGGTGACTCCCGACGACATCCACGCCTACTGCGCAGCCAAGCCCGGGGCCTGGATCGACGAGCCCTGGGAGGGCGACATCGTGTTCAAGGTGGGCCCCGGCGACCGCGGGAAGATCTTCGTCTTCTACGGCGACGGCAGCTCGATCGGCGTCAAGGCGGCGAAGACCCGCGACGAAGCCGACGAGTGGCTCATCCGCTACCCCGACGATGCGCGGGTCTCGGCCTACATCGGCCGATCGGGCTGGAACACGCTGCGCACGGGCGGCGGCATCCCCGACGACGAGCTGTGTGAGGCGATCGACACGTCGTACGAACTCGTCCTGGCGGGCCTCCCCCGCAAGCTCCGAGACTTCGAATAGCGCCCCGCTACAGCGCGAGGTCGACGACCAGGTCGGCGGACGCGCGCCGCGCCCGGATCCGGGCGGTATTCGGCTCGTCGACGGACGCGACCCAGGCCTCGGCATCCGGTCGGCTCTTCCCGAACTCGACGTGACGCTCGACGAGCCGCGCCCGGCGGAGGTCGCCGGGCGATTCGGCGTACCAGACCTCGGCCGCGACCTCACGGACGAGGCTCCACGGCTCGTCCGCGTCCAGGAGGTAGTTCCCCTCCGTCACGACGAGCGCGGGCCCGGGGTCGATGACGCGATCCGCCGCGATCGGCTGCTCGAGGGTCCGTTCGAAACCCGGCACGTAGACGGCATGGGATGCCTCGGCGAGGACCCGCCGCAGGGTCGCGAGGTATCCCCAGCCGTCGAAGGTCTCGATCGCGCCCTTCCGGCGGAGGAGTCCGAGCCGGGTGAGGCTCGCGTCCCCGAGGTGGAAGCCGTCCATCGGGAGCCACGCGACCGGGACGCCACGGTCCTGCAGCGCCTGCACGAGACCGAGCGCGAGGGTCGTCTTGCCGGCGCCGGGCTCCCCCGCGATGCCCAGGACGACGCGGTCCGCGCGGGCGGCGAGCGCAGCGGCGCGATCGACGAGTCTCGGATCGACCTCGATGACCGGGATGTCCAACGGCTCTCCTTCGAGTCGGGCGGGGCTGCCGGGACCCGGCATCCGTGCGGGCGATCGTGACCACGATACGCACTGCCTTCCGGCCTCATGAACGCGGGTCTAGGGTCGGGCTGTGAAGCGAATGTGGCCGTTCCTCGTTCCCGGGGTGATCCTGAGCCTCGTCGGCCTCGTCTGGACGCTGCAGGGGCTCAACGTGCTGCCCGGATCGGCGATGAGCGGGTCGTCGTTCTGGGCCACCGTGGGCCCCATCGTCCTGCTCGTCGGGCTCGTCCTGATCGCGATCGCGATCTTGCGCAGACGCCGTGGGCCGCGCTGACCGCGTCGCAGCTTGCGTGACCCGGTCGGTGGGCCAGAATGGCGCAATGAATCAGACTGCCGTCTACCGGCCGGGCGTGTGCAACATCGGGCCGGCCGAGATCCGCAAGCGCCGGATGTCCGGCTGGGTGGGCCTCGCGGTGGCCGTCGGTTTCCTGATCCTCGCGTTCGCCCTCGGCTGGGCGGCGCCGTGGCGCCTCCTCGTGGCCCTGCCGGTGTTCCTCTCGGCGCAGGGATTCCTGCAGGCGGCGTTCCACTTCTGCGTCGGCTTCGCGTCTCGGGGACTCTACAACTTCGGCGCTCTGGGCTCGGAGGAGACCGTGCAGGAAGCCGAGTTCCACCGTCAGGACCTGCGCAAGGCGCTGCTCATCACGGTCCTGGCCTTCGCGATCGCGGCCGCCGTCTCGGTGGTCGCCTACCTGATCCCGATCGGCTGACGCAAGCTGCGGACGCTCAGCTGACTGATCGCTGATGTTTACATGCCGGCATTGAGAAGAGACGAGCGCGCCGTCCACACTTGAACGGCTGAACTTGGGGAGCACGCGTCATGACCTCGCCGGTCCGCGGGCAGGGCCTGCCGGAGCGGTCGACAGATCGGAGTCCGCGTTGAGCGATTCGACCTCATCAGAACACATCGCGCCGAACTGCGCTCGATGCGACCACGGCGATGACGAGCACAACGGCGCCTGTGGAACCGACGTCTTCACCAACCGCAGGTGGGCCAAATGCCCCTGCGACGGGTTCACCGTGACAGCGTGATCGAGGTCAGGCCGGTGATCGGCATCCTGGGCGCCGGCAGGTTCGGCGTGGTCGTCGCGCGACTCGCCGCCCGCGCCGGCTATCCCGTCGTCGTCGCCGCGTCCGGGGATTCGACGCGCGTCGCCCTGCCGAGCGATGTCCTCGCCCGCGGCGCAAGGCCCGCGACGGCGGCCGAAGCCGCCGAACGCGCCGAGATCGTCATCCTCGCCCTGCCGATCGGCAAGCACCGCGCGATCCCGGTCGCTCCCCTGGCGGGAAAGATCGTCATCGATGCCATGAACTACTGGTGGGAATCGGACGGACTTCTCGCCGGCTTCACCGATCCTCTCGTCTCGAGCAGCGAGGTCGTTCGGGAGCATCTGCCCGCATCGCGACTGGTCAAGGCCCTGAACCACATGAGCGCGAAGGATCTGGAGCAGGAGGCGCGGCCGTCAGGGCGAGACGGGCGGAAGGCCATCGGCATCGCTGCGGACGACGAAGACGCCCGCGACGTCGTCGCGCGCGTCGTGGACGACTTCGGCTTCGATCCGGTCATCGTCGGGCGGCTCGCCGACGGGGTCAGGCTCGAGCCCGGCACCGAGCCCTTCGGTGCCGATGTCGACGCACACGAGCTGCGAGCCATGATCGACGGCTTCCCGAATTCCCAGCGCGGCCGTCGCCGCGCTGCGGCCCTCGCGGCGCGCGGTCCGCTCAGCGACGGCGGCTGAGGACCGGATGCTGTCGCCCTCGCCGGGCGTCGACGCCTGCGGACGGGGCTCGGACACCATCCTGTCAAGCGCTTGTCGGTCCGCGTCCGCCGCACCGACAATGGCCCGATGGCTGACACGGAACGTCCCCCGTTCGAGTTCCTGGGCTCCTGGGACGGGCAGTTCGTCGCGACGGCGATCCACAACGGCCACGATGTGCGCCCCGGATTCGCCGCAGAGCTGGTCCTTCCCGAGCCGGATCGGCTGCGCGAGGAGGATCCGCACACCGACCGGATCGGCGCGCTGATCCCGGCTCGCGTCATCGTGCATCGATCCCGATTCGAGGTCGATCTCAACCGGACGCGCGAGGAGGCCGTCTACCGCACCTCCGAGGAGGCGTGGGGGCTCGACGTCGTGCGGAATCCGCCGCTCGACGAGGCTGTCGTCGCCGGCTCGCTGCAGGTCTACGACGCCTTCTACGCCGAGCTCGGCCGGCACCTCGACGAGATGGCCGCGCGCGGACCGTTCGTCGTGTTCGACATCCACTCCTACAATCACCGGCGCGACGGCGCCGACGCGCCTGCCGCCGCGCTCGAAGAGAACCCCGAGGTCAACGTCGGCACGGGCTCGCTGGACCGCGGGCGGTTCGGATCGGTCGTCGACGCCTTCATCGAGGCGCTCGGGACCCAGAGCGCAGCATCCGGTCCCCTCGATGTGCGCGAGAACGTCCGCTTCCGTGGGCGGCAGCTCGCCGCCTGGACGCATGCCCGGTATCCGGACCGGGGTGTCGTCCTGGCGCTGGAGTTCAAGAAGACGTTCATGGACGAGTGGACCGGCCAGGCAGACCTCGCCCGCGTCGACGAGCTCGCCCGCGCCCTCGCGGCAACGGTCCCCGCGGTCGAGAGTGCCCTGCGAGAAGCGGTGACCCCGTGACCGCCCGGCCTGCGGGCGAAGCCGTCGGGCCCGAGACGAGTGCGATCGAGGCCGGCGCCTTCTCGGCATCCGACCTCGCGGCTGACCACGCCATGGCGTCCCTGGCCGGCACCGTGCGGTTCCTCCTCGAGATGACGCCCGTCAACGCCGACGACATCCGAGCGGGCTTCCTCGCCCACCCGCAGTCCGACCCGGTCTTCGAGTACCGGGAACTGGACGTCGACCCCGACGTGCTGGATGCCGAGGTGGCCGCGCTGCCGCTGGACTCCGTCACGGACGCGACGCTCGCCGCACTGCTGCGCAATCGGCAGCGGGAGATGACGCTGCGGGTGGAGATGCTCCGGGCCCGCGGCACGCCGGACTTCCTGCAGCTGTCCATCGCCCAGTACGGTCCGGTGCTGCCCGCCCTCGTCCATCGCGCCGAGGACCTGCTCGATCGGCTGCCCAGCGGCCGTCTCGAGCACGACACCGTGGATGCCGCGGCCTTCCTCGCCGCAGCGAAGGCCGAGATCGACCATTACCGGTCGATCGATCCCGATGTCGGAATCCACGCCGAGATCCGCGACGACGTCTCGGGTGTGCTCGTGGAAGGCAACACGCTGCTCATCTCGCACAACGCCGCGGTGGCCGGCCCGCGCGTCAACGCGCTGCTGCAGCACGAGGTCGGCACCCACCTGGTGACGCAGGTGAACGGGCTCGCGCAGCCGATCCGCATGATGGGCTCGGGCCTCGCGCACTACGACGAGACGCAGGAGGGGCTCGCCGTGCTCGCCGAGATCGCGTGCGGTGGGCTGACCGCCGCACGGCTTCGCCAGCTCGCGGCGAGAGTCGTCGCCGTCCACTCCATGGTGGGCGGTGCGAGCTTCGTCGAGACGCACCGTCTCCTCACCGATCGCGGGCTGCCGGCCGGCAGCGCGTACAGCGTCGCGATGCGCGTCTATCGCGCGGGGGGCTTCACCAAGGACGCCATCTATCTGCGCGGGCTCATCGCGCTCCTGGAGCACGTGGCCGGCGGCGGGATGCTGGACCTCTTCTTCCTCGGCAAGTTCTCGCTGGAGGACCTCCCCCTCGTGGAGGACCTCTCGGGCCGCGGGCTCCTCACCCCCGCGCGCATCATGCCGCGGTACCTCACCGACCCCGCGGCCGGCGCCAGACTTGCCGATGCCGCGCGCGTGGACGACCTTGCGGCGCTCGTCAACGCGTAATCTCATGCTCGACGACGGCGTCATCCCCACGCCAGCGCCGTACCTCGAGCGTTCCGACCATGCGCCGTCGTCCGGGGAGCCCCTATGAAGATCGCCTTCGTCGTCAACGACGTCGCCACCGAGAAGCCCGTGTACACCACGACCCGGCTCGCGATGACCGCGTCCCGGCGCGGGCACGACGCGTGCCTCATCGGACTCCGCGACTTCGCGTACGAGCCGGACGGCTCACTGTCGGCGGTCGTCGCGGCGGGCGTCCCGGGCAAGGCCTACCGCTCGCTCGAGCGGTACCTCGAGGATGTGCAGGCGGCGACGCGGGAGCGCAGGGCTCTCGACGACTTCGACGTCGTGATGCTGCGGGCGGACCCGGCCGCGGAGGCGGCCGACACCTCGTGGGCGAACACGGCGGGACTCGCGTTCGGCCGCCTGCTCGCGGAGGGCGGCGTCCTCGTCGTCAACGAGCCTCGCTCGCTGGCCGAGGCGCTGTCGAAGGCGTACTTCCAGCACTTCCCCGAGGTGGTGCGGCCCCGCACGATGATCTCGCGCGACGAGGATCGCGTCCGCGAGTTCATCGAGGAGCTCGGCGGCCGCGCCGTGCTCAAGCCGCTGCAGGGCTCAGGCGGGTCCGGTGTGTTCCTGGTGAACCTCAAGGAGGAGCCGAACATCACCCAGATCGTCGAGGCGATCGCCCGGGACGGCTACGTCGTCGCGCAGGAGTACCTGCCGGCCGCCGTCGACGGGGACGTGCGCATGTTCGTCATGAACGGCCGCGCCCTCGAGGTCGACGGCGCGTACGCCGCATTCCGCCGGCGGCCCGGAGAGACCGATGTGCGCTCGAACATGTCGGCCGGCGGCAGCGCCGAACCCGTGAAGGTGACGGACGGGATGCTGGAGCTCGTCGAAGCCGTGCGCCCCAAGCTCCTCGCCGACGGCATGTTCCTCGTCGGCCTCGACATCGTCGGCGACAAGCTGATGGAGGTCAACGTGTTCTCGCCGGGCGGGCTCGGGTCGTGCGCGGCGCTGTACGGCGTGGACTTCGCGACCGCCGTCATCGAGGACCTCGAACGCAAGGCGGCCGCCCGCGAGCACTACGGCTCGGAGCTCTCGAACGCCCAGCTCGCCACGATGTGACGTCATCTGAGATCTCGCGCCTCCGGGGCGGGTCACCCGCTCTCGCGGACGACTGCGTCGAGTTCATAGGATTCGTCCATGAGGTTCGCCCTCTCACGTCCGCCGGGTGCGGAGCGGGTCGTCACCCCGCTCGAGCTGTTCTTCGATCTCGTCTACGTATTCGCGATCAGTCAGCTCGCACACCAGCTCCTGGATCACCTCGACCTGCGCGGGACCGCGGAGACCGCCGTCCTGACACTCGCGGTCGTCTACGCCTGGTACATGGTGGCGTGGGGTTCGAACTGGCTGAACCCGAACCGCCTGCCGGTGCGGCTGCTCCTCGTGGGGCTGATGTTCGCGAGCCTCCTGATGTCGGCAGCGATCCCCGGCGCGTTCGGCGATTACGCGTGGATGTTCGTCACGGGGTATCTGCTCGTGCAGTTCGGGCGAACGGTGTTCCTCATCGTCGCGCTGCGAGGCGGCCCGCTGGGGAGGCATTTCGTCAACGACCTGATCTGGGAACTGGCAGCCGGCGCGCTCTGGGTCGCAGGCGCGATCGCCGACAGCGACATGCGGCTCATCCTGTGGGCGATCGCGGTCGTGATCGCCCACACCGGCCTGTGGGTGCTGCACTGGCTGCCGGGACGGGGACGCGCGATCGACCTGGATCACGCCGGCGTCGACGGGAGTCACCTGGTCGAGCGCTTCCGCCTCTTCTTCATCATCGCGCTCGGCGAGACGGTGCTCACGATGGGCGCCGCCTTCGCCGGCGAGCCCTTCGAGCCCGCCCGCCTGCTCGCCCTGGCGATCGGGTTCACCGCGACCGTCGCGCTCTGGTGGTGTTACTTCCAGATGCCCGACGAACTCGGCTTCGCGCTCGCGCAGAACGACGAGGAGGCGGGCCGCATCGGCTGGATCAAGACGCGGATGCTCACCCTGATGGTGCTCGCCCTGATCGCGATCGCGGTCGGCGACGAGATCGCGATCGCGCATCCCGACGAGACCGCGACGCTCGGTTTCACCCTCCTCGTCTTCGTCGGCCCGGCGCTGTTCCTCCTCGCCCAGATCTACTTCCTGTACGCGGCTCGAAGGATCGTCGATCGCTCACGCCTGGTGGCGCTGGCCGCGCTCGCGATCCTCGGCCTCGCCACGGCGCAGCTGTCCACGCTTGCCGGGATCGCCGCGGCCTGCGCTGTGCTCGTCGCAGTGGCGATCCGCGACACGGTCGTGACCACTCGTACGCAGCCTCCGGCACCCCGCGAGACCGCATCGCCGTTCGACGCGGAGCCTCGATAGCGAGAACAGAACCGCCCGTCCTTGCGAGTGCTGGTTGGTCTCAGTCAGCCCGCACCGACGCATGCTCAACCCACGCCCATTCCGAAACCGCCGGGCCTCCCCCCGCGGGGGGACCACCGGGGGTGCCACCGACGCCGGATGAGCAGGAGTCGCCCCGTCCCGCGGTCGGCCGCGCGCAGTGAGCGGATCACGTGAACGCCACTGCCGCGTCCCCGGGAATCCCTTCGCATGGACTTCGCTTGCTACGAGAGGCGGTCCCCCTGCGGGCCGCGCCGATTGGGAGACCGGCTATCGTCCGTGGCATCTCTACCGAAGCGCCGTTTCCTCCTGAACAGGCGTCTCGCCGGTGACAGGCACACGCTCCCAGTCGAAGAGTCGGCGGGTCGGGTTGATCGTGAGGCGCAGGTACTCGAACGGTAGCGACTCACCGTGCACGACGACGCGTGTGACGCTTACGTTGTCCAGAGGGCGATCGACGATGTATTCGTGCGAGTCGCCCTGCAGGATCAGCACCATCCCCTCGAACGCGGCGGCCCGAACCGCAATTCGATCCACGATCGCCTGCTCGGCGCTGCTCGGAAGCGGCGTCCATGTGTCGGCGTGCATCGCCAGTACCACGCCGTCGAGATCACCCTGTTCTGCGGAGTCGAACGTCTCGTCGACCCATTGGGTTGCAGCAGCGGTCCGGGCATGGACCTCTTCGGTCTGGTCCTCCGTCGGCACCGTGTGTTCCAGGCCGGACCAGGGGTCCATTCCGTTGTTGCTGCCGACGACGTGCAGCGTGGCGAATACGACCCGCGACGCGAACCACCGCACGTTCTCGACCAAATCTGTTTGATAGTCGACGATCGCCGGCCGACCGCCGAGTGGAGAGCCCGGGTCGGCGAAGAAGGTGCCCCGCACAGCGGTGAGACGCTCCAGCGGGTTGAATTCTCCGCTTCTGGCGTGGTGGCAGTCGGCCCACTCGTTGTCTCCGGGCGTGTAGACCAGCGGGTCGTCGAACGACTCGAACGTGGCCGACACCGCCGCGAGCCGCTCGTCCGAGCACTCCGTCTTGCCATCTTTGATGTCGCCGAGATGAATGGTGAGCTGCACCTCGGGGTCGTCGTTGATCGCATCGACCAGCAGGTTCACCGATTCCTCCTGATCAACGCCGTACGGGACATCACCGATCACAGCGATGGTGGTGGGGTCGAATGACGTGTCAGCGCGGGTGAGATCCCACGGCGCAGTCGGATCCTCTGCGGCGCTGGAGGCAGTCGAAAGCGTTCCAGGGTCGCCCCGCCCCGGAACGGAGCATCCGGTCAGAACGACGATGAGCACGAGAACGGATGCCGAACCGTGTTTCATGCGGGCACGGTATCTTCGGGCAGGCATCGCGTCCGGCCCATTGACTTCAACGGTGAAACCGGTCTGAATGGTTCGCGGTCGCTGACCGGACAACAGAAAAACCCCAGCTGAACTGGGGTTTATCCGTAGCAGGAGCGGGGCTTGAACCCGCGACCTCACGATTATGAGTCGTGCGCTCTCACCAACTGAGCTACCCTGCCGCACGGCATCCGTCGGTCACGAAAAGGATGCTGCGAGCCCCGAGTCAGGATTGAACTGACGACCCCTTCCTTACCATGGAAGTGCTCTGCCACTGAGCTATCGGGGCGTGCCACCCTCGAAAGGGCAACTAGAAGAGGATACCAGAGCCGAGGCGTCCCGCTGAATCGAGGCAGGGACTCGACTCGACCGGAACCCGGCGCGGCATCACCAGTGATCGAGGCTGTACCGCCCCGCGTACGAGCGCAGCCAGGCGATCGGGTCGACCGCCGTCGTGCCGCCCTGCAGGATCTCGAAGTGCGTGTGCGCACCGTACGAGCGGCCGGTGTTGCCCGTGTTGCCGAGGATGGTGCCGACCGTGACCTTCTGCCCCACCGACACGTTGAGCGAGCCGTACAGCATGTGCGCGTAGCGGCTCGAGACGAGCTGGCCGTCGATGATGTGGTCGATGACGACCGTGACGCCGTAGGCACCGCCGCTGTTGGTCGCGATGCGGACCGTGCCGTCGGCGATCGCCTGAACGTCGGCACCCTGTCCGGGGACGAAGTCGGCGCCCTCGTGCATGCGGCCGGAACGCATCCCGAAGCCGTACGTGATCGGCACGCCGACGCGGAAAGGCCACTGAATTGCCGCGTTGGCGTCGTTGAAGTAGAAGTCCGAGTAGTTGGTGATGCCCTCTTCCGAGGCCAGTTCACCGAGCGAGATCGTCGTGTAGCTCTCGTTGCGCTCGAGCGACGCGCTCTCGACGTCCGACGCGACATACGCCTGGATGTCTTCCTCGGCGACATCGGATCCGGTCTCCTCCGACGCCACGAGCGACGTCGGCTCGGTCCCTGTCACGGCGGCGACAGCCTGCGCCGAGGTCGTCATGCCGACCGTGAGAAGACCCACAATGCCCATGACGCCGACAGAGAAGGATGCTGTCGCCACCTGCCGGCCGACGCTGCGCGTGCGACGCCGCGTCGGAGCGACATGCGCCGCCTCGCCGGAGTCGGCGGATGCTGCATCCTCCGCGCCGGCGGCGGTCTCTTCCGGCTGCGACTCGGGCTCCTCGGCCGACTGCACGGGAGTCTCACCCGTGAAGGCGAACAGGCGCGAGGCGAGCTCGAACTCGTCGACGTCGGGCGCCTGGGCGACGGGCTCGTCGGCGGGTGCCTCGATCGGCTCTGCGGTGGGCTCGGCATCCGCCGGCTCGATGAGCTCGAACGGCTCAGCCGGAGCGGGATCCGCCGGCTCGATGAGCTCGAACGGCTCAGCCGACGCGAGCACGGGCTCGACGGGAACGAGCGGATGCGGCTCGGCGGCGGCTGCCGCGGCGGCCGCCCACGCGATCGCGGCCGCGGGGACGACGGATTCGACGGGAGTCTCCGGCGCGGGCGGAATCTCGGGCGCAGCGCCCGCGGTGTTCTCCGCGGCGGCTTCGACATCCGCGATGACCGTCGGGGCAGTCCGTGCGCGGCGGCTCGCGCGCGTCAGGGGTGCGATCGGCGCCCGGACCCCGGCCGCCTGCGCGACGACAGCATCGGCGATCGGCTCGACGACCTCGACACGCTCCTCGACGGAGGGAGCAGCCCCGACGATCGGCGCCGCGAGCGCGCCGGTCTCGGCGAAAGTCGGCCGCATCGGCTCGGTCTCGGCGACAGAAGCGCGAGGGTCGTCGACGCGGCCCGCGGAGCCATCCGACCAGATCGTCTGCGGCGACGTCGCAGCGGTGCGCTGCGCGCGGGCGTCGCGACGGCTCACCGAGGACTCCCCGCCGACCGCGGGCGCGGCGGCGGATCGGCTGGAACGGCGCGTGGGCGCAGGCTCAGCCATGGGGGCGTCAAACGGCAAAACGAAGGGCTCTCGAGGTCGGAGTCGCTCGGTCGAACAACGGGGGGCGGAAGACGGGCTCTAATCACCTTCGCCAATCGGGCGGCGATGGTAACGATCAGGTAAACGCTACCCCAGGCGGCCTGGGAATGCCATGTACGGCCCCCCGACCCACCGATATATCGCGTAACCGGCGACAAATCGGGCCCTGAGCGCGAGCACCCCGCGCCGCTCAGTCGGAGGCGAGCGACAGGAGCTTCTCGAAGAGCGCCGGGCCTGCCGCGACGATGAGCGCACGACCGTGGTGGTCGGGCGGCAGGTATCCGACCATGCCTCCCGCCTCGGCGACGAGGAGTCCGCCGGCGGCGTGGTCCCACGGCGAGAGTCCGCGCTCGAAGTAGGCGTCGAGGCGACCAGCCGCGACGAACGACAGGTCGAGGGATGCCGCGCCGATGCGGCGGACGTCCCGTGCGATCGGCATGACGCGCGTGAGACGCGCGAGGTCGCCCGCGTGGGTCTCGGGCCGGTAGCCGAACCCGGTCGCGACGAGCGCGCCCGCGGCCGTCGGCTCGGCGTTGACGGTCAGGCGCGTGCCGTCCAGCCACGCGCCGCCGTCTCGGACGGCGTGGAAGAGCTCCCCCGAGGCCGGGTTGAACACGACCCCGGCAAGTCCCTGCCACCGCTGCGGTTCCGGCTCTCCCGCGACCGCAGCGATGCTGACGGCGTACGACGGGATGCCGTAGGCGTAGTTCACGGTGCCGTCGATGGGATCGACGACCCACGTGATGTCGCTCGTCCCGCGCTCGGCCCCCGACTCCTCGCCGAGGAAGCCGTCGTCGGGACGCTCCGCCGCGAGCCGGCTCCGGATCAGCAGCTCGACCTCCCGATCGGCCTCCGTGACGATGTCGGCGAGTGCGGACTTCGTCGCGGCCACGGCGACGCCCTCTGTCCGACGGCGCCGCGCGAGCTCGCCGGCCTCCTTCGCGATCTCCTGCGCGAGGCTTCCCAGTTCGTGTGCGAGCGGCATGTTCCCCACGCTACCGGCGAGCGGGTCGAGCGGGTCGGGCGTCGTCGCCGGGCGACTCGCGGGCTAGCGTGGGCGGATGGGCTCCGGCATCCACGACGTCGTCATCGTCGGCGGCGGGCACAACGGCCTGGCCGCGGCGGCGTATCTCGCGCGCGCGGGCAAGCGGGTCGTCGTGCTCGAGCGCCTCGACCACGCCGGCGGCGCCGCGGTCTCGGAGCGCCCGTGGGCCGGTGTCGAGGCACGTCTGTCGCGCTATTCGTACCTCGTGAGCCTGCTCCCCCGCCGCGTCATCGACGACCTCGGGCTGCGGTTCTCGCTGCGCCGGCGGCGGTTCTCGTCGTACTCGCCGAATCCGGCCGACCCGAGTCGCGGCATCCTGATCGATACGGCGGATGCCGCGGCCACCGCCGCCTCCTTCCTCCGCACGACGGGCGACGAGCGCGAAGCGGCCCGGTTCGCCGCCTTCTACGACCGGATCGCACCGTTCGCGCGCGCGGTGTTCCCGACCATGACCGACCCTCTTCCCCGCTCGGACGACCTGCGCCTGCGACTGGCCGACGGCGGACTCTGGTCGGCGCTCGTCGACGAGCCGCTCGGGGAGCTCCTGCGGACGTCGCTGCGCACGGACCTCGCGCGCGGCATCGCGCTGACCGACGCACTCATCGGCACGTTCTCGCATTCCGGCGACGCGTCGCTGCGACAGAACCGCTGCTTCGCGTACCACGTGATCGGCGGCGGGACCGGCGACTGGGACGTCCCGGTCGGGGGCATGGGCCACGTCACCGCGGAGCTCGAGCGGGCTGCTCGGGATGCCGGAGCCGAGCTCCGCACGAACGCCGAGGTCACCGCCATCTCCCCCGAGGGCGAGGTCTCGATCGCCGACGACGGCTCGGTGGCCGGCAGGCTCGTGCTGAGCGCGGTGGGTCCGGCGGTGCTGGCGGACCTGCTCACCGCCGGTGGAGCGCACGGCGCCTCCTCGTCGCCGCGTCCCGAGGGCGCGCAGGTGAAGGTCAACATGCTGCTGCGCCGGCTTCCGCGCCTGCGCGACGACCGGGTCCAGCCCGAGGCCGCGTTCGCCGGCACGTTCCACGTCAACGAGGCCATGTCACAGCTCGACAGCGCCTACGCGCAGGCTCTGGGCGACAGCATCCCGAACCCGCTCCCGGCCGAGATCTACTGCCATTCCCTCACCGACCCGTCGATCCTGGGCGCGGAGCTGCGGGCCACGGGCGCCCAGACGCTGACGCTCTTCGGGCTGCAGGTGCCGCACCGGCTCGTGGAAGGGCGGGATCGGGATGCTGTCCGCACCGAGCTGCTGCGAGCGTCGCAGGCGACGCTCGACTCGGTGCTCGCCGAGCCGATCGCGGACTGCGTGTACGAGGCGCCTGACGGGTCGCCGTGCATCGAGGCGCGCACGACCGCCGACCTCGAGGAATCGCTCGGGATGACGGGCGGCGACATCTTCCACGGCGCGCTGTCCTGGCCCTGGGCCGAGGCGGGCGAAGCGCTCGAGACGCCGGCCGCACGGTGGGGCGTCGACACGGAGCATCCGCGGGTGCTGCTGTGCGGATCCGGCGCGCGCCGCGGGGGCGCCGTCTCGGCGCTCGGCGGCCACAACGCCGCGATGGCGGCGCTCGAACTGCTCGGCGCGTAGGGAAGCGGATGCCCGCCCCGCTGGTGCGGGACCGGCATCGGGCCGATCAGGGACGCGGCGGGAGCGGCGGTGGGGGCGGGTACCCCTCGTAGCCGGGAGCCGACGCCGGGCCGGCGGGCTCGGACGTGGCCGGCGGATACCACGCATCCGGGTGACCCGGCGGTGGCGCGACGGGAGCCAGCGGGGCCACCGGCGCGATCGCCTGCGGCACCGACGAGGGGTATCCCGTGTAGTAGGCGTTCCAATCGGGGCTGCCGTCGGGCATGACCGGGAGCGGGGTGACGCCGTCGGCGTAGGTCGGCCAAGGCTGCAGCTGCGGCGCGGCGTAGGCGACGGCGCGCGGGTGCTTGGGTGCGAACAGCGCGTTGACGAGCGGGATGAGCGCCGTGCCGACCGCGCCGAGGATCGCGAGCGCGACGACGGCCCGCCAGTAGGGGTCGGCGTAGGTGACGTACTCCCAGAACATGAGCGGCAGGATCAGCATGATTGCGAGGATCACGACGATCGCGATCGTGATGATCGTCACAGCCCGCGTGAAGCCCGTGACGTGCCGGAGATGCGCCTTGATCAGCAGGCGCGCGTGAAGCAGGGCGAGCTGCAGGATGAGCACGATCAGCAGGTACGACGCGAATCGCCCGAATCCGCTGCCGTAGAAGTACCAGTCCTGGGTCGGCATCCAGATGAGGACCGCGCCGATGAGGAGCGTGACGACCCACGTCACCATGCTCGCCAGTGCGAACCACGGTGGGCGACGCGCGGCGAGCCGCGCGTCGAAGAGAGCGACCCCCGCGAAGGCCGCAAGCAGCAGGATAGTGAGGAAGGCGCGCCCGATGAGGTCGTTGTCGGACCCGACGAGCACCCACACGACACAGACGACGGCGGCGAGGATGAGCGCTCCGATGGCGACCCAGAGCGCGATGCGGATGAGCTTCGAGTCGGCAGTCGACTGCGGACGCTCGGGCACGGTCATTGTGGTCCCCACTCTCTCCGGGCCCCCGCCCGTACGCCCATCCTGGCACGATGGCCCGTCGCGGATGAGGGGCGGGGAAGCGACCGCTGGAGCCGCGTGCACAACGTCGCCAGATCGGACGTGATCCGGCGCGAGGAGGCGCTCCCTCGCGCCCCGACGCGGGATTGGCGACGTTGTGCACACGGCAGCAGCCGGGAACGACTGAAGGGCCTCCGCTCCGCGGGGGCCCTTCAGACATTTGGTGGCGAGTGAGGGATTCGAACCCCCGAAGTCTAAGACGGCTGATTTACAGTCAGATCCCTTTGGCCGCTTGGGTAACTCGCCATATGCGCACCCGCCCAGCTTGTTCAGTCGACCGGAGGCGCGATTAGCTATCCTACCTGCCCGCGGCGGTGGTTCGAAATCGGCGGCTTACGTGCCGATCGCGTCGAGGTCGATGTCCTCGACCGCGGAGGGCAGTCGCAGCAGCGCACCCTCGAATCGGCAGGTCGCGGCGGCGACGTCCATCGCCCGCTGGAGCACCTCTCCCCACGCGTCGGCGTCCTGCGGAGCGGACTCGAGGAGACCCGCGATCGCCGCCGCGAAGGCGGCGTCCCCCGCGCCCATCGTGTCGACGATCCGGCCCGGAAGCGACGAGATCGGGTGGGTCACGATGTCCGTCCCCGCTTCGATCGTCGCCCCTGCGGCGCCCTCCGTCGCGAGAACGGCGTCGACTCCGAGGTCGACGAGACGCGCGCGCAGGCCGTCGAGCTCTTCCCCGTAGAGGAGGTGCGCGTCGTCCTCCCCCACCTTCACCAGGGCCGCACCGGCCGCGAGCGCCTCGAAGCCGCGCACGAACTCCGCGCGGTCGGACAGCATCCCGGCTCTCGGGTTGGGGTCGATCGCGAGGCGGGTGCCCGCATCGCGGACCGCCTCGGTGAACTCGAGCGTCTGCGCGACGTCGTCGAACGGGAACCCGCTCACGGCGACGAGCGGCGCGTCGGCGATCGCGGTGCGCTCGGCCTCTCCGAATCGGATGCGGCGGGCCTTCGCCGCGTCGTTGAAGACGTACGTGGGCTCCCCGCCGGCGCTGCGGGTGCTGACGGCGCGCGACGAGCCGTGCGGCGACGCCGTCGCGATGAGCTCGACGCCGAAGTCGTGCAGATAGGCGCGGATGTGGTCGCCCGCCTCGTCGTCGCCGACCATGGCGAGCAGGGTCGTGGGAACACCGAGACGACCGAGGCCGACCGCGACGTTCAGGGCGGCTCCGCCGACGAACTCGCGCACGCCGGTGTCGTCGCGAAGCTCGTCGATGAGGGCGTCGCCGACCACGACGACGCGACCGGTCACGCGGCAGCTCCCTCGAGGACCCGCTCGACGAAGGCCTCCGTGCGGCGGCGCGTCCCGTCGATCTTGAGGTCGACACTCCCCCGCAGCTCGCTGGGCGCCAGCGGAGCCGCGAGCCGGACGTTCTCGTGGCACGAGAGGTCGCGGCAGATGTAGGTGCCGACGCTGTCGCCGTGGGTCCCGGCAACCCCGGCCTTGCGTGCCGTGAAGAGGGCGACCTGGTCGGCGGGCTGCATCGTGTGACAGAGGTTGCACATCGCCGACCTCGCGTGCGAGCTGCCCTCGGCCGCCCGCAGGACGACGCCTGTCGGCTCGCCCTCGACCTCGGCGATCAGATACGCCCGCCCCCGCGTGCGCGGGTCGCGCCACGCGAAGAAGTCGAGATGATCCCAGTCCACGAAGATGAAGTCGATGGGCAGCGCGACGAGCCTCAGCTCTTCGGGTCCGGCGTTCACGAACGTCGCGCGGATGTCGTCCTCGGTCAATGGGCGCATGGATCCTCCTCGCCGTGGAGATCCCCAGTCTACGAAAAGGCCCCGGACGCGAAAGGGCACCGGCCGCGTGTGCGCAGGTGCTCCTCCGATCGAACGGCCCTCAGGCGGTTGTGGCCGACTCGGGCTCGGCCGCCGCGTCGGGCGCGGCATCCGACTTGCGCTCGCGGATGAGGAAGCCGAAGCCGAACGCGATGAAGAACATCAGCACGCCGTAGACGGCTGCGGGCAGGCTCAGCTCGGTCGATCCGAGAACCGACAGGGCGATCACGATCGCGAGCGTCGCGTTGTGGATGCCGATCTCGAACGAGGAGGCGATGGCCTGACGGCGTCCGATGCGGAACAGACGCGGCACCAGGTAGCCGACCGTGAGGCTGATGACGCAGAACACGGTCGTGATGATCGAGAGCGTCGCGAAGTTCTCGACGAGAAGTTTCCAGTTGGACGCCACGGCGCCGCCGATCACGACCACCAGGATGATGACGGATGCGATGCGGACCGGCTTGTCCATGCGCTTCGAGAACGCCGGCCACAGGCGGCGGACGACCATGCCGAGCGCGACCGGGACGAGCACGACCGCGAACACCTCGGCGGCCTTCGCCCATTGCATGCCGAGCTGGTCGTCGAACGGGTCGAAGTAGGCGATCGCGAAGTTCGTGATGAGCGGCAGCGTCACGACGGCCACGACGGAGTTGACGGCCGTGAGCGAGATGTTGAGCGCGATGTCGCCGCGGAACAGGTGGCTGTACAGATTCGCCGTCGTCCCTCCCGGCGAAGCCGCGAGCATCATCATGCCCACGGCGAGGACGGGCGGCAGCTGGAACGCCAGCACGAGGCCGAAGCAGATGGCGGGCAGCAGCACCAGCTGGCACGCGAGTGCGATGATCACCGCCTTGGGCTGCTTCACGACCCGCGCGAAGTCCGCGAGCGTCAGGCTGAGACCCAGGCCGAACATGATGATGCCGAGGGCGATGGGCAGTGCAATGGTGGTCAACGTCGATCCCATGGCACTCAGTGTGCACGACCGTGGGACTCAGTCCCATCAGCCGTCCACAGGCGACACGCCGTCACACGACGGAACGGGATGCTGCGACCCAGCCGAGGCGCCGCGCGACAGCATCCGCCGCCTCGGTCGGGAAGTCGTCCCACCCCGGCTCGAATGCGCGCAGGAGGTCGAACACGTCGCGCGCGCACTCCTCGACGGGCTTGGCCTGAGCATCCGCGAGCCGGGCGGCCAGTTCGTGGAAGTCCTGCTCGAAGCGCCGCATGGGGTCGATCGTGTCGCGTGCGGTCGACACCCGCCCCGGAGCGCGCCCGCGCGCGACCCGGACGAGGAGGCGCACCGCCCAGCTGCGCACGAACTCGCCCGCGTTGAGCACTTCGCCGCGGCGCGCGCGACCGACGCCGATGAGGAGCTTCACGAGGACCAGGCGCGCGTCGTTGGCCGGGTCGAACTCATCGCCGGCCGCCGCGCGGGCTCGCGATTCGGCGACGAGTCGAGACACCGTGCCGTCGGCGTCGTCCACGGCGATGGTCGCCTCTCCGGCAAGCGCCTCGGCGAGCTCACCCGCGTCGGCGACCGCGAACTCGAAGACGTGGCCGTCGTCGTACACGACGGCGAAGCCCAGCTCGCCCTCGCGGGCGGTCAGCACGACCCGGTCGGCGTCGGGCAGCCACGACAGGTCGGGGCGCAGCATCCGTCCCTCTCCGTCGCGGGTGATCGCGAAGAAGTCGTGATCCGACCACTCGTCGCGGCGCACTGCCGCAGCGTCTGAAGCGGACCCCAGGAGCGCGATGCCGGCGAACTCCGGCCGTTGGCGCACTCCGCGGGCGAGGCCCTCGCTCAGCTCCTCGAAGCGCTCAGCGCTCACCATTCGTGCGACTCCCTCCGAAGGGCGGATACCGCGACTCGCGACATCCGCTCCCCCATTGTCTTCTCAGCCCTTCGTTGCGCCGGCCGTCAGACCGCCCACGATGTACCGCTGCAGGAAAAGGAACAGGATGACGACGGGGATCGCCGCCATGACGGCGCCCGCCGAGAACGCCGACCAGTCCGCGTAGCGCGGATTGGACACGAGCTTCGTGAGGCCGACGACGAGCGTCTGCTTCTCGGGGTCGATGAGCATGATGCTCGCGATGACGTACTCGTTGACGATGCCGATGAACGACAGGAGTCCGACGACGGCGAGGATCGGCGCGACCAGCCGCAGGATGATCGTGAAGAAGATGCGCGCATGACCGGCGCCGTCGATCTTCGCGGCCTCGTCCAGCTCCTTCGGGATCGTGTTGAAGAATCCGTACATGAGGTAGGTGTTCACGCCGAGCGCGCCGCCCAGGTAGATCAGGATGAGGCCGCTCAGGGTGTTGAGGCCGATCGCCGGGAACCAGTCCCCGATCGCGCTCATCATGAGGAAGATCGCGACGACGGCGAGCAGCTGCGGGAACATCTGCACGACGACGATCGTGATGAGGCCGACGCGGCGGCCCGCGAAGCGCATGCGCGAGAACGCGTACGCGGCGAGCGCGCCGATGAACACCATCGTGAACCCCGTGACGCTCGCCACGATGATCGTGTTGAGGAACCACATGGGATACGGAATCTGCGGATCGGTCAGCATGCGCACGTAGCTGTCGAGGCCGATCGACGAGAACAGCTGGTTGGTGCCCGTCAGGGTGCCGTGCGGATTGAGCGACGCCGACACGACGTACAGGATCGGGAACACCGCGAAGACGCAGACCACGATCGCGACGATGTGCCGCCAGCCGGTGGACGAGAACCAGCGGCCGAACGTGCGGCGCTTGGCCGGCCGCTCATGGTCGGTCCAGGCGAGTCCCGAGACCTCGGTCTCGAACTGCTCGGCCGTGCCGCCGGCGAACACGGCGAGCGTCGTGTTCTGCCCGACGGACTTCCGGGGTTGGGTGAGGCGGTCCTCGGTCATGTCAGTTCAACTCCTCGAGGGCCTTGGTCTTGCGGAAGCTGATGATCGCCATGACGGTCACGACGATGAAGATCAGGATCGTGAAGGCGGACGCGAGGCCGTAGTCGCGGTTCTGCCCCGTGAATGCGACCTTGTAGACCATCGAGATCAGGATGTCGGTGTGCCCGACGGGGATCGACACGTCGGAGAACCGCGGCCCGCCGTTAGTCAGCATGTAGATGAGGTTGAAGTTGTTGAAGTTGAACGCGAACGACGCGATGAGCAGCGGCGTCACAGTCACAAGCAGGAGCGGCAGCTTGATGCGCCGGAAGATCTGCCACGGATTCGCGCCGTCCATGACGGCCGCCTCGTTGACGTCCTCGGGGATGCCCTGGAGGGCGCCCATGCACACGATGAACATGTAGGGGAAGCCCAGCCAGAGGTTCACGATGAGCACGGAGATCTTGGCGAGCCACGGATCGGTGAGCCACGGGATCTCGGCGCCGCCCAGCAGCACCTGGTTGATGAAGCCGAAGCTCTCGTTCATCATGCCCGCCCAGATGAGGGCGGACAGGAACGCGGGGAACGCGTACGGGAGGATCAGCATCGTGCGGTAGCCGTTGCGGAAGCGCATGCGCTTGTCGTTGAAGACGACGGCGAGCAGGAGCCCGAGGAAGAACGTCGAGGCGACCGAGACGGCGGCGAAGACGAAGGTCCAGAGCGTCACGGCGACCAGCGGGCCGCGGATCGTGGCATCGGTGAGGGCCCGCACGAAGTTGTCGAAGCCGACGAAGACCTGCCATCCGGGCATGAGCTGCTCGCCGGACTCCGACGTGAAGGCGCCCTCGCCCGTGTCTGCGTAGACGGTGCCGGTCGCAGTGTCGGTCATCGTGTCGGCGACGGCGTCGTACTCGAGCGTCGAAACGTACTGGTACCCCTTCTGGCCGTCCTGCGTTCGGATCGCACCGTCGTTGGGGTCGTCGCTGATGGCGACCGCGAGCTGTTCGACGTCGTTGCTGCGGCTGAGCACCTCGGCGAATGTCAGCGTGTCCCAGCCGTCGACCGCGACGGCCTTGCCGCCGTCCATCGTGACGCCGTCCGCGGGATGCAGGGGCTCGGTGTTCGTTCCGAGGCTCACGTCGCCGTCGGTCGGGTCGGTCACGAGCAGGCCGAGGACCCCGACTCGCTCGACGACCGCGACGTCGAAGGTCGGCGAGTCCTCGACGCGCACGAGCGAGGAGCGCATGAGCGAGGCGATCGCCTGGTCCTTGGACCCGTTGTGGCCCGTGCCGTAGTTGGTGAAGCCGATGTACGCCGTGTAGAGGAGCGTGAAGATCTGGAAGAGGACGAGGAGGATGATGCCCGGCGTGAGGTACTTCGCCGGCACGGTCCGGCGCGAGAAGTAGATCCAGTTGACGAGCGCCGTCACGGCGACCACGAGCGCCAGGACGAGCCACTCGCTGTGCAGCGAGAGCACGATCGCGGCGTACAGCGCGATCGCGTCGACGATCGCGAGCAGCGCGATCTTGACGATGAGCCAGCCGGTCCGGCCGGATGCGGCATCCGCGATCTTCGCCGCCTGCCGCTGCTTCTTGGTGGGCGGCGCCTCCTGCTCGGTGGGCGCCTCGATGGTGTCGGTCATGCGTCGTCCTCGTCGTAGGGCCGACCGGGGCGGATGCGACAGCATCCACCCCGGTCGGTGTCGCGGCCCGGCGGCCGCGGCGGGTGCTACTGGATGGCGGCCGTCACGTCGTCGACGAGCTTCTGCCACGTCGTCGTCGGGTCGGCGCCGTTGATGATCGCAGCCTCGGCCACGCCCCAGAACGACCAGACCGAGCCCATCTGCGGGATGGCGGGCATCGGGACTGCCTCGGCGCCGACGGCCTGGAAGCCGGCGATGATCGGGTCGCTCGCGGCGGTGTCGGCAGCCGCGGTGAGGGCCGGGAGGACATGGCCGGCCTCGAACAGCTCGAGCTGGACGTCCTCGGTGCCGATGTAGTTGACGAGGAAGTCGTTCGCGGCGACCTTGTTGTCGGACTCGGAGCTCACGAAGAAGCCCTTGACGCCGGCGAAGGGCGAAGCCGCCTCACCCGTGGGGCTCGGGACCGTGTCGATCGCGACGTTGATGCCGGCGTCGACGGCCGAGCCCACGTTCCACGGGCCGGTGAGCCAGAAGGCCGCCTCGCCCGCGAGGAACTTGTCCTTCGCGATCTGGCCGTCGATGTCGGTGTTGAAGTTGCCGGCCGCGCCCTGCGCGCCGAGCCACGTCGCGAACTCGAAGCCGCCCTCGCTGCCCAGCTGCAGGTCGGTCGGGTCGTAGTTGCCCTCGGCGTCGGTGCCGAACACGGGCGCGCCGAACGCCGTCTGGAACGGGTACAGGTGGTAGGGGTTGCCCTCGGCGCCCTGCTCGACGACGAACGGCGTCGTGAGGCCGGCAGCCTGGCCCTTCGCGATCATGTCGTCGAAGCTCGTGGCGGGCTCGGCGATGATGTCGGCGTTGCGGAGCACGGCGATGTTCTCGACGGCGTACGGGAGCATGTAGCTCGTGCCGTCGTAGGTGGAGGCCTGCAGCGCGACGGGCAGGTAGTCGCCGGCGGTGTCGCCGAGCTCGATGGGGGCGATGACGCCGTTGGTGGACAGCTCGCCGAGCCAGTCGTGCGCGCCCATGACGACGTCGGGACCCTTGCCCGTCGGCGCCTGCTGGATGAAGTCGTCCTTGATCGTGCTGACGTCCTTGCCGACCAGCTCGACCGTGACGCCGGTCTTGTCGGCGTACGCGTCGGCGGCCCCCTGCAGCGCGTCCACGCGCTCGGAGTCCACCCAGACGGTCAGGGTCGTTGCGGCCGCGTCGGTCGCCTCGGGCTCGGCCGCGCCGTTGCCCGCGCAGCCTGCGAGCACGATCGACGTCGCAGCGAGCGCGCCGACGGCGATCCAGCTCTTCTTGTTCACCTTCATCGGTGCAGTGCCTCTCTTCGGAGTGGTCGGCGGCGTTGCCGATTCGCAACACCGCGAGACTGAGCTCATGCTTGCCGGGATGCAAGCGCTTACATTGTTATCACGCACCGCTCGTTGCGCAAGTCGAAGATCCGCGATTCGATACCGGTTCGTGACCAAGATGGAGAGCGTAAGCGCTTTCATATCGATTCGAATGCAATCGCTTACACGGGATGCTCTCCTCCGAGGTGGAGGCTTGGCGCGACTAGACTCCCGCCATGGCTGATTCTTCGTTCGACATCGTCAGCAAGGTCGACCACCAGGAGGCCGACAACGCGCTGAACCAGGCCCGCAAGGAGGTCGAGCAGCGCTACGACTTCAAGGGCACGGGCGCCTCGATCGAGTGGAGCGGCGAGGCCGTGCTCATCAAGGCGAACTCCGAGGAGCGCGCGAAGGCAGTCCTGGACGTCTTCCAGTCCAAGCTGATCAAGCGCGGCATCTCGCTCAAGTCGCTCGAGTCCGGCGAGCCGGTTGCCAGCGGCAAGGAGTACCGCATCACCTCGACGATCAAGGACGGCATCTCGTCCGAGAACGCGAAGAAGATCAGCAAGATCATCCGCGACGAGGGCCCGAAGTCGGTCAAGTCGCAGATCCAGGGCGACGAACTGCGCGTGCAGTCGAAGTCGCGCGACGACCTTCAGGAGGTGCAGCGGCTCCTGAAGGCGGCCGACCTCGAGGTCGACCTGCAGTTCGTCAACTACCGGTAGGCGGCGGGGCTCTCCGGTCTCCCCCGCTGCTCGGCGGGTGCCGGCCTGAGCCGCGATCCGGGGGCTTGCCCCCTGTGCTGCGGCGCGCCCGGTTCCTACGCTTGGCGACATCCCCCGTCATTCCAGGGAGGTCGCCATGCGCACCGTTCACACCTTCGCCGCACTCGGGGTCGCGGCATCCGCTCTCGCGCTTACGGGATGCGTCCCGTTCGTCCCGACGGGCCCCGTGAAGTCGGAGGATCGCGCGATCGACGCGGTCACGACCGTCGTGCTCGACGGGTCGGGCGAGCTCACGATCTCGGAGGGCGAGCCGAGCCTCGTCGTGACCGCTCCCGAGGACGCACTCGACCGGATCACGACCGACGTCGAGGGCGATCGCCTCGTGCTCGGCGAGGAGTCCGGCTTCAGCTTCGGCATGACGAGGGTCACGTACGAGCTGACTCTTCCCGACCTCGAGACGATCGAGCTCACCGGCTCGGGCGATGTGGAGTCGACCGTCTCGGCAGCCGGCACCGTCCGCCTGGATCTCGAGGGCTCGGGCGACGTCGAATGGTCGGACCTCGAGGCCGATCGCGTCGAGATCCGCCTCTCCGGGTCGGGCGAGGTGACAGTCACCGGCGAAACGGGCGAGCTCGACATCGAGCTGGACGGCAGCGGCAGCGTCGACGCGGAGGACCTTCGGGCGACGGATGCCGTCGTCTCGGTCGGCGGATCGGGCGACGTGGATGTCGCGGCCGAGGAGAGCCTCGACGTCGACGTGTCGGGAAGCGGCCGTGTGACCTACTCGGGCAACCCGTCCGTCAACTCGAACGTCTCGGGCTCGGGCGAAGTCGTGCAGCGCTGATCGGCGGCCGCAGACGCCGACGACGGCGTCTTCACGGCTGTCCTGCGGTTCTCGGCCAGGAGTCCCCCAGGCCGCCGCGCTACGGTGAGCCGGAACCCGACACTGGAGAGCGACGTGACCGACGACTCTGTTCTCGGCCTCGCCCTCGGTGGCGGAGGCGCGTTCGGCGCGGCGCACGTGGGGGTCCTGCAGGTGCTGCAGGAACGAGGCATTCGTCCCGGCATCGCGACCGGCACGTCATCCGGTGCGCTCCTCGCCGCGGCCTACGCGGCCGGGCACGAGGCCGATGAGATCGAAGCCGCCGCGCGCACCTTCCGCTGGAGCCACATCGCGCGCTGGTCGCTGCGCCCCCGCTGGGGCCTCCTCGACACGCACGCCGTGACGGATGCCGTCCACCGACTGCTCGGCGAGGATCCGCTCATCGAGCACCTGCCGCGCCGCTTCGGCGCGTTCGCGACCGACCTGCGCACGCGGCGC
Organism: Microbacterium sp. NPDC019599; assembly: GCF_040632175.1. NCBI lineage: Bacteria > Bacillati > Actinomycetota > Actinomycetes > Micrococcales > Microbacteriaceae > Microbacterium > Microbacterium sp. NPDC019599. Next base: position 494,567 of record NZ_JBEYBL010000002.1, read on the forward strand.
GGCGTGCTCCTCGACTCGGGCCGGCTCAGCGTCGCGCTGCGTTCGACGATCGCCGTCCCCGCCCTCCTTCCGCCCGTGCGCCACGGCGACATGCTGCTGGCCGACGGCGGGATGATCGACAACGTGCCCGTCGGTGCGGCGCGCAAGCTCGGCGCCGCCCGCGTCATCGTCGTGCGCCTCCACGCCAAGTGGGAGAACGTGCGCATGATGCGCACCCTCACCCGCACGGCCGATCTCGTGAACGACCCCTCCGTCATCCTCGTGCAGCCCGAGATGGAGCGCATGGCGCAGTGGACGATGACCGACGTCCCCCGGCTCATCGCCGAGGGTCGCCGTGCCGCGACGGAGGCGCTGGATGCTGCCGCCCTGCGTGGAGCGCCGGCGCTGAGCAGCGTCGCCTGAGGCGGCCCCGCCCCCGCGGCGAGGTCTCTTGCAGCGTGCCGACTCGCTCGGGAGGATGAGGGCGTCGACGATGACGGGAGGCTGCTCATGGCCGGGAAGTACGAGCTCTACAAGGACGCAGGCGGCAAGTTCCGGTTCCGCCTGAAGGCGTCGAACGGTCAGGTCATCGCCTCGTCCGAGGCGTACGAGTCGAAGGCGTCCGCGCAGAACGGCATCGCGTCGGTCAAGGCGAACGCCGACTCGCAGACCGTCGACCTCACCTGAACCCGGGGAGCAGCATCCGGTCCCACCCCGCCGCCGTCCGGACCTGCCCTACCGCGGAGGGCAGATATGTGCGGCTGGGCCGGCGTGTCGCGCACATTCCTGCCCGCTCGCGGCCGGAGCAGGCAGGGGCAGTCGGGAGAGGGCGCGGACCAGGCGGCGGAATGATGGCGGGCCCCCGGACGCCGTCCGAGAGCCCGCCGTCCCCCCACCCCCAGGTCAGCTGCTGACGGTCTTGATCGCGCCCGTGCGACGGCGGAGCTCGTCCGCCACGGCGACCGCGTCATCCGAAGGGGCGTCCGACTGCTTGTCGGGACGCGCGATCAGCAGGTAGGCCAGACCGATCACGACGACCACGGCGAGGCCGAGCAGCACGATCCAGTCCGTGAAGAAGACACCCGACGAACCGGGCGTCGCGAGCAGCACCATCGCGAAGATCCCGTACGCGAGCGCGAGGACGTTCACGACGAAGCCCCACGCGCCGAGCGAGAAGGGCCCCGCCGGCCGCCAGCCGCGAAGGCGCTGTCGAAGCGCCCCGAGCACGACCATCTGGAACGCGACGTAGATGCCGAGCACGGCGAACGACGTCACGGCGACGAGCAGGTCGGCGTTGAGCCACACGAGCACCGCGATGATCGCGGGGATCGTGCACGACACGATGAGCGCGTTCGTCGGCACCTTGCTGCGCGGCGAGACGCGCGACAGCCAACGGTGGCCGGGCAGCATCCCGTCCCGCCCGAACGAGAAGAGCAGTCGGCTCGCAGCCGCCTGGAGGCTCAGGACGCAGGAGAGGAACGCCGTCACGGCGATGACGAGGAAGATCTTCGCCCCGACGGGACCGAGCGTCGCCTCGAGGATGCCCGGGATCGGATCGGCGTCCTCGCCGTTCACGATCTCCTGGAGGTTGGGCGCCGCGAGCACGTAACCGCCGAACGAGAACAGCGCCGAGACACCGCCCACGAGGATGGTCAGGATCATCGCGCGGGGGACGCGACGCGCCGGCTGCGAGACCTCCTCGGCGACGTCGCCGCACGCCTCGAAGCCGTAGAAGAGGAAGAGACCTGCCAGCGCGGCACCGAAGAACGCCGTCGCATAGCCGCCGTCGCCCTCGACACCCATCGTGTCGAAGAACACGCTGAACTCCTGCTTGCGCTGGAAGATGAGCAGGTACAGGCCCACGCCGATCACGCCGACGAGCTCGGCCGCCAGGCCGATGCGCGCGACGCGTGCGAGCCACCGCGTTCCCGAGAAGTTGATGCCCAGTGCCACGAGCAGGAGCGCGAGGGTGAGGACCAGCGTCGTCGTCGGAGTCGCCTCGACGCCGAAGAGGCTCGCGGTGAAGCCCGAGCCGTACTCGGCGACCGCCGTGATCGTCACGATCATCGCCCAGATGTAGACCCACGCGGCCATCCACGCGTAGCGGCGGCCCCACAGCCGGCGCGCCCACGGGTAGATGCCGCCGTGGATCGGATACTGCGACACGACCTCGCCGAACACGAGCGAGACGAGCAGCTGGCCGGCGCCGACGATGACGATCCACCAGATCGAGGGCGGCCCGCCGACGCTCAGCGCGAGCGCGAACAGCGAGTACACGCCGACGAGCGGCGAGAGGTAGGTGAATCCGAGGGCGAAGTTCGCCCACAGGCTCATGGACCGATTGAACGTGTCGTCGTAGCCGAGCACCTGCAGGTGCTCGCCGTCGTCGAGAGCCGCCGGCTTCGCGGGGTCGTCCGTCATGTCTGCCTTTCGATCGTCATTGAACGAAGAGATGGATGCCGAGATTCGGCGCTCGGGCGGCGCCGCAGAAACGCTACGTCCCGGTGACGGCAACACCTATGGCACGAGCGCACAGCCTCGCGACTCGGGCTTGTGCGCTCGGGACAGGGTCAGTCGGCGCGCGGTCGCCGGCTCGCGGTTGTCGTTCGTTCGGGGTGTGCGCGGGTCAGTCGGCGCGGTCGCGCAAGGCGATCCACAGCTCCGCCGCGAGATCCGGGTCGTCGAGATCGAGGCCGAGCGTCTCGCGTGCCGTGCGGACGCGAGCGCGCACGGTGTTGCGGTGCACGCCGAGCTCACGCGCCGCATGCTCCCAGCTGCCGCGGTGACGCAGATAGCTGCGGACGGCGGGGATGAGCGGCGCCCGCGTGTACCGCTCGAGTGCGTCGGCCGCGGCATCCCCTCTCGTCGTGTCGCCCGTGTCGGCGGCCGGCAGGATCGTGCCGGTCGGCGCGCGCCGGGCGGTCCGCAGCGCGAGCGCGGTCGTCGCGCGCAGGCTGCCCGGCGGGACGGGTCCGCTGAGGGCGCCGGCGAGCGCGTGCTCGGTGTCGTCGTGATCGGGATGCCGCACCTCGGCGTCCGCGCCGTCGTCGGGGCCTGCGGACAGAAGCGCGACGAGGAAGCCGTCGACCGTCGTGGCGAGGACGGGCCGCGAGCTCGCGGCGGCCGCCGCAGGCACGAGGCCGCGCCGCACGAGCTCGGCGAGCGCCGTCTCGGCCCGGACGGCGCGACTCGCCTCGAACTCTCCGTCGGCGGGCGGGACCGCGACGAGGACCCGAAGCGCCGCCGGCACGGGACGGGCGCCCGATGCGGCCGCGAGCGCCTGCGCGGCCGTGACCTCGTCGGCGATGAGCAGGCCCGCGAGCGCCGCGTGGGTCGCCTCCTCGGCGGCCCGCGTGCCGCCCGCGAGGCTCGCGCGCAGGCTCAGCGCGGCGGTCGCGGTCAGGATGAGCTGCCGATCGGTCGGCGAGATCCGGCGGGTCGTGCCGACGACGAAGGCGCCCGCCGCACGGTCGCCGTCGCCGATCGGATACGCGCTCACATCGAATCCGTGCAGCGGGAAGGTCGCCGATCCCACATCGCCTCGCTGCGAGAAGCGGCGCAGCTCGGTCGCGAGGGCGGGGAGGACGCCCGCGGCGCTGGCGGGCCAGATCGAGGGCTCCGAGCCGTCGAACGGGAACGTGACGGCCCAACTGCCGAGCGCCTGCGCCACGAGGCGCGCGACACCGGCGCCGCCGTCGGGTCCGGCCGCTTCCCGCACGACCGACGTCTGGGTGCCGATCTGCCGCACGAGCCCTGCCTGCCCCTCGGCGGCGACGAGGTCCCAGTACCCCGTCGTGACCGTGCGGAACGCATGCTCGGCAGGAACGACGAGGAGCGGCATCCCGCTCTCCTGGCAGGCTTCGCGCAGGGCCGGCGGCGTGTCTGCGTGGATCGGGCCGAGACCCAGCACGAGCGCCCGCACGCCGCGCGCCGCGAGCCGCACGACGTAGTCGTGGACCGCCCCGGCGGCGCCCGTCACGGGCATGCCCGTGGTCAGGAGGAGCTCCCCGCCCTCCAGGTAGGGGGTGGGGTCGGGCAGCTCCGAGATGTGGACTCCGGTCAGCTCGACGCCGCCGAACGCCGTCGGCCCGATGGGGACGAGGGCGGGGGCGACGGCGGCCGTGAGCTGTCCGAGGGAAACCATCGCGGGACTCCGTTGTGTGTGCGCCGGGGATACTCAAGAGCGTGGGTTGTGCGCTGGCTACAGGTTAGTCGCCTGCTCGAGCTCGTACAGTGAGAGCGAACCCCGCGCGGCACGGCATCCCGTGCCGTCAGCAAAAGGATGGCCATGCAGCCCACGGACCTCATCTCGTTCGACACGCTCCTGAGCGACGGCGAGCGCGCGTTCCGCGACGACGTCCGCGCGTTCGTCGACGAGGCCATCCGCCCCAACATCGCGGACTGGTACGAGCGGGCCGTCTTCCCGCGCGAGATCGTCGCGCCCATGGCGCAGCTGGGCCTGCTCGGCCTGCACCTCGACGGATACGGCTGCGCGGGGCGCTCCGCCGTCGAGTACGGCCTCGCGGCGGCGGAGGTCGAAGCCGGCGACTCGGGCCTGCGCACCTTCATGTCGGTGCAGGGCTCGCTCGCGATGACCGCGATCCACCGGCACGGCTCAGAGGAGCAGAAGCAGGAGTGGCTGCCCCGGATGGCGGCGGGCGAGGCGATCGGATGCTTCGCCCTCACCGAGCCCGGCGCGGGCTCCGACCCCGCGAGCATGACGACGTTCGCGCGACGGGACGGCGACGACTGGATCATCACGGGCGCCAAGCGCTGGATCGGGCTCGCCTCCATCGCCGACGTCGCCGTGGTGTGGGCCCAGACCGACGACGGCGTCCGCGGCTTCGTCGTGCCGACCGCGACGCCCGGCTTCACGGCGACGCCGATCGAGCCGAAGCTCTCGATGCGCGCGTCCGTCCAGTGCGACATCGACCTCGACGACGTCCGGCTGCCGGCCTCGGCTCTCCTGCCGGGCGCACGCGGGCTGAGCGGACCCTTCACGTGCCTCAATGAGGCCCGCTACGGCATCGCGTGGGGTGTCATGGGCGCCGCCCGCGACAGCTGGATGGTCGCGCGCGAGTACGCACTCGAGCGCCTGCAGTTCGGCCGCCCGATCGCGGCGGCGCAGCTCACGCAGCAGAAGCTCGTCGACATGGCGCTCGAGATCGACAAGGGATTCCTGCTCGCGCTGCAGCTGGGCAGGCTGAAGGATGCCGGCATCCTCGCCCACGATCAGATCTCGGTGGGCAAGCTCAACAACACGCGGGTCGCGATCGACATCGCGCGCACGGCGCGCACGATCCTCGGCGGCAACGGCGTCACGCTCGAGCACTCGCCGCTGCGCCACGCGAACAACCTCGAGTCGGTGCGCACGTACGAGGGCACCGACGAGATGCACACGCTCATCCTCGGCGCCCGGATCACGGGCATCCCCGCGTTCACCTGACGCGCGGGCGGGGCCCGGGCGTTCAGCTGGGCGCGTGCCCTTGCCGAGGAGTTGTCCCCTTGCGGAGGTGCCTCGCCCGGCGCCGCACCTCCGATGCGGGACAACACCTCTGTTCGGGACCGCCTCTCGATGCGGGATCGCCCGGGCGGACAGCATCCGTCGCGAGCCCCGGCGACCGAGGCGCGGCTGGGAACGACGCTGCGCCGGCGTGCCCTTGCCGAGGAGTTGTCCCCTTGCGGAGGTGTCTCGCACGCCTCCGCACCTCCGATGCGGGACAACACCTCTGTTCGGGACCGCCTCTCGATGCGGGATCGCCCGGGCGGACAGCATCCGGGCTCAGCGGCGGCCCCAATCGGCGATGGGGCCGCCGCCGGGGCCGTGGGCTCGGACATAGGCGCCGTGGATGCGCTCGCAGGCGAGCTTGAGGCTCGTCGACCAGCCGATCACCTCGCCGCGGTAGACGGCCTTGTACCGGACGTCGGTGCCGTTCATGATGCGCCGGATCTCGACCGAGCCGTACACCCTGCCCTGCTCGTCGAGCATGCGCCACGTGCCCGTCGGGCCCTCGACGGCGCTGAGGATCGGGTGCCAGTCGACCATCTGCGAGGGTGTTCCTTCCTCCGGCCGACGGGTTCAGGCTAGGCCGATCCGACGACATCCGGAAGGCGGTCACTCCCCGGCGAGCGCACCTCGCAGAAGCCACCGATCGATCGCGCGGTAGGCGGCATCCCGTGCCTCCGGGCGCGAGAGGAACACGTCGTGCAGCGCGCCGTCGATGCGGGCGATCGTGACGTCGCGCCCCAGGCGCGTCGAGGCGCGCGCGATCTCGTCGACGACCAGGACCGAGTCCGACGACGCCATGCTCTCGGTCCACGTGAGCTGCATCGCCGACCGGGCGGAGAGGAGCACGAGGACGGGGCATCCCGTGTCGACGCCCGTCGCGATGCGGCGGTGGCCGTCGAGCACCGCCGCGAGCCACGCGGGGTTCGTCGCGAAGCCGAACTCGGGGCGCCAGTCCTCGCGATACCCGTCGACGGGGAGCGCTCCGACTTCGCGCTGAGCCCGCGTGTAGAACCCCAGGTCGACGCTGGCCTGCACGCCGCGCGGATCCCACCGGGCCCTCGCCTGCACGAGCGGCGCGAGCGCCTGGCGTCCCACCGCGCCGAGCTGCAGCTCGAGCCACGGGCTGTTCAGGATCAGCGCCGCGGCACGCCCGCGATGGCGGTTGGCCCAGAGCGTCAGCGTGAGGCCGCCCGTCGAGTGCCCGAGCAGGACGAGCCGGCGGCCCCGGCGTCGCGGGATCGCCCGCAGCGCCGCGGCGATGTCGGCGTCGTACTCCCGCAGCCGGGTGATGTAGCCGGGAGTCTGCCCCGCGCGCAGGCTCCGCCCGTACTTGCGCAGGTCGAGCGCGTAGAACCTCGCTCCGAGGCCCGTCCAGAACCGCGCCTGAGCGGGCTGGAAGAAGTAGTCCGACCAGCCGTGCACCGACAGCACGTCGACCTCGCGCAGCGGGCCCGCGAGCATCCGCACGGGATTCGGGATGCTGCGCACCAGCGTCGCGACGACGGGTCCTTCCTCGTCCTCGCCGAGGGGCAGCGTGAGCTGCTCGAACCCCTCCCCGAGGATGTCGGGCTCCCACTCGCCGGTCACAGGCTCAGCCTATTGAGCGGCCCCGCGCCCCAGCATCCCGTCCCGTTGCGGACGAGATGTACTGGTGCGGAGGAGATGTGCTGGGTGCGGAGGAGATGTGCTGGTGCGGAGGAGATGTGCTGGTGCGGAGGAGATGGCGCGATCGGAGGATGCTCCACCCGAGCTGCATCCTCCGTACGCGTCAGATCCTCCCGCCTCGTACGGCTCGTGCGTCCGCGCGGTGGAGACCCTGGGCAACGGCCCGCATGACGAGATCCTGAACTTCGTGCCAGCGCTCGATGATCTGCGGATAACTGACGCGGATGACGTGGTAGCCGAGCAGCATCAGAGCGGCGTCGTGCGCGATGTCTTCGTCTCGCTGCGGCCCGGTGTGATGACCACCGTCGATCTGCAGCGCGAGCCTGTCGCCGATGAGGAGGTCCACGCGATGACCGTGAATCCAGATCTGGCGGCGCAGGGGCAGTTGCAGCCACCGAAGTCGTGGCACGACGATGGTCTCGAGCCCTGAATCCGAGTAGATGTCTGCTTCGGCGAGGAGTCGACGGCCGCTGGCAGGCAGCTCGAGCCTAGCCAGCAGCGCACGATCGACGAGTCCACGGCGCAGCGCCGACTCCCACACCGCGAGCGCGGCTTCGTGCGGCTGGCACTCCCCCACCGCGACGAGGACGTTCTCGATAGGGTCCACGAGAGCATCGGGATGCCGCAGCACAACCGGCTGCGCCCAGTGGACTGTCGCAGTGGAAGTCGGCGCGCGTCCGCTGTGCGGATGAGCGGCGACATGCGGTCGGTCGGCGGAGAGCACCCAGAGCCCCAGACGCTCGGCCTGCGTGATGCAGGTCAGGACGACGCCCCGTCGAGCCGCCGAGACCACCAGCGGATCGGCATCCGGAGTCGCCACCCAGCCCTTCTTGACCCGCACGAGCACTCCCGCGTCGAGTGCGCGTTCGGTCGCGCGCCGTCCGACGCCCTCGGCGAGGAGGACGGAGGTGCGGACGACACCGTCGCGCCGCGTCATGAGCGTCTGGAGATCGGCCACATCGAAGGATGTCGCGTGGGCGAGCGGGCTGGTCGTCGTCGCGGCTCTTGCGTGCATGAAACCGAGCGGAAGCGTCCTGGGGAGGAGTCCATCCGACGCCGTGCGTACCGTACGGGAGGATCTGGCGACGTCGGAGGATGATTCGGGTGAGAGCTCACCTCCCGTCGCGACAACTCCTCCCGAACCGCTCGCCGATCCCGGCTACGCGGCACCCAGCCAAGGACTATTCGCCGCGCGACACCGTGACCATCTCGTCGCGCGGGACGACCTTGATGCGCGCGCGCCCGTGAGGCGAGCCGAGGCCGATCTCGTGCTCGTCGAGGCGATGCCAGCCCTCGAGGTCGGTCCAGCGCACGCCGCGCGAGGCGAGCAGCGCGGGGATGGCAGCCTCGGACGGGTCGGCCGGCTGCCACCACGACCCCTGGTCGTTGATGAGGTGGCGGACGGTCTCCATCGCGTCGGACTTCGTGTGGCCGATGAGGCCGACGGGTCCGCGCTTGATCCAGCCCGTCGCGTAGACGCCCGGCACGCGCTGGTTGGAGTCCGGATGCAGCGCCTGGCCCTCGCGGTTGGGGATGACGCCGTGACGCTCGTCGAAGGGCACGCCGTCCAGGGGCGAGCCGAAGTAGCCGATCGCGCGGTAGATCGCCTGCACGGCGACCTCGCGGATCTCGCCCGTCCCCACGACGCCGCCGGCGCCGTCGGGACGCGTGCGCTCCCAGCGGAACGCGGCGACGCGACCCTCGGCATCCGTCACGACCTCGAGGGGCTTGGCGAAGAAGTGCAGATGCAGGCGACGGGATGCTGTCCCGCCGGCGTTGTTGACCGAGTCGCGCTTGCGCCACGACTGCAGCACGCGATCGATCACCATGACCTGCTTGTTGCTCGCTATCGCCGCCTGCGACGCCTCGTCGTAGTCGAAGTCCTCGTCGTACACGACCATGTCGACGTCGTTCAGCTCGCCGAGCTCGCGCAGCTCGAGCGGCGTGAACTTGACGTTCGCGGGCCCGCGGCGTCCGAAGACGTGGACGTCCGTGACGGGCGAAGCCTTGAGGCCGTCGTACACGTTCGCGGGGATCTCAGTGGGCAGCAGGTCGTCGGCGTGCTTGGCGAGCATGCGCGAGATGTCCAGCGCGACGTTGCCGTTGCCGACGACCGCGACGGACTGGGCCTCGAGCGGCCACTCGCGCGGCACATCGGGGTGCCCGTCGAACCAGCTCACGAAGTCCGCCGCGCCGTAGGAGCCGACAGCGTCGATCCCCGGGACGTCGAGGTCGGAGTCGCGGATCGCACCGGTGGCGAAGATGACGGCGTTGTAGTGGTGCTTGAGGTCGTCGAGGGTGATGTCCTCGCCGAAGCGCACGTTGCCGAAGATGCGGATGTCGCCGCGGTCGAGCACTTCGCGAAGAGCCGTGATGATGCCCTTGATGCGCGGGTGGTCGGGGGCGACGCCGTAGCGCACGAGACCGTACGGTGCCGGCAGCTGCTCGAAGAGGTCGATCGAGACATCGAACTTGCGCTCGGCCTTCAGCAGGATGTCGGCGGCGTAGATGCCCGCCGGCCCTGCGCCGACGATCGCGAGTCGAAGCTTGGTCATGAGGGTCCTTTCGGGTGCTCGGCAAGGCGCCCGCCCAGGCATCCGGGCGCGGCCGGCCGGGTCAGCTGGAGCGATCGGCGACGGCCTGGGCGAATCGCGTGAGCGCCTCGCGCACGGGGCCGTCCGGGATCGGGTCGAGCGCCTCGATCGCCTCGAGCGACCAGGCGTTCGCGAGGTCGAGCGTCGCCCGCGTGGCCTCGTGCTCGCGGAGGGCCGCGAGCGGCTCGTCCAGGAGCGCCGGGTCGGCGCCCTCGGCGATCCGCGCGACACCCTCGTCGATCTGCGCGCGCAGCGCGACGGATGCCGCGTCCTCGCGTTGCGACAGGAGCAGGTACGGCATCGTCGGCACGCCCGCGCGCAGGTCGGTGCCGGGGACCTTGCCGGTCTCGTCGGGGTCGGGCGAGAGGTCGATGACGTCGTCGAGGAGCTGGAAGGCCACACCGGCCTTGTCGCCGAACTCGAAGATCGGCTGCTCGTACTCCTCGGGCGCGCCGCTGAAGATGACGCCGGCCTGCGCCGCGGCGGCGATGAGCGAACCGGTCTTGTCGGAGAGCACCTGCAGGTAGAACTCGACGGGGTCGTCGCCCTCCTGCGGGCCGACCGTCTCATGCATCTGGCCGAGGACGAGTCGCTCGAACGTGTCGGACTGCAGTCGGATCGCCCGGTCGCCGTGCCGCGACATGATCTGGCTCGCGCGCGAGAAGAGGAGATCGCCGGTGAGGATCGCGATGCTGTTGCCCCACACCGCGTGCGCGCTCGGAACCCCGCGACGCTTGTCTGCCGCGTCCATGACGTCGTCGTGGTACAGCGAGCCGAGATGCGTCATCTCGAGGGCCGTCGCGCCCTGCACGACCTCGTCGGTCGTGCCGTCGCCGAGCTGCGCTGCGAGCAGCGCGAGCATGGGCCGCACGCGCTTGCCGCCGGCCTCGTACAGGTAGCGGCTCGTCGCGTCGGCGAGCGAGTCCGTCACGCGGAGCTCTTCGCGCAGCTGGTCGTCGACGCGCTCGAGCCCTGCCTCGACCGTCGCGAGCAGACGGCGAGACCGAGGACCCGCGAAGATGCGATCGGTGAGGCCCAGCTTGCTCGCAAGACGCGAGCCCGGAGCTGAGGGAGTCACGAGATCAGCCTATCGTTCGGTCGTCGGAGGCGTTTCGTCTCGCGCAGACCGACGCTGAGCGAGCGGACCGAGTCGAAGTGTCGCTCAACGACCGGCGTCGGACGGCTTGCGCGCCCGGTGGAGCGCGACGATGCCGAACGAGAGGTTGCGGTAGGCGACATCCGCCCATCCGGCTCCGCGGATCCATGCGGAAAGCGTGCGCTGATCGGGCCAGTCCTTGATGGACTCGTTGAGGTAGTCGTACGCCTCGGCGTTGGAGCTCACGGTCTTCGCGACGACGGGAAGGATGCGGTCGTTGTAGAAGCGATACAGGCCGTTGAAGGTGCGCGACGGCGGGTGCGAGAACTCGCACACGACGAGCCTGCCGCCGGGTTTGGTGACGCGGAGCAGCTCGCCGAGCGCCTTCTTCGGACCGTCGACGTTGCGCAGTCCGAACGACATCGTGACGGCGTCGAACTCGCCGTCCGCGAAGGGCAGTGCCGTGGCATCCGCCTCCACGAAGGACAGGTTCGGGATGCCGCGATGCCGGCGCCGTCCTTCGGCGATCATGCCCGGCGAGAAATCGGCCGCGACGACCTCGGCGCCGCTGCGCGCGAGGCTCACGCTCGAGGCGCCCGTCCCGGCCGCGAGGTCGAGGATGCGCTGCCCGGGGCGCGGGGCGACGGCGCGCGTCGTCGCGATGCGCCACAGCTGGTCGTTGCCCATGCTCAGGACGGTGTTGGTGCGGTCGTACCCCGGCGCGACCTGGTCGAACATGCCGCTCACGCGCCGCGGATCCTTGCCGAGATCGGCGCGATTGGACTCGTGGGGGGAGCTTGGCGTCACCCGTCGAGTCTAGGCTCCCGCCTCGGTGCGTCCGCTGAAGGCGGCGAGCCGCTCGAGCCACCGCTGCGCGGTCGCGTCGTCGAACGGCGCCTCGCGCGCCGTGACCCGGCGCTCGAGGCCGACGGCGAGTGCCTCGAGCTGCTCGACGATGTGGGCCGGGTAGCCGTAGGCGACGCGGTGCTCGTCCCACTCGTCGCGGTCGTCGATCCAGATGCCGCGGCCGTCCCGCGTGTCGACGACGTCGAGGTCCATGTCGATGCCGGTGGGCTCGTCGCCCTCCCAGCGCAGGTCCCATGCGATGTCGATGTAGACGCGGTACGCGCCCGGGGCGGCGTTGAAGGTGGCCGCATAGTCGCCCGTCGGCGGCAGCAGCGTCACGTTCGGCACCTCGACGCCGAAGTCGCGCCCGGGCCGCGTGCTGCGCCAGCCGCCGGCCTGGCCGAACCACTCACCCCATTCGTCGGCGCCGAGGTACACGCACTCGTGCACCCAGTGCGGTCCGCCGTCCCACTTGCGCCAGCGGAACAGCAGGCGCGTTCCCGGCGCGGGCCTGACGGGGCGGGATTGGAGGGGCATGGGGCGAGTCTATTTGCGCGGCAGATTTCGATACGCGCGCTTCGCGGGCTACTCAATCCACCGGATTTCGATACGCGCGCTTCGCGGGCTACTCAATCCACCGGATTTCGATACGCACGCTTCGCGGGCTACTCAATCTAGAGTCGAGTCGCCTCAACGCGGACTGCGTTCGCATTGACCCGACTCGACTCTAGGCTTGAGGACGTGATCGACCCGTCCCGCCCGCCGCGCCTGGTGGTCGAGACCCGCGAGGTCGACCCCGACCGCGACCTCCTGTCGTTCGCCGATCCGCGCTCGCCCCTCGCGTGGCTGCGCCGCGGCGACGGCGTCATCGGGATCGGCGCGACGGTGGCCGGCTACGAGGCCGGCGGCGCCGGCACGCCGGGACTCGAGGCCGCGGGCGACGACCGCTCCCCCGCGGATGCCTGGCGCGCGATCGCCGCCGACGCCGAGATCGACGATCCCCTCGGCCTGCCGGGCACAGGGCTCGTCGGGTTCGGCGCGCTCGCCTTCGATCCGCGCTCGCGCTCCACGAGCCGGCTCCTCGTGCCCCAGGCGATCCTCGGCCGCCACGGCGGCCGGGCGTGGATCACGCGCATCCGCTCCAACGTCTCGCAGCTCGACGACCCGGCCGTCGAGCCGCTCGAGTACGGGCCCTACTGGTCGGCGACGCTCGGACCGGGCGCCCTGAATCCCGCGGGATACCAGGCCGCCGTCCGGCTCGCCCTCGACGCGATCGCCCAGGGCGAGGTCGGCAAGGTCGTGATCGCGCGCGATCTCGTCGGCACGGTCCCGGCCGGCGCAGACCTGCGCCGACTCATCCGCGCGCTCTCGTCGGGCTATCCCGACACCTGGACGTTCGCCGTCGACGGCCTCATCGGCGCGAGCCCCGAGACGCTCGTCACGGTGTCGGGCGGCTCCGTCACAGCGCGCGTGCTCGCCGGGACGTTCCCCCGCGGAACCGACGCGGGAGGGGATGCCGAGGCATCCGTCGCCCTCGCCCACAGCGCGAAGGACCTCGACGAGCACCGCTACGCCGTGCAGAGCGTGCTCGAGGCGCTCGCGCCGCACACGACGGAGCTCCGCGCCGACGAAGAGCCGTTCGCGCTCGAGCTGCCGAACCTCTGGCACCTGGCGACCGACGTCGCGGGCACTCTCGCCGACCACGCCTCCGCCCTCGACCTCGTCGCGGCGCTGCACCCCACGGCGGCGGTCGCGGGGACGCCGACGGATGCTGCGATCGAGCTGATCCGCCGCCTCGAGCCGTTCGACCGCGGCCGCTACGCGGGGCCGGTCGGCTGGGTCGACGGCAACGGCAACGGGGAGTGGGCGATCGCGCTGCGCTGCGCGCAGATCGGCGCGGCGCCGAGCCGCCGCTACGCCGAGTACAGCGACACGATCCCCGTCGTGGCGCACGCGGGCGCCGGGATCGTCGCCGGGAGCGACCCCGAGACGGAGCTGCTCGAGACGCGCGTGAAGTTCAGGCCGATCGTCGACGCACTCGCGTAGCGGCGCTCGGGCGTTTCGTCTCGCTTCGCTCGCTCAACGACCGGGACCTTGGGGCGTCGTGCCGGGCGGCGGGTCGGGCTACGCGGCGGCGCGGCGGAAGGTGAAGAACCCGACCACGAGGCCCTGGTTGACGCGCCCTTCACCCGTCCCGAAGACCTTCCCCGAGGTCGACGAGCCCGTCTCGACGAAGCTGTAGCCGGTGTGCTCGAGGGTCCAGCCGAGCGACTCGACGTACGAGAGGAAGTGGCCGATCGTGTCGTCCTGGACCACTCCCGCGCCGGAGGACCCCCACGACGACTGCTGACCGGCGAGCGTGGCCACCTCGACCTGCAGATGAAGCACGCGGTCGCCGCGGTCGGCGGCCGCGCGAGCGAGGCCGAGCAGGTGGTCGAGGGCTTCCTGAGTGGGCATGGGTCTCCGATCCGGTTGGGGTGGTCTCAGGATGCCGCCCCACGGCATCGACCGCCGCCGACGCGCCGGGTGACAGCATCCGGTTCGTTACGCAAGACTCCTTGCACAACAGTTCTTGCAGACCTATGCTGGGCGCATGTCCGACTCTCCGCGCCGCGAGATCCATGTCGAGGATCCGTCCGCGCTCCGCGCCATGGCACACCCGCTGCGGCTGAAGATCCTCGGGATGCTGCGCTCGGACGGGCCGCTGACGGTCGGCGCGCTCGGCGAGAGGCTGGGAGCAGCATCCGGATCCATCAGCTACCACCTCGCGACGCTCGAGCGGCATGGGTTCGTGGAGCAGGCGCCCGAGCTCGCGCGCGACGGCCGGGAGCGGTGGTGGCGGGCGTCGGCCGAGGTCACGAGCTACGACCCTGCGCAGCTGCAGGCGGATCCGGCGCAGCGCGAGGCCGGGTTCGCCTTCCGCCGCGCCATCGTGCACGGCTACGCAGCAGAGCAGCTCGCATATCTCGACGCCGAGGCGGGCCTGCCGGCCGAGTGGATCGGCGCCGCGACGGCGAGCGACGACCTGCTGTGGCTCACGGCCGGAGAGCTGGCGGAGCTGCGCGACGAGCTCGAGGCTCTCGGCCGGCGCTGGCACGATCGCGCCGGCGATCGAACCCGGGCCGGGTCGCAGCCCGTCCGCATCATGTACACGGCGTTCCGCAGGCCATGAGCGCGCCGACGACCACCCGCCGGACCCCGCTCGTGGCGCTCCTCGCCGCCGACGGCGTGTCGCGCGCCGGCAACGCCATCACGACGGTCGCGATCCCGCTCATCGCGCTCGACATCGGCGGAACCCCGCTGGCTGCCGCGGCCGCCGGAGTCGCGGCGACACTGCCCCTCGTCCTGGGGGGCCTGCTGGGCGGGGTCGTCGTCGACCGCCTGGGCTTCCGCCGCGCGAGCATCGCGGCCGATGCGGCCAGCGGTGCGACGGTGCTCGCCGTGCCCGCGCTGGCCGCCCTGGATGCGCTCCCCCTGTGGGCGCTCCTGGTGCTCGTGTTCCTGTCGAACCTGCTCGACACGCCGGGGTCATCCGCGCGGTTCAGCCAGCTTCCCGAGCTCGCCGAGCTCGCCGGCGTCGATCTGCCCCGGGCCGCGGCCGCGCAGGCGACCGTCTCTCGGACCGCGATGATGCTCGGCGCCGCCCTCGCGGGCCTGCTCATCGCGACGGTGGGCGCGGCACCCGCCATGATCGTCAACGGCATCGCGTTCGCCGTCGCGATCGTGCTCACGATCGCCTTCGTGCCCCGCATGGCGCTGGCGACCCACGAGCACGAGCGCGAGGAGACGGGCGGATGGCGCGGCCTCACCGCGGGCGTCCGCTTCGTGTGGCGGACGCCGCTCGTGCGAGCCGTCGTCCTCCTCGTCGTCGTGACCAACGCGATCGACATCGCGGGCATCACGGTGCTCAAGCCCGTCTACGCGGAGGGTCTCGGCAACGGCGGAGCCGAGCTCGGCATCATGATCGCGTGCATGTCGGGCGGCGCGCTCGTCGGGGCTGCGCTGTACGGGATCGTCGGCGACCGGCTCCCCCGCCACGGCCTCTTCGTCGTGCTCTTCGTGCTGACCGGCGTGCCGCCGTACCTGACGATGGCGCTCGCGCCGCCGTTCCCGGTGGTCGCCGTCGTCCTCGTGCTCTCGGGGCTCGCAGCGGGGCCGCTCAATCCGCTCATCGACTCGGCGCTCTTCGCCCTCGTACCGCCCGACATCCGCGCCCGCGTGATCGGTGCGATCACGGCCGGCGTGACCGCGGCGATGCCGCTCGGGAGCCTCCTCGCGGGCATCGGGGTCGACACCCTCGGGCTCACGACGACCCTCGTCCTGGCGAGCGCCACCTACCTCGCCGCGATCCTGAGCCTGTCGTTCGGTCGCCGTTGGAAGGGGTTCTGACCCCGGTCGTCGCGGAGGCGCGCCCTTCGGTGAGACCACCACAGGCCCCGCGTCGGCTCGGGCGTTCAGTTGGCGCAGATCCACAGCATCCGCCGAAATGCGGTGGATCCGCGACCACCGAACGCGGCGTCTCCGGTCGTTGAGCGAGCGGAGCGAGACGAAACGCCCCGAACGGACGATCCTCGTCGGCCCGGGGCGTTTCGTCTCGGTCGCTGCGCTCCCTCGCTCAACGACCGGAAGCGGCGTGGGAGGAGCCTTCGGTCGACGACCGGGGGGCAGCCCGTCAGATCGAGCGCTGGTATGCCCGGATCGCGCTCACCGACCACACGAACGCCAGCCCCGCGAGCACCGCGAGCCCGGCCGCCTGCAGCCATGCGGCATCCGGATACCCTCCGTCCAGCCCGCCGCGACCGAGCTCGACCGCCCACGTCATGGGGTTCCAGCGCGAGACGTTCTGAACCCACTCGGGCATGAGGTCGGCGGGCATCATCGTGGTCGACAGGAACGTCGCCGGCAGCACGATGAGCTGCGAAAGGCTGATGAGCGCGATCTGGTTGCGGGTCGTCAGCGCGATCGCCGTCGACATCGAGCAGAAGATCGTCGCGAGGAGCGTCGCGACGCCCAGCGCGACGGCCACGCCGCCGATCCCGCCCGGATAGCGGGCGCCGGTGAGCCAGCCGATGCCGAGGACCACGAGCGACTGCAGCACGTTCACGATGAGCTGCTGCGCGAGCTGTCCAGTGATGATCGCCGTGCGCGAGATGGGCGAGGTGAGGTACTGGTCCATGACGCCGGAGTTGATGTCGTCGATGTAGCCCGTGCCGGCCCACGCCCCCGAGTACAGGACGGTCATCATGAGGATGCCCGGTACGAGGTAGTCGATGTAGCCGTCGCCGCCGAACTGCGGCAGCGTGCCGAGCGACGAGAAGACGGCGCCGAACAGCGCGATCCAGATGACGGGCTGGATGAGCGACATGACGGGACCCCACGCCTGGCGCCAGCTCGAGATGAGCCAGCGGCGCAGCACCTGCCCCGTCTGGGTGAACCAGCCCGAACGGGCCGGAATGGCGGTCGTGGGAAGCGCTATGGCGGTCATGCTGCCGCTCCTGTCCGGATCTCGGCGGCGTCGGGCGCACCCGCCTGGGTGAACGTGTGACCGACGAAGTGCAGGTACACGTCGTCGAGGGTGGGATGGGATGCCGCGACCTGCCCGAAGCGCACGCTCTCGGCGTCGAGGGCCGCGATGACGGCTCCGACGGCGGCCGATGCGTCGTCGGTCCGGGCCGCGAGGACTCCAACGGTTCCGGATGCCTCGACCACGACGTCTCGCAGACCGTGGACGCGCGCGACGGCGGCGCGGACAGCATCCGGATCGGGCTCGATGAGCGAGACCCGCAGCGAGTCGCCGTGGAGCGCCGCTTTGAGCTCGGCGGGCGTGCCCTGCACGACGGTGCGCCCGTTGTTGACGAGAAGGAGCTCATCGGCGAGGCGGTCCGCCTCCTCCATGTAGTGCGTCGTGAGCACGACGGTGAGCGCGTCCTCGGCGGACAGGCGCCGGATCTCGGCCCACATCGCGGCGCGCGCCTCGGGGTCCAGGCCCGTCGTCGGCTCGTCCAGGAACAGCACGCGCGGGCCGTGCACGAGTGCCGCGGCCACGTCGAGCCGGCGCCGCATGCCGCCGGAGAACGTGCTGACGGGGCGACGGGATGCCTCGGCCAGGCCGAACTCGTCGAGCAGGCGCACGGCGCGCTTGCGCGCGTCGACCGAGCCGATGCCGCGCAGTCGTGCCGCGATCTCGAGGTTCTCGGTCGCGGTGAGGAGCGGGTCCGTGCTCGCACCCTGCGAGACATAGCCGATCGACGCGCGCACCGCGTCGGGGCTGCGCAGGACGTCGTGGCCGTCGACGCGCGCCGTGCCGCTCGTGGGGCGCGACAGCGTCGTCAGGATCTTCGTCGTGGTCGACTTGCCGGCGCCGTTCGGGCCGAGGAGGCCGAACACGCGACCGGCGGGGACGGTGAAGCCCAGGCCGTCGAGGGCTCGGACGGCGGGCTTGCGCCCGCGACCGGGGTAGACCTTCACGAGGTCTTCGGCGACGATCGCCGGGGTGTTCTCAGGCATGGCGGAGCATCCCTTCCTTCTTCGTGGGTTTCGGTGGTCGCCGGTCGGCGGCCGGTTCGTCTCCGTCGAATGCGCGCCTCGAGGGCCGAAATCGCGGCGTTCTACGGAGACGAACCGAGGGTCGCGGCGGCACCGCGACGGGGTCAGGACGACGGCTTGCGGGGTGCGAACAGCATGCGGGCGAGGAGGATCATCATCGTCGCGAAGCCGCCGACCAGCGCGAGCAGCGCCCACCACCAGCCGACGGTGAAGATGAGCACGCCCGCGACGGCGAAGGCGACGATCCAGATGACGGCGGTGTAGATCCCGAAGCGCGCGGCGGCCTCCGGCTCCTCTTCGAAGCGGTTGGGCGGCAGGTCGGCGTGCGACTGGCGCGTCCATGCCTTGTGGCGATTGGTCTGCGTCGCGCCGAGGAAGGCGAACAGGACGACGGATGCCACGATCCCGAGCGCCGCGAACACGACGCACCACATCGGCAGCGCGCCGAGTGCGACGAGTCCCCCGAACGCGACGCCATAGGCGCCGAGGAAGGTCGCCAGCGCGTAGGACGAGGCGCGCCCCTGCGGCATCGGGTGATTCGTCGTGGTCTCCTGCGACAGGGAGTCGCCGACGAGCAGCCCGAGCCCCGTCGCGAACAGGCCCGCGAGCCCGATGAGCGGCCCGGGCGGCAGCGCAAGGACGCCTGTGCCGCCGAGGACCCCCATCACGAGGCCGGCCGTCGCGAGGACCGACCACAGGACGACCCGCACGACGAAGCCGGGCTTCGGTCGCACGCGGTGGCGCCGGGCGAGCGCCTCCATGCTCTCCCGCGCGGCGGGGGATGCGGCATCCGTCTCCCCCAGGAGATCGCGCACATCGCCGAGCTCGGCGATCGCGCGCTGCGCGGCGTCGGCCGGTGCGACGCCCGTCGCCTCGAGCTCCTCGACGCGGGCGACGAGGTTCGCGCGCACTTCCTCCTTGAGGTCCTGCGCGTCGGGCGTCATCGCGACCTCGCGGAAGGCCTCGTCGAGAAGGCGGTGGATGTCGGTGTTCATTGCTGTTCCTTCACGTCGAGGAGAGAGTCGATGATGCGCCGGGTGGCAACCCAGGCCTTGACGTTGCCCGCGTAGACGGCGCGGCCGGCGTCGGTGATCCGGTAGTACTTTCGGCGACCGCCCTGCGTCTCGTCGCCCCAGTAGGACTCGACGAGGCCGTCCTTCTCGAGGCGGCGGTAGGTCGCGTAGAGCGTGGCTTCCTTGATCTCGTGGTCGCCGCCCGTCGCATCGCGGATCGTCTTGTAGATCTCGAAGCCGTAGCGGTCGCCGCGCCGCAGCACGCCGAGCACGATCGTCTCGGTGTGGCCGCGCAGCAGATCGGCCGCGAAGGCGTCGTCCTGTGTCATGACAAGTACTGTATCACATCCAGTACTTGTCGAGACAAGACTCTTTCAGACCCGGGTCCCCACGCCTCCTCCACTCGCCGCTGGCGCGTCGAGCGGAGCCTCTGGCGCGTGGGCCCGACCGCGTCCTAACCTCGCGTCATGACGTTCGAGGTGCCCGCCACGGCGTACGACGACTTCATGGGCCGCTACTCCGTGCCCCTCGCCGAGGCGTTCGCCGAGTTCGCGCGGCTGCCCGACGACGGCCGCGCCCTCGACGTCGGCAGCGGGACGGGTGCGCTGACGGCGGTGCTCGCGCAGCGGTTCGGAGCGAGCGAGGTCGCCGCCGTCGAGCCCTCCGCGACCTTCGTCGCCGCGATGGCGTCGCGCTTCCCGTGGGTGGACGTCCGCCAGGGCCACGCCGAGGAGCTCCCCTTCGACGACCATGCCTTCTCGGCGACCCTCGCCCAGCTCGTCGTCCATTTCATGGCCGACCCCCTCGAGGGGCTCCGCGAGATGCGGCGCGTGACCCGCCCGGGTGGGGTCGTCGCAGCGTGCGTGTGGGACTTCGAGGGCGGCCGCGCGCCCCAGTCGCGGTTCTTCGAGGCGCTCCGCTCAGCGACGGGATCCGCCGACGACGAGAGCGACCGCGCGGGCGCGGGCCGCGGGCAGCTCGCGACGCTGCTCGAGGCCGCAGGCTGCACCGACGTCGTCGAGGGCGAGGTGAGCGTCTCGCGCTCCTTCGACGGCTTCGACGACTGGTGGGAGCCGTACACGCTCGGTGTCGCACCCGCAGGAAAGCAGCTCGCGGCGCTCGACGACGAGACGCGCGAGCGCGTGCGCGAGGCCGCCCGCGGGCTCTTCCCGGCCGGACCGTTCACGGTCGCCGTCGCGGCGTGGGTCGCCCGCGGGCGGGCGTGACAGCATCCCGAGCCGCTCAGGTCGCGGCGAGCCGCGCCTTCTCGGCCTCGACGTCGTAGTCCGCCTTCGGCCACTGCGGGTCGATCTCTTCGAGGGCCGCGAGGAGGAGCGCCTGCACCGCGACGCGGCCGTACCACTTGTGGTTGGCCGGGATGACGTGCCAGGGCGCGGCATCCGTCGACGTCCGCTCGATCGCGATCTGATACGCCTCCATGTACTTCGGCCACAGCATCCGCTCGTCGACGTCGCCGGGGTTGTACTTCCAGTGCTTGTCGGGGCGCTCGAGCCGGCGCATGAGCCGCGCCTTCTGCTCGTCGCTGGAGATGTGCAGCATGACCTTCACGATCCGCGTGCCGCCCTCGGTCAGGCGCTTCTCGAACTCGTTGATGGCGTCGTAGCGGCGCTCGATCTCGTCCGCCGGCGCGAGCTCGCGTACGCGTGCGATCAGGACGTCCTCGTAATGCGAACGGTCGAAGACGCCGATGTAGCCGGCTTCGGGAAGCGCCTTCTCGATGCGCCACAGGAAGTCGTGGGCGAGCTCCTCGTCGGTGGGCTTCTTGAAGGCGCTCACCGTGATGCCCTGCGGGTCGACCGAGCCCACGACGTGACGGATGATGCCGCTCTTGCCGGCCGAGTCCAAGGCCTGGAGCACGAGCAGCACCGAGGCGTTCGTGACCTCGGCCTGGCTTCTGGCATAGAGCCGCTCCTGGAGCTCGTCGAGCTCGTCGGCGCCCGAGCTGAGGTCCCGCTTGCCCTTGGCCTTGCCGCCGTCGTAGCCGGGTGTCGACGAGGGGTCGACCTTGTCGAGCCGGAATCCCTTGCCCACGCGCAGCAGCTCGGCGGGATCCCCTGTCCAGTACTTCTGACTCTCAGCCGTCATGGCACACCATCCTGGCGGACCAGACCGCGCCACGCACCCACTTGATCGCGGGTCGTCAGCGTGGCAAAGGCACCTCGATGATGCGGCATCCGCCGGCGACCGAGGTCAGCGCCTGGTCGAGCGCCGTCCGCGTCGTGACGCGCTCGTACTCCCACCCGTACGCGCGCGCGAGCTGCTCGACCTGGACGTCGTGCGGCGTGTAGAGCACGCGGTCCATGGCTTCGGCTCCGGCGACGCCGGCGACCTCGAGTCCGTCGAAGATCGTGCCGCCGGCGTCGTTGCCGACGATCACCTGGATGCGCGGCTCGGCCTCGCCTCTCGCGCGGAGGAGGGCGCCGACGTCGTGGAGGAAGGCGAGGTCGCCGAGCACGACGCGCGTGACCCCGGCTCGCCCGTCCGCCTGGCTCGCCAAGGCGATCCCGAAGGCCGTCGCGACGGTCCCGTCGATGCCGGCGAGGCCGCGGTTGGAGTGGACGGGGACCTTCTTGCCGCCGAGAAGGGCGTCGGCGACGCGCACGAGACGGGAAGAGCCGAAGACGAGGCGGTCGTGCGGCCACGTCGCCCGCCACACGGCGTCGACGAGGGTCGCGCGGTCCAGCGGCGTGCGGATCGCGTCCAGCTCGGCCGCGATCGCGCCGAGCCGCTCGCTCGGGACGCCCGACGAGAGCCCGTCGGCGTCGGGTGCGGCAGGTGAGAGATCGACGGATGCTGCGCGCGACGCCCGCATCCACAGTCCGAGCCACTCGCGATCGGCCTCGCCGCGCTCGACTCCGACGGTGTCGAGGGGCGTCGTCGAGCCGTTGAGGTTGAGCGGCTCCCCCGGTCCGCGAACGGCGAGGATCTCGACCTCCGGATCCGACAGAAGCGCGGCCGCCTCGCGGCTGAGCGTCGGGTGCCCGAGGACCACGACCCGCTCGATGCGCCCGCCCAGGTCCGGCTCCGCGAGAAGCTCGCGGTAGCCGTGCACGAGGTTGCGGCCGAAGCGGGCGCCGCTCACGATCTCGGCGATGAGCGGCCAGCCCCCCGCGTGGGCGAGGGCCTCGGCCTCCGGCCCCGCATCGGCGCCCGCGACGACGACGGTCCGCGGTCGTCGCGGGAGCAGGAACGGACGCTCCTCCGGCTCGATGGGCAGATCCGCCTCGCCGATCCCGCCACCGCCTTGGTAGAGGGCCCCGGACGGATCGACCTCGGACTCGGGCTCGACGGGTGCGGCGTCGAGGTCGGGCTCGGGCTCGACGGTGAGTTCGACGATCGGTGTCGTGAGCCAGCCCGGCAGATCGCCTGCGAGCGGCTCTCGGAAGGGCAGGTTCAGGTGAACGGGCCCCGGCGAGCGGGTGCCGGCCCCGAGCGCCGCGGCGACGGCCTCGACCGCGACCCGGCGCAGCATGAGGCTCTGCTCGCCGTCCCCCTCGGCATCCGTCCGCTCCGGAACGGGGAGGTCGGCCTCGAACCGCACGCTCGGTGAGAACATGCCCGGCTGGCGCGTGGTCTGATTCGCCCCGACGCCCCGAAGCTCCGGCGGGCGGTCGGCGGTGAGCAGCAGGAGAGGGACGCCGGCGTGGTGCGCCTCGAGGGAGGCGGGCAGGAGGTTCGCGACGGCCGTGCCCGAGGTGCAGACGACGGCTGCCGGCATCCGCGTCTCGCGCGCGATCCCGAGGGCCGTGAAGGCCGCGACGCGCTCGTCCACGCGGACGTGCAGCGAAAGGATGCCGCGCCGCTCCAGCTCGGCGGCCACGAGTGCGAGCGATTGGGAGCGGGAGCCGGGGCTCAGGACGATGTGGCGGACTCCCTCGTCGACGAGCGCGCCCAGGAGAGCCGCGGCGGCATCGGTCGCCGGAGACGGATCAAGGCGCGCGTCGGGCTCGTCGGGAGTCGCGACGGCGCGCTCGCCGTCGGCTTCGGGATCCACGGTCAGCCGGCGACGCCGCGCTGACCGCGGTTGTCGTCGTCGGCGTCGGGCGTGCCGCCGCGCCCGGTCGGCTCGGGCGGCGTGCCCGAACCGGTCGCGGTCTCGGGCGGCGCGGGCTTTCCCTTCGGGGCGGGACCGCCCGGGTCGGTCCAGCGCGGATCGTCGTCCTCGGCGTCGAGCTGCGCGAGCTCCTCCTCGAGGCGGCGGATGCGCTCGTCCTGGTCGCTGAGCGAGCCGATGCGGCCGAGGAACTCGGGGTCGTCGTCCGGAGCGCGGCGGGCCTGCACGGCGCTGGCTCGCGTGCGACCGACGACGAGCCACATGATGCCGCCCAGCACGGGGAGCAGCACGACGATGAGCACCCAGATGGGCTTGCTCACGCCACGGTGCCGCGTCGCGGGCTGCACAGCGCAATCGACGATGGTGAACACCCAGAAGGCGGTCGCCACCAGGGCCAGAATCAGCAGCACCCGAGGCACAGTCCCATCCTAGGCGCGTGAACTGGACATGGCCTGGGTCGTGACAGAACGGCAACGCCGTGGTAGCCAACTTAGGATGAGGTGGTGAAAGCCCGCTCCGCCGTCTTCTACACCGTGATGCGGCTGCTCGCGTTCCTGGTCCCGTTCGGCATCCTCATGCTGTTCCCCGTGTTCCAGGAGCTGTACTGGCTGGCGGCCCTGTTCGCGGCGCTCATCGGCCTGAGCCTCTCGCTCCTGTTCCTGCGCCGGCCGCTCGACGAGGTCTCGTCCGGCCTGGCCGAGCGCCGCGAGCGCACGCGCCGCGCCCGCACGGACGAAGACGCGGAGGATGCCGCGGCCGACGCGGACGACGACCGCTGACGCTCGGTCGTCGGGCGAGGGCGCGGGACCGGCCCGGTGCGTGCGCCGTGGGCACGCGTTTCGCCTCGCTGGAGCGCGGTTCCCGAGCTTGTCGAAGGGCCCTCAACGACCGGAAAGCCGGCTCAGCCGATGAAGGCCCAGCAGAGCGCGGCGCCGTAGGCGATCGATGTGAGCGACGTCAGCGCCAGCGCGACGAGCAGCTCCTTCGGCAGGCGGTAGGTCCACCCGATGAGGATCGCGGGGAGTGCCGCGAGCAGCACCATGAGCGTGAGCCACGCGATCGGGTAGAAGACCGCGAGGAACGCCGCGATGCCGAAGGGCGCGAGCACGAAGACGGTGAAGAGGACCTGCGTCCAGCGGCGCCCGATGAGCACCGTGAGCGTGCGCTTGCCCGCCGTGCGATCCTGATCGATGTCGCGCAGGTTGTTCGCGAGCAGCACGGCGCACGCGAGGAATCCGGCCCCCGCACCGCCGAACCACGCCTCCTGCGGCACGGAGAGCACCTGCACGAACGTCGTTCCGGCCGTCGCGACGAGGCCGAAGAAGACGAAGACGAAGAGCTCCCCGAGGCCGTAGTAGCCGTAGGGGCGCTTCCCGCCCGTGTAGAACCACGCCGCGAGGATGCACACGGCGCCGACGGCGAGGAGCCACCACTGCTGCGTGCGGATGACGAGCGCCAGGCCAGCGATCGCCGCGATGGCGAAGAAGGCGAGCGCCACGAGGAGCACGGTGCGCGGCTTCGCCTTGCGGGATGCCGTCAGGCGCGCCGGACCGACACGGTGGTCGTCGGTCCCGCGGATGCCGTCGCTGTAGTCGTTGGCGTAGTTGACGCCGATCTGCAGGCTCACCGAGACGATGAGGCAGAACAGGGCGATGACCCAGTGGAAGAGGCCGTCGACGAGATGCGCGGCGCCCGTGCCGATGAGGATGGGCGTCACTGCGAGCGGCAGCGTCCGCAGGCGCGCCGCGCCGATCCAGTCGCGCGACGTCGCCTTCTCGATGTGCCGCGGGTCGCGCGGTTCGTGCGACTTCTGCGGATTGCCTCGCGGGGGCTGCTTCTTCGGGCCCGTGCGCTTGCGGTTCTTGCTGGGGGTGCCTGCCACGAGGTCACATCCTAGATGCCTCATCCATGCCCGCCGCGCAACCCCTGTGCACAGCATCCCGCGTGCCGTCAGGATGACCGGATGCTGAGCTTCGCGACCGTCGTCATCACCGTCGAGGACATCGAGCGCGCCGGCGCCTTCTGGCGCGAGGCGCTCGGGTACGTCAACCGGCACGACCCCGACGACGACTGGGTCGTGCTCGACCCGCCGTACAAGAAGGACGACCTCGCGCCGGGCGCCAGCATCGCTCTTTCCGTGACGGGGTATCCGCAGCACTATCCGCCGCGCATCCACCTCGATCTGTACGCCGACGACCAGGCCGCCGAGGTGCAGCGCCTGCTGTCGATCGGGGCGCGGGAGGTCGACTGGGACGACTATCCGGAGGATGCCGACTGGATCGTCCTCGAGGACACCGAGGGCAACCGCTTCTGCGTCGTCGACAAGAGCGGCGCCTGAAACGGCTCAGTGAGCCCGTGCCGAATTCAGGGCGATTCGGCCTGTTCAGGACGTTCCGGGCCCGCTCCGTCCTGATTCCAGGCGATTCGCCTGATTTGGGCAAGGCAGGGGACCGGCCGGGCGGGCTCGTTCGGCGGCGCGGCGAGGCCGGCGAGGCGCCGCTGACCCGGCTCAGTGGAGGGCCGCGACGGCGCGGCGGATCGCGTCGCGGTCGGGCTTGCCCGACGGGAGAGTCGCGAGCTCGTCGACGAGCACGAGGCGGGCGGGCCGGGCGTAGGGTCCGATCTCGGCCGAGACGGCGTCCCGCGCCTCTTCGAGCTGGACGGACTCGCTGCGGCGCAGCGCCTCGCCGCGGGCGGCGACGATGACGGAGGCCTCGCCCCACTTCGCGTCCGGCATCCCGACGACGACGGCGCCCGCAAGGCCCGGGACGGACCGGACGACCCGTTCGACTCGATCGAGCGAGATGTTGACGCCGCCCGACACGATGACGTTGTCGATGCGGCCGCGCACGCGCAGGATGCCGTCCTCGAGGAGCCCCGCATCGCCCGTGCGGTACCACCGGCGCCCGGCGTCGTCGCGGCGGAAGGCGGCATCCGTCGCCTCCGGATCGCCGAGATACCCGTTCGCGAGGGTCGGACCGGAGATCTGCACCTCGCCGTCGACGATGCGCACGCCGACGCCGTCGAGAGGGCGGCCGTCGTACACGCAGCCGCCGCTCGTCTCGGTCGAGCCGTAGGTGCGCACGACGCAGGCCCCCATCGCCTGCGCGCGCTCGAGCACGACCGGCGGAAGCGCCTGCCCGCCGACGAGGATCGCCTGGAAGGAGCGCAGGGCCGCGCCGACGACACGATCGTGCTGGGCGGCGTCGAGCAGCCGCGAGAGCTGCGCCGGCACGAGCGACGTGTACGTCGGCACGCGCTCGCCCCCTTCGCTCGAGACCATCGTGAGCGCGGCGGCGGCGAATGCCTGAGGCGAGAACGAGCCGCTCAGGAGAGCGGGCTCGCGGTCGGCGATGATCGCCCGGACGAGCACCTGCAGGCCCGCGACGTAGCTCGCCGGCAGAGCGAGGAGCCACGCGCCTTCCCCGACGCGGGCGAATGTCGCAAGGGCGCTCGCCGTCAGGGCGTCGCGGCTCAGGATGACGCTCTTGGGCACTCCCGTCGACCCGGAGGTCGTGACGACCACGGCAGTGCCGGACCGCACCGTCCCGGACATGGACCGGATCATGCCGAGCCCGAGGGCCGGCCCCGCGCCGTGGATCGCCGAGCGCAGTCCGCGCAGGATCTCGCGCGGATCGTCTCCGGTGACGGTTTCGAGCCTCATGCCGCGCTGCCCCGCGCGCACGTGCGGAATTCAGGCTGGATGGATCGGGCCCGTCGAGAAGTCCGCGCAATCCCTGCCGAGGACCGGCGCACACTCGGCAGCGAGCCTGAATTGCGGACGTGGGACATGGATCGGGATGCTGCTCTCAGTACTGCCAGGGGTAGGACGACCAGTCGGGCTCGCGCTTCTCGAGGAACGAGTCGCGGCCCTCGACGGCCTCGTCGGTGCCGTATGCGAGGCGCGTCGCCTCGCCGGCGAACACCTGCTGGCCGACGAGCCCGTCGTCGACGGCGTTGAAGGCGAACTTCAGCATGCGGATCGCGGTCGGGGACTTCGTGAGGATCGTGCGGGCCATCGCGACGGCTTCGCGCTCGAGGTCGGCGTGCGGGACGACGCGGTTGACGGCGCCCATCTCGTACGCGCGCTGCGCCGAGTACTCCTCGGCGAGGAAGAAGACCTCGCGCGCGAACTTCTGGCCGATCTGCCGCGCGAAGTAGGCGGAGCCGTACCCGGCGTCGAACGAGCCGACGTCGGCGTCCGTCTGCTTGAAGCGTCCGTGCTCGGCGCTGGCGACCGTGAGGTCGCATACGACGTGCAGCGAGTGCCCGCCGCCCGCCGCCCAGCCGGGCACGACGGCGATCACGACCTTCGGCATGAAGCGGATCAGCCGCTGCACCTCGAGGATGTGCAGGCGTCCCGCGCGCGCGGGGTCGGCGACGACCGCGGGGTCGTCGGAGTACTTGTAGCCGTCCCGGCCGCGGATGCGCTGGTCGCCACCGGAGCAGAACGCCCAGCCGCCGTCCTTCGGGCTCGGACCGTTCCCCGTCAGCAGCACGACGCCGATCCGCGGATCCTGACGCGCGAGGTCCAGCGCCCGGTACAGCTCGTCGACCGTGTGCGGACGGAAGGCGTTGCGCACTTCGGGCCGGTCGAACGCGATGCGCGCGATGCGCCCGTCGCGCGAGACGTGGGACGTGATGTCGGTGTAGGCGTCGGCGCCGGGTGACGGCATCCATTCCGCCTCGTCGAAAAGCTCCGAAACGCTCACCGCCCAAGCCTACGGCGAGCCGGTCCCGGCGGGGCGTCACACGGGCGGACAGCCACCGGACAGGGCCCTAGCCTGGAAAGGTGACTTCGACCCTCCGCACTCTCGCCGCCACGTCCGCCGCCGCCCTGCTGCTCGCTCTCGCGGCGTGCACCGCGACTCCGTCTCCCGAGCCCACGCCCACGCAGGCGACGGCCGGAGCGGGCGAGTGCGCCGGTGTGACGGTCGTCGTCGACGCGAGCGCGCTGGAGCTCGAGGACGGCGACCCGTCGCAGGAGACGTGCATCCAGACGGACGACGCGATCGCCGCGAGCGACGCGCTCGACCAGGCCGACGTCACGACCGAGGGAACGGTCGACTACGGCGACCAGGTCGTGTGCCGCGTGAACGGCGTGCCGGCCGAGGATGTCGCCCTCCCCCAGCCCGACGGCTCGGACTACTTCGAGGCCTGCGAAGGGATGCCCGCGGCCTTCGCCTACTGGTCGCTGTGGGTGCAGCCCGAGGGCGGCGAGTGGGAGTACGCGCAGGAGGGCCTGTCGACCCTGCAGCTGCAGCCCGGCGAGAGCCTCGCGCTGCTGTTCAGCCTGAACGGGGATCCCGGCGCCCCGAGCTCGATCTCGTGACGCCGTGACCCTGCGACCCGGACCCCTGCGCGCCGCGGCGGCTCTCGCCGCCGGGTTCGTCGCAGTCCGGGTCGTCTATCGCGTCCTGTTCCACGGGGCCGACGGCTCGGGCCCGGTCATCCTGGCGCTGCCCGAGGTCCGGCTCCCTCCGCCGTTCGCGCACGTCGTCCTGTTCGGGCCCGTCACGACGGGCGGACTGTGGGATGCTGCCGCCAGCGCCGTGCCGATCGCCCTGACGATCCTCGCCTTCGGGCTCCTCAACGCGCTCATCGACCTGCCGCGCGTGTTCGCACGCGGCTCGCGGCGCGGACCCCTGCGCGGCATCGCGCGGACCCTCGCGGTCGCCTGGGGGACGCTCCCCGCGCTCGTCGACGCCGTGCGGTCGGTGCGGTTCGCGCAGCGTCTGCGCGGCGAGCGCGGCGGCGCGCGCCTGCTCGCACCCGTCCTCGAGCGGACGCTCGCGCGCGCGACGGCCGTCGCGGCCGCCCTCGAGCTGCGGGGGTTCGCGGGCACGTCGGTGCCGGGCGACTGCGAAGCGCCGGTCGTCGTGCGGGATGCCGAGCTCGCCCATGCGGGGGCGTCTTCGGTCGTCCGGATCGATGACCTGCGCCTCGCCCCGGGGACGCTCACGGTCCTCGCCGGCGCCACGGGGTCGGGCAAGTCGACGGTGCTGCGCGCACTGGGCGGACTGCTGACCCACCTCGACGGCGGGTCGATCACGGGCACGCTCGAGGTGGTCGGCCACAACCGGACAGCGGTGGCGCCGCGCGACACGGCCCAGCGCGTCGGGGTCGTCCTGCAGCAGCCGCGCGACGCGTTCGCGACGGAGCGCGTGCGCGACGAGCTGGGCCTCGCGCTCGAGCTGCGCGGCGTCGCACCCGTGCTCGTGCGGGCCCGGGTCGACGAGGTCGCCGAGGCGGTCGGCATCCGTCCCCTGCTCGAGCGGCGACTTCGCGGACTCTCGGCGGGTGAGGCGACGCTCGTCGCGATCGCCGCCGCGATCGTCGAGCGCCCCATCCTGCTGCTGGTGGACGAGCCGCTCGCCGACCTCGACACGGACTACCGACGGCGCATCGTGACGCTCCTCGGCGCGCTCGCGCACGACGCGGGCGTCTGCGTCGTCGTGGCCGAGCACCGCGCCGCGGAGTTCGCCGCCGTCGCCGACCGGATGCTGGCTCTCGAGGCCGGAGTGCTGCAGGAGTCCGCCGTCTCCGACGCACCGATCCGTGCGAGGCGCTCGACGTCCTTGCCCGGCGCGGAGGTGCTGACCGTGCGCGGATTGACCGTGCGGCACGGCGACGGCGTCGCGGTCGAGGACGCGGACTTGGCCCTGCGCTCCGGTGAGATCGTCGCACTCCTCGGGCCCAACGGCGCGGGCAAGTCGAGCCTTCTGGCCGCGATGGCGGTTCCGGATGCTGTCTCCGACGTGTTCCTCGACGGAGCTCGCGTCGCTCGGCGCGGCCGGGGCGGCGCCGGTGCCGGCATCGCGCTCGTTCCGGACGCGTCGGACGACCTGTTCGTGCACGAAACCGTCGCGGCGGAGTGCCGGCGCGCCGACCGCCGGGCGCACGAGCCTGTCGGGACGACGCTGCAGCGGTTCGCGGACCTGCTCGGGCTCGGGGCCGAAGTGGTCGCGCGCGGGGAGCAGCATCCCCTCGATCTCTCATCGGGTGAGCGGCGGTGCCTCGCCCTCGCCGTCCAGCTCGCCTCGTCGCCGCGCGTCCTGCTCGTGGACGAGCCGACCCGCGGCCTCGACCCACGGGCCCGCCAGGTCGTCGCCTCGGCGCTCGAACGCCTCACCGAGGAGGGTACGGCCGTGCTCGTCGCGACGCACGACGCGGAGTTCGCCGCAGCGGTGGCCGACAGCATCCTGCCCCTCCGGAATGGGCGGCTGGGCGACCCGGTGCCCGCCGGCGCCGGCCCGTCGGCCAGGCCGGTGCTGCACAACTCCGCAAGAACGGACGTCGCGGGGGTCCCGAGCCGCGTCGTTCTGCAGGCGGGCTCCCGCCGACACCTCGAAGTTGAGGAGTTGCGCACGCGGAGGAGGCTGCCCGCGCGGTCGACGCTCGCGCTCCTGGCCGCCAACGTCGTGGCGCTCGCGGCGTTCGCGTGGCCGTTCGCCGCGATGGCGGTGCCCGCGCAGGCGCAGGCGGCCGTGCCGTTCGCGGCGCTCGCCCTGGCACCGCTCGCGGTGATCGTCGTACTGGCGTCGCTCGACGGCACGGTGCGTTCCGCGCACACCCTGGCGCTGCTGGGCATCCTCGCTGCGATCGGCGCGGCGATCCGGATCGTCGGGACGGGCGTCGGCGGCGTCGAGGCCGTCTTCATCCTGCTGATCCTCGCGGGCCGCGTGCTCGGCGCCCGGTTCGGGCTGCTGCTGGGAGTCCTGACGATCGCACTGTCGTCGCTCATGTGGGGCGGGATCGGCCCGTGGACCCCCTTCCAGATGTTCGCGTGCGCGTGGGTCGGCGCCGGCGCCGGGCTGCTGCCTCGACGTCTGCCGCGCGGCGGCGAGATAGCGATGCTCATCGCGTACGGCGTCGTGGCCTCGTACGCGTTCGGGCTCATCATGAACCTGTGGTTCTGGCCGTTCGCGGTGGGCACCCAGACCGGGATCTCGTACGAGGCGGGCGCGGCGCTCGGGCAGAACCTCTCGAGCTTCCTGCTCTACTCGCTCGTGACGTCGACCCTCACGTGGGACACCCTTCGCGCCGTCACGACGACGGTAGGACTCCTCGTCGTCGGTCGCGCGGTGCTCGCGTCGCTCCGGCGCGCGAAGCCGGTCGCGCCCGCTCCGCCGACAGGGCGAACCCCCAGCCGGAGTCGTGCAGACTTGATGGGGGCGTCCGCACGGAGCCCGCGGAAGGAGACCCCGTGAAGATCGTCGAGAGCGCCGACTGGCGGGACTCCCTCCCCTTCGAGTCGCCCGTCCTCGTGGCCGACATCGCTCCGGGCGACGACGCGCGCTGCGTCGGCTGCGGAGCCGACTCCGCACCGCGCCCCCGCACCGAGCTGTGGGCCGTCAAGCACCGTCACCCCAAGAACCACGGCGGATTCGTGCGCTTCTACTGCGCCCAGCACAAGCCCGCGCCGGCCGCGCGACCGGCATCCGTCCCCGCCGTCTCGACGAGCCCGGGCCGCGCCGCGACCGCGCGCCGGAGCGCGCCGAGCGCCGAGCGCCGCGCTCCCGCACGACGTCCCGCCCCCGAGGACCGCGTGCGCGCGATGTGCCCGAACTGCTTCGTCGAGGTCTCGGCGACCGGCGTCTGCGGCATCTGCGGCACCGAGGTCTGACCCGCTCCCGGCCGAAGGCCTCGCTCTCCGCGAGAGGGCGGATGTGCGCGCGACACGCCGATGCCGGTGCACATATCCGCCCTCTCGCGGCGGGAAGACCCAGCCGAGGGAATGTCCCCGTTCGGAGGACGGATGCCGTCGCCGACGCCTCCCGAAGGCCACAACACCTCCCGAACAGCACGGCGGCTCAGACCGAGAAGTACTTCGCCTCGGGGTGGTGGAACACGAACGCGTCGGTCGACTGCTCGGGGTGGAGCTGGAGCTCCTCGCTCAGCTCGACGCCCATGCGCTCGGGACGCAGGAGCTCGACGACCTTGCGGCGGTCCTCCATCTCGGGGCAGGCGGGGTAGCCGAGCGAGAAGCGCGCTCCGCGGTACTCGAGCTTGAACAGACCCGCCGTGTCGGTCGGGTCTTCGGCGGCGAAGCCGAGCTCGGAGCGGATGCGCGCGTGCCAGTACTCGGCGAGCGCCTCGGTCAGCTGCATCACGAGGCCGTTCAGCTCGTAGTAGTCGCGGTAGGCGTCCTCCGCGAAGAGCTTCGCCGTGACCCGGTCGATGTGGGCGCCGGCCGTCACGAGCTGGATCGGCAGCACGTCGACCTGGCCCGACTCGCGCGACCGCACGAAGTCGGAGAGGCACAGGTGCCGGTCGCGTCGCTGACGAGGGAACGTGAAGCGCAGGCGCTCCGTGCCGAGCGCTCCGCCGGACCCGCCGTCGGGCGCGAGCAGCCCCGCGAGGCCGAGCGCACCGGAGGGGTCGTCGCCGTGGTGCAGGACGACGAGGTCGTCGCCTTCGGCGACGACGGGGAAGTACCCGTACGCGATCGACGGGTCGATCATCTTCTCGGCGAGGATGCGGTCGAGCCAGTACCTCAGGCGCGGGCGTCCTTCGAGGTCGACGAGCTCCTCGTAGGACTTGCCGCCTTCGCCGCGACCCGGCTTGAGGCCCCACTGGCCCATGAACGTCGCGCGCTCGTCGAGGAACGCGGCGTAATCCGCGAGCGCGACGCCCCGCACGATGCGCGTGCCCCAGAAGGGAGGCGCCGGGACGGGATTGTCGGATGCCACGTCCGAACGTGCCGGCATCGCCTCGGGCTCGGTCAGCGTGAGCTTCGACCCGGCCGCATGCCGCCGCTTCTTGAGGGCGGGAAGGCCCACCGACGCGGGGTCGGCGCCGCGGGCCACGGCGACGAGCGGCTCCATGAGCGAGAGCCCCTCGAACGCGTCGCGCGCATAGCGCACCTCGCCGTCGAACAGCGAGGCGAGGTCGTCCTCGACGTAGGCGCGGGTCAGGGCGGCGCCGCCGAGGATGACGGGCCATCGCTTCGCCAGGCCGCGCGACTGCAGCTCGGCGAGGTTCTCCTTCATGACGACCGTCGACTTCACGAGCAGCCCCGACATGCCGATGACGTCGGCGTCGTGCTCCTCCGCCGCGGCGATGATGTCGGCGATCGGCTGCTTGATGCCGAGGTTCACGACGTCGTAGCCGTTGTTCGTCAGGATGATGTCGACGAGGTTCTTGCCGATGTCGTGCACGTCGCCGCGGACGGTCGCGAGCACGATGCGGCCCTTGCCCGCGGCATCCGACTTCTCCATATGCGGTTCGAGGAGCGCGACGGCGCTCTTCATGACCTCGGCCGACTGCAGCACGAAGGGCAGCTGCATCTCGCCCGAGCCGAAGCGCTCGCCGACGACCTTCATGCCTTCGAGGAGGTGATCGTTGATGATGCCGAGGGCGCTCAGGCCCCCTTCCCGCGCGAGGTCGAGGTCGGCCTCCAGGCCCTTCGCCTCGCCGTCGATGATGCGACGCTCGAGCCGCTGGCCGACGGGCAGGGCCGCGAGCTCGGCCGCGCGCTGGTCGCGGAGGGCCGCCGTGTCGACGCCCGCGAAGAGGTCGAGCATCGTCGAGAGCGGGTCGTACGTGACGCTGCCGTCGGCGTCGTACTCGCGACGGTCCCACACGAGGTCGAGCGCGACCTTGCGCTGCTCCTCGGGCACCGATGCGAGCGGCACGATCTTGGCGGCGTCGATGATGCCCGAGTCGAGCCCCGCCTCGGCCGCCTCGTGCAGGAAGACGGAGTTGAGCACCATGCGCGCCGCCGGATTGAGGCCGAACGAGACGTTCGAGACGCCGAGCGTCGTGTGGATGCCCGGATAATTCGCGTTGATCGCGCGGATCGCCTCGATCGTCTCGATGGCGTCGCGCCGCGTCTCCTCCTGGCCCGTCGCGATGGGGAACGTCAGGCAGTCGACGATGATGTCCGAGACCTTCAGGCCCCACTCCCCCACCAGGCTGTCGACGAGGCGCGACGCGATGCGCACCTTGCCCTCGGTCGTGCGGGCCTGACCGTGCTCGTCGATCGTGAGCGCGACGACGGCGGTGCCGTGCTCCTTCACGAGCGGCATGATCCGCCCGAAGCGACTCGTCGGACTGTCGCCGTCCTCGTAGTTGACGGAGTTGACGACGGGCCTGCCGCCGATGAGCTCGAGCCCCGCGGCGATGACGGCGGGCTCGGTCGAGTCGATCACGAGCGGAAGAGTCGAGGCGCTCGCGAAGCGCGACACGACCTCGCGGATGTCGGCGACGCCGTCCCGGCCGACATAGTCGACGCACACGTCGAGCAGGTGCGCGCCGACGCGGATCTGGTTGCGCGCGATCTCGACGCAGTCGTCCCAGCGCTCCTCGAGCATCGCCTCGCGGAACGCCTTCGAGCCGTTGGCGTTCGTGCGCTCGCCTATCGCGAGGTACGAGGCATCCTGATCGAACGACACGTGCTGGTACAGCGACGCGACGCCCGGCTCGGGCGTGATGCTCCGGATGCTGTCCCCCGCGCCGCGGCCGGGTCCGGGGCGTTCTGGTCGGTCGCTTCGCTCCTGACCGGGCAGCGCTCGCAGCGGCGCCAGGCGCTCGACGACCGCGGCGAGGTGCTCGGGGGTCGTGCCGCAGCATCCGCCGATGAGCCCGAGGCCGAACTCGCGCACGAACTGCTCGTGCGCGTGCGCGAGCTCGCCGGGCGAGAGCGGGTAGTGCGCGCCGTCGGCCGTCAGGATCGGCAGGCCCGCATTGGGCATGCACGCGATCGGGACGGGCGAGTGCTTCGAGAGGTGGCGCAGGTGCTCGCTCATCTCGTCGGGACCCGTCGCGCAGTTGAGGCCGATCGCATCGACGCCGAGCGGCTCGAGCGCCGTGAGCGCCGCGCCGATCTCGCTGCCCATGAGCATCGTTCCGGTCGTCTCGACCGTGACCTCGACGAAGATGGGCAGGCGGATGCCGCGGCTCACGATCGCCTGACGGCATCCGTTGATCGCGGCCTTGGTCTGCAGCAGGTCCTGCGACGTCTCGACGAGGAACGCGTCTGCTCCCCCGTCGATGAGGCCCTCGGCCTGCAGCGCGAAGGTCTGCTTGAGGTTCTCGTAGGTCGTGTGACCGAGGCTCGGCAGCTTCGTCCCGGGACCCATGGAGCCGAGGACCCACCGGACGCGACCGTCGGCGCTCTCGGCGGCCTCGACCCGTTCGCGGGCGATGCGCGCGCCCGCCTCGGCGAGCTCGGCGATGCGGTCCTCGATGCCGTAGTCGCCGAGATTCGACCAGTTCGCGCCGAAGGTGTTCGTCTCGACGGCGTCGATGCCGACCTCGAGGTACGCGTCGTGGATCGCGGCGATCATGTCCGGACGCGAGACGTTGAGGATCTCGTTGCAGCCCTCGAGCTGCTGGTAGTCCTCGAGCGTCGGCTCGTGCCGTTGCAGCATCGTGCCCATCGCGCCGTCCGCGATGACGACGCGGTCATGGACGGCATCGAGGAGCGCCTGCGCCCGGGCGGGGCGCGGAACGCCCTCGATGTCGAGCGCGAAGCGGGGGGTCGAGGCGGTGCCGGTCACCCCGCGATTTTAGTCGCGGGGTGACCGGCGCGCCCCGCCGGTTACGCGTTCTTGGCGTCGCGCCAGCGCAGCCAGCGCTCCACGAGCGCGTAGTCCCAGTCAGGCCCCTGGAACGCGAGCGTGAACAGCCGGACACCGGCGTCGTACATCGCGTCGGCCGTCTCATCCGTCTTGCGCGCGAGCTCGTTCGAGACGACGAGGTTCGACGTGTCGCGCCCCTCCCTCTCGGCCCAGCGCTCGATCACCCCGATCTTGTGCGGGAGGTCGTCGGGGCGGACGAAGCTGTGCCAGATGTCGGCGTGCCGCGCGACGAGGCGCAGCGTCTTCTGCTCGCCGGCGCCGCCGATCATGACCGGGATGCGCCGCGTCGGCGCGGGGTTGAGCTTCTGCCACCGCGCCTCGATCCGCTTGAGACCGTCGGCGAGGTCGTCCAGGCGCGAGCCGGCCGTGCCGAACTCGTAGCCGTACTCGTCGTAGTCGCGCTCGAACCAGCCCGACCCGGTCGCGAAGATGAAGCGGCCCTCGCCGCCCTTCGCCGAGATGTGGTCGATCGTGCGGGCCATGTCGGCCTGCAGATCGGGGTTGCGGTAGCTGTTGCAGTTCACGAGGGCGCCGAACTCGACGCGCTCGGTCTGTTCGGCCCACGCCGCGAGCATCGTCCAGGACTCGAAGTGCAGCCCGTCGCGCTCACCCGAGAGCGGGAAGAAGTGGTCCCAGTTGAACAGGATGTCGACGCCGAGATCCTCGAGCCGCAGGACGGCGTCGCGGAACGCGGTGTAGGGAGCATGCTGCGGCTGCAGCTGCACGCCGAGGCGCACAGGAGTGTCGAGAAGAGGCATGCGGCTCAGCCTATGGCGGTGGCGGGATGCCGAGGCCCGACGTGGCGGGATGCCGAGCGCGTGCGCCGAGATGCCACAAGTTCTGGCGACTCGGCGCCGAGATGCCACAAGTTCTGGCGACTCGGCGCCGATTCGCGCGAAGGTGTGTCGGCTCGCCGAGGCGCCGACCACGGTCACAGGGAGGGGCGGGATGCCGGTGGCTCCGGCATCCCGCCCCTCGACAGGCTCGGGGACCGTGGGCGGCTCAGGGACCGTGGGAATCAGCGGCGGCGGCGCGCCTTCAGGAAGGCGTCGATCGAGTCCCACGCGGCGATCGCGACGACTCCGAACCCGAACAGGATGGTGATGATCGTGGTGACCGTCTCGGCGGAGTCGGCGGGCATGAGCGCGGGGAAGAAGTCCGGATTGAGCAGCTGCCCCTGCGAGAGCAGCCACAGCGCGCCACCGGCGACCGTGAGGTTGAGGAAGAGGTTGACCGTCGCGGAGCCGACGTCCCAGCCGCCCTTCGCGTAGACGGAGATCGCGAGGAGCGCCTCGAAGAGCATCAGGACGAAGAGCGCGCCGATCCACCACGGCCACAGCCCGGGTGCGAGGAACGACTCCCAGCCGCCATCGGTCGTGTAGCCGAACCCGACGAAGTGGTCCCACAGGATCGCGCCGGCGGCGACAGCGAGGAACACGAGCGACGCGATGAGGTCGCTCAGCTTCGCGCCGGTGTCCTTCGCCTCGGGCAGGTCCTCGGGCTTCCACGGGCTCACGACGCCGCTGACGGTCCCGCGCTCGGACCGCTCGATGATGAAGAACACCAGGGCGGTCCAGAACCCGATGTGGACGATCACGCTCATGACGACGGCTGCCACGGTGCCGACGATCTGGCCGAAGGGCTCCCCCGCGATGGTCTGCCCGAGCGCGACGCCGAACGCCGCACACACGGGGACGATCGCCCAGAGGAGCTTCGTGAGGCGCCACCACGTGAGGTAGTAGCGCGGGCCGATGAGCCACAGCGGCCGGTCGGTGTATCCCGCGGCGAGCTTGTCTGGGTCGCCGAGGTCGGTGAGGACGGCGCGCTCGGCCACCTCCTGAGGCTCTCCTTCGGCGACCCGCGCGTCGATCTGGTCGTCGATTGAGGCGCGCAGCTCGGCCGCGAGGTCGGCGCGCTGCCTGTCGGGGACGGTCCGCATCGCGGCGTCGATGTAGCGGTCGGTGAGGGTGGCGTTCATGTCAGTGCTCCTTGGGGAGGGCGTCGATCGCGGCGGCGATGGCGCGGAAGTCGGCGGTGAGGGCGGCCGCGAGCCGGGAGCCGGCGGCGCTGGTGCGGTAGAACTTGCGGGGCCGGGCCTCGTCGGTGTTCCACTCGCTCACAAGGTGGCCCTGCTTCTCGAGGCGGCGGAGCAGGGGGTACAGGGTGTTGGCGTCGGTGTCGAAGCCGCGGGCTCCGAGCTCTTCGAGGAGCCCGTAGCCGTAGCCCGGCTCGGCGAGCAGTCTCAGGCACGCGAGGACGACGGTGCCGCGCCGCAGCTCCTGCAGGTGCGTCTCGAGCGCTTCGGTTTCGGTCATGCCTCGCACTTTACTGTGTGACACACACTATCGGCAAGAGCACAATGTTGTTCGGCAGCTGGATGCGTTTCGTCTCGGTCGCTGCGCTCCCTCGCTCAACGACCGAGAAACATCCGGTCGTTGAGCGAGCGAAGCGAGACGAAACGCCCGAGCCCGGGCGACACGGCGATAGCAGGACGCGAACCTAGGATGGGCGCGTGACCGAGCCGCTGCCCCCGCTGACCGAGATCCTGGCGTCGGCGAGGGTCGTCGCCCTCCCCCTGGCGACGCGGTTCCGAGGAGTCGACGTCCGCGAGGCCGTCCTCTTCGAGGGGCCCGAGGGGTGGACCGAGTTCTCGCCCTTCGCGGAGTACGACGACGGCGAGGCCGCCACGTGGCTCGCGGCGGCCGTCGACTTCGGTTGGGCGCCGCAGCCCGCCGCGGTGCGTGCCGAGATCCCCGTCAACGCGACGGTGCCGGCCGTCGCGGCGGCATCCGTCCCCGACGTCCTGGCGCGGTTCGACGGATGCCGGACCGCCAAGGTCAAGGTCGCCGAACGCGGGCAGATCCTCGCCGACGACGTCTCGCGCGTGCGTGCCGTGCGCGAGGCGATGGGGCCCGAAGGGCGCATCCGCGTCGACGCGAACGGCGCCTGGAACCTCGACGAGGCCGAGCACGCCGTGCACGCGCTCGCCGAGTTCGACCTCGAGTACGTCGAGCAGCCGTGCGCGACGATCGAAGAGCTCGGCGAGCTGCGCCGCCGCGTGAAGTACATGGGCGTTCCGATCGCGGCCGACGAGAGTGTGCGCAAGGCGGAGGATCCCCTCGCCGTCGCACGCGCGGGGGCCGCCGACCTCCTCGTGATCAAGGCCCAGCCGCTCGGCGGGGTGCGGCGCGCGCTCGCCATCGTCGCCGAGGCGGGGCTGCCGGCCGTCGTCTCGAGCGCTCTGGACACCTCGGTCGGTCTCGCAATGGGCGTCGCCCTCGCGGCAGCCCTCCCCGACCTCGACTACGACTGCGGCCTGGGCACGGCGTCGCTCTTCACAGCCGATGTCGTCGAGCCCGCTCTCACACCCCGCGGCGGAGCGCTGCCGGTCGGCCGGGTGTCACCGGATGCCGGCCTGCTCGCGGCCCACGAGGCATCCGCCGAACGCGGCGACTGGTGGCTCGAGCGCATCGCGCGCTGCCACGCCCTGCTCGAGGCGCGCTGATCGAGACACGCCCGGTCGGAACCGCTCCTCGCGAGAACGCGCGTGTGTCATCACGCCGTGGCGTGAGGAGATAGGCGCGTTCTCGCGAGAGAGAGCACGAGGACCGCCCGCCCCCGGTGGGACTGATTCAGCGGGGCTCGAGGATGAGCTGCGCGACGCGGGCCAGCTCCTCGTTGGAGCGGCGGCACATGTCCTGGTAGTCCAGGCCGGCCATCGCGGCACGGACCGACGCCCCCTCCCACACCGTCATCATGAGGCGCGCCGCCTCTTCGGACGAGACGCGGAAGGCCAGCGCACCGCCGCGGGCGACGTCGTCGATGATCTGGGCGACCCCGCGCACCATCTCCTCGTCCTGCGCGAGGTACGCGGCCGCGAGCTTGGGATTGCGCAGGGCGTGGATGCGGATCTCGCTCATGAGCAGGATGCCGAGCCGATCCTCGTCCGCGACATCCAATGCGCTCTGGATGATCGAGAGGGCGTCGACGTGGGCCTCGGTGAAGACACCCTGCTGCTCGAGCTCCGCGATCCTGGCCTGCACGGCGGCGACGCGCTCCCGGGCGACGATGCCGGCGAGCTCGAGGAAGAGCTCCTCCTTCGTCTCGAAGTTCGAGTAGAACGCGCCGCGCGTGAAGCCGGCCCGTTCGCAGATGGCCTCGACGGATGCCCCGTCCAGCCCGACCTCGGCGAACACCTCGGCGGCAGCATCCCGCAGCCGCTGACGGGTGACGTCCCGGCGGCGCGTCGTCACGACATCCGTCACGTCTCCTCCTCGTCTCGATTCTCACACCTGACGTTCAGCCTTGCGATCGGCATCGACTTTACGATACATCTATGTATCGGATACAGCGACGTATCGGTCATCTCTGCGTCGCTCGGATCGGGTAGCCGACGCAGTCGGGGAATCGCACAGTCCGGAGGCTTCGTGTCCACACTGCTCTACGCGCTCGGGCGCTGGTCCTACCGCCACCCGTGGCGCGTGCTCGTCAGCTGGCTCCTGCTGCTCGGGATCGCCGGCGGCAGCGCGGCGGTCTTCATGCAGGGCACCGACAACACGTTCTCGATCCCAGGGACGGAGGCGCAGGCGGGCATCCAGCAGCTGAGCCGCTCGTTCCCCGAGGCGAGCGGCACGAGCGCGCAGCTCGTCGTCGTCGCCGCGGACGGCGACCAGATCGACGAGGAGTCCTACGCCTCGGCGATCGCCGACACGATCGACCGGCTCGAACACCTCGACGGCATGCTCGCCGTGACCGACCCGTTCAACGAGTTCGTCTCGGGGCTCGTCTCGGACGACGACTCGGCCGCCATCATCCGCATGCAGTTCGACGGCCAGGCGACGGACGTGTCGCCCGAGGCGAAGGAAGAGCTCGCGGACGTCAGCGCCGACCTCGAGGACTCACTGCCGGAGGGCTCGCAGGTCGCGATCGGCGGCGACCTCTACTCGCAGTCGGTGCCCGCGATCTCGATCGTCGAGGCGGTCGGCGTGCTCATCGCGCTGTTCGTGCTCATCGTGACGTTCCGCTCGTTCGCCGTCGCATGGTTCCCCCTCGTGACAGCCCTCATCGGCGTCGCGCTCGCGATCTCGCTCATCTTCGTGTCGACGGCCTTCGCGTCGATCTCGTCGACGACCCCGCTCCTGGCGATCATGCTGGGGCTCGCGGTCGGCATCGACTACGCCCTGTTCATCATCGCGAGGCATCAGGACCAGGTCCGCGCGGGCGTCGACCCCGAGGAATCGGCCGCGCGCGCGACGGGCACGGCGGGCTCTGCCGTCGTCTTCGCCGGTGTGACGGTCCTCATCGCCCTCATCGGCCTGTCGCTGGCGAACATCCCGTTCCTCACAACGATGGGCGTCGCGGCCTCGGTCGCCGTCGCGATCGCCGTCCTCGTCGCCCTCACGCTCTCCCCTGCCCTGCTCGGCTTCGCGAAGGGCCGCGTCATCGGCTGGAAGCGCCGTGGACGCGGATCTCGGTCGTTGAGCGAGCGAAGCGAGACGAAACGCGCCGAACCCACGAGTTACGCGGAGCTGGATGCTGCTCCCGCCGTGCCGGAGGACTCCGAGGCGTTTCGTCTCGGGGCTTCGCGCCTCGCTCAACGACCGAAATCAGCGGAGCGCCGCGGGTTCGCCGAGCGCTGGGTCGGCGGGGTGACGCGGCATCCGATCATCACGACGATCGCCGTCGTCGTGGGCCTCGGCATCGTCGCGATCCCGGCCGCGAGCCTGCGGCTGGCCCTCCCGAACGCCGGCATGCAGCCCGAGACGAGCGAAGCGCGGCAGGCCTACGACCTCACGTCGGAGCACTTCGGCCCCGGCTTCAACGGCCCTCTCATCCTCACGGGGACGATCGTCACCTCGACGGACCCGCTCGGCCTCATGGAGGACCTCGGCGACGTCGTGAGCGAGATCCCCGGCGTCAAGACCGTCGCGCTGGCCGTGCCGAACCAGACGGCCGACACGGGGATCGTCCAGCTCGTCCCCGAGACGGCGCCCGACGACCCCGCGACCGCCGACCTCGTGCGGGAGCTGCGCTCGAATCACGACGAGTGGCTCGAGGAGTACGGCGTCGACCTGAAGGTGACGGGCTTCACGGCCGTCGCGATCGACATCTCCGACCGCCTGGGCGGCGCGCTCCTCCCCTTCGGCCTCTTCGTCGTCGGCCTCTCGCTCGTGCTCCTGACGATCGTGTTCCGCTCGATCTGGGTGCCGATCAAGGCGGCGCTCGGCTACCTGCTGTCGGTCCTCGCGGCCTTCGGCGTCATCGCCGCCGTCTTCGAGTGGGGCTGGTTCGGCGATGCGCTGCACGTCGCCAAGACGGGGCCGATCATCAGCTTCATGCCGATCATCCTGATGGGCGTCCTGTTCGGCCTCGCGATGGACTACGAGGTCTTCCTCGTCTCGCGCATGCGCGAGGACTACGTCCACAAACGCCGCGACAGCGGCGGCGTGGGCGACCGCGCGATGGCCGTGGGCGCCGTGCGCTCGGGGTTCACAGCGTCCGCCCGCGTCGTCACGGCCGCCGCCGTCATCATGTTCGCGGTCTTCGCCGCCTTCATCCCCGAGGGCGACACGGCGATCAAGCCCATCGCCCTCGGTCTCGCGGCGGGCATCGCGATCGACGCCTTCATCGTCCGCATGACCCTCGTGCCGGCCGTCATGGCGCTCCTCGGCGACAAGGCCTGGTGGATCCCGCGCTGGCTCGACCGCGCGCTGCCGCACTTCGACATCGAGGGCGAGGCCGTCGAGCGCGAGCTCGCACTCGCGGACTGGCCGGGCCCCGACTCGACGGCCGTCGTGGTGGCGGAGGAACTCGACGTCTCGGACGAGGGCAGGACGCTCCTCACGGATGTCTCGGTCCAGCTCGAGCCCGGCGACTCGCTCGTCGTGACGGCATCCTCTCCCGCGTCGGCGACGGGACTCCTGCTCGCGGTCGCGGGGCGCATCGCGCCGACGGGCGGCCGGCTGCGCGTCGCGGGACACCTGCTGCCCGAGCGCGGCGCGTGGGTGCGCGCGCACGTCG
The DNA here is from genome assembly GCF_040632175.1 of Microbacterium sp. NPDC019599. NCBI lineage: Bacteria > Bacillati > Actinomycetota > Actinomycetes > Micrococcales > Microbacteriaceae > Microbacterium > Microbacterium sp. NPDC019599. The sequence goes on from NZ_JBEYBL010000002.1 coordinate 537,494, forward strand.
GCGTCGCGCTGCTGCACGGCTCACCGGACCCGCTCGACGAGCTGCGCCGCGCCCTGCGCGGACGGACCTCCCTCGTGGTCATCGACGGCGTCGACGCCCTCACGCACGCCGAGCGCACGCAGGCGGCGGGGATGCTGCGGGACGCGGCCGGTGTCACGGTCCTCGTCTCGGCAGCCGACCCCGCCGTCGCGCACGCCCTGCTCTCCGAGGCCGGCCGCGCGAACGCGACGACACTCGACCTCTCCCGCACGTCCGCCCTCTCCCCCGAGGTGATCGCACCTGTGCTGAGCGAGCGGCAGCAAGACCGAACCCCCGTCCTGAGCGAGGGAAAGCGAGACGAAGCATGAGCCTCCCGATCGAACGCGCGCGCACGCGCAAGCCCGTCACCTGGATCACGATCATCGGCGTGCTGCTGCTGCCCGTCGTGATCGGCGGCATCCTCGTCGCCTCCCTGTACAACCCCGCCGAGCGGCTCGACCAGATCAATGCGGCGGTCGTGAACGAGGACGAGCCCGTCACGATCGACGACCAGCTCGTGCCCCTCGGCCGGCAGCTGACGGCGGGGCTCGTCGAGGGCTCGGACGAGCTCGACAGCAACCTCACCTGGACGATCTCGAACGCGGACGACGCGGCCGAGGGCATGGCCGACGGGACCTACGACGCGATCGTGACGATCCCCGAGAACTTCTCGGCGGCGGCGACCTCGACGGCGCCGGGCGGAACGCCCGAGCAGGCCACGATCGAGGTGCAGACCGCGCCCGATGCGCTCATCGTCGACAGCGCCATCACGGCGCAGGTGACACAGGCGGCCGCGTCGATCATGGGCGAGCAGCTCTCGCAGGTGTACCTCGAGAACGTCTTCCTGGGCTTCACGACGCTGGGCGACCAGCTCGGCGAGGCCGCGGGCGGCGCCCGCGAGCTCGCCGACGGAGCGGAGAAGGCCGCGGACGGCGCTGCCCAGCTGCCGGCCGGCGTGACGCAGCTCGCCGACGGCGCGGGGTCGCTCTCGACGGGCGCGACGTCGCTCGCCGGCGGCCTCGACCAGATCGCGGGCGGCATCAGCGGCGCCGCGAACGGCGCCCGCGACCTCGCGGGGGGCCTCGACCTCGCCGCCCAGGGCGTGCAGAGCCAGGAGCTGAAGGATGCCGCGAACGATGCCTCGACGTACGCGTCGGATGCCGCGTCCGAGACTCTCGCCCTCGCGCTGACGCTCGGCAATCCCGAGCCCGACGAGGAGAACCCGCTCGGCCTCGCGCAGCAGCTCGGCGGACTCTACGCCCAGTGCGCGACGTCCGGCGCCTCCCCGGAGTTCTGCGGGCAGCTGGGCCTCCTCGCGGGCAGCCTCGGCGTCGCAGCGCAGGATGCCGGCACGGCAGCCACGAGCGCGGGTTACGCGAGCGGCTACGCGAGCGGGACCGAGACCGGCATCGCCCAGCTCATGACGAAGACGAGCTCGGGGCTGACGGAGGCCGCGGGCGGCGCGCGCGGCCTCGCCGACGGCCTCGACAAGCTCTCCGCGGGCACGACGCAGTCCGCGAGCGGGGCGCGCCAGCTCGCCTCCGGAGCATCGCAGCTCAGCGACGGCGGCGACCAGCTCGCGACGGGCACCCAGAGTCTGGCGGACGGCGTCGCGCAGCTCGCGTCGGGCACCGACCAGCTCGCGACGGGCCTTGCGACCGCGACCGACCAGATCCCGGCCTACACCGACACCGAGGCCGCGAGCCTCGCCGACGTCGTGTCGAACCCCGTCGCGGCCGAGGGCAACTCGACGAGCCTCTTCGGCGAGTCCGCGATCCCGCTGCTTGCGACAGCGGCGCTGTGGTTCGGCGCTCTCGCGACGTTCGTCGCGCTGCAGGCCGTCTCGCGGCGCTCGCTCGCGTCCCGCGCGCCGTCCGCTCTCCTGGCGCTGCGCGCCTTCGGCCCGGCCGCGGCGATCGGCGCGGTCCAGGGCGTGCTCGTGGCGGGCATCGTCCAGATCGCGGCGTCGTACGACTTCGCCGAGTGGTCCGTGTTCGCCGGCATCTGCGTCGCCGCGGGCGTCGCGTTCGCCGCAGTGAACCAGGCCCTCGTGGCGGTGTTCGGCGGTGCGGGACGCTGGATCTCGGCGCTCGTCGGCGCGTTCCTGATCGCGACCGGCGTCGTCTCGACGGTTCCGCCCCTCCTCGCCTCGATCGCGGCGCTCCTGCCGACCGCTCCGGCCTACAACGGCATGGTCGCGGCGCTGACAGCGGCCGGCGGCGTCGGCGCCGGGCTCGCGGGGCTTGCGATCTGGGGCGTCCTCGCCTTCGTCGTGACGACGCTCGCGGTGGCCCGGCGGCGCACGATCACGGCCCGGACGCTGCTGGCGGCATCCGGACCCGCCCCGCTCAGCGCGCCGAGCCCCTCCCCCGCCTCCGCCTGACCCGGGGGCCGCCGTTCGCGCGGCGGTCCCCGATTCACAGGTCAACCACGCATCGGCAGGTCGATGCCGTCCGATCGGCCCGCCACATGCGTGGTCGACCTGTCGATGCGGGGTCGCAGATGCCGGCGAAGGCTCTGCATCGGCCGATCGGTCGAGACCACCGGCCGATCGGCCGATTGTCGCGCGGCCGCAGGTCCACGAGGATCGGGGGCATGACCTCCGACGAACAGGACGGCCGGGCGCGGGGCGAGGCGGGGCGGCTCCCGCCGCGGTGGTTCATCCGCACGGCGTGGGTCGTGCACCGAGCGATCTACCGTGTCACGGGCGGCAGGCTCGGCCTGCGACCGCCTTCCAGGACGGTGTACGGCATGATGCGGCTGCACACCGTGGGCCGCCGCACGGGCGAGCCGCGCGTCGCGATCCTCGCCTATCTCGAGGACGGCCCGAACCTGGTCACGCTCGCGATGAACGGATGGGGCGATCCGCCGCCCGCGTGGTGGCTCAACCTGCGGGCTCGGCCGCACGCCTCCGTCGACCTCCCGGGCGGAAGCCGGCGCGTCGTGGCGCACGAGGCGACGGGATCGGAGCGCGAACGACTGTGGGCCCTCTACAGGGCTCTCGAGGACGGCGGGAGCCTCGACGCGCATGCGGCGCTGCGATCGCGCGAGACGCCCGTCGTGGTGCTCGCGCCCACGGAAGAGGTCAGTTGAGGCCGCTGTAGACGTGGAGGCCCTTGAAGAACATGTTCACGATCGTGAAGTTGAACATGACGGCGGCGAAGCCCACGATCGACAGCCACGCGGAACGGCTGCCGCGCCACCCACGGGTTGCGCGCGCGTGGATGTAGCCCGCGTAGAGGACCCAGATGACGAACGTCCAGACTTCCTTCGTGTCGAAGCCCCAGTAGCGTCCCCACGCGTCGTTCGCCCAGATCGACCCCGCGATGAGCGTGAAGGTCCAGAAGATGAAGCCGAGGATCGCGAAGCGGTACGCGAGCGACTCGAGCTTCTCGGCCGTCGGCAGCGTCCGCAGGAACCGCGGGCCGGTCTTCGGGGCGACAGCATCCGCGTCCGCACCCGTCGAGGCCAGTCGTGAAGGGACACTCGCGGCGAGCACCTTGCGCTCGCGGCGGGCCTGCATGAGCTGCAGCACCGAGAGGCCGAAGGCGAGGGCGAACAGCGCCGTCGCGAGCGACGCGACGAAGACGTGGATGACGAGCCAGATCGACTTGAGCGGGTCGGCGAGCGGCACGACCTCGACGTAGAAGGACAGTGTCGCGCCGCCGAGCAGGAGCACGACCATGCCCGTGATGAGCGCGCCGAGAAAGCGCAGGTCGTAGCGGAAGAGCACGACGAGGTAGACCGCGACGATGAGGAGCGTCCCGGTGAGGGCGAACTCGTACATGTTCGACCACGGGACCCGGCCTGCGGCGATGCCGCGCGTGATGGTCCCCGCGAGGTGGAAGAGGAACGCGAGCACCGTGAGCGACGTCCCGATGCGCGCCCACACGAGTCGCTGACGACTGCCGAGGCGGGCCTCGACGGCGTCGTCGGGCGACGCCTGCCGGCTCTGCGCGGCGATGCCTGCACCGCCGAGCGCGGCCCCGACGAGCTCGCGCTCACGCAGCTGCGCGGCATCCTTCTCGTCCGCCGCCTGCGCGCCGCGGCGCGCAAGGTCCACGGCGTACGCGACGAACGCGAGGGCGTAGACGGCGATCGCCGTCCACACGAGGAGCACGGACACCGAGTCGAGCGACAGTGTTTCGGGCATGGCTTCCAGTCTAGGTGCGGGGGCTCTCAGCCCACTCTCCGCGAGACTTCACGAACGGGGCCGCTCACCGGCGTGTCGTGCCCCGTTCGTGAAGTCTCGCGCACGGCAGGGTGGCTCAGCGGTTGTCGAGCGCGCCGGCGTGGCGCCGCGCGAGGTCGTCGACCGCGGCGGCGAGGGTCGGGTCCTCGCCGCGCGCGAGGCCCGCGTATTCGAGGCGGAGCGTGTGGCCGTCGGGCGTCGCTTTGACCCACATGCGGCGCCGAGGGACGAACAGCGCGGCGAGCAGGCCGAGCAGCGCGAGGATCGCGAAGCCGAGGACCCAGGGCGCGGCGATGTCGCGGTGCAGCGAGAGTGAGACGTAGCGCTTGACGGAATCCTCGTAGCCCTGCGCGTCGTCGGGCGCGTCGTCCTGGAAAGTGATCGTGCCGAAGCCGTCCGGGAGGTCCTGCGTCTCGCCGGGCGCGAGCTCGATCGAGTCGACGCCGGTCTCTCCGCCCGTGAGCTGCGTCATGCCGGTCGGGTCGAGGGTGTACACGGAGCGGGGTGTGCCGTCGTCGATGCCCAGGTCGCCCGCATAGACGTTGAGCGTCAGCACGGGGTTCACGAGCGCGGGGTAGGCGGAGGTGAAGGCCCCGGACTCGAGCTGGAACTGCGTCGGGTAGAAGAAGCCGACCATGCCGAGCTGCTCGGGCAGCCCGTCGGCGACCTTGACGACGCCGAGCGAGGTCATGTTGGCATCCTGCGGGAGGAAGGGAACGGGATCGTTGAACACGACGTCGCCGTCGGCGTTGCGGATCGTGATGTGCGGCGCGTAGCCGTTGCCCATGAGGTAGACGCGGTCGCCCGCGATCTCGAGCGGGTGGTTGACGCGCACTTCGCCCTCGTGCGCCTGGTCTCCCGCGAACTGCGTCTGCAGGTGCGCGACGAAGTCGCCGGCCTGACCCGCGCCCTGCTCGCCCGCCGGCACGTAGCTCACATCGAACTCGTCGAGGGTCAGCGAGTAGGGGGTCAGGCGCTCTTCGTCGACGAACCGGCCCGGGTTGAACGACGTGTAGTCGAGCATCGTGTTGACGAACGTCCGGCCCTCGATGATGACGGTCTGGCCGGTGTAGGTGAAGCCGCCGCCGATCCCGACAGCGAGGAGGACGCCGACCAGCGCGCTGTGGAAGACGAGGTTGCCCGTCTCGCGCAGGTACCCGCGCTCCGCCGAGACGGAGGTCGCCGCACCGGACTCATAGCGCTCGACGCGGTATCCCGCACGCCCCAGCTGGTCCGCCGCGAGGTCGATGACCCGGGACGCCTCGGCCGCGGCATCCTCGTCGGCGGACAGCTCGATGAGCGACTCGCGGTGGTCGTCGAGGCGGCCGAGGCGTGCTGGCGTGCGCGGCGGGCGTGCGCGCAGCGCCTTCCAGTGGTGCTTCGTGCGCGGGATGACGCAGCCGATGAGTGAGACGAACAGCAGGATGTAGATCGCCGAGAACCACGCCGACGCGTACACATCGAACAGCTGCAGGTTGTCCAGGACAGGGGCGAGCTCGGGGTTGTCGACGAAATACTGCGTGACGCCGTTGGGGTCGGCGCTGCGCTGCGGGACGATCGATCCGGGGACCGCGGCGATCGCGAGCAGGAGCAGTAGGACGAGCGCCGTCCGCATGCTCGTGAGCTGGCGCCAGCCCCAGCGGAGCCAGCCGACGACGCCGAGCGCGGGCTGCGTGACGTCACCCTCGCTGTCGGCGTGATCGGCCGGGCGAAGCGGGTCCACTGTGTCGGGAGCCTCAGAGCGGGAGCGGGACACTCGTGAACACCCCCTGCAGCTGGGTCATGAGCGCCGTCCAGACGCCCGTCACCATGAGCACGCCCAGGACGATGAGCAGGACGCCGCCCACGATGTTGACAGCGCGGATGTGACGGCGCAGGAACGCGACCGAGCGCGTCGCCCACCCGAATCCGAGCGTCAGGAGGATGAACGGGATGCCGAGGCCCAGCGAGTACGCGAGCCCGAGGAGCGCGGCCCGGCCGGGGTCGCCCAGGTTCCACGACACCGAGAGGATCGCCGCGAGCGTCGGGCCGATGCACGGCGTCCAGCCGATGCCGAGAGCGATGCCGAGCAGGGGCGCGCCGATGAGGCCCAGGTTGCTGTGCACCTTCGGGTGGACGGTCTTCTGCGCGAAGCCGAAGACGCCGATGAAGACAAGTCCGAGGAGGATCACGACGACGCCGAGGATGCGCGTGATGACCTCGTTGTAGGCGAGGAAGAACTGCCCGAGGGTGCCGCCCAGGATCGTGACGGCCATGAACACGACCGTGAACCCGGCGATGAAGAGCAGGACCCCGAGCAGGAGGCGCGACTTGGTCGGGGCGGTCGGGTCGATTTCAGGAGACGGCGCCGAAGTCAGGACGGATGCCGCGACACCGTCCTGATCCCGACGCTTCGTCCTGATCTCGGCGGGCCGCCGGGGCTGGACGGCGCCGCCGATGAACCCGAGGTACCCCGGGACGAGCGGCAGCACGCACGGCGAGAGGAACGACAGCAGGCCCGCCAGGAGCGCGATCGGCAGGGCGACCCACAGCGCGCCGCCCGCCATGACGGCGTCGATGCTCACGCCTCCTCCAGCGTGTCGCGCACGAGCGTCTCGAGGATCGAGGCATCCAGCAGCTGCCCGATGATGCGCGCCGCGACGCGCCCCTCCTTGTCGAGCACGAGGGTCGTGGGGGTCGCGTTGAGGGGGGTCTGCTGCGCGAACGACAGCTTGATCGCGCCGTCCTCGGCCGCCATGAGGCTCGGGTAGGTCACGCCGTACTTCTCGGCGAAGGCGGCTGCGGCATCCGCCGAATCGCTCGTGTTGACGCCCAGGAACGCGACATCCTGCCCCTCGAAGGACGCGTAGGCCTCCTCGAGGAGCGGCGCCTCCGCGCGGCAGGGACCGCACGCGGCGTACCAGAAGTTCACGACGAGCACGCCGCCGGCGTAGTCGTCGCTCGCGGCCGTCGCGCCGGTCTCGGTCGCGCCCGTGAACACGACGGGCTCGCCGCGGTCCTCCGGGTCGATCTCGACGACGCGGGAGTCGCCCGCGATGAACCCCTTGTTGTCGCCGGCGCGGTACTGCTCGGCGAGCGGGTCGGCGCTGCAGGCCGCGAGTCCCGCGACGAGCGTCGCGATCGCCAGGACGGATGCTGCTCCCCGCCACGCAGGACGCCGAAGGCGCACGGAAAGAGGGCGTTCGGCAGGCACCCAGCCAGTCTACGTGGGCGGGTTCTGTGGGCCGGCTGAGCGTCGGCTGGACGCGTCAGACGGCTCCGACGTCGATCGCGCCCTCGGTCGACGCGGGCTCGGCGTAGCCGACCTCGACCCAGCGGTCGTCGTGCAGGTCGAAGCTCGTGACGCTCGACAGCGCGCAGCGGCGGCGACGCGGGTCGTGCCGCGAGGGCAGACCCATGACCCACAGATGCGTCACCCAGATGGGCAGCTGGTGCGAGACGATCACGACGTCGCCGGAGGGGACGGAGGCCCAGGCATCCCTCATCGCGGCGTCCATGCGGGAGATGATCTGGGCGTACGGCTCGCCCCAGCTCGGCAGGGCCGGCTGGGTCAGGTGGCGCCAGTTCCATGGGTTCATGAGCGCGCGGTCCATGCGCCGGCCCTCGAACCTGTTGGTCGGCTCGATGACGCGCTCGTCGATGACGGGCTCGTGCCCGAACTTCTCCTGGAACGGCTCGGCCGATTCGCGCGTGCGCTGCAGCGGCGAGCAGACGAGGCCGGAGACGGGCCGCGTGAGCCGTCCGACGTAGTCAGCGGCCTGCTGCGCCATGCGGCGGCCGTCCTCGCTCAGCCCATAGCCCGGCAGCCGGCCGTACAGGACGCGACGGGGATTGTGGACCTCGCCATGGCGCACGAGATGGAGGCGTTCGGCAGGCACGGGCTCAGTCTACGGCCGGGGCTCCACCCCGCCGGGGGGTCAGGATGCCGGTACGCCGGCTCCCGCGAGGGCGAACCCGAGGACGAGCGCTCCGCCCACCGCGACGGCGCCGATGAGCGGCAGGTAGAAGGCGAGCTTGCGCTTGACCATGAAGACGACGGCGACGGTGACGGTCGCGATCAGGACGACCCAGGGAAGCAGCATCCCGACCAGCCACCCCATGACGATGAGGCCGCTGTTGCACTCGCCGACCGCTCCGCACGAGTCGGACGCCATCACGAGGAAGACGCCCGCGAAGGACGCGAACGCCGTCACGAACACGAGGCCCACCAGGAGCACGATCGTGAGGATGACGTCCCACAGCTGCACGGGCTGTCGCGGCGGGCGGGCCGGCGGCGGTGCGTACGGAGCTCCCGCGACCGGCGGGCCCGGCTGCGCGGCGGAGCCGGGATAGCCCGACGGCTGTGCCGGCGCGGGCTCTCCGTACGAGGGCTGGCCTGCGGGCGGGACGGGCGGCGGCGTGGTCACGTCGTCATCCTAGGGATGCTCCGCCACGGCGCGTCAGTCGCTCGCCGGCGAGGCATCCCCTCGTCGGCGCAGGAGCGCCCGCGTGCGGGCCCACACGAACCACGCGACGCCGATCGCCGAGGCCGCGATGACGAAGTACTGGAGGACGTCGACGTACATCTCGACGACGTGCCACGACTCTCCGAGGAAGAAACCGGCGAGCACGAAGATGGCGTTCCAGAGCAGGCTGCCGGCGGCCGTGAGGAGGCCGAACCTCCACATCCGCATCCGCGTGACGCCCGCGGGGATCGAGATGAGGCTCCGGAAGATCGGCAGCATCCGTCCGAAGAAGACGGCCTTGGCGCCGTGCCGCTCGAACCACGCGACCGTGCGGTCGATGTCCTCGGGGTGCAGGAGCGGCGTTCTGGCCGCGACGGCCCGCAGCCGGGCCGCGCCGAACCAGCGCCCCAGCCCGTAGAGGAGGAAGGCGCCCACGATCGAGCCGAGGGTCGTCCAGAAGAGGGCCTCGAACAGAGTGAAGGTGCCGCGACTGGCCGCGAGGCCCGCCATCGGCAGGATGACCTCGCTCGGCAGCGGGGGGAAGACGTTCTCGAGGGCGATCGCCAGGCCCGCTCCCGCGGGCCCGACGAGCTCCATGAGCGAGACCGCCCAGTCGACGAGCGCGGTGAGCCAGGAGCCATCGGTTGTCGTCGTCATGCCTTCGACGCTATGCAGGCAAGGTTGCGAGAACCTGTGTACGCGTTACGCGGGCGTGAAGAAATCCGGTGAATGAGGTCCAAGTAAGCTGGACCCTTGTGAGTGAACGCGTTCTCGTCCAGCAGCTGCAGGGTCTTGCCGACGGTCCCGTGACCGTCTCCGGATGGGTCGAGACCGTCCGCGATCAGAAGAAGGTGCAGTTCGTCATCCTGCGCGACGAGACCGGCGCCGTCCAGCTCGTCAACCCGGCGACCCGTCCGGCGGAGGACGGCACAGCGCAGGATGCCGTGGCGCTCGCGCTCACCGACACGATCTCGAACCTCTCGACGGGCACGTTCCTGACGGTGCGCGGCGAGCTCAAGCACGACGAGCGCGTCAAGCTCGGCGGCGTCGAGATCAAGATCGGCACGCTCGACATCGCGTCCGAGGCTCTCCCCGAGACGCCCATCGCCGCCGACTCGGGCCTGGACAAGCGCATGGACTGGCGCTTCCTCGACCTGCGCCAGCGTCGCAACAACCTCATCTTCCGCATCCAGACGACGCTCGAGCACGCCTTCCGCTCGTACTGGATCGAGCGCGACTACATCGAGGTGCACTCGCCCAAGCTCATGGCCTCGGCCTCCGAGTCCAACGCCGAGCTGTTCGAGGTCCCGTACTTCGAGGACAAGACGGCGTACCTCGCCCAGTCGCCGCAGTTCTTCAAGCAGATGGCGCAGGTCGCCGGCTTCGGCAAGATCTTCGAGATCGCCCCGGCCTTCCGCGCCGACCCCTCGTTCACGTCGCGCCACGCGACCGAGTTCACGTCGGTGGACGCCGAGATCAGCTGGATCGACTCGCACCTCGATGTCGCCGCGATGCAGGAGGAGCTCCTGGCCGCGGGCATCCAGGCGGTCAAGGACAAGCACGGCGCCGAGATCGAGGAGCTCTTCGGTCTCGAAGTGCAGGTGCCCAGCATCCCGTTCCCGCGCATCCCGCTCGCCGAGGCGCGCGAGATCGTCAAGGCCCGCGGCTACGAGATCCCCCGCACCGACGGCGACCTCGACCCCGAGGGCGAGCGCCAGATCTCGGCGCACGTGCTCGAGACGTACGGGCACGAGTTCGTCTTCATCACGGACTACCACCCCGAGATCCGCGCGTTCTACCACATGCGGGACGAGGAGACGGGGCTCACGAAGAGCTACGACCTGCTCTTCAAGGGGGTCGAGATCACGACGGGCGCGCAGCGCGAGCACCGCGTCGACGTCCTGATCGAGCAGGCGAAGGAGAAGGGGCTCCTGCCGGAGCACCTCGACTTCTACTTCGACTTCTTCCGCTACGGCGCCCCGCCCCACGGCGGGTTCGGCATGGGCCTCGCGCGCGTGCTCATGCTGCTGCTCGGACAGGACTCGATCCGCGAGGTCACGTATCTCTTCAGAGGCCCTACGCGCCTCGCCCCCTGACCGCTCCCGCGGTCCGACGCGCCTCGCCCCCTGACGCTCACGGCCTCCGCGAGCGTTCCCAACTCCTGCTGTCGGGGGCGACACGCCGGGCCTGGTCCCGCCCGGGGCCGCTCGTGTCGCACTCAGCCGGAGTTCGGCGCGCCGGAGCGAGCCTGGCCGAGGTGTTTACGGGCCGAGCCGATCCCGGTCGAGGCGCTCGTCGTCGAGTCGCTCGTCGCCGAGGATGCGGCGGCGGCGCTTGCCGAGGGTGTGGGTGGCGTTCGGGTCCGCCCGCGGGTCGGCGAAGGCGTCGGGGTACAGCTGCTCCACGAGCTCTCGCGGCGGGATGACGTACCGCCAGGTCTCCCACTCGCCGATCTGACCGCGATTGGCGACCAGCTCGCGCCCGCCGCCTCCCTCGGCGCAGAGGAACCTGCCGTTGCTCGCCTGCAGGGCGGAGTTGTCTCCGAGCGCGATCTCGAGGAACGTCTCCGGATCGCCGATCCCTGTCGCCGAGACGTTCAGCAGGCCGTCGGCGGCGAGCGAGACGTAATTGGCGCCGTTCCGGAAGGCGTAGCGACTGTCGCCGAGCGGTACGCGCTCGAAGATCGTGGCCGCGCCCATGCCGGTTCCGGTGCAGCTGACGACCATCCAGCCGTACAGGCTGGGGACGACATTCCAGAACTCGTTTCGCAGCGTGCTGACGCAGAAGAAGTCGCGACTCACGGCGGCCCCCCTTCACGGGTGAAGGATCCCCACTGGTGTGGAGAATAGCCCTCCGGCTCGGGCGCGTACAGGTACTCAGGCTCCGGATGCGTCCGTCGCGGAGTACGGCGCGGCCCACCCGGAGGACCCCTAGGGTGGGGGCGTGGCGAGGATCGAGGGACTGTACAACTTCCGCGACACGGGCGGGATCGCCCTGACCGGGGGCGGTGAGACGCGGCCGGGCGTGCTCTACCGCTCGGACGCCCTCGGCGCGCTCACACCCGAGGGCGTCGACGCGCTGGCGGCGACGCGCATCGGCGTCGTCGTGGACTTCCGCACGCCGAAGGAGCGGCAGTCGGCGCCCGACCGCCTCCCCGCGACGCGGCCCGTCCGGCTCATCGAGCTGCCGCTGCTGGAGGGCGACCTCGGTCAGCTCGCGGGCGAGGCCATGCAGGCGGCCACGTCGGCGGATGCCGCGACCGTCGCAGCCGCCGCGACGGATCTGCCGACACTCGGCGACATCTACGTCGGGATGCTGGAGCACGGCGCCGAATCCTTCGCCGCGACCGCCCGGCTCGTCGCGGTCTCGACCGACGACGCGCCGACGGCGGTCCTGGTGCACTGCACAGCCGGGAAGGACCGCACCGGCGTCGCGACCGCGCTTCTCCTGAGCGCCGCGGGCGCAGAGCGCTCCGCGGTCGTCGCGGACTACGCGGCCTCGGCCGGCAACCTCGCGGGCCCCTGGGCGGAGGGCATGTACGCGATGCTCGCGCAGCTCGGCATCCCCCTCACGCCGCCGCTGCAGACGCTCGTCGCGGGCTCCCCCGCGACCGAGATCGAGCGCGCGCTGGACTGGATCGAGGCCGAGCACGGCAGCGCAGCCGCTTACCTGCGATCGGGCGGGCTCGACGACGACGAGCTCACGGCGCTGCAGACCCGCCTCGCCGGCTGAGCCGCAGCTCAGGGGGCGGCGGCGAGGGCCGCGCGGAGCCGGTCGGGTGAGACGCGCCAGTGGCCGTGCAGGGAGCCGTCGATGAGGACGACCGGGATCTTCTCCCACCACTGCTCGTAGAGCGACGGGTCATCGAGGATCGAGTGCTCCTCGACGACGACGCGGTCCTCGGGGAACTCGGAGACGACCGTCTCGACGATCTCGCGCGCGACGTCGCACAGATGGCAGTCGGGCTTGCCGATGAGGGTGAGGGTCGTCACCGATCCATCGTACGAGCGCCCGGCCGGCCTCGGCTCAGCGCTCGATCGGATACCCCGCGGCGGCCCACTCCCCCGTGCCGCCCTCGACGTTCGTCGCGTCGTAGCCGCGCGCCTCGAGAGCCTGGACGACGCGGGCGGAGCGTCCGCCGACCTGGCAGATGACGTCGAAGGCGCCGTCGGGAAGCTGGTCGAGCTGGTCGCCGAGCGTCGACATCGGGAGGTTGACGGCACCCGGCACGTGGCCGGCGGCGAACTCGTCGGCCTCGCGGACGTCGATGAGCGGGACGTCTGTGCGAGCGCGCAGCTCGTGGACGGTGATGGTCTGCATGATGCCCTCCCGGCAGACACGAAGCGCCCGTCCGGAGACAGGCGCTTGGTGCTCTGGCCGCTTACTTCTTGTTGCGGCGCTGGTGGCGAGTCTTGCGAAGCAGCTTGCGGTGCTTCTTCTTCGCCATGCGCTTGCGGCGCTTCTTGATGACAGAACCCACGGAAAACCTCACTAGATCAGGGGTCTGGACGCGCTCGGCGCGCCCGGGAACGAGCAAATACGGAAAAATGCCTCGGACTAGTCTAGCCGACGTCCGCGACCGGCCTTTGCAGGGCCTCTGTGACGGCCGATTCGGGCACGCGATAGCTGCGTCCGAACCTCACCGCCGGCAGCTCGCCCGCGTGCACGAGACGATAGACCGTCATCTTCGACACGCGCATGAGCTCGGCGACCTCGGCGACCGTCAGGAACCGCACGTTCGGCAGCTCGGCCATGGTGCCTCACTCTCCCCCAAGCGCAACGCGTGTGCTGGAGACACTCTAGATCCCGCGCGGGACGCGTGTAAACCGGTGTTGCTGATGTGATTCCTGTGACGTGGTCAGCCGCTCGCCCCAGCGCGCTTGAGCCGCTCCGCCGCCTCGCGGGCCGCCTGACGCTCGTGCTTGCGCGCGTCGCGCAGCGCCCGCTCGGCGTCGCGCACCGACTTGCGGGCGTCGCGGAACCGCTTGTCGGCAGCGAGCTCGGCATCCGGATCGCTGACCCACCCTCTGGAGGGCGCGTGGGCACCTCCCGCCTCGAGCTGGGCGATGTAGGCGGCGACACCGTCGAGGAAGCGCTCGAGGCCGTACGCGAAGGGATCGGAGTCGTCGACGAACACGCCCGCGTCGATCGCATCGCGCAGGAACGGGTAGGCGTCGCCCGTGATGAGCGAGCGGTACAGCTGGTCCTCACGCTGCGAGATCGAGGCGTCGTCGACGCCGGTCTCGCGCGCCACCCGCGCATAGCCTGCCAGCACCGAGCCGCACCATCGCGACTGGCCGGTGATCGCGAGCATGACCGCGAGGCGCTCGTCGTGCGAGAGCGACGTGCCGACGAGCGCCGCGAGGCCGGCATCCATCCACGCCGCACTGTTGGGTGTGATCGGCGAGCCGCTGATCGGGATGTCGAGCACCCACGGGTGGCGCATGTAGAGGAGCACCTGCGCGCGGTACAGCTCCTCGAGCCTCTCGCGCCAGCCGCCCGCTTCGTCGCCCGGCTCCGGCGGCAGGCCCGTCGCCTCCTCCTGCATGAGCAGGACGAGGTCGTCCTTGGCACTGACGTAGCGGTACAGCGACATCGGCGTGTAGCCCAGCCGCGCCGCGACGGCGGCCATCGACACGGCGCCGAGCCCCTCGACATCCGCGATCGCGACGGCGGCCTCGACGATCCGCTCGACGCTCATCTCGCGCTTGGGACCGCGCTGCGGATCGGCGGCGATGCCCCATGCGAGCGCGATGCCGCGCGGGAGGTCGGGCTCGACGGTGTCGGACATGACCCGAGTCTATGACTGTATACAGCGTAAACAGTGTGTTATCGTCATAAACAGTTTCTAGCATACACAGTCGGGAGGAATGCATGGATGCCGCCATCACCGTCCGCGGTCTGAGCAAGTCGTTCGGTGCTCAGACCGTCCTCGAGGCGCTCGATCTCGATGTCGCGCGCGGCGAGATCTTCGCGCTGCTGGGTCCGAACGGCGCGGGCAAGACCACGACGATCTCGGTCCTGACGACGCTCCTGAGCCCCGACGCCGGGTCGGCGAGAGTTGCGGGGTTCGACGTCGTGGCCGAGGCCGTCGAGGTCAAGCGCCGGATCGCCCTCACGGGCCAGTCGGCCGCCGTCGACGACGTCCTGACCGGGACCGAGAACCTCATCATGCTCGGCCGCCTGTCGGGCCTGGATCCGCGGGCCGCGAGAACGCGCGCGTCCGCGCTGCTCGCCCGGTTCGATCTCACGGATGCCGCCGCCAAGCGCGTCGGCGCCTACTCCGGCGGCATGCGGCGCAGGCTCGACCTCGCGCTGAGCTTCGTCGTGGCCCCCGAGGTGCTCTTCCTCGACGAGCCCACGACCGGCCTCGACACCCGCAGCCGGCTCGAGCTGTGGGACGTCATCCGCTCGCTCGCCGACGCGGGCACGACCGTCTTCCTCACGACGCAGTATCTGGAGGAGGCCGATCGCCTGGCCGACCGCATCGCGGTGCTGCACGACGGCCGGATCGTCGCCGAGGGCACGCCGTCCGAGCTCAAGGCCCGCATCGGCGGCGACGTCGTCGAGCTGCGCGATGACAGGGACGCGATCGTCCGCGAGGTCGCGACCGACGGCAGCGTCTCGGGCCTGCGGCGAGCGCTCGACATCCTCGACGAGTCGGGCGCGGAAGGCGTCGTGACCCTCCGCCGGCCATCGCTCGACGACGTCTTCCTGTCCGTGACCTCGGGCTCGGCATCCCCGATTCAGGCGATTCCGCACGGTCAGGACGATTCGGCGCCAGAACGTCCTGATTCCGCCGATTCGCCTGAATTCGCACCCGCCCAGGCGCACCGCGCCGCACACCTCGAGGAGTCCGCGTGACCGCCGTGTCCACGCCCCAGCTCGCCCGTCCGCGCATCGGCGGGCTCGTCGCCGAGAGCGTCTTCGTCCGCCGGAGCCTCACCCACTCGCTGCGCGACGGCGAGTCGCTGCTCATGGCGATCATGCTCCCCGTCCTGCTCATGGTGCTGTTCACGTACGTGTTCGGCGGGGCGATCGATCCGTCCGGCGGCTACGTCGACTACGTCGTGCCGGGCATCATCCTGCTGTGCGCGGGGTTCGGCGCGTCGTCGACCGCCGTGTACGTCGCGAACGACATGAAGCGCGGGATCATCGACCGGTTCCGCACGATGCCGCTGCGCTCGAGCGCCGTCCTGACGGGCCATGTCGTGGCGAGCCTCGTGCGCAACCTCCTCGCGACGACCGTCGTCATCGGCGTCGCGCTGCTGCTGGGATTCCGACCGACCGCCGACGTCTGGGGCTGGATCGGCGCGATCGGCGTCATCGCGCTCTACATCCTCGCGATCACCTACCTGTTCGCGGCGATCGGGCTCGCGGCAGGCAGCCCGGAGGCGGCGAACGGCTACGGCTTCATCATCCTGTTCGTGCCGTACCTCTCGAGCGCCTTCGTCCCGGTCGAGACGATGCCGGACTGGCTCCAGTGGATCGCCGAGAACCAGCCCGTCACTCCCATCATCGAGACGATTCGCGGCCTCCTGATGGGGACGCCTCTGGACACCGAGCCGGCGTGGGCGCTCTTCTGGTGCGTGCTCATCCTCGCGGTGTCGTTCGTGTGGGGCGCCTGGCTCTTCAAGCGCAAGGCGGTGTCCTGAGTGGTCGCGAAGCGCCGTATCGCAGGGCGGGCCGGCGCTGGCCGGCGATCGAGGGCGGGCTGTGGATCTTCAGCGGATCCATAGCCCGCTCTCCACATGCGCATGAGGGTGTGCGCTCCACTATGCGCATGAGCGAACAGCACCCTCAGCCGGCAGGGCAGCCGGCCAGCGTCCCGCCCGCGCATCCGGAGGACTTCACGCGACACGACGGCGGCTACGCGCAGCCCTACGGACAGGTCCCCCCGTACGGACAGGTGCCGCCGAGCGGACCGTGGGCGCAGCATCCCACTCCCCCGCCCGCGAGGAAGTCGCACGTCGGACTCATCGTCGGCTCGATCGTCGGCGGAGTCGTGCTCCTGGGTGCGACCTTCGCGGGCGGTGCCGCCGTCGGCTGGTGGTTCGGCTCGCACCACGCGGCATCGTCGTGGACGATGGTCGGTCCCGGCGGGCAGGACGGTCAGCTGCCTCCCGGCTGGGAGGACGGCGAGCGCGGCCCCTTCGGCCCGAACCGGCAGGACGACGGGCAGGACGCTCCCGGCACCTGAGACGGGATGCTGCTCCCGCGGCGTCAGCGACGCCGGCGTCAGCCGGGGACGCCCGCGAGACTCAGCGCCCGGGGAGCTTCTTGAACGCGTTCGCGACGGCGTGCTTGGCGGATGCCGCGGCCCGGCCGACCACCTCGGCCGCATGTGCCGCGGAGTCCGGAAGTACGGGCGTTGCGAGCGGGAGGATGATCTCCTCCTCCTCTTCTCCGACGATGAACGGGACGAGCCAGTCGTCGACTTCGTCCAGGGGTGCCGGCGACAGGCTGTAGTACCTGTGCTGGCCCTCTTCGCGGACTGAGACGAGAGACGCCTCCCGCAGCACCTTGAGGTGCTTCGAGACGGTCGGCTGGCTGACACCGAGCTCGTGGACGATGTGCGAGACGCTCGTGCCCTTCTCGCCGTCGGCGGAGCGCGACAGCAGGAGCTGAAGGATCTCGCGCCGTGTGCCGTCTGCGATCACGTCGAAGATGTCCGCCATGTCGACAGACTAGCCGCGCGCCTGCCGGAGTACCATGACTGGGATTCCGCCGCGAAGGCGATGTCCTGAGCCGGGCCGGATCGAATCCAAAGCGCCGTCCCGAGCGAGCGGAGCGAGTCGAAGGGAGGGCGCGGAATGGCTGCGGATCCCGTCAGCCCGTTCTCCCGCTTCGGGCTCCGAAGGTTCTTCGCGCGCCTCTACGACGACATGCGGTCGCTCACGACGTCCTCGCCGGCGCGGTTCGCGGTCCTGGTCTTCGCCTCGCTCATCCTGCTGTTCACGTTCCTGCTCTCGCTGCCTGCCGCGACAGCATCCGGAGACCGCGCGCCCTTCGCCGACGCCCTCTTCACTGCGGTCTCGACCATATGCGTCACGGGCCTGTCGACCGTCGACATGGGCACGTACTGGTCGGGCTTCGGCCAGGTCGTCATCTACATCGGCGTCAACGTCGGCGCCCTCGGCGTCCTGACGCTCGCGTCGATCCTGGGCCTCATCATCTCCAAGCGCCTCGGGCTGCGCGCGAAGCTCATCGCGGCCGGCGACACCAACCCCATGCGTGCGCACGGCGGGCCCGTCAACGAGGGGCAGACCGTCCGGCTCGGCGAGGTCGGCCTCCTGCTGCGCACCGTCGCACTGTCGACCCTCATCATCGAGGCCGGCCTGGCGATCCTCATGTACCCGTCTCTGCTGATCGGCGGGGTGGACCCGCTCACCGCCCTGTGGGAGGCGCCGTACTACGCGGCGATGTCGTTCACGAACACGGGCTTCACGCCCAACGCGGGCGGGCTCGAGCCGTTCGCGCAGGACTACTTCTTCCTCACCGTCATGATGACGGGCGTCTTCCTCGGCTCGATCGGGTTCCCCGTGATCCTCGCGCTGTGGCGCCACCAGTGGCACGTGCGCCAGTGGTCGCTGCACGTCAAGCTCACGCTCATCACGACCGTCCTCCTCTTCTTCGCCGGCGCCGCCGCGTTCCTCGCCCTCGAGTACGACAACCCCGAGACGTTCGGGAGCATGAACGCGTGGGACACCGTGTTCCAGTCGTTCTTCCTGTCCGCGATGACCCGGTCCGGCGGGTTCTCGGTCGTCGACATCGGCGACCTGCACGGCTCGTCCCTCGTCGTCGGATCGATGCTCATGTTCGTCGGCGGCGGATCGGCCTCGACGGCCGGCGGCATCAAGGTCACGACGCTCGCCGTGCTCGCCCTGGCCGTGTGGTCGGAGGCGAAGGGGCGTCAGTCGGTGCAGGCGTTCGGCCGCCGCATCCCGAGCGACGTCCAGCGCGTCGCCCTCTCGGTCGTCGCGTGGGGCGCGACGATCGTGGCCCTCTCGACCATCACGATCGCGCACGTCACGAAGGCCCACGTCGAAGACGTCCTCTTCGACGTCATCTCGGGCTTCGCGACCGTCGGCCTGTCGACGGGCCTCACCGCGGAGCTCCCCGACGTCGGCATCTACGCGATGGCGCTGACGATGTTCATGGGCCGCGTTGGTACAGTGACACTCGCCGCGGCCGTGGCCGCGACATCCCGTTCGCAGCTGTACTCGCTGCCGGTGGAAAGGCCGATCGTTGGTTGAGCAGATCCGCGGCGACGCACCCGTCCTCGTCATCGGCCTCGGCCGCTTCGGCGCCGCCTGTGCGGGCGAACTGGACAGGCTCGACCGCGAGGTCCTCGCGATCGACGAGAGCCTCGAGCTCGTCCAGAAGTGGTCGGAGCGCGTCACCCACACGGTGCAGGCCGACGCCAAGAACATCGACGCGCTCAAGCAGATCGGCGCGCAGGACTTCCAGGTCGCCGTCGTCGCCGTCGGCTCGTCGATCGAGGCATCCGTCCTCATCACCGCCAACCTCGTCGACCTCAAGGTGCCGCAGATCTGGGCCAAGGCCGTCTCGCAGTCGCACGGCAAGATCCTCGCCCGGGTCGGCGCCAACCACGTCATCTACCCCGAGCGCGAGGCCGGCGAGCGCGTCGCCCACCTCGTCAGCGGGCGGATGCTGGACTTCATCCGCTTCGACGACGACTTCGTGCTCGCCAAGATGTACCCGCCGAAGTTCATCCGGGGCGTCGGCCTCAACGAATCGGGCGTCCGCTCGAAGTACAACGTCACGGTCGTGGGCGTGAAGAGCCCGGGCAAGCCGTTCCGCTACGCCGAGGCGACCACCGTCGTGACCAACCACGACCTCATCATCGTGTCCGGCACGAACACCGACATCGAGCGGTTCGCAGCGCTCGACCGCTGACGCACCGCCGGGCATTCGCGAGAACGCCCCTATGTCCTCAACACGCCGCGCCGTGAGGACATAGGGGCGTTCTCGCGTGCTTGCACGCGGTAGTGCCCCGACGCGGGCGGGACAGCATCCGGAAAGTTCTCGGTATTCGGTGTTGCTATGTACCGGTACTCGGCGTTACTATCTAGTGGTAGTCAGCAACACCGAGTAGTGGAAGGAGGCACTCCGATGGGCAAGCAGGAGACCGAGATGCTCAAGGGAGTCCTGGAGGGCATCGTCCTCGCGATCCTCGCCACGCGCGCCGCCTACGGGTACGAGATCACGGCATGGCTTCGGCAGCAGGGCTTCTCCGACATCGCGGAGGGCACCGTCTACGCGCTGCTCGTCCGCGTCGAACAGCGAGGCCTCGTCGACGTCGAGAAGGTCCCCTCCGAGAAGGGGCCGCCGCGCAAGGTCTACACCCTCAACGCGCAGGGCGAGGACTACCTCACCGAGTTCTGGAGGACCTGGAGCTTCCTCGCCGAACGCCTCGAACAGCTCCGCCCCGCACGTCTTGTGAACGAAGAAGGAGAGAAGTAATGGCCGCCAAGTGGATCGAGGCCCTCACCGGGTCGCTCGAGCAGAAGAAGCAGTACAAGCAGGACATGGCGCGCATCGAGGCGCTGCCCGCGTCGTACCGGACCGCGGCCAAGGCCGTGCACCGCTACCTCATGTACGCGGGAGGCGTGGTCGACGGCGAGACCCTCACGACGATGTTCACGGACTTCGCCGACCTGTGGGAGCGCGCGGCGCTCGACGGGACCCCAGTCCGAGAGATCGTCGGCGACGACCCCGTCGCCTTCGCGGAGAACTTCGCACAGGCGTACACGGGCAAGCAGTGGATCGACAAGGAGCGCAACCGCCTCAACGAGGCGATCGCCGAGGCGGAGAAGGAGGACCAGGGATGAGCCCCACTGCCACAGTCACCGCCGCCATCCGCGTCACGGGTGTCGAGAAGTCGTTCAAGGACGTGCACGTGCTGCGCGGCGTCGACTTCGAGGTCGCGCCCGGGAGCATCTTCGCCCTGCTCGGCTCGAACGGGGCCGGCAAGACGACGCTCGTGCGGATCCTCTCGACGCTCCTGTCCCCCGACGCGGGCACGGCCGCGGTCAACGGCTTCGAGGTCACGACGCAGGCCGGCGACGTCCGGGAGTCGATCAGCCTCACGGGGCAGTTCGCCGCCGTCGACGAGGTGCTGAGCGGTCGCGAGAACCTCGTGCTCGTCGCGCGGCTCCGTCACCTCGAGAACCCCGGCGCGATCGCCGACGAGCTGCTCGCCCGCTTCGCGCTCACCGAGGCCGGCGGCCGTCGCGCGTCGACGTACTCCGGCGGCATGCGCCGGCGGCTCGACATCGCGATGAGCCTCATCGGCGAGCCGCCGATCGTCTTCCTCGACGAGCCCACGACGGGCCTGGACCCCCAGGCGCGGATCGAGGTGTGGGACACCGTCCGGGGGCTCGCGAAGAACGGCACCACGGTGCTGCTCACGACGCAGTACCTCGATGAGGCCGAGCAGCTCGCAGACCGCATCGCGATCCTGCACAAGGGCACCATCATCCAGAACGGCACGCTCGACGAGCTCAAGCGGCTCCTTCCGCCGGCCCAGGTCGAGTACGTCGAGAAGCAGCCCTCGCTCGAGGACGTCTTCCTCGCGCTCGTGGGCGAGACCGCGGAGACGGATGCTGCTCCCGCCGCGGACGCCGGCGAAGCCGTCACGACAGGAAAGGAACTCCGATGACAACTCACGCCATCGGCGACACCGCCGTGCTCACCAGCCGGTCCCTCCGGCACATCCTGAGAAGCCCCGACACGATCATCACGACGGCCGTCACGCCGATCGCTCTGATGCTCCTGTTCGTCTACGTCTTCGGCGGCGCGATCGACACGGGATCGCAGGAGTCGTACATCGACTACATGCTCCCCGGCATCCTGCTCATCACGATCGCGTCGGGCATCGCCTACACGGCGTACCGGCTGTTCCTGGACATGCAGGGGGGCATCTTCGAGCGCTTCCAGTCGATGCCGATCGCCCGATCGAGCGTGCTGTGGGCACACGTGTTCACGTCGCTCGTCGCGATCCTCGTCTCGATCGCGGTCGTGATCGGGGTCGCCCTGATCATGGGGTTCCGGACGGGGGCCTCGGTCCTCGTGTGGCTCGCCGTGCTCGGCATCCTGACCCTGTTCACCCTCGCCCTGACGTGGATCGCCGTCATCGCGGGTCTCTCGGCCAAGACCGTCGACGGGGCGAGCGCGTTCAGCTACCCGCTGATCTTCCTGCCGTTCATCAGCTCGGCCTTCGTCCCGACCGAGTCGATGCCCGCGCCCGTCGCGTGGTTCGCCGAGAACCAGCCCGTCACTGCGATCGTCGACACCCTGCGCGCCCTGTTCGCGGGGCAGCCGGTCGGCACAGACATCTGGGTCGCACTCGCCTGGCTCGTCGGGATCCTCGTCGTCGCGTACGGCTTCGCGGTCGCGATCTACCGGCGCAAGTTCCGCTGATCGGAGCACGGACGGGCCGCTCTCCCTCAGGAGGGCGGCCCTTCCGCCGTCTCAGCGCAGCTGCGCGAAGGCCTCCACCCTGTCGGTCGGTCCCACGATGAGGATCTGGTCGCCTTCCGACAGCACCGTCTCGTTGTCGGCGTTCTGCCAGACCCCCTGACCGGCCCGGAAGGCCGTGACGGTGATGCCGTGCTCGCGGCGGATCGTCGTCCTGCCGAGCGGAACCCCCAGGATGCTGGCAGGCGACGCGATCCTCGCGAGCGCGTAGCCCCGCTCGATCTCGAGGTAGTCCATCGCCGCGCCGCGCACGAGATGAGCGACGCGGCGGCCCATGTCCTTCTCGGGATACACGACGTGGTGGACGCCGAGCTGCTCGAGGATCCGGCCGTGCTGCTCCGTCACCGCCTTCGCCCAGATCACCGGGATCTTCATGCCGAGGAGGATGGACGACGTCAGGATCGACGCCTGCACGTCGGCCCCGATCGCGACGACGACCCTGTCGAACTCGTCGACCGCGAGCTGGCGCAGCACCTCCTCCTTCGTGGAGTCGGCACGCACGACCTGGGTCAGCTCGCCGTTGTGGGCCTGGACGAGGTCGTCGTCCATGTCGATGCCGAGCACCTCGGTGCCGGCCGCCATGAGCTCGAGGGCCAGGGCGCTGCCGAAGCGGCCGAGACCGATGACGGCGACCGAGTCGGCCTCCGCGATGCGCCGCGAGGTGTCGCCGAAGAGCGCGAATCTAGCCAATGGCGGGCCTTTCCGTCGGGAACTCGTACAGGGTACGGCGATCGCGCAGTGCGAAGGCCGAGCCGATCGTCAGCGGGCCGAGCCTGCCCATGAACATGAGGAGGACGAGGATCACCTCGGCCGTCGGCGGGAGGTCGTACGTGATGCCGGTCGTGAGCCCGACCGTGCCGAATGCCGAGATCGCCTCGAAGAGCACCTTGTCGAAGGCATGGCCCGTGACGACCATGAGGGCGATGACCGAGGCCACGATCGCGCCGAGCGACAGCAGGACGACCGAGATGGCCTGGCGGTGCACGGCGCGCGAGAGCCGCTTGCCGAAGATGTGGACGGACGCCTCACCCCGCAGCTCCGTCAGCAGGATGAACCACAGCACCGCGAACGTCGTCACCTTGATGCCGCCCGCCGTGCCGGCGGGGCCCGCGCCGATGTACATCAGGACGTCCATGCCGACCCACGTCTCGTCGTGCATGAGGCCGATGTCGACCGAGTTGAACCCCGCCGTGCGGGTCTGCACCGAGTGGAAGAACGCGATGAGCACCCGCGCCCACGGGTCGTAGGCGCCCAGGGTGCGCGGGTTCGTCCACTCGAACGCACCGATGTAGGTCGTCCCGGCCGCGAGCAGCACGATCGTGACCGACAGGACGATCCGCGTGTTCATCGTCCAGCGGAGCGGATGCCGGAACTCCCGCCGCAGCTGCATCAGGACGGGGAATCCGAGGCCGCCGAGGATGATGGCGGCGCAGATGGGCAGGCAGATGAAGGGGTCGGCGGCAAAGCCGATGAGGTTGTCGCTGAACAGCGCGAAGCCGGCGTTGTTGAACGACGAGACGGCGTGGAACACGCCCAGCCAGGCCGCTTCGCCCGCCGAGTAGCCGTAGCCGAGGGCGAATCTCGCGAAGAGGAAGAGGAACGTCACGCCCTCGATGAGCAGGGAGATGAGCAGGATGCGGCGCGCGAGCCCGCGGATGTCGTCGAAGCCGATCGCGCCCGCCTCCATCGCCGCCGTGAGCCGGCTCGCGACGCTCATCTTGCGCGCGAGGAAGAGCCCGATCGTGGCCGCCGAGATCATGATCCCGAGCCCGCCGAGCTGGACGAGGAGCATGATGACGACCTGGCCGAACGGCGTCCAGTGGGTCTCGGTGTCGACGACCGTGAGCCCCGTGACGCACACCGCCGAGGTGGCCGTGAAGAGGGCGTCGAAGAAGTCGGTGACCCGGCCGGAGCGCGCCGAGATCGGGAGCATGAGCACACCCGTGCCGATGAGGATCGCGACCGCGAACGCCGCGACGATGCTGCGCGCGGGGCGCAGCCGCCGCGTCCGAGGGCGCTCGGGGCGGCGCGTTCGCGAGGTCACGCTGTGGACTCTATGCCCGCGCGAACGCGCGCGACGGGTGACTCACGAGCCGCGGATGACCCGCGGGCCGCGCCTCGGTGCGGGGTTCGCCTACGCTCCCGCCGCCCATTTCGATACGCCGCTTCGCGGCTACTCACTGACCGTCGCCGGCGGGGGTCGCCTACGCTCCCGCCGCCAGCTCCCGAGCCCGGGCGAGCGCGGCATCCGTCGCCTCCGCGAAGAGTCCTCCGAGGTGGGCGCCCTTGAGCACCGCGATCGCGCGCTCGGTCGTGCCCTTGGGGCTCGTGACCCGGCGACGGAGCTCGGCGGGGTCGTCGCCGGATGCCTCGAGCAGCGCGGTGGCGCCGATGAAGGTCTGCTCCGCCATGAGCCGCGCCTGCTCTTCGCTGAAGCCCTTGCCGATGGCCGCCTCGGTGAGCTCCTCGATGAGGAGGTAGACGTAGGCGGGGCCCGACCCTGAGATCGTGGACAGGGCGTCGATCTGGTCCTCGGGCACGTCGACGACCGTGCCGACGGTCTCGAAGAGGCGCCGCACGAGAGCTGCGTCGTCCGCGGTCGCCGCGGTTCCGGCCGCGAGGCCCGTGACCGCCTTTCCGACGAGGGCCGGCGTGTTCGGCATCGAGCGCAGGACGGGGATCGCGTCGCCGAGGATGCCCTCGAACGTCGCGATCGTGACGCCCGCCGCGAGGCTCACGACGATCGTCCCGGGGCGCAGGTGCGGCGCGATCTCGCGCAGCAGGTCGGGGACCATGGCGGGCTTGACGCCGATGAGGACGATGTCGGCGGATGCCGCGGCATCCGCATTCCCGGACGCCTGCTCCTCCATTGCGATCGAGGTGACGCCGTCGAGCTCTGCGAGCTCGGACGCCTTGGCGGCCGTGCGGTTCGTCGCGACGATGCCGCCTCCTGCCAGGCCCGAGCGCACGAGGCCGCGGAGGATCGCGCCTCCCATGGAGCCGGCACCGAGGAACGCGAGAGGAGGAAGTGAGTCGGGCATGAACGTCATCCTATGAGCCGCGGGTGAACGATCGGGGGTTCTTGATTGCGTCTTGACTTATATAAGTTGCGACGCAAGAATGGGGTCATGCACGCGCTCGACATCCTCGGAGACCCGGTCCGCCGCCGGATCATCGAGCTGCTCGCCGACGGCGAGCGCAGCGCGGGCGAGCTCGGCGACGTCGTGCAGCGCGAGTTCGGCATCTCGCAGCCCGCCGTGTCGCAGCACCTGCGCGTGCTCCGCGAAGCCGGGTTCGCGACGGCGCGGGCCGAGGGCACGCGCCGCCTCTACACCGTGGATCCGGCTCCGCTCGAAGCGGCCGACGCCTGGTTCGACCCGTTCCGCCGGTTCTGGCAGCCGCACCTCGACGCACTGGCGACGGAGCTCGCGCGCGGCCGCCGCGCGCGGCGGCTCGAGGCCGAGCGAGCCGAGCGCGAGGCCGAGACGGATGCCGCGCCGGCCGCGGACGACGAGGAACCGGATACCGCGGCATCCCCCACCGACGACACCACGAGTGCCGACGCCGACGGCGTCGGCACGGACCCCGAGACGAAGGAGAACTGACCATGGTCGATGTCGATGCACAGATCGAGGCCGTCGAGCGCGGCGTCGAGACGACGGACCGCGACGGCGAGGCCGTGCGCGTGCAGCGCCTCGCGCAGGAGTACCCCGCCGACCTCGACGACGTCTGGAACGCCGTCACGACGGACCGCGTCGCGCGATGGTTCCTGCCGATCAGCGGCGACCTGCGACTCGGCGGCCGCTATCAGCTCGAGGGCAACGCGGGAGGCGAGGTCCTCGAGTGCGCGCCGCCTGCGGACGGCGCGGCGCACTATCGCGCGACCTGGGAGTTCGGCGGCGGCGTGACCTGGATCACCGTGCGGCTCTCCGACGCGGGAAGCGGCCGCACGCGGCTCGACCTCGAGCACGTCGCCCGCGTGGCGGACGTGCCCGAGGACATGTGGGAGAACTTCGGCCCCGCCGGAACGGGCATCGGGTGGGATTCGGGGCTGCTGGGCCTCGCCCTGCACCTCGGGTCGGCGGCCGACGGCCCGAGCCCCGAAGAGGGGGAGGCATGGATGCTGTCCGCCGAGGGCCGTCAGTTCACCCGCCGCTCCGCCGACGAATGGGCGCGCGCGCATGTCGCGGACGGCGCGAACCCCGATGCTGCGGCTCGCGGTGCCGCCGCGACGGCGGCGATGTACCTCGGCGAGGCGCCTTTCGACATGGGCGAAGGCGCCTCGTAAGCGGCGCCGACTCGACGCGGAGGGTGCCTCGCCCCACCATGTGACGAGGCATCCCGCCGCTTCTGCGGTCCCGCTCCCACGACGTCCGGGAAGCCCGCTGACCCCATCCGAGCCGAGGGCTATAGTCGAGGCAGCATGGGGGCTCTGCGGCCCTCGGCGAGAGCGAAGGGACGCAGCAAATGACCCTGTTCGAGGGCATCACCTCCCGGTCCGTCGAAACGTCGCGACTCGTCGTGAACGTCCTCGAGCGCGCAGGTGATGACGCCGGCACGCCGCCCGACCGCACGGTCGTCCTCGTCCACGGAAACGGCTCGTCGTCGCTGTTCTGGCAGGAGGTCATGCAGGACCTCCCCCATGACCTGCGGGTCGTCGCGGTCGACCTGCGCGGCTACGGCGGGACCGAGCACGCGCCCATCGACGCGACGCGCGGCGTGCGCGACTTCAGCGACGACCTCTTCGAGACACTCCAGGCCCTCGGCATCCCCACGGCGCACCTCGTCGGCTGGTCGATGGGCGGCGCCGTCATCCTGCAGTACGCGCTCGACCACCCCGTGCTGAGCCTCACGCTCGAATCCCCCGTGTCGCCGTACGGCTTCGGCGGGACCCGCCGCGACGGCAGCCGCCTCACCGACGACGACGCGGGAACGGGCGGCGGCGTCGCGAACCCCGACTACGTCGCACGGCTGATCGCCCACGACGCCACCGACGAGGCCCCCACGTCGCCGCGCAGTGTCTTCCGCTCGGGTTACGTCGCCCCCGGCTACACGACCGCGCACGAGGACGTCTGGGTCGAGTCGATGCTGTCGACGTCGACCGCGACGGGCAACTACCCCGGTGACTCCGTGCCGAGCGACAACTGGCCGGGCTTCGCGGCGGGCACCGTCGGAGTGCTCAACACGATGGCCCCCCAGTACTTCAACCTCTCGGGCATCGTCGATCTCGAACCCAAGCCGCCGATCCTGTGGATCTACGGGACGGAGGACGCGATCATCTCGGACACCTCGTTCTACGACTACAACCACCTCGGGGCGCTCGGCATCGTCCCCGACTGGCCGGGCGCCGACGTCGCCCCCGCGCAGGAGATGGTGTCGCAGACGCGGGACGTGCTCGGCGAGTACTCGGCGCGCGGCGGCGAGGTGACCGAACTCGCCCTCGAGGGCGTCGGGCACACCGCGCACCTCGAGCGCCCCGCGGAGTTCCGGCACGCCCTCCTCATCGTGATCGGCTACGTCGGGCACCCCGTCGACCCGGCTCCCCCGACCGAGACGATCATCCTCCGCTCCGCCGACTGACGCATCGATCGGCGCTCGTCAAGCGGCGCAGGCGGCGGTCTCGGCATCCGTAGACTCGTCGCCATGAGTGCATCCGGCGGCGGCAAGGCGATCATCGCGGCGTTCCTGGCGAACATGGGGATCGCGCTGGCGAAGTTCGTCGCGTGGCTCGTCTCCGGCTCGGCGTCGATGCTCGCGGAGTGCATCCACTCGCTCGCCGACTCGGGCAACCAGCTCCTCCTGCTGCTGGGCGGACGCATGGCCCGGCGCAAGGCAGATGCGCAGCATCCGTTCGGCTACGGCCGCGAGCGCTACGTCTACGCCTTCGTCGTCTCGATCATCCTGTTCTCGGTGGGCGGCCTGTTCTCCATCTACGAGGGCGTCGAGAAGCTCACGCACCCGCATGAACTCGAGAACTTCTGGGTGCCGCTCGTCGTGCTCGTCGTCGCGATCGTGCTCGAGTCGTTCTCGCTGCGCACGGCGGTCAAGGAGAGCAACCACGTCCGCGGCCGGGGCCAGTCGTGGGTGTCGTTCGTGCGTCACGCGAAGGCTCCCGAGCTGCCCGTCGTGCTCCTCGAGGACATCGCGGCGCTGACGGGTCTCGTGTTCGCCCTGTTCGGCGTCGGCCTCACCGCCATCACGGGCAACAGCGTCTTCGACGCGATCGGCACGCTCATGATCGGAACGCTTCTCGTCCTGGTCGCGATCGTCCTCGGCATCGAGACGAAGAGCCTCCTCGTCGGTGAGGGCGCCACGATGGGCGACCATGACCGGATCGTCGCAGCCATCGAAGCGGGTCCCGAGGCCGAGAAGGTCATCCACATCAAGACCCTGTACCTAGGCCCCGACGAGCTGCTCGTGGCCGCCAAGCTCGGGTTCGTCTCCGACCGCTCGCTCGGCGACGTCGCGGCCGACATCGACCGCATCGAGTCCCGCGTGCGCGAGGCCGTGCCCGCCGCCCGGGTCATCTACCTCGAGCCCGACATCCTCCGGTCCGAGACCCCCGTCCCGCCGACCGAGGAGATCGTGCTCAAGTCCGCGGACTGAGACCGGCCGGCGTCAGCCGGTAGGACGGCAGGCCGCGCCGGCGGATGAGCCATTCCGCGACGACGAGGTTCGGCAGCCAGCACAGGAACGGCACGACGGCGTACGCGTTCGCGAACGCCGCGTCGAACTCGAACGCCCCGAACGGGATCTGGACGACGAGCAGGAACGGCAGCCAGAGCCGCAGCGTCACGGCCGCGTAGGTCAGGGCGTAGTTGCGGATCATCCACGACTGGTGCGCCGCGACGTCACGACGACGGATGCTGCGATACGCCCGCCACGCGGTCACGAGCCACAGCACTCCGAGTGCGCCGAAGCCGAAGAGTCCGACGAGCCCGGCCGCGCCGAAGGGCGCGATCACGAGCCCCGCCAGTCCGCCGATCGCCACGCCCGAGAGATACACGCGCCCGGTCCAGCGGTGCACGCGAGGCCGCCGCTCGCGCAGTCCGCGCCAGAACTGGAGGGGTCCGAGCATGAGCGCGACGGCCGCGCCGACGATGTGCGCGTAGAGCGCGACCTGGACGAACGCGGGCTGGCCGGCGTAGTGGCTCGCGAGGCCCACCTCCTCGCCCGCGAGCTGGGGCAGCGACGCGGTGAAGTACGGGACGGCCGCGAAGGCGACGATCGCGAGCGACCCGAGGGCCATCACGAGCCATGCGACGCGTCCCGCACCGCGCCGCGGGCGCGGCGAGACGGTCGCGGGAGGGGGTGCGAGGAGTCGTTCGGTCACGACTCCGACGCTAGGGAGAGGGCACGGCGCGCGGGATGGTGCTGTCCCCCGCGTCCGCCCGGGGGCTGGCCCGGCCGGCCCGGCCGCGAACTCGCCGCCGCCGGCTCAGCGGCGCGCGTCGAAGAAGGCGCGCAGGAGCGAGGATGCCTCGTCCTCCGCGACGCCCCCGACGACTTCGGCGCGATACGGCAGACGCCGGTCGCGCAGCACGTCGTACATCGAACCGGCCGCGCCGGCCTTCTCGTCCCATGCGGCGAACACGACGCGCGAGACGCGCGCCTGGAGCGCCGCGCCCGCGCACATGAGGCAAGGCTCGAGCGTCACGACGAGCGTCGAGCCCTCCAGGTTCCAGTCGCCGGTGCGCTGCGCCGCGGCCCGCAGGGCGACGATCTCGGCGTGCGCGGTGGGGTCTCCCGTGTGCTCGCGCAGGTTCAGGCCCTCGCCGATGATCGTGCCGGCAGCATCCGTCACGACCGCCCCGACCGGCACGTCTCCGTGCGCGCCCGCGTCGGCCGCGAGGGCGAGCGCGCGATCCATCGCGGCGCGGTCGATCGGGTCGGCGAGCATTCCTGCATGCTACGCGGCCGCCCGCGTCGACTGCCTAGACTCGACAGGTCGACAGGGAGGAACGGATGCCGGATCTGCGGGTGGATCTCGAGCGCATGCGCGCGGTGGGCGCGGACCTGAACCGGGTCGCGCACGAGTTCGAAGGCGCCGATGTGCGCAGCGACGGCATCGCCGACGCGACCGGGCACCCGGGACTCGCGGACGCGGTCCGGTCGTTCGCGCACTCGTGGAACGACACGCGCGAGGAGATGACCGGCGGCATCCGCGCCTTGGGCGATGCCGCGTCGGCGATCGCCGACGGGTTCGGTCAGACCGATGCCGATCTCGCGGCCGCGATCTCGGGAGAAGGCTCATGAGGCCGGCGGACTGGTCGGCCGCGGGGCTTGCGGCGGATCCGATCCCCGGCGACCCCGTCGCCGTCTCGGTCGGCGGGCGCGACTACCTCGCCGTGGCCGACGCGATCGACCGGACCGCGCGGAGCCTGCGCTCCCTCGGGGTCGACGGCCAGCACGCCGAGGCGGTCTACGCGCTCGCCGAGACCGCGGGCACTGTCGCCGACGACATCTCACGCGCCGAATCCCGCTACCGTGCCACCGGCGATGCGCTCGTCGAGTACGCCGGCGTGCTCGAGTCGGCGCAGTCGCAGTCCCTCGAGGCGCTGTACCAGGCCCGATCCGCTCGGGATGCCGCTTCTCACGCGTCTTCGGATCAGCACCGCTACCTCGCGCTGGCCTCGAATGAGACCGACCCGGCGACCGCCCTGCGGTACACCTCGCTCGGCGACGACGCCGCGTACGAGCTGCGCGTCGCGGACTCCCAGGTCGCCGCGGCTGTCGAGCGGATCGACGCCGCGCGGCGTGATCGCGATCGCGCCGCCGAGCACGCGAGGCAGCGCATCCACGACACGACCGCCGACGACGGGCTCAACGACTCGTGGTGGCAGGACTGGGGCAAGGACGTCCTGTCGGTCGTCACGGACGTCGCCGGCATCGTGGCGGCGGTCGCCGGGATCCTCGCCCTCGCCGTCTCGTGGATCCCCGTCATCGGCCAGGTGCTGGCCGCCGCCCTGCTCCTCGTCGCGGGCATCGCGGCGATCGTCAACGCGATCGGCAACGTCATCCTCGCTTCGACGGGAGACAGATCCTGGACCGAGGCGATCATCAGCATCGCCGGGGCGGCGCTGGCCGTCGTCGGTCTCGGGGCGGCGGCGCGCGTCGTGGGCTCTGCCGCCGCCGCGGGCCGCATCAACGCGGCGGCGCGGCTTCAGGCCGGATTCAAGGGCGAGATGCTGACGGTGCGCGAGGCGCTGCGCGTGCGGCCCTCCGCGATGGCCGAATCCGAGGCGCTGTGGCGGGCTCCGCTCAAGGAGGTCGCCGACGGTGACGTGGTCTACCGGCTGTACGGCACGCCGCCCGGTGTGCCGGTCGGCGAATCGGCACGGGCCTGGGGCGCGTCGTACTCGCCCACGGCGCCGTGGGAGCTGGCCAGCGTCCGCTCGTCACTCGGACTCCCGTCGGTCAATGCGGCCGACAACCTGGTCATCGCGGAGGTCACCGACGCATCGAGGAACGTGCTCACCCGCCACGCACTCCCGCTCGACGGCATGCCGGGCGGCGCGACGGAGTACATCTTCCCCGGCTCCTTCGGCGACCTGAAGGGCGTCGACATCCTCGACAACGTCGTCTTCCAGGTGCCATGACCCGCATCGCAGAGCTCGACTTCAGCCACAGCGTCGTCACCTTCGACGATCCCGAGCACCCCAGCGGCCTCGGGATCCCGACGACGCAGCCCCTGCAGGGCGACCCGTTCGAGGCCTTCGCAAGACTGGGTCCCGATCGCTACGCGTGGCTCACGGCGACCGCCGTGTGGGGAGAGAACGAGCATCCGTGGGCGCTCGTGCGCCGCTATGACGTCGACGGCGACAGCGACGCGCACGTGCCGAGCAGGCTGCCCGACCCTCGCCTGCGGCTGTCGGGCGAAATCGTCGTGACGGACGACCTCGAGGCGGGCAGAGCCGCGCGCTCCCCCGGCTCGGCGCCGCGCCGCCCGAGACGCGTGCAGACGCGCGCATGGACCGAGGACGATGCGCGGCCGTTCGACGTCGTCGTCACCGACGGGATCGCCGACGCGGATCCCGCGACGCTCGTCGTGCTGGCAGGCGGAGGCATTCCCTCGGGGGCGGCTTTCCTCACGGAGGCGGGTCTCGCGGGCCGCCTCGCGCAGAGCGAGGAGAACCTCACGGTCGACATCACGCCCCGCGGGGAGGTCGTCCCGCCGCCGGCGAGCTGGTGGCAGCGGCGCGCGCTCGCACGGCTTCCGCGCCGCATCGTCGTGGCAGGGACCGCCCGGCCTGACACGAGCGGGAGTGCCCATGTCTGACGGAGCCGAGAAGCGCATCGACATCGCACCGTCGACTGACGTGGGCTCGGAGCGTCTCGCAGCAGCCCTCGCCGCCGTCGATGTCGGCGCCATCGGGCGTGCGCTGCGCCACGACTACGTCATCGTCCCGCTCATGCGGGGCGCCGACGGCGAGACGCAGACCCGCGTCATCGAGGCGAACGATCCCGACGGCGAGCACCGCTGGGTGCTCGCGCTGTTCTCATCGACGCAGGCGTTCGCGCAGTTCATGGGCGACAGCCCCGAGCGCGAGTTCGCCATCCGGCGCGGGTCGTCGCTCACCGGGTTCATCGAGCAGTACCGGCATCTGCTGCGCCGCGTCGTCTTCGACCCCGCCGGCCCGCATCCCGTGCAGGCGTCCGTCGAGGACGTGCTCGCCTCACTCCAGCCCGCGGCCGGCGATGACGACGTGTCGTGGATCGCCGACGAGTCCGGCGCGCCGGCGCGCGGCATCCGTCCCGGCGAACGCGTCGTCGGGCTCGACCTTGCGCTTCCCGACGACTGGGCGACGATCGACCTCACCGACCCGAAGCGCACGAAGAAGGGCGTCGAGGCGCTGCTGAAGGCCCAGCTGCGCGGCATCCCGCAGGCCCCCGTGCTCACGGCGCAGCTCACTGCCTGGCTCACTTCGACGGCGCGCGATGCCGCGGCGGCAGGCGGCCAGGAGATGGCCTTCCTCACGCGGCGGACCGAGGTCCCCACGCCCTCCCCACTCGCCGCTGACGCGTCGAGCGGAGCCTCGGGGCGCGTGGGCCCGGCTGCGGCCGCCGTGTCGCTCACTCGCTACTGGCAGGACCTCGGAGCGCCGGGAGATCACCTCGACCAGCTCGCCGCTCGTCTGCACGCCGCGGGAGGCGACGCGCAGCTCGCGCGCGCCGAGACAGCGGCCGGCCCCTTCGTGCGCCACATCCACCGGCGGCTCGGTCCTCCCGAGCTCGCGGCGCGTCCCATCGTCGTGCTCGACTATTGGCTCGAGTTCCCCGACCGTCGCGGTCTGTGCCTCGTGAGCTTCTCGACACCGCACCAGGACGCGGTCGAGGCGATCGCCCGCCTGGCCGACGGGATCGTCCTGGCGGCGAGCTGGGAGCTCGCTCCCGGCGACGCGGGGTCGACGCACTAGCCTGAGCGTATGCGCCTGCACGTCGCGGATCACCCGCTCATCACCCACAAGCTCACGGTGCTTCGCGACGCCGGCACCCCGTCGCCGGTCTTCCGGCAGCTGACCGAGGAGCTCGTGACGCTCCTCGCGTACGAGGCGACGCGCAACGTCCGGGTCTCGCCCATCGAGATCGAGACCCCCGTCACCCGGACGACCGGCGTGAAGATCGGCGAGCCGCGCCCGCTGGTCGTGCCGATCCTGCGCGCAGGCCTCGGGATGCTCGAGGGCATGGTCAAGCTCATCCCCACGGCCGAGGTCGGCTTCCTCGGCATGGTGCGCAACGAGGAGACGCTCGAGCCGTCGACCTACGCCGAGCGCCTTCCCGAGGACCTGAGCGACCGGCAGTGCTTCGTGCTGGACCCGATGCTGGCAACGGGCGGCTCGCTCGGCGCGGCCATCGAGTTCCTCTTCAAGCGCGGCGCGCAGGATGTCACGGCGATCTGCCTCCTCGGCGCCCCCGAGGGCGTCGGGGCGATCGAGCGCCAGGTGGGCGACCGCGATGTGACGCTCGTGCTCGGCGCGCTCGACGAGCGCCTCAACGACCGCGGGTACATCGTGCCGGGCCTCGGCGACGCCGGCGATCGGCTCTACGGCACGGTCTGATCACCGCTGCGACGACCGGGAGCGCGGACGTTCGCACGACGGATTCGGGATGCTGTCACAGCATCCGTTCCAGGAAATGAGTGGTGCGGCACCCGCCCCTCGCCGAACGGGTACCGCACCTGCGCCTGATGGCGCTCGACAAGGTTAATCCGGCGGGGAAATCTGCCCTATGGGGTTGACATTTCCGAAGAGCGTCGCGTAGCGAACGGCACGCATCATGCCGTCGCCCCGTCCGCGACGAGGCGCGCGAAGCCGCTGAGCCGAGCGACCCCCTCGGGCGTATGCGGCAGATCGTCCAGCAGCCCCGGCGCGTGCACGATGTACGCCGTGTGCTTCGCGCGGGAGATCGCGACATTGAGGCGATTGCGCAGCAGGAGGAACTCGAGGCCGCGCGGCGCATCCCTTCCCGACGAGGCGGCGAGCGAGACGATCGCGACGACGGCTTCCTGACCCTGGAACCGGTCGACGGTGCCCACGGGGACCTCGCCGAACCCCGCCTCGTCGAGCACCCGCTCCACGTCGACCTGCTGCGCGTTGTACGGCGTGACGACGATGATGTCGGACTGGGCGAGCGGGCGTGCGGGCAGAACAGCGGCCGCGCCGTCGTCCGTCGAGGCGTCCGTCCAGGAGCGGCCGAGCAGATCGCGCACGAGCTCGACGACGACGGCGGCCTCTTCGGGCGACTGGGTCGCGTTGCCGTGATGCCGGATCGCCAGGGGATGGACACCCGGCGCGATCCCCTCGAGACGTCGCAGGGCCGCCGAGGGGTGCGACACGAGCTCTCCGTTGTAGGAGAGCCGCGAGACGGGCCCCGCGACCGCGGGGTGCATGCGCCACGTGCGGCCGAGGAAGTAACCGTACTCGGGCGGCACGACGTCGGCCCCGTCCATGACCCACCCGAGCGCCGACGTGTCGACGGGCTCGGGGTGCGTGCCCTGACTCACCTGCGGCAGCTGCTGCGGGTCGCCGAGGAGCAGCAGCCGAGGCGCCGCGAGCGACACGGCGATCGTCGACGCGAGCGAGAACTGCCCGGCTTCGTCGATGACGAGCAGGTCGAGACTGCCGCGCGGCACGCGCCCCTCGTGGCTGAAGTCCCACGCGGTCCCGCCCAGCACGAACCCACCCTGCTGCTCGGCGACGAACGCCGCGACGCCGTTCTTCCGGATGACGGTGAACGAGGTTCCCGTGGCCGCGGGGTCCTTGGGCGCTTTCGCGACCTGCCGCGACGGCACGCCGGCGGAAACGATGCGATCGAGCATGTTCTCGACGACGGCATGCGACTGGGCGACGACGCCGACCCGGTAGCCGTGGTCGACGACGAGGCGAGCGACCACGTGCGACCCGACGTACGTCTTGCCCGTGCCGGGTGGGCCCTGGACCGCGAGGTAGCTGCGATCGAGGTCGAGCAGGCTCCGCGCGATCGCGTCGACGTCGTCGCCGGTCGAGATCGCCAGCGCGCCGCTGCGGGTGCGCGGCGGCCGGCGGCGCAGGATGTCGGTCGCCGGGTCGTCCGGCAGGGCGGGCGCCGCGTCGAGCACCGAATCGGCCCACGCGTCGATCGCCGACTGCTGGTTGCCCGCGCGCGGGGGTGCGGCCGGAGTCAGCGCGGCCGGCAGGTCGGACCAGGTGACGCCGTCGACAGCCGTCTCCTCGACGATCGCGCCGTCGTCGAGCACCTCGACGACCGTGACGGACCGAGCCGCATGGATCCATCGCGGCGACGGCTCGTAGGGGAACGGCGCAGGCAGATCGTAGAGCGCGAACGGGTTCGAGCCCTCGGACAGGCGTGTTCCCGGGGCGAGCTCGCCGCGCAGCTCGACGAGCCGCCGCTCGCCGCCGCGGCCGCTCTCGCCGAAGTGCCAGTCTTCGACGACGCGAGAGCGCGCCGCGTCGATGACGACGATGTCGCGCGTCTCCTCCCACACCGAGATCGGCTCGCGCAGGCGCAGATAGTGCGTCGCCCAGAACGCCTTCGACTCGCGCGGGTAGTAGTCGATCGCCGCGGCGCCGAGGCGCAGCGACCTCGCGTCGAGAGAGTCGTCGGGATGCTGCGCCGCGAGGTTCGCGAGGGCGAGCGCGCGCGGCGACGGCTCGTACACCGACTCCCCCGGTTCGCGGTCGGACGCCGGCCGCAGCCCCGCCTCCTTCGCGCAC
Source organism: Microbacterium sp. NPDC019599 (assembly GCF_040632175.1). Classification (NCBI taxonomy): domain Bacteria; kingdom Bacillati; phylum Actinomycetota; class Actinomycetes; order Micrococcales; family Microbacteriaceae; genus Microbacterium; species Microbacterium sp. NPDC019599. Next base: position 573,865 of record NZ_JBEYBL010000002.1, read on the forward strand.
TCGACGAGCCAGTCGCGCAGGCGCCGCGTCGAGACGCAGTCGTAGCGGTTGTAGTCCGCAAGATCGTCGAGGATCTCGCGCGCCGCACCCGGAGCACCGTCGTCCTGCAGAGCCCGCGCCTGCACGTAGCGCACGATCGAATCGTCGCCCTTCTGGACGTCGCTCGTCCGCACTTCCGCGCCCATGTAGAGCGGCTCGAGCTTCTTGATCGAGTACGACCGCGAGCCGACCCGGAGAGCGCGGCGCACGATCGGGTACAGGTCGACGAAGACACCGTCGCGCAGGAGCCGATCGACCTCCGCCTCGCGGGCCCCATGACGGGCCGCCATCGACAGCAGGTGCGTCGGCTCGTAAGGCGCGTAGTGGTAGATGTGCATGCCGGGATGCTGTGCGCGCCGCAGCATCACGAGGTCGATGAAGCGCTCGAGCGCCGCACGCTCTTCGGCGAAGCTGTGCGCCCACAGCGCGGAGTACTGCTCGCGGAGGTCGACGAATCCGAAGAGGTAGTCGATGCCCCACTGCACGGGATCGCCCGGCGGGGGCGTCTCGGTGTACAGCGGGTCGCCCTCGAAGTCGAAGAACAGATCGCCGAGGTCGGGTCGCGGCAGCGCGCCGAGCGCCTTGGGGTGCACGACCTCGTACGTCGGGACCGGCACGGGCGCGGTTGCGACGAGCATCGCCGTCGCCGAGCCCGCGGTCGCCGAGCCGGCGGTCACCGGACCCCCGGACGCCGCCGAACCCCCGGTCGCCGCGCTCGTCGAGGCGTCGAAGCCGGGACCCACGGGACGGTTCGACCCGTCGACGAGCTCGGGGACCGGAACCCCGAGCCCCGCGGGGCTCGCGAGCTGCAGGCGCGCCTGCGTACGCAGCGACGCGAACGTCTCGGGATTCATGCGGGGCGGAGCCGTGGATGCCTCGGCGAGCGCGTCGATCGTCTCGATGCCCCCCGACCGCAGGCGGTCGCGCTGCACGGGTCGCATGCCCGCGACGAGGAGGAGGTCGCGGTGCCGGACCACCTCGAGCTCGCAGGTCGCGCAGCGCCCGCATGCGACGACGCCGAGCTCGCCGCGGACGTCGCCCCACGCGATCTCTGGCCCGACCGCTCCGAGGTCGAGGCGCCGGTCGTCCACGAGCGCCCGGAGCCGGTCGCGCCTCAGCTCGAAGACCGGAAGCAGGTCGGACACCTCGTGCTCGCTGACCGATCCGTCGCCGAGCAGCAGCTGGACGTGGTCCGCACGAGACACGCCGAGCCGATCGAGCTGCACGACGTACGCCGCGAGCTGCATGAGCGCCGTCACGCGAGCGCGCCGCGCGAGCTTCGTGTCCTGCACGATCCAGCGCCTCGGCTGATCAGGCGCGCTCTGGGGCTCTCGGACGAGGAAGTCGGCGAACCCGACGAACTCGTCGGTCGCGAATGCCGCCTGATAGACGACCTCGACCGAGTCCGACGCCAGAGCCGCGTTCGTGAGAGCCACCGCGTCGGCGAGGGCGACAGCATCCGTCGATCGCGTCTCGGGGATCTCGACGACGCCGTCGCCGTAGGCGGACCGATACTCCGCGAGGACCCGTCGCTCGTGCTCGCCCCCGAGCCGGCCGGCGCGCTCGAGGGTCGCGTCCTCGGGCTCCTCGACCGCCGGGACGCGCCCGAGTCGGGCATCGATCGCCCGCAGCCAGGCGAACTCGCACTCTGCGGCGGCTTTGAGGTCGCTCGCGCTCCACACGATCCGGCCTTCGTCCTCGATGTATCGCATATCCGCCTTTCGCTCCTCGACCCTAGCCGCGGCATCCGACACTCCCCCGCAGTGTTCTCGGTCGTTGAGCGAGGGAGCGAAGCGACGGAGACGGAACGCACCGAAACAACGGGCAGCGCAGGTTCGGGGCGTTTCGTCTCGCTTCGCTCGCTCAACGACCGGGTTCCGCGCGAGTCTCCTGACAGACTGGGCGCATGAGCCTCCCGTTCGAGAGCGCGTACCGTCACGGCTTCGCACGCATCGCGGCGTGCACGATCCCGATCGCGATCGCCGATCCCGCAGCCAACGCCGACGCGGTGCTCGCGACCGCGCGCGAATGCGATGCGGATGCCGTCGCCGTGGCGGTCTTCCCCGAGCTGTGCCTCACGGGCTACTCGATCGAAGACCTCGTGATGCAGGATGCTGTGCTCGACGCCGTCGTGGCGTCCATCGAGCGGCTGGTCGAGGCATCCGTCGATCTCTTCCCCGTGCTCGTCGTCGGCGCGCCGCTGCGCCACGCGAACCGCCTCTACAACTGCGCCGTCGTGATCCATCGCGGCGAGCTGCTGGGCGTCGTCCCGAAGTCGTACCTGCCGACGTACCGTGAGTTCTACGAGCGCCGGTGGTACGCGCCCGGCGACGACCAGGCCGGGCAGGACATCCGCGTCGGAGCCTACGAGGCGCCCTTCGGCCCCGACCTCCTGTTCGAGGCGCTCGACGTGCCGGCGCTCGTCGTCCACGCCGAGGTGTGCGAGGACGTGTGGGTGCCGATCCCGCCCTCGTCGTCGGCCGCGCTCGCGGGCGCCACCGTCCTGCTCAATCTGAGCGGCAGCCCCATCACGATCGCGCGCGCCGAAGACCGCAAGGACCTGTGCCAGTCGCAGTCGCTGCGGTGCCTCGCAGCGTACGCGTACGCGGCGGCGGGTGCCGGCGAGTCGACGAACGACGTGTCGTGGGACGGCCAGACCATGATCTTCGAGGGCGGCCAGCTGCTCGACGAGACCGAGCGCTTCCCCGACGGACCGCGCCGCAGCGTCGCCGACGTCGACCTCGACCGGCTGCGCCAGGACCGCATCCGCCAGGGCACGTTCGACGACAACCGCCGCACGCACGACCCGTTCTTCCGCGTCGTGCACTTCGAGCTCGATCCGCCTGCGCGCGACATCGGACTGCGCCGTGCGCTCGACCGCTACCCCTTCGTGCCCGACGACCCCGCGCGGCTCGCGCTCGACTGCTACGAGGCCTTCAACATCCAGGTGTCGGGGCTCATCCAGCGCATGACCGCGATCGGCGGCCCGAAGCCCGTCATCGGAGTGAGCGGCGGTCTCGACTCGACGCACGCCCTCCTCGTCGTCGCGCGCGCGATGGACCGCATGGGGCGTCCGCGCAGCGACATCCTCGCGTACACGATGCCCGGGTTCGCGACGAGCGAGCACACGAAGTCGAACGCCATCGCCCTCGCAGAGACGATCGGCGCGACGATCGAGACGATCGACATCCGCCCGCTCGCGACCGAGATGCTGGAGCGCATCGGCCACCCCTTCGCGGACGGCGAGCCCGTCCACGACATCACGTTCGAGAACGTGCAGGCGGGCCTGCGGACGGACTACCTCTTCCGGCTCGCCAACCACCACGGCGGCATGGTGATCGGCACGTCCGATCTGTCGGAGCTCGCGCTCGGCTGGGCCACCTACGGCGTCGGAGACCACATGAGCCACTACGCCGTGAATGCCGGCATCCCGAAGACGCTCATCCAGCACGTCATCCGGTGGGTCATCGCGCAGGAGGGACACGAAGGCGGTTCGACCGATCTCAGCGAGCGCGCCCGCGAAGTGCTGCAGTCGGTCCTCGACACCGAGATCAGCCCCGAGCTCGTCCCGGCCGGGCAGGACGGCAGGATGCAGTCGACGGAGGACCGCATCGGCCCGTACGCCCTGCACGACTTCGCGCTGTACTGGATCCTCCGCTTCGGCATGCGGCCGTCGAAGATCGCCTTCGTCGCCGAGCACGCGTGGCGGGATCCGGATGCCGGCGCCTGGCCCCCCGGATTCCCCGACGAGGACCGCTACGCGTACGACCTTCCGACGATCGCCAAGTGGCTCCGGGTGTTCCTCAAGCGGTACTTCGCATTCGCGCAGTTCAAGCGGTCCGCGATCCCGAACGGCCCGAAGGTCTCGCCCGCGGGCTCGCTGTCGCCGCGCGGAGACTGGCGCGCGCCGTCGGACGGCAACGCCCGCACCTGGCTCGCCGAGCTGGATGCGGCACTGCCGGAGTACGCGCCGAGGTCCTGACGCGCGCCACGGGAGGCGCTGTCCCCTTCGGGAGGGCCGGATCACAGCATCCGACCTCACGAAGAGGACAAGACCTCCCGTTCGGGGCGGCCGCTCAGTCCTCGTTCGAGTACGCCAGCGTGATGATCCAGCCGTCGCGCGAGAGGTCCAGCAGCGAGTAGTGCACGGGGCGGTCGGGGATCCAGCCCTTGTGCTTGGACAGGTCGAGGCGCACGTACTCGGCCTTCATGCGCACGCCGCGGCCGTCCGCCTCGCGCACGGCCTGCACCTTCGTCCAGTGCGAGAGCAGCGAGTCGAGGTTCTCGACGTCGAAGATGCGGGAGTGGCGCTTCATCTCGGCGAGCGTCGCCTCGTCGGGGTGCGCGTCGCGGAGGTCGATGCCCAGGCGCACGCCGTCGTCGGCGATCGCGGCGACGGTCGCCGCGCGGAAGCTCGCGGTGCGGATCTCGATGGGCAGCTCCTGCCCGTCGATCTCGGCGAACAGCTGCGTGTGGAAGCCGAACTGCGCGGGCGCCTCGCGGTCGATGCGGACCGCCTTCTCCTCGACCTTCATGCGCGCTGCGACGAGCTGACGAGCGAGGATGCGCTTGCGGTCGTGCTCGGTGACCTTCGGATCCCAGCCCAGGCGGGCGCCGATTCCGGCCGGAGTGTCGAGCAGAACGGATTCCATGTGCGAGACCTCTTCCTGCGGAGCGAGCCGCACTTTCATACTGGCCCATCGCACCGCACCCTGCACTCTGATTGCCTCGGTGTCGTGCGAGCCACGGGGCGCGCCGTGACGTCAAGGCCCCTCGCAGGGCCGCAGGCCGGTGCCAGACTGAGCCTCATGGCGGAGCGCGCGACGGTCGTCGGCAGCGGGCCGAACGGGCTCGCAGCGGCCGTCGCGCTCGCCCGCGCGGGCTACCAGGTGCGGGTGCTCGAGGCGTCCGCCATGATCGGCGGCGGCACGCGCACGGCCGAACTGACCCTCCCGGGATTCCGCCACGACATCGGCTCCGCCATCCACCCCGCCGCGCTCTCGTCGCCGTTCTTCCGCGCCTTCGGCTTGAGGGAGCGGATCGAGTGGATCGTGCCCGAAGCGGCGTTCGCCCAGCCCCTCGACCCCGTGACGTCCGGCGGCGACGCCCGGGCCGCCATCGCATGGCACGATCTCGAGCGGACCGCCGCGGGACTGGGACGGGATGCTGGAGCCTGGCGCGCCGTCGTGCGCCCGCTCTCCCGGCACCTCGACGGGGTCGTCGACTTCACCGGGCATCAGCTTCTCCGCGTGCCGCGGCATCCCGTGACCACGGTGCGCTTCGGCCTCCGCGCGCTCGAGCTGGGCAGCCCGCTCAGCCGTCGGACATTCCGCACGGAGGAAGGCGCCGCCCTCTTCACGGGCGTCGCCGCGCACGCCAACGCGCCGCTGCCGACGGTCGCTGCCGCCGGCCCTGCGCTGTTCCTCCTCGCGCACGTCCACGCGGGCGACGGGTGGGCATACCCGCGCGGAGGCGCCCAGGCGATCGCGGACATCCTCGTCGCCGATCTCCGCGAGCACGGCGGCGTCGTGGAGACCGGCGCGCGGGTGACCGATCTCCGAGGTCTCGACTGGGGCGATCCCGCTGCGGGCGACGTCCTGCTGCTGGACACCTCGCCACGCCTCGTCCTCACGCACCCCGGCATCCCGCCCGCGTACGCGCGTGCCCTCCGCCGGTACCGCTACGGGCCGGCCGCCGCGAAGGTCGACTTCGCCCTCGACGGCCCCGTGCCGTGGGCGCATCCCGATGTCGCACTCGCCCCCACCGTGCACGTGGGCGGGACGCGCGACGAGGTCGAGGCGAGCGAGAACGCCGTCGCGAAGGGGCGGGTCAGCGAGCGGCCCTACGTGCTGGTCGTGCAGCCCTCGGTCCTCGACCCCACGCGCGCACCCGAGGGCAAGCACGTGCTGTGGGCGTACATCCACGTGCCGTCCGGCTCGACCCTGGACCCGACCGAGCTCGTGACGCGGCAGGTGGAGCGGTTCGCCCCGGGGTTCCGCGAGCGGATCCTCGCCTCAACGGCCATGCCGGCGGCTCACCGCGAGGCGTTCAACCCGGCCGACATCGGCGGCGACATCCTGGGCGGGGCGCTCTCGCTCGTCCAGGCGGTGCGTCGGCCCGTCCTCTCCCGGGCGCCGTGGCGCACGCCGATGCCCGGCGTCTACCTCGCCTCGGCCTCGACCCCGCCCGGCCCCGGCGTCACGGCGATGCCGGGGTGGTACGCCGCCCGTCAGGCGCTCTCCGACAACGCGGGGGTCGGCGTCGAGCTGGACGACCTCTTCGGCTGACGCCATGGACGGGTTCGCGGCTGTCGACTTCGAGTTCGCTCGGCAGGTGCTTCAGCGCGGGATCGGCATCCTGTATCTCATCGCCTTCGTGTCGACCCTCAACCAGTTCCGGCCGCTGCTGGGCGAGCGCGGCCTCCTCCCAGCCCCCGAGCTTCTGGCGTGGGCGAAGGCGCGGTCCCGGTGGCCCCTGCGCCCGACTCTCTTCCGGTACGCGCGGTACACCGACGGCCGGCTCGTCGCGCTGTGCATCGCGGGGATCGTGGTGGCGGCCGCGCTCGCGGTCGGCGTGCCCCAGCTGGGGCCGCCCTGGGTGCCCATGCTGTGCTTCCTCGTGCTGTGGCTCGCCTACATGTCCGTCGTGTCGATCGGCCAGACCTTCTACGGCTTCGGGTGGGAGATGCTGCTCCTGGAAGCCGGCTTCCTCGCCGCCTTCCTCGGATCGGACGACCAGCCGCCCGCGACCGCCGTCATCGTGCTGTTCTGGTGGCTCCTGTTCCGGCTCGAGTTCGGTGCGGGGATGATCAAGATCCGCGGCGGGCGCGAATGGCGAGACCTCACGGCGCTCACCTTCCACCACGAGACGCAGCCCATGCCGGGGCCGCTCAGCCGGCAGGCCCACCTGCTCCCGCGGTGGTTCCACAAGGGCGAGGTCATCGGCAACCACTTCGCGCAGCTGGTCGTGCCGTGGTTCCTGTTCGCGCCCATCGTGGGGCTGTTCGTACCGGGCCCGGTCCCGGCCATCGTCGGTGCCGTCGCGGCGGGGCTCGTCATCGCGACGCAGCTGTGGCTCGTCCTGACCGGCAACTTCGCGTGGCTCAACTGGGCCACGATCGTCATCGCCTTCTCGGCGGTCGGCGTTCCGGGCATCGGGGCGCCGTCGCGGCCTGCCGTGAGCGATCCGCCGTGGCTGGTGGACAGCATCCCGCTCCCGTGGCTCGTCGTGACGAGCGCCGTCGCCGTGCTGTACCTCGTCATCAGCTGGCCCGCCGCCCGCAACCTCGCGGCGCACCGGCAGCTCATGAACGCGAGCTTCAACCGCTGGCAGCTCGCGAACGCCTACGGTGCGTTCGGCACCGTGACCAAGCGCCGCATCGAGTACGTCGTCGAGGGCAGCTCCGGCGGCGCGGGCGACGATGCCGACTGGCGCGAGTACGAGTTCAAGGGCAAGCCCGGCGACGTGCGGCGCGTTCCGCGACAGTGGGCGCCCTACCACCTCCGGCTCGACTGGCTCATGTGGTTCCTGCCGCTCGGCCGGTCGCTCGACGACTGGTTCACCGCGTTCCTCGGCAAGCTGCTGGAAGCGGATGCCGCGACCCTCGCGCTGCTCGCGAGGGATCCGTTCCCCGGCGAGCGGCCGGAGTGGGTGCGCGTCGTGTCGTACCGCTATCGCTTCGCGACCCGCGAGGAGTTCCGGTCGACGAGGCAGCGATGGATGCGCGAGGACCGGAGAGTGCTCGTGCGACCGGTGCGCCTGCCGAGGTGAACCGGCCGGCGCACGGGTCGACGCCTATGTGGCGCGGGCTACGACGCCCACTGCGTCTTGGGCCAGGTGACCGCGGCGATCGCCGCCTGACCGGTGACCGACGGGTGGAAGTAGTCGCGCGTCGAGATGTGCGCCTTCGTGAACGCGAAGCTGTACAGAGCGCCCTGGTCGTACCGGCAGGTCGCGAACTCGGCGCAGACCCTCTGCAGGATGGCGTTGTAGTCGATGACCCGCTGCTGGACGGCAGCGCGGCGTGCGACGTCGGCGGACCTCGTGCTCGTCGGACTGGCCAGGAGCGACTGGCAGAGCCCCAGGAGCGCCCAGGTGAGCCGCGCGCTCGCGCTGCCCTTGTTGACCTCGTACATCAGCATGAGGTTCGGGACGCTCGCGATGAAGATCTGCCGCTGGGCGCCGTTCGCCGTGAGCGTCTGCAGGCTCGTCCGGATGTTGGTCTCGAACGTCCCGGTGGACGTCATGGCGCTGACGGTCCTCGTGCAGGCGTCGTTCGCGCCGATCTCAATCGTGACGTAGCCGGCGTTCTGGGTCACGGCCTTCTGCGCCTGCGCGAGCAGACCGCTCGAGTTCGCCGAGGTCGCGGCATTGGTGTGCACCGTGAGCGGTTGGCCGGGATACGCGGCACGCAGTCGGGACGCGTGGGAGACGACAGTCGTCGACGTGCCCGTCGACCAGCTGTTGGAAGCACACGTCGTGAGGCTCGAGCAGGTCATGATCGCCTGAGTCATGGAGTCGCCGAGACCCGCCATGACGGCCGGTGGCGCGGGTGCCGCATTGGCTGCGGAACCTCCGAAGACTGCGGTCGTCGCGACGACGACGCCCGCCACGAATCCGGCCAGGACGCGACGCGTCCGAGGATATGCGTTCATGCGATCCCCTCCACTCTGAGGCGGCGAGGGCCGCGCGGACCGTACGGGAACGCGTACTCCCCCGTGCTTTCGGGCGACCGATGCCCCCAGGCGCCGGTCATGGCGCAAACCCTATACCGGTGGGAACGGTGCCACAACGGCGAACCCGGCCGTCTGGCTGATGACGCTCGGACCTCGCGGCGTCGCGGAGACCACGAGCTGCGCGGGCAGCTGCTCCTTCATCGCCTCGACGTGGCTGATGAGGCCGACGGTGCGACCACCCTGGCGGAGCTCGTCGAGCGTGCGCATCGCGAGGTCGAGGGTGTCGGCGTCGAGCGACCCGAAGCCCTCGTCGATGAACAGAGTGTCGAGGCGGATGCCGCCGGCGCGCGCCGTCACGACCTCGGCCAGCCCCAGCGCGAGGGCGAGCGACGCCAGGAACGTCTCGCCGCCAGAGAGCGACTGCGCGGAGCGGGTGCGGCCCGTGTAGGCGTCGAGGACCTCGAGCCCCAGCCCCGACGCGACCCTCCGCGCGCCGACGGCGTCGGTGTGCTGCAATCGGTAGCGACCGGCCGACATCGAGCCGAGGCGGAGGTTCGCGGCATCCACGATCTCTTCGAGCTCGGCGGCCAGGACGAACGTCTCGAGGTCCATGCGGCTGTCCGTCCGTCCCGCGACGGCGTTCGCCAGCCCCGCGACGATCTCGTACTCGGCCGTGCGCTCCGCCGCGGCGCCGTGCGCCTGGCCGGTTCGGGATGCTGCTTCGGCGAGCTGGGTCGCGATCTCGGCGTCGCGAGCCGCCGTCGAGATCGCGTCCTTCCAGCGATCGCGGGCGGCCGAGGCCTCGGCCTCGGCCGCGGCGAGGTCCACGAGCTCCTCGGGCGCACCGGCGAGCTCGCTCTCGAGGTCGAAGAGCCGCTTGCGCTCTCCGGCGAAGTCTGCGTCGAACTGCTGCACGGCAGCCGCGAGCACCGACTGCGCGCCGGCGTCCAGCAGCGCGGCGGATGCTTCCGCGACCGTCGAGAACGACGACTCGTCGATCCGCCGGTCTCGGTCCGCGCCCGCCTCTGTCGCGACGGCTTCGAGGCGCACCGTTTCGTCGACCGCATCGGCGAGCTCGCGCGCGAGCGTGCGGCGGCGCCGGGCGTCGGCGATCCGCTCGGCGACCGCGGCGAACGGCCCGCGCGCGGCCTCGACGGCGGCGCGTGCTCCGGCGACCTCCTGCGTCGCCGCCGCGCGGCTCTCGCCGGCAGCGACGAGCCGCGCCGTGAGCCGGTCTCCCTCCTTCGCCGTTGCGGCGTCGGCCTCGCGCAGCTCCTGCAGCTCCTTCTTGAGCCGGCCGATCGCAGCAGCCGCGTCGATGGCCGTCTTGAGGGCCGCCTCGGCAGAGGCATGATCCCCCGAGAGCTTGTCGACGGCCTCGCCGCCGGCCCGCGCGGAGGACTCCTGGTGCGCCGCGCGGGCGTCGCGGGCGCGCTCGGATGCCACGCGGGCCGCGTCCGCGGCGGCCTCTTGCGCGGTCTCCGCGGCCGCGATCACATCGTCGGTGACGGGTTCATCCGACGCGGATGCGGGATGCGGGTGCTCCGCCGACCCGCACACGGGGCACGGCTCGCCGTCGGCGAGTGCGCCCGCGAGCTCGCCCGCGTACCCGTCGAGACGACGCTGGAGAAGCGTGCGGACGGTGCGCGAGGCAGCCTCCAGGGCTTCCGCCGCGACGAGGTGCGAGACATCCGCGTCCTGAACCCGCCGCGCGAGCCGCTCGGCTTCGCGAGCGGCCTCGAGCCGTCGCTTCACGTCCGCGAGGGCGTCGCGAGCGGGATCGACAGGCGCCGCCGACGATTCGGCGGCCGCGAGCTCGGGTTCGAGTGCGGCCCGTCGTGCCGCGCGGTCCTCGGCCTCGGCTGCGAGGTGGCGAACGGCTTCTTCGATCGCCTGCACGGCTCGCTCCGCGCGAGCGCGCGCGTCGTCGAGGCCGGGGAGCGAACGCTCGAGGTCGGCGGCCTTCGCCCAGACCGCGAGGTCGCCGGAGAGCGCATCGATGAGGTCGCGGAGTTCGCCGGACTCGGCATCCTGCTCCCCCGCCTCCACCCACGCCGCGCGAGCCGACTGCTCGGTCGCGAGCGCTCTGTCCGCGGCCGCGCGGGCGCGCGCAGCGGACTCGATCGGCCCGCGGAGGAGCTCCGCCGACCGTGCGCGATCGAGTGCGCGCCGGTCATCGGCGATGGCAGGCTCACGGCGCTCCAGGATCGCGAGCGCGGCTCGTGACGCGACCCGCTCCTCCTGCCGGCGTCGGAGGGCACTCAGTGCGCCGTAGTCGGCGAGCGCGGCGTCATGGGCCGCGTGGGCCACGCCGAGCAGCCGGGCCGACTCGTCGGCGCGATACCGGGCGCGCGGAACGGCTCGGTCGACGGCGTCGAGGCGGTCGGCGGTCGCCGCAGGGGACGCCTCGTCGTCGGATTGCCCCGCGAGATCGTTGTCGGCGACGATCCGCTCGGCGTGTGCGAGCAGCGCCTCGAGCATGGCCCCGTCGGCCTCGAGCTCCTGGTGCGCGACGCGCCTGCGCTGCTCGAAGGCCTGCTCGTACTCCTCGTAGCGGCGCGTGCCGAAGAGCGTGCGCAGCAGCGCCTGCCGGTCGTCGTTCTTCGCCAGGAGGAACTCCGCGAACCGGTTCTGCGCGAGCAGGATCACCTGCTGGAACTGGTCTCGCGTGAGCCCCAGGATGCCGTCGAGCAGTTCGGCGGCCTCGCGGTGCTTCGCCGCGCGGCCGATCCACGCGTCGGCGACGAGCTGCTCGACGAGCACGGACGACTTCTGGACCGTCGTCCCCTCGCCGCGGGCCTTCGGCCGCTCGTACTCGGGGGTTCGCGTGAGCCGCCAGCGACCGCCCGCCGTGGAGAACTCGAGGCGCACCTCGGTCGACTCGTCGGGGTCTGCGTGGTCGCTGCGCAGCCCGCGGTCGCCGCCGTCGTACCGGGGAACCGTCCCGTAGAGGGCGTAGCAGACGCCGTCGAGGATGCTCGACTTGCCCGCACCCGTCCGCCCGGAGATGAGGAAGAGCCCGTCGGCGTCGAACGCCTCGAAGTCGACGGTCTGACGCTCGCGGAACGGCCCGAAGGCCTGCAGTTCGAGGCGGTGCAGCTTCACGCCGGCGCCTCCGCCTTCTCGACCGCTCCCTCGACGCCGGCGGGCACGGCCGCGGCGTGGTCGGCGATCACTTCGCGGATGATCTCGCCCTCGCGCGGCGACGCCCCGACGCCGTTGCGCACGTGCGCGAGGAACGCGTCCACGAGGTCGTGGTCGTCCTTCGCCGTGCGCACGCGCGCGGCGTAGGTGAGCCCGTCGGGAACGCTCACGACGCCCGGGGCATGCGCGACCGTCGCGCAGAACGGGAAGCGCTGCTGCAGGCGTCGCATGGGGTCGCGCTGCGGCGCGGCATCCGTGTACCGCGCGCTCACCCAGGCGTCCTCGTCGGCAGCGAAACGGGGATCGGTGAGCAGCTCGTCGAGCGTGCCCTCGAGGTTCACGAGCCGGCGCGGGACGGGGAGGTCGAGCCATTCCGTGCTCGCGAAACCCTCGGCATCCAGTTCGACGATCCACGACCCGCGCGGCTTGCCGGCCTCGCCGAAGCTGTAGTGCAGGGGCGCGCCGGCATAGCGCACCGTCTCGGAGAGCCGCTGATGCCCGTGGATGTGCCCCAGCGCCATGTAGTCCGGACGATCGAGGGTCGACAGCGGCACGATGTCGAGACCGCCCTGCTGGATGTCGCGCTCGACGCCGGGCGTCGGCACGACGTCGCCCGCGAAGCAGTGTGCGATCGCGACCGAGCGGCCGCCCCGCTCGTCCAGATCGGCCTCGATGAGCGCCATCGCATGCGCGAGAGCCTGTGCCTGCGTCCGCAGCTCGACTCCGTCCCACAGGTGTCGCACGAGCGCCGGTTCGAGGTACGGGATGCCGTAGAAGTGGACCGGCCCGTGCTCGTCGTCGATCGTGATGGGCGTGCCGACGGAGAGCGGATCCGTCACGACGTGGATGCCGTCGCGCAGAAGCGCGGACTGGAAGCCGAGCCGCGCGGCCGAGTCGTGATTGCCGCTCGTCACGACGACGTGAGCCCCCGCGTCGGCGAGCCCGCGGAGCGCGTCGGACAGCAGCGTGTAGCAGGCCGCCGCGGGCACAGCGGAGTCGAACACGTCGCCTGCGACGATGACGACGTCGACGTCGCGCTCGCGGACCTGCGCGGTCATCGCATCGAGCACGCCGCGGAGCGCATCGAGCGTCGCGTGACCGTGGAAGGTCCGCCCGATGTGCCAGTCCGAGGTGTGCAGGATCCGCATGCCACTCACGGTATGCGGGCCTTCCGACATCCCGGCCGAGGCGGGCGGGCGGTTCGCCGAGTGCGATCCGTTCGGACCGATCGGATGCTGTGACGCACAGCATCCGATCCGCTTGCGCGCCGCCGTGCGTTTCCGGAAAGTCTGCGGTGCGTCACCCCACCGAAACACGGAAGGACGTACCGTGGAATATGGCGCCCTCGACCGACCACTCTCCGCGATCGACGGTCGTCGCTCTCGTCGGATCAGAGAGCGACGTCCTCCTCTCCGGCCTCCACGGCCTGCCTGCACTGCTCGCGCTGTCCCTGCACGGCGCCGAGCCCGCCGAGGCCTCGCGGGCGCTCGCGACGGCGACGACTCCGTACGTCGTGCACGACGCGGATCCCCTCGAGCACGTCGCCGCGGCGTGGGTCGAGCTTTACGGCGAGCAGTCGACGCTGGGGACCCTCGAGCTCGAGGTCGACACGGTCCTGGCCCAGTTCGACTCGGGCGTCGCCGTCATGCCGGACTACTACATCGTGCTCGGACCCGACGCGATCGACGGCACCTGGCGGCACTGGTGGCTCGGAGCGCTCGCGCATCGGGCCCCGTCCCGCGTCCTGCCGGTCGAGGCGTCCGGCTCGGCCTTGCGCGCGCGGCTGCGGGCCCTTCCCGCCTCGCGGCCCTGGCCCGAGCCGGCCGAGTGGCTCCCGCGCGTGCACTTCGACATCCCCGACCGCGTCGGCCTGCGCGACGAGCCCGGGGCCGCCTGACCTCCGCTGCGGGACGGATGCTGCTCCCGCGGTGCCACGATGGTTCCATGCCCGAGCCGATCGACATCGTCGCCGCCGTCATCGAGCACGACGGGATGCTGCTTGCCTGCCGACGCGCGCCGGGCAAGGCCGCGGCGGGCCGGTGGGAATTTCCGGGCGGCAAGGTCGAGCCGGGTGAGTCGGGCGAGGATGCGCTCGCGCGTGAGATCCGCGAGGAGCTCGGCGTCGGCATCCGCGTGACCGGGGTGCTGACGGCCGACGTGACCGGGCCGATCCGGCTCATCTGCCTGCGCGCCGAGCTTCTCGGCGAGCGCCCGACGGCCAGCACCGACCACGACGAGCTGCGGTGGGTGGCTCGGGGCGAGCTCGCCGATCTCGACTGGGCCGATGCCGATCGGCCGGCGGTGGAGCTGCTGAGCCTGCAGGCCGACAGGACGTAGTCTCCCGTCATGGTCGACCGCGCCGACAAGCCCGAGCTGCACGTGGACACGGTCGCGGAGTGGGAGGCCTGGCTGGAGTCCGACCCCGACCCGGGCGGCGTCCGCCTGCGACTGCGGAAGAAGGCGACGACCCGACCAGGGATCACCTACGCCGAGGCGCTCGATGTCGCGCTGTGCTTCGGGTGGATCGATGGACAGTCGAAATCCGTCGACTCCGACTACTTCCTTCAGACCTTCACGCCACGGAGAGCCCGAAGCCTGTGGTCGAAGGTCAACATCGGTCACGTGACGCGGCTGATCGAGGAAGGTCGCATGCGGCCCGAGGGTCAGCTCGAGATCGACCGCGCCAAGGCGGACGGGCGATGGGACCGGGCTTACCGGCAGCGCGACGGCGACCTCCCGGTGGAGCTGCAGGAAGCACTCGACGCGGATCCGGAGATCGCCAGCGCCTTTGCGGCCCAATCGGCGCAGAATCGGTTCGCGATGGCCTTCCGCGTGGCCAATCTCAAGCGGCCGGAATCACGTGCTGCCCGCGTTGCCCAGTACGTCGAGATGCTGAAACGGGGAGAAACCCTGCACTGACGGCTACGGCTCGAGGACGTGTGGGCGTGATGCCCCCGGTCAGGTCGTGGAGTTCATGTGCGTCTGACGGCGCGGTCGCGCAGGCGGGTGGGGGAGGTGGTGACGGGTCTCCACCGGAGGGTGGGGTCGTACCATCGCGGGGCTTGGATTTCGGGATGCCGTGGTTGATCCGGATCCGCCAGGTGCCGGTGTCGATGAACCGGTGATGGGTCCAGCAGAGCAGCACACCATTGTCGGTGTGCGTCGGCCCGCCGTTGGCGTGGTCGGTGACGTGATGCACTTCGCGTGGTCGCCGCGGGCATCGCTGCGCAGAGTCATGCACGCCGTGGCGCCGACGCTCGTTCCGGCAACCGAGGGCGCACGAAACCCCACGGTGGATGTCGTCAGTGGCGCGGCTTGCGGCGCGGGCGGTCGTCGTCGCGGCGCGCCCCGCGCCGGGGGCCGCCCGTGTCGAGCCGCAGTTCGATGAGCCGCCCCGAGATGCGGGTCCCCTCGAGTCGGTCGAGCGTTGCCCGCGAAAGGTCGGCGGGGAGCTCGACGAGAGAGAAATCCGGCCGGATCTGGATCGCCCCGAAGTCGTCCCGCTTGAGGCCGCCCTCGTTCGCGAGCGCCCCGACGATCTGGCGGGGCTCGACGCGATGGCGCTTGCCGACGGCGATCCGATAGGTCACCATCCCCTCGCGGCGCGCGCGAGGCCTCCGCTCGCCGCCGTCGCGATCGCGGTCGAAGCGCCCCGGCCGCTCGCCGCGGTCGCGGTGCGACGGTTCCGGGTCGGGCTCCAGCAGGAGCGGCGACTCGCCCTGAGCGACCACGGCGAGGGCGGCCGCGACATCCACTTCCGGGACGTCGTTGTGCCGCACGTAGTGGGCGACGATGTCGCGGAAGCGGTCGATGCGCTCCGTCTCGCCGAGGGCCGCGGTGATGCGGTCGTCGAAGCGCGCGAGGCGCGTGACATTGACCTCGTCCACGCTCGGCAGCGGGATCTCGGTGAGTTCCTGACGCGTGGCGCGCTCGATCGCCCGCACGAGCCCGCGCTCACGCGGCGTCACGAAGCTGATCGCGTCACCCGACCGTCCGGCGCGGCCGGTGCGGCCGATGCGGTGGACGTAGGACTCGGTGTCGGTGGGGATTTCGAAGTTCACGACGTGCGAGATGCGCTCGACGTCGAGGCCGCGGGCGGCGACGTCGGTGGCGACGAGGATGTCGAGCTTGCCGGACTTGAGCTGGTTGATGGTCTTCTCGCGCACCGGCTGTGCGACGTCGCCGTTGATCGCAGCCGCCGAGAACCCCCGCGCGCGCAGCTTCTCGGCGATCTCCTCCGTCACGCTCTTCGTGCGGCCGAAGACGATGATGCCGTCGAAGTTCTCGGTCTCGAGGATGCGCGTGAGGGCGTCCATCTTCTGCTGGTACGACACGACGAGGTAGCGCTGCGTGATCGTCGACGACGTCGTCGTCCTGGTCTTGACCGTGATCTCTTCGGGGTCGCGGAGGTATTGCTGCGAAATGCGCCGGATCGCCGCGGGCATCGTCGCCGAGAACAGCGCGACCTGCTTCGCGTCGGGAGTGTCGGCGAGGATCGTCTCGACGTCTTCCGCGAAGCCCATCTTGAGCATCTCGTCGGCCTCGTCGAGCACGAGATACTTCAGCTCCGTCAGGTCGAGCGTTCCCTTGTCGAGGTGATCCATGATGCGTCCGGGCGTGCCGACGATGACGTGGACGCCGCGGCGGAGGGCCGACAGCTGCACACCGTAGCCCTGGCCGCCGTAGACGGGGAGCACGTGCACGCCGCGCAGGTGCGAGGCGTACTTCTCGAACGCCTCGCACACCTGCAGCGCGAGCTCCCGCGTCGGGGCGAGCACGAGCGCCTGCGGCGTCTTCTGCGACAGATCGAGTCGGTCGAGGATCGGCAGGGCGAACGCCGCGGTCTTGCCCGTGCCGGTCTGCGCGAGACCCACGACGTCGCGACCGGCCAGAAGGGTCGGGATCGTCGCGGCCTGGATCGCCGACGGCGTCTCGTACCCGACGTCGCGCAGTGCCGCGAGCACCGAACCGCCCAATCCCAGGTCGGCGAACGTCATCGTGGCGGGCTCCTGCGGAGCCGCTTCCTCGATCGGAGCATCGGACGTGGTCACGCTTCAGAGTAGTGCGCGCTCCTTGCACGGCGACCCGCCCCTACAGAAAAAGCCCCGACCGTTACCACACAGCCGGGGCGAGACGAATGAGAAGTTCGCCTATCCCGATGAGCGTACCGCGCGCACCTGGGAGATGGCCCGGCGTCGGTCGACTCCGTTCGATCTCACCTGGCGCACTCCCGCACGCCGGCAGCGCCGCACGCGGCGCGGCGGAGCTGGGATGAGGACCGCAGGGATTCCGCGCCCCGCCGTCACGGCGTCCACCACGGTCGCAGCGGAAGGTCGCCGTCGTCGCTGTTGCCCTGCGAGTTGACGGCAAGCACGTGGTGCAGCTCGATCCCGCCCGATTCGAAGGCGAGCCGTGATCCGGCCATGTACAGGCCCCACACCTTTGCGGCCGGAAGTCCGATCTCGGCGACTGCTTCGTCCCAGTGCTCGACCAGGTTGGCGCACCAGTCGCGGAGCGTCAGGGCGTAATGGGGACGCAGGTTCTCCTCGTGCAGCACCTCGAGGCCGGCATCCTGTGCCTCGGTGATGATGCGACCGGAACCGGTCAACTCGCCGTCCGGAAACACGTAGCGGTCGATGAAACCCTTCGCGGCGGGCTCGGCCTGGTTGTCGCAACGGGTGATGCAGTGGTTGAGCAGCAGGCCGCCCGGGCGCATGCGCGAGCGCAGGAAGCTGAAGTACGACGCGTAGTTGCGCACCCCGATGTGCTCGAGCAGCCCGATCGACGAGACCGCGTCGAACCCCGTCTCGGCGATGTCGCGGTAGTCGCCGAAGCGCACCTCGGCATGCTCGTCGAGCCCTTCCTCGGCGATGGCGCGCTGCGCCCACGATGTCTGCTCGCGCGACAGCGTCACGCCGACGGCCTGGACGCCTCGGCGCGCGGCGTAGCGCACCATGCCGCCCCACCCGCATCCGACGTCGAGCAGCCGGTCGCCCGGCTTCAGCCGCAGCTTCTCGAAGACGAGCCGGTACTTGTTCTCCTGCGCCTCCTCGAGCGCGGCGTCGACGCGCGGATAGCAGGCGCACGTGTAGGTCATCGACGGACCCAGCACCCACTCGTAGAAGCTGTTCGAGACGTCGTAGTGATGGTGGATGGCCTCGGCATCGCGGGTCTTGCTGTGCCGCAGGCCGCCGGCGACGCGCCGCCAGCGCGGGGGCACCTCCTGCGGAGGTGGTGCAATAGGCCGAAGATGCTCGAACCCGATCGAGCGAACGATCCGGCCCATGAGCCGCGCCGGCGGCCGCGTGAACTCGAGACTCTCGGCGAGGGCTTTGAGCAGCTCGTACGGGTCGCCCGGGTGCACCCCGTGGATGTCGAGATCGCCGGCGATGTAGGCCCGCGCGAGCCCGAGATCACCGAACCCGGTGACGAGGTAGGTCGTGCCGCGGGGCGTCTTCAGATCGAGTCCGAACGGCGCCTCCTCGGGTCCGGCAGAACTGCCGTCGTACGCGGTGAATCGCAGGGGCAGCCGACCCCCCGCGAAGATCTCGAGCACGTCCGCGAGGGTCAGCCTTCCGGCCTCCGCTTCGGCCTTGTCTGCCGCGTCGCCACCAGCCGCGGCATCCGTCCGGTCCTTGAATGTGGTCATCGTCGTTGCACAGCCTTCTGGTAGAGCTCCAGCAGTCGAGCGTCGGGGTCGTACCGCGTCTTCACCGACCGGTAGTCGGCCCCGCCGTAGAGCTTGTCGAAATCGTCTCGCGTGTAGTACGCATCGGAGTAGAGCGACTTGTGCCCGTCCGATTCGCTCACCCGGCGCTCGATGAGCCGGTTCGTCTCACCTTCGGTCGCCCCGATCGGCACCGTCGACCAGAAGCCGACGTTGACATACATCTCGCGCGGACGCAGCGGGTACAGCGGCCACGCGTCACCGTCGCGCAATCGCAGCGGACAGAGCCATATCGGCGCGATCGGCACGTTCCCGAGGAACCATTCGACGAACTCGGCGCACCGCGCGATCGGCACTTCGACGTCCTGGATCACGCGCTCACGCGCCGGCCGGCCCCGCAGCTTCTCGAGGCGATCGCCGATGTCGAATCGGCGTTCCAACCGCATGAGCCTGCCGTACGTTGCGCTGCGCAGGTACCGCCGCGGCCACAAGCGACGGACGAGAGGATGCTGCGCCCCGAACGCCGCCGAGCACCAGAACCAGTCGGTGTCCCACCGCCACAGGTAGTCGTGGATGGTGAGCCGGTCCGCTTTCGTGGCGTCGTCGTGCTGGATGGACCGGTAGTAGATCCGTCCGCCGGTGTAGTCGCTGACGGGGCCCGGCGCGGAGGTCTGCGTGCCGACGCACAGGTAGCTCTCGTCGGCGCTGAACACGACGCCGTCGAGGTAGTCCACCGGCAGGTCGTCCAGACGACGGGTCCTGGCGACGCGGTCCATCGCCGCGATCAGATCGGCGATCGCATGGAACCGCACGTGCGTGAGCGCCACGAACGGCCTGACGGTCTCGAGCTCGATCCGCAGGCGCACCGCGTAGCCCAGCGTGCCGTAGGAATTGGGGAAGGCTCGAAACAGGTCGGCATGCTCGCCGGGCGATGCCGTGACCACCTCGCCTGCTCCCGTGAGGATGTCCATCTCAAGTACCGATTCGTGCGGCAGCCCGCTGCGGAACGACGTCGACTCGATGCCGAGCCCCGTCACCGCGCCGCCGAGCGTGATCGTCTTCAGCTGCGGCACCACAAGGGGTGCCAGCCCGTGAGGCAGCGTCGCGGCCACGAGATCCTCGTAAGCGCACATGCCCGCCACGTCCGCCGTTCGCCCAGCAGGATCGACGTTGATGACGCCGGTCAGTCCCGACGTGTCGAGGCCACCGGCATCTGTGCTCGCACGCGTGCGGAACAGATTCGAAGTGCGCTTGGCCAGCCGGACCTGAGCACCCTGCGGCAGCGCCCGATAGCTCTCGAGCAGCCGCCGCACGCCGACGGCGTGAGCAGTGCGGGCGTCAGTCGCAGCAGCGGACACGGCCCCACGCTAGTCCGCGGCGGGGTTCGGGTGAAGGATCCCCCTCGCCGCCAGTCTTCGGGCACTCAGAGCCGGCGCCGGACTCGGGTGCGGTGTTCCGGTTCGATGAGGGTGTTTCGCGGGTCAGGTCGTCTGGCAGAGTGCCGGCGTGCCGTCACCTCAGGAGAAGGTGAGTACTCGACGAGCCCGCCGGCGAGCGAGCCCGCCTGCGGCGCGACCCCCGTCTCGGAGAGGCTTCTCGGCTACCGTGAAGGCATGACGCGCCCCGCTCCGATCCAGGACGTCCCGATCGGCGGGGACGGCATCCGCCTCGGTCAGTTCATGAAGTTCGCCGGGCTCCTCGACTCCGGTGGGGACGTGAAGGAGGCCATCATCGACGGCTTCGTGATGGTCAACGGCGAGGTCGATCGCCGCCGCGGCCGGCAGCTGCAGCTCGGCGACGTCGTCACTTTCGAGGGGCGCAGCGTCCGCGTCTGCCCGTAAGCGTGAGGCGGCGCCAGGATCGCTGAACCCTCCCCGAACCCTGCGACATTCACCGGTTTGGAACAATGAAGCATGGCTTCCGAACCAGTTCCCCCGGTCGACGTCGAAGCAGGTGAGCGGATGTGGCGCGAGTATGCCGCCGCCCACCCTGAGGCCGTCGCGGCATGCCGCGAGCACACGATCGAGCACTTCGGCGACTCGCAGCGGCTCGCTGACGAGCTCCTCGCCGAGGTTCTGAGCGGGAGGAAGCGCGCGACGTCGGAACTCGTCGCCGACTTCACGGCGCGCGGCGATGAGCTGCCCCGCGTCGGGTCCCACTGGATCGCGTGCGACGGCCGGGGCGTGCCACAGATCATCATCCGGAGCACCGAGCTGCGGCTCGGCCCCTTCGCGAGCGCCGACGACGCATTCGCGGCCGACGAGGGCGAGGATGACCTGAGCCTCATCAGCTGGCAGGCGAACCACCGTCGATATTGGAGCCGGGTGTCGGCGGCTCGAGGGCGTCAGTGGTCCGAGGACGATGAGATCGTCTTCGAGCGCTTCACCGTGGTCTGGCCTCCGCAGCACGCCGACTGAACCTAGCCCCGGAGGTGCTCGCCGAGGGCTTCGAGCAAGCCTCGGGTTCCTTCCTCGCGATCGGGGCCGTCCGCCCAGAACTGGTCGAAGAACATCCCGTGCTCGACGTGCGTGAGACGCGTTCCTTCGGAGATCTCCTCGAACTCGAAGGATGCCACCGACGTCGACATGTGGATGCTGTCGAGCCACATGTCATAGGTCGTCACGATGCGGACGTGCTCGACGATGTCGGTGTAGACGGCCTCGTAGCGCGACAGCGGGCCGCCGTGGAACCTCGCCTCGTCGACATCCCGCCCTCCTACGCGGAAGTCGAACCGCCACTCGCCGCGCTCGAAGGTGTCGGTGTCGCCGAGCCAGCCGCGCTTCTCCTCCCCGTCCGAGAAGGCCTGCCAGACCCGCGCGACGGGTACGGGATAGTCCCGGGTGAGGGTGAATCCGGAGTGCGCGATGCGGCGCTCGATCGACATGGACCTGTCCTACCGGCGGAAGGTGACGTGGATGGTGCCGCTCTCGGCGACCTCGGTCGCCACGGTGTGGGTGTGCTCGAGACCGCGGAGGTCCTCCCACACGCGATTGCCGCGCGCGAGCACGATCGGCGCGACGGCGACGTGCAGGTCGTCGACCAGGCCGGCGCGCAGGAAGTCGCGCGCTGTGCGTATCCCGCCGCCGACGCGCACGTCGAGACCGCCCGCCGCGGCGCTCGCCTCGGCGAGCACGTCCTCGATCGCCCCGCTGCGGAAGTGGAACGTCGTGCCGCCGTCCATCGGGATCGACGGGCGTGGCGCGGAGTGGGTCAGCACGTAGACGGGAGAGCCGAACGGCGGCTGATCGCCCCACCAGCCCTTCCAGTCAGGGTCGTCGGGGTACGCGTGGAGGCCGAACATCGCGGCTCCCATGATCTCGGCGCCGACGCCCTCGAAGAACGCCGCGGCGTAGGACTCGTCGACGCCGGTCGTTCCCGCGCCGCTGGCGTCGCCGAAGACCTTCTCGCGGAACGTGCGGGTCGCGGCGTACGCCTCAGTCAAGGGCCCCCAGTCCTCCCCCATCGGATTGTCGGACGAGGGATCGGGCGCCGCCGTGTAGCCGTCCAGCGACGAGAACAGGTCGATGCGAACGCGGGTCATGTCAGATCTCCTTGGTGGTCGAGCGGGCCAGATGGATGCCGAGGCGGTCGGCCTGGCGCTCCGCGGTAGTGCGCTGTTCGCCGAGCCACACGTGCAGGACGTCCAGGGCACCCGGTCGCAGGCTCACGGTGCGCACGCGCCCTTGCTTGCTCGACGTCACGACCCTCGCATCCTCGAGGACGCGCAGGTGCTGGAGCAGCGACGGCAACGCCATCGAGAACGGCGCGAGCAGCTCGGACACCACTGCCGGCGACTTCGAGAGCCGTTCCACGACCGCCCGGCGAGTGGGGTCGGCGAGCGCGCGAAGCACCGTGTCGACCTCCTCGCGATAGTTAGGCATGTACCTAACTATTGCGGATGACGTGCGCCTCGTCAACCATCGGCGCCCCGTGGGATCGGCCGATAGCCTGACCTCAGGAGGGCATCATGTCGACACCGAATGAAGAGATCCGACCCGGGTCGGAGATCGACCTCGCGATCGAGCGAGCGCTCGCGGGAGCCGATCTGCGCGCAGGAGACGCCACGACGTCCGCCGCCTTCGTCGTCCAGGACGAAGAGCCCGCTCCCGTCGAGGACGGCGTCGGCGGCCTCGACGGCGGCGACTGACGGAATCGGGTCGGACTGAACGAACTTCATGCCGAGCAGAGTCGCGCGGGCGGAATGGGAACGGGGGCCGGGCCCGAAGGCCCGACCCCCGCATCCGGTCAGGTGACTACTTCACCACGTTGAAGGCATTCACGTTGCCCGCGCCGTAGAAGCCGTTGCGCGCACCGCCGGTGCACGTCGCCTGGTACTGCGGGAGGGTCGGGCGGGGGTTGTACACGCCCTCGGGGCACGGCAACGGGGTTGCGGTGCGCTCGAGGAACGACGCCAGCGCGTTCGCCGTCAGGTTCGGGTGCGCCGACAGTGCGAGCGCCGCGACACCGGCCGCGTGCGGTCCAGCCATCGACGTTCCCTGCGAGTACCCCCAGCCACCGGGAACGGTGGAGAGCACCGCGTGCTCGATCGTCGACACGGTGGGGTCGGGCTGACGCGTGTCGCCGCCGGGGGCGGTCACGTCGACGACTCCCTGTCCGTATGACGAGTAGTAGCTCTTCAGCTGCTCCGTGCCGACGGCCGACACCGTCACGACACCGGGCGCCTCGGCCGGCAGGTCGCGGCATGCGCCGGTGATCGTGCGGTCTTCGACCGGGAAGCTGCCGTCGTTGGGGCTCGACGAGTCGACGAACTTGTGCTGGAGGTCGACGTTGCTGTTGCCGGCCGACGCGATCGTGAGGGTGCCCTGCGACGAGGAGTACCGCAGCGCGCGCTGGACAGCCTGCCAGACCGGTCGCTGACGGGGGTCGTTCACGCAGTTGAACTCCCACGGGTCGATGAAGTAGCTGTTGTTCGTGATCGGCATGCCGTGGTCGGCGGCCCATAGATAGGCGCAGATCGCGGCCTCCGGGTAGATGAAGCCGTCGTCGTTCACGACCTTCACAGAGGCGACCTTCACGCCGGGTGCCACGCCCGCGATGCCGACGCCGTTGATCGCCGCGGCGATCGTGCCCGCAACGTGCGTGCCGTGCGACGAGGTCGTCGGGCTCCACGCCGCCTGGCTCGTGTCGACGACACCGCCCAGGCACGACGCGCTCTGGTCGAACGCGACCTGGGTCGCGAGGTCGGGGTGGGTGGCGTCGATGCCGGAGTCGAGCACGCCGACGACGATCGACGGGTCACCGGTCGTGATCGCGTGCGCCTCGGGGACGTCGATCTGCTCCATGTCCCACTGACGGCTCCACAGCGGCTCTCCCGTGGGGTCGCCGGTGGCGTCCACCGCAGCGGAGTCGACGGTCTGGAGGACCTCGTCATCGGCGAGCGTCGTGCCGAGGCCGCTCGTGGAGGCGACGGCTTCGACGCCCGCGCCGGCGACCTTCTTCTCGAACGACGTGTTCGTCGAGCGCGCGACGAGAACGCCGATCTGGTTGTACGTCGCCACGACGCTGCCGCCCGCGGCGGCGACCCGTGCCGCAGCGGCCGCCGTGCTCTTCCCCTGGGGGGCCAGAACCAGATACGTCGTGTCGGGTCCGGTTGCCGCGGCCGGTGTGACGGCAGCGGCGATCATGCCGACGGTGAGGGCGAGGACGGCTGTGCCGCCGATCACCCTGTGCTGATACTTCATGTGTCTCCTCCATTGGATGACCGGCATCGACCGGGTGGGCCGTGCCGTCGGCCCCGCTCGGGGTGGCGAGGGGGCCGCTGCTGCGTCGTCGCAGCACTCCCGCGATCCTATGCACGGCATGCCGCCCGGCGCATCACCCGTGGCAGCCGCCGCGCGGTGTGATATGCGGATGTCTCGACCTGCCGGTCAGAGCTTGTAGCCGATCGCGCGCAGCAGATCCCGGCGGTCGGCGACATCCTGCTCGGTCTCGACCCCCACGGGCGGCTCGCCGTCGACCACTCCTGCAACGCCGCGGCCGGCATCCGTCACAGCGACGAGGACCTGCACCGGGTTCGCCGTGGCGCAGTAGATCGTGCACACCTCCGGCACTGCCTTGACCTGGTTGAGGACGTTCACGGGGAAACCGTCCCGCAGCATGATCACGAAGCAGTGTCCGGCGCCGACCGCCAACGCTCCGGCGACCGCGAGATCCACGAGCGCGGCGTCGTTTCCCGTGCGCCTGACCAGGCGGGCACCGGATGCTTCGCAGAACGCGACGCCGAACTTCAGGGTGCCGCCCACCCCGGCGAGCGCCTCGTGCAGGTCTTCGACGGTCTTGATGAAGTGGGACTGGCCGAGGATGACGTTCACGTCCTCCGGCTTCTCCAGCGGAACGACCTCGATGTCGACAGCCACGATGACCTCCTTGGACGCCGCCAGGATAGCCCCGCACGATCGCCGCCGCACCGGCCGGAGTCTCGCGAACAGTGCAGGCCTTCCATCCGGGCGCGAGCGCGATCAGTATGGTCTGGTCGGCATCGAGCGAGATGGGACCACCATGAGCGTTTATCGGGTTATCGACGTCATCGGCACGAGCGCTTCCTCCTGGGAGGATGCCGCCCGAGAAGCCATCAGCACCGCCGCCGGATCGCTGCACGATCTCCGCGTCGCAGAGGTGACGAAGCAGGACGTCGTCGTCGGCGACGACGGTGCGCTGCTGTTCCGGTCCCGGCTCCAGCTGTCGTTCAAGTACGCGCCGGAGTGAGCCGGCCCTCGTTCCTCCCGTCGGTCGGCGGCGACCGACGGGTGACCGTGGCGGGCCGCGACGGATGTCGATAGCCTGCCCTGGTGTCCGAGCGCGCAGTGCCCATCCTGCCCAGTCGCGACCTGGCGAAGACCCTCCGGTTCTACGAGGCGCTGGGCTTCGAGAACCGCGGCGCGCCGCCGGAGGAATGGAACTACCTCATCCTGGGGCGCGGCGACGTCGAGCTGCACTTCGTCGAGGATGATTCCGTCGATCCCCTTCGGACGGCGAGCGCCTGCTACGTCTACGTGAGCGACGCGGATGCGCTGTTCCGAGAGTGGTCCGGCACCGTCCGACCCGACCAGGCCACCGGCACGCGGGTCACGCATCCCGTCGACACCGACTACGGCATGCGCGAGTTCGCGGTGGTCGACGACAACGGGAACCTCATCCGGATCGGGACGGACATCTCCTCGGCCTCCGCCTGACATCACGACCCTAGGCTCGAAGCATGAGGTCGCGGGCGGAGAATCCATGGCGCTGCCCGACGTGCGGCGACGCGCTCAGATTCGAGATCCTCGACGACGAGCGGTTCCTCGTGGCGTGGTCGTGCCTCAACTGCGGGCTGATCCGGACGACCGAGCCGGTCTAGCCACCTCGACAGCGGCCCGCGCGGGCGGTCAGTCGTCGTGGAGCTGTGCGAAGTAGGACAGGCCGACGAGCATCCCTTCCGGGCTGAGCAGTCGGGAGATCGTCTGACCCCACGGCTCGACGTGGGTCGAGGCGAGGATCTCGTGACCCGCTTCGCGGAGTTGCCGCTCGCCTGCCTCGACGGCTTCGGGTGAGGCGAGCTCGAACTCGAGCCAGGCCTGCGGCACCGGCAGGTGAGCCGGCCACTCGGTGCTGCCGAACGTGGACTCGGCAGCATCCGACAGTCGCCACAGAGCGAACACCTTCACGCCGCCGAGCGACTTCGTGTCGAGGTAGCCGGGCGACTGCTCCTCGAACGTGATGCCGAGGGCTTCTCGATAGAACGCCCGAGAGGCGCCGTCGTCTCGAACGATGGGACCGAAACCCGCCACGAACTGCACGTCCATGCCCTCACGATAGGCCGAGACTCCGACACGCCCGATCCACCGGATCGGGATCAAGCCGCGCGCACACGTCGGCAGGACGGTCGGGCTCTCCTCAGGTGCGGGACGGCTCGCCGATGATGTGCTCCGGCGTGACCTCGCGCGTCGCGACGATGTCGCGGTAGATCCCGAGCTTGCGGTCGAGCCGCGCGAGGTGCTCGCGGTCCTCCGCCATGCGCGTGACGAGGGCGGCGTGATACCGCTCGAGCACAGCGATGCGGTCGGGGATCGTGTGGTCGCCCGCGTGCGTGAGGGCGACGAAGGTCTTCATCTCGCGGATCGGCATCCCCGTCGCGCGCAGGAGCTGGAGGAAGCGCACCCACTCGATGTCGCCCGGCGAGTAGCGGCGGTGGCCGCTCGGGGCCTTGTCGATCTGCGGGAGCAGCCCCTCGCGCTCGTAGTACCTCAGCGTGTGCTTCGAGACGCCCGTCTCGGCGGCGGCCTGGTCGATGGTGAGCGGGTCCATGATCCGCAATCTAGTCGCTTGACTTCGAGTGCGCTCGAACTTCTACCGTCGGATCCATGACGACACGACAGACGACCCTCCGGCCCGCCTTCCTCTTCGGAGAGACCGAGATCCCGCTCGCTCCCATCGCGGTCGGCGCGATGCTGATGGGCACGCGCACGCCCGAGGACGAATCGCGGCGCATCCTCGACCACTACCTCTCCGAGGTCGTTCCGCGGTTCGCGGGCGCCGACGGCACACCGGCGCGCGGCATGGTCGACACGGCCGACTGCTACTGCTGGTGGGAGATGCCTGGCGAGTTCGGCGGCCACAGCGAGCGGCTCCTCGGCCGCTGGCTCGCCGACACCGGCGCCCGCGACGCGGTCTACCTCGCGACGAAGGGCACGGCGACGCTCACCGACCTCGACGACGTGTGGCTCCCCGACGGGACGGCGAACTGGGAGGTCGCGCGGACGAAATTCGTCGGCGCCTCGCGCCCCGTGCTCGAGCAGTCGCTCGCGGCTTCGCTGGAGCGGCTGGGGGTCGACGCGATCGACCTGTACTACACGCACGTCGACGACCCGCGCACACCGCTCGACTTCTCCGTCGGGACCATGGCCGACTTCGTGGCCGATGGCCGCATCGGCGCCTACGGCTGGTCCAATGTCAGCACCAGGCGGCTCGCGGACGTCTTCGCCGTCGCCGCCTCGCGCGGCTGGCCTGCACCGACCGCGCTCCAGCAGCAGCACAGCTTCCTGCGTCGACGTCCGGAGGTCGAGCACCTCAGCATCGTCGACGCCGGTCAGCTCGACTTCCTGCGGACGCACCCGGGGCTCCAGCTCGTGGCGTACTCCCCCGTCCTCAAGGGCATGTTCACCGATCGATCGAAGCGTGCGGACGACTTCTGGATGATGGAGCCCTACGCGGGCCCGGACGCAGAGGCACGATTCGCGGCCGTCGACCGGGTCGCTTCCGAGTCCGGTGCGACAGGCAACCAGGTGGTCCTCGCATGGATGCTGTCCGCCCGCTCGCCGCGTGTGCTCCCGCTCATCGGCGCACGCAGTTTCGACCAGTACCTCGAGTGCATCGAGGCACTGGATGTCGAGCTCACGCCGGCGATGCTCGAAGAGCTCGACGCGGCAGGGGCCTGAGCACCGGCGCGCGCGGCCGGCTCGGCAGGCCGGCCGCGCGGCGCCTCGGCTCAGTCGGTCGCGATGCCGTGCTGCTCCGCGTGACCGTCGAGCAGCTCCCAGATCCTCAGGTGCGCGTCGAACCAGCGTTCCGCCCGATTCGGGGTCTCCGCCTGCAGGATCGCACGAAGCTGCTCAGCCAGCTCCGCCGCAGCGGGAGCGTCGTCCAGCTCGGGCAGCAGCCACTTCTGCCCGGGCGCGGGAAGCCCTGCCGCCAGGAACCACGTGCGGGCCGCCGCCGCAGCGGTCTGACCGTTCAGCAGCAGCTGCACTGCGACATCCGGTCGGGCGAGGGCCGACACCGCCTGGTTGCGGGCGAGTCGATAGGCGCGGTACGCCTCGCGGGCGAGCCGCGGTCCCTCCTGTTCGAACCGGGCGGCGATCTCCGTCCGATACCGCTCACCCACGCCGGACCCGCGATGCAGCAGCACCGCCGTGCGGAGTTCGTGCGCCCACGTCGACAGGTCCTCGGCGCGCCGATGGACAGCATCCGCCCCCATGACCTCGAGGTCGACGGCGCCGACGGATCTCCACGCGATATGGAACGCGAGGTCCGGCCGTCCATCGAGCGCCGGCCGCACGACCCCGAAGGCCGCATCCACCGTCGCCTGGTCCGGCGACTCCGACGTCGGCTCAGCGACGACCGTGAGCAGGATCGTGTCCCAGTCGCTCAGCTCGTCGTCGTGGCCCGTCGCACGCGATCCGACGAGGTACCAGTCCCCGCTCACCAGCAGCGGGCCGAGCGGAGAGCTCAGCCCCGTGCCCCGCAGCTCCGCCACCGTCTTGACCACGTCTGCCCGCCCAATCCTCGCCTGCTCGTCGGCTCCGCACTCGAGCCGCTTGCCGCACGGCCTGCGGTGGTTTCGCGCTGTTCCCGACCCGTTCCGCGTCGCACGACTGCGGTCGCGGATGTGCGGTGCCATGATGGCGGAAACACCGTCCTCCGCGCCATCGCGGGACGGCGATCCGAACCCGATGTCCTCGTCCGTTCGTTCGAGTCATCCCGTCGAAAGGTGAACCATGGCACTACTGGGTCGTCGAGAAGAGCGTCAGGAGCGGCGCGAGGAGCGGCGCGGAGGCGGGGACAAGGAGATCTTCCAGATGAGGGAGAAGCTCGTGTCGGTCGGCGATGACTACTGGATCGAGACCAACACCGGGCGGCGTGCCTTCAAAGTGGACGGGAAGGCCCTCCGCATCCGGGACACGCTCGTGATCCGCGACCTCGCCGGCAACGAAGTGGCCAGGATCCAGGAGCGCAAGATCGCGATCAGGGACACGATGTCGATCGAACGTCCCGGCCGGCCGGACGCGTCGATCAAGAAGGCCCTCATCAACCCGCTGCGCGAGCGCTACACGCTTCAGGCCGACGACATCGGCGAGATCTCCATCCAGGGCAACATCGTCGACCACGAGTACGAGTTCGAGCGCGGCGGCTCGAAGATCGCCGAGGTGTCCAAGCGATGGCTGCGCCTTCGCGACACCTATGGTGTCGAGATCAGCCCGGGTGAGGACATCGCATTGATCCTCGCCGCCACGGTGGCTCTCGACCAGATGTAGCTCCGCGCAGGGCACAAGCCAGTCGAGTCGCCAGGACACGCGGCTCGCGATGCCTCGGCATCGGCGTGTCCTGGCGACTCGACCAGGGGGCAGTGAGACTCAGGCGGGGATCGTGTGATCCCGCACGAGGTCGGCGTACCAGTGGCCCGAGTCCTTCACGGTGCGCTCGAGCGTGTCGAAGTCGACGCGCACGATGCCGAACCGCTTGGCGTAGCCGTAGCCCCACTCGAAGTTGTCCAGGAGCGACCACACGAAGTAGCCGCGCAGGTCGACTCCGCGCGAGAGCGCCCGGTGCGCGGCCGTGAAGTGGCGGCGGAGGTAGTCGAGGCGATCGGCGTCCGGAACCGAGCCGTCCTCGGCGACCTCGTCCTCGAAGGCGGCACCGTTCTCGGTGATCATGAGCGGCTGCTCGGGGAACTGCTCCGAGAGCGAGACGAGGAGCTCCTCGAGCCCCTCGGGCGCGATGTTCCAGCCCATGGAGGTGTACGGCCCCGGCTGCTCGACGAACTCGACGAACTGGTCGCTTCCGGGCCACGCCGTGCCGCCGGCGGCGCCTTTGTGCCCGTCGTTCATCTGCTTCGGCGAGACGCCGTCCCACAGCGCCACCGTCGCGGTCGAGTAGTAGTTGACGCCCAGGACGTCGATCGGCTGGTGGATCGTCGCGAGGTCGCCGTCCTGCACGAACGACCAGTCGGTGACGGATGCTGTGTCCTCGAGCAGATCCGCGGGGTACTCGCCGCGCAGCATGGGCCCGGTGAAAGCGCGGTTCGCGAGGCCGTCGATGCGGCGCATCGCCTCGGCCGCGCCATCCCCGACTCCCCGCAGCACGTGGAAGTTGAGCGTCACGGAGTACTCGGGCGTCCCGGTCGAGGTGGCCCGCAGCGCCTGCAGCGCCCGGCCGTGCGCGAGGTTGAGGTGGTGGACCGCCGCGAGGGCTGCCGCGGGCTCGTGCCGGCCGGGCGCGTGCCCGCCCTGACCGTAGCCGAGGTACGCCGAGCACCACGGCTCGTTCAGGGTCGTCCACGTGTGGACGCGGTCGCCGAGCGCGGCACCCATGATGGCCGCGTACTCCTCGAACGCGTCGGCCGTCGCGCGGACGGGCCAGCCGCCGGCATCCTCGAGCAGCTGCGGGAGGTCCCAGTGATACAGCGTGGCGACGGGCTTGATGCCGCGCTCGAGCAGGCCGTCGACGAGCCGCGAGTAGAAGTCGATGCCCTTCTGGTTCGCGGGGCCCGTGCCGGTGGGCTGGATGCGCGGCCAGGCGATCGAGAAGCGGTACGCGTCCAGACCCAGATCCTTCATGAGGTCGAGGTCGCTCTCGACACGGTGGTAGTGGTCGCACGCCACGTCCCCCGTGTCGCCGTTCCACACCTTCCCGGGGGTCTTCGAGAACGTGTCCCAGATCGAGGGGCCGCGGCCGTCCTCATCGAACGCGCCCTCGACCTGGTACGACGCGGTCGCCGAGCCGAAGGTGAAGCCCGGCGGGAAGACGAGTCCCGAGTCGCGGTAGTCGGTGCGGCCCTGCGTCACAGCTTCTTGCACATTCGTCATCGTGTCACTTCCGAGAGGTCAGCGGTGAAGGTCTGGCTGCGGCCGTCGGGCGTCGTGACGGTGACGGACTTCTGCCCCTCGCCGCCCGCGAACACGCGCAGCGCGAGCCCGTCGAGGTAGTCGTAGTCGGGCCGGTCGTGGCGTGCACCCCACGGGATGACGGCGCCGGGCCGGACGTAGATCGGCAGCGAGGTGAACCCGTGGTTCTCGCGACGCCAGCCGCCGCCCTGCACCTCTTCGCCCGTCAGGAGGTGCGTCCACGTGCCTGCGGGCAGGTAGAACTCCACGTCCCCCGACGGCGTGAAGACAGGGGCGACGAGGATGTCGGGGCCCAGCATGTACTGCCGGTCGAGATACGCGACCGAGGGGTCGTCGGGGAACTCGACCTGCATCGGCCGCGCGAGCGCGATGCCCGTCGCCGCGGCATCCACCCCCGCCTGGAACAGGTACGGCATGAGCTGCATCTTGAGGTGCGTGAAGACGCGCGTGACCTCGACGGCCTCCTCGTCGAACGCCCACGGCACGCGGTACGAGCCCGAGCCGTGGAAGCGCGAGTGCGAGCCGAGCAGGCCGAACGCGGTCCAGCGCTTGTAGACCCCGGCATCCGGTGTTCCCTCGAACCCGCCGATGTCGTGGCTCCAGAACGCGAAGCCGCTGAACGCGAGCGAGAGCCCGCCGCGCAGCGTCTCGGCCATCGATTCGAAGGTCGAGGTGTTGTCGCCGCCCCAGTGCACGGGCATCGACTGGCCGCCGGTCGTCGCGGAGCGCGCGAACACGACGGCGTCGCCCTCACCGCGCGCGTCGACGAGGACGTCGTGGACGGCCTTGTTGTACAGCTGCGTGTAGAGGTTGTGCATGCGCGACGGGTCGGAGCCGTCGAAGTACTCCACCTCGAGGGGGATGCGCTCGCCGAAGTCGGTCTTGAAGCAGTCGACGCCCTGGTCGACGAGCGCGCGCAGCTTCGACTGGAACCACCCGGTCGCGTCGGGGTTGGTGAAGTCGACGAGACCCATTCCCGCCTGCCACAGGTCCCACTGCCACACCGAGCCGTCGGGGCGCTTGACGAGGAAGCCCTGCGCGGCGGCCTCGGCGAACAGCGGCGACCGCTGCGCGATGTACGGGTTGATCCACACGCAGACGCGGAGGTCCTTGTCGTGCAGGCGCGCGAGCATTCCGTCCGGGTCGGGGAAGACGCGCGGGTCCCACTCGAAGTCGCACCAGTTGAACTCGCGCATCCAGAAGCAGTCGAAGTGGAAGACCGAGACGGGCAGCTCGCGCTTGGCCATCTCGTCGATGAACCCTGTGACGGTCGCCTCGTCGTAGTCCGTCGTGAAGGAGGTCGACAGCCACAGGCCGTACGACCACGCCGGCACGATCGGCGGGCGTCCCGTGAGCGCCGTGTAGCGGGTCAGGACGTCCTTGGGCGTCGGGCCCGCGATGACGAAGTACTCGAGCTCCTCCCCCGCGACCGAGAACTGCACGCGCTCGACGGCCTCGGAGCCGACCTCGAACGACACGTGGCCGGGGTCGTTGACGAGGATGCCGTAGCCCCGGTTCGAGAGGTAGAACGGGACGTTCTTGTACGCCTGCTCGCTCGACGTGCCGCCGTCGGCGTTCCAGATGTCGATAGTCTGGCCGTTCTTGACGAGCGGTCCGAACCGCTCGCCGAGGCCGTAGATGAGCTCGCCGACGCCGAGATCGAGCTGCTCGTGGATGTACGTGTGCGACGTGGGCGCGCTCAGGCCCGTGCGGGCGTTGCCGGCGACGCCGTGGCTGACGTCGGCGCGGTCGGCGAGCTCGATGAATCCCTGCGCCTTGTGGCCGCTGCCGGTCACCCGCGTGCCGTCGACCTCGAAGGAGAGGTTCCACGGCGTCCCCGGCGCGATGCGCGCCGTGAGCGGACCGCTCGTGAGCACGCCCCCGTCGTCACCCGCCGAGGCCGTGCCGGCACCGCTGACGGCGCCCGGCAGGTCGAACCCGCCGTGCCACGCGCGACCCTTGTGGTGCGAGATGCGCACCCGCACGATGCCCTCGAGGGGCGAGGAGAGCTCGACCGTGAGCGTCGGGCGGTTCAGGATGTCGCCGCGCTTGGCGATCACGATCGTCGGCGCCGTCACGACCAGTCCGTCGCCGTCCGCCGTCGCGTCGGTCGGCCAGATGTCGAAGGCCTCTTGCGAGTAGAGCGCCGTGACGCCCGGGCGCAGCTGCCAGAACCCGTCGGTGAACTTCATTTACTTGACTGCTCCTGCCGTGATGCCGCGAGTGAGGGTGCGCTGGAAGATGAGGAAGAAGATGATCGTCGGGACGATGCTGATGAGCGCCGCTCCCGCCGTCGTCGTGACGTCCATGAGCCGATCGCCGGTCAGGACGCTGATCGCGACCGGGACGGTGTGGTTGGCGTTCGAAGGCAGGAACGTCAGCGGGATGAGGAACTCGTTCCACGTCCAGATGAAGAAGAAGATCAGCAGGACCGACAGCGTGGGTCGGCTGATCGGGAAGACGACGCGCCACAGGATCTGCCAGCGCGACGCCCCGTCGAGGGATGCCGCCTCCAGCACTTCCTTCGGGAACGTGCCGTACACCGAGGACAGCAGATACGTGCCGAACGCCGCCTGGATGACGGTGAAGACGATGATGACGGACCACACGTTGTCGTACAGGTCCACCGACTTGAACATGTAGTACAGCGGATAGAGCAGCGCCTCCTGCGGCAGCAGGTTCGCGAGGAGGAACAGCAGCACGATCCACGTGCGTCCCCGCACGCGCCCGATGCCGATCGCGAAGGCGTTGAGCACCGAGATGAGCACGGCGAGCACGGCGACGACGCCCGAGATGAAGATCGAGTTCCAGACCTTCTGCGGGAAGTTCACGCGCTCCCAGAAGGCCTGGATCCCCGAGAGGTCGATTGCCTGCGGGAGGGCGAAGGGGCCCGACGTCGCGTAGTCGATCGGCGACTTGAAGGCGTTGACGAGGATCAGGTAGAAGGGCACCAGGATGACGATCGCGCCGAGGATGACGGCGGCGAGCAGCATCCAGTCGATGGTGCGCTTCTTGGTCATGCCGCCGCGGGCGCGGCGGGGCTTGCGCGGGGTGAGAATTGCGGTGGTGGCGGCCATCAGAGTCCCGCCCTTTCCTTGCGCTCCAGCGAGCTCTGCACGCGGATGAAGATGATCGAGACGGTGACGACGAGGACGGTGAGCACGGTGGCGATCGTGGCTCCATAGCCGATGTCGCGCTTCGTGAAGAACTCCGTGTAGGCGTAGTACGCGGGGACGAGGGTCGCGCCGGCGGGGCCGCCCTGCGTGATGACGTACACCGGACCGAAGACCTTGAGCGCCGCGATCGTGCACGTGAGGGTCACGACGAACACTTCGGGCCGGATGATGCTCAGCGTGATGGCGCCGAACCGCTGGAACCAGTTCGCGCCGTCGAGCTCGGCGGCTTCGTACAGCTCGGGATCCACGCGCTGCAGGGCCGCCATGAAGACGACGACCGGGTAGCCGATCTGCACCCATACGAGCACGCCCATGAGGACGAGCAGGGCGGAGGGCATCTGGCCGAGCCAGTCGACGGCGGGGATGCCGAAGATGCTCAGGATCTGGTTCATCGCGCCGGTTGCGCCCGGACGGAACATCCAGCCGATCACGATGCCCGCGACCGCGATGGGGAGGATCTGCGGGAGGTAGTAGGTGGCGCGCAGGAAGCTGCCGACCTTGCCGCCGAACTTGCGTCCGACGACGTCGAACAGGAGCGCCGCGACGATGAGGCCCACGATCGTCGGGACGACGACCATCGCGAGGACCATCCAGACGGAGTTCGTGAACGACGTCCAGAACTTCTCGTCGGTGAAGATCTTGAGCCAGTTGTCGAGGCCGATGAACTCGGGGGTGCGGACGCCACGCCACTTCGTGAACGTCAGGTAGACGTTGAAGAGGAGGGGGATGACGACGATGACGAGCAGCAGGACGAAGCCGGGCAGGAGGTAGAGCCAGTATCCGGCGGTGCCGCCCTTGCGCTGCGGGATCGACGGTTCCTCGCGGGGAAGCTTGGTGCGCTCGGCGGCGCGGGTCGCGCGGCGGTTTCCGCGCGTGGCGCCGCTGTCGGCGCGTGTGGCGCCGAGGTCGGCGCTCGTTTCAACAGTCATTGTCGACTCCCAGTGGGGCGGGGCGGCGGGTTCAGCCGCCGCCCCGCGATCGGGTCAGCGGAAGTCCGCTGTTCCTTCTTCGTACTCGGCGCCGAGGTTCTCATTGGTCGTCGCGGCGTCCTGCGTCCCCGTCACGAGGCCCTGAAGCTGCTGGACGATGACGTCGTAGAAGCCGGCCGCGGGCCAGTCGGGGTAGAACGACAGGCCGTCGTTGTCGAGGATGCCGTTGAAGGTCGCGATGAGCTCCTGGCTCTTCGGGTCGGTGATGTCGGCGGGGTCGGCGGCGACGGGCACACCGCCGTTGTTGCCGATGATCGCCTGGATCTCGGGGCGCATCGTGATGTCGATGAACTCGTACGCGAGCTCCTTGTTCGCGGCGTTCTCGGGAACGACCCAGAGGTTGCCGGACGAGCCGAGCGAGAGCGTCGAGTCGGGGAAGGCCTGGTACGTCCAGTCGAAGCCGGTGGCCTGCTCCACGAAGCGGCCGTACCACCACGAGCCCGACACGAAGATCGGCGCCGTGCCGTTGATGAACGAGACGCCGGCGTCCTCGGCCTTGACCGATGAGACGTCGGAGGCGATGTAGCCCTCGTCCACGTACTCCTTGAGGGTCTCGGTCGCGTAGGTGAGCTCGGGGCCCTGCCAGTCGACGGGGTTCTCGTAGAGCTGGTAGTCGTTGACGAACTGGCGGTCCGCCTGCGACAGCGCGAGCTGGTACCAGAGCTGACCGAGCGGGTACTCGGCGCCCGCCTCGGCGAGCGGCGTGATGCCCTGCGCGACGAACGCGTCGAGCACGTCGATGAACTCGTCGTAGGTGGTGGGGACCTCGAGGCCCGCCGCCTCGAACATGTCGAGGTTGTAATAGACGCCGACGAACTCGCCGTAGTTCGGGATGCCGTACCAGGTGTCGCCGCCCATGACGCCGTCTTCGGTGTACTTGGCCGTCGTCTGCAGCGAGGGGGCGAGCTTGTCGGCCCAGCCGTACTCGTCCACGGCGTCGGAGATGTCGGCGATCAGGCCCGTCGAGGCGAGGAAGCCGGCGGTCGCGTTGCCCTTGTTGAACTCCATGAGGTCGGGAGCGGCATCCGAGTCGAGCACCTGGCTCGCGGTCTTCTGGATCTGCTCGAACGACTTCTGCTCGAACTCGACCGTCGCGCCGGTCTCCTCCTCGAAGACCTTGATGGCCTCGTTCCAGGCCTTGGCCATGGCGCTGTCTTCGCCCTCGTAGTGCCAGAGCTTGAGCGTGTCGCCGCTCTCGCCCTCGGACCCGCCCGCGGCGCAGGCCGACAGCGCGAGCGCGGCGACGGCGAGCGTCCCGGCTGCTGCGAGGGTCCTCTTCTTGGTGATGCGTGCCATCCTCGGCACTCCTTTCTCGGTTCCCGGGGATCCCGGGCGGGTGGGGTTCCGCGGCGGAGCCGGTGCGGCTTCGGCGACGCGGAGGCGGTATGGAGTTTTTCGGGTGAGGGTCAGACCCGTCGCGAGCCGGGCGGGGCCGCGACGGAGGCTCGGTCGTAGTAGACCGGAGGCAGGAGGTGCAGCCCCGGTTCGGGGCGCTCCGGGGTCAGGCTCCGGACGGCGAGTTCGACGGCGAGATCGCACGACGACTCGGGGACGAGCGGTATGACGTCGAGCGCCTGGGGAAGGACGCCGATGTCAAAGGATGCCGCGACCGACACGATCGAGACATCGCCGGGGATGCCGAGCCCGCGGTCCGCGATCTCGCCGAGCACCGCCTCGTGGACGTCGTCGGTCGCGTGGACGAGAAGGGCCGTCGCGCCCGCGTCGAGCAGCTCGGCCGTCGCCCGACGCGTCACGTCGGCGCTCGACATCCGATCGCCCGACACGCGGAAGTCGTGGCGCAGACCGCGCTCGGTGGCGCGGCGCTCGAAGGCGGTGCGCACGCGCGGAGGGAAGTTCGACTTCTCGTACGCGACCTGCGGCTGCCCGATCAGGCCGATCGCGCGGTGTCCCGCGTCGGCGACGCGATCCACGGCGAGCTGCGCGGCGGCGTCGAAATCGAGGTCGACGCACACGAGGCCCTCGTGGTCGTTCGGGACCCCGATGAAGACGGACGGCGTGTCGATCGAGCGCGCGAGCGCGACGCGCTCGTCGTCCGGTGCGACGTCGAGGACGAGGATCGCGTCGACCAGGCCCGTGGCGGCGACGCGTGCCATGCCGGCCGAAGCCTGCTCGTCGGTCAGGAGCAGCACGTCGTAGTCGCTGCGGCGCGCCGCGACGGCCGCCGCGAGCACGAACGACATGTGGGTCGGAGCGTGCGTGTCGCGGCGCAGCGGCTCGGTGAGGGCGAAGATGTGCGTGCGGCTGCCGGCCAGCATCCGGGCGCCGGCGTTGGGACTGTAGCCCAGGTCGCGGACGGCCTCCTCGATGCGCTTGCGGGTCGCGGGGGCGACGGGGCGCTTGCCGCTCAGGGCGTACGACACGGTGCTGATCGACACGCCGGCGGCCTCGGCCACCTCGTTGATCTTCGCCATGCGGACTCCGTCGTGCGTGCGGCTGCCAGCGCCGCCAGTGGGCTGATCTCCGGATCTCTCCGGAGTATCGAAGCGCTTCGCGGAAACGCTTCGACAGGCATGTTACGCACAGCTGACTCGCGAGCGCAACCCTTTCGTGGCCACAACCAACAAATTGATCGCGAACCGGCCGGTAGCGTCGAGGCATGACCTCGGCGACGCGCTTCTCCTGGCAGGGCGCGACG
The DNA here is from genome assembly GCF_040632175.1 of Microbacterium sp. NPDC019599. NCBI lineage: Bacteria > Bacillati > Actinomycetota > Actinomycetes > Micrococcales > Microbacteriaceae > Microbacterium > Microbacterium sp. NPDC019599. Next base: position 611,831 of record NZ_JBEYBL010000002.1, read on the forward strand.
ATGGCGGTCGACACGAGGGGCGCCGGCTCGCACACCTTCCTCCTCGTCCACGGGATCGGCATGGGCCGCAGCGTCTTCGCAGACCTCACGCGGCACCTCGTGCCGCACGGCCGCGTCGTCGCGATCGATCTGCCCGGCTACGGCGAGGCCCCCGAACCGCCGCGCACGCTCACGATCGAGCGGAATGCCGACCTCGTCGCCGCCTTCGCGCGCCGGCGTCGCTACCGGGACCTCACCATCGTCGGGCATTCGATGGGCGCGCAGATCGCAGCCGAGGTCGTGGCGCGGCATCCCGATGTCGCACGGCGGATCGTGCTCGTCGGGCCCACCGTCGACCCCCGCGCGCGACGCGCGTCAGCGCAGCTCGGACGCCTCGCGAAGGACATCGCGATCGAGAGCCCGCTCGTGTGGGCGCGCGGCGCGCGCGAGTACGTCCGGGCTGGTCCGAACCTGGGGACGAAGCTCCGCGCGATGCTCGTGCACCGCCTCGAGCGCACTCTCCCCCGCGTTCGCGTGCCGGCACTCGTGCTGCGCGGCGAGGACGACGTCGTGGCCCCGCGGGAGTGGTGCGAGGCGGTCGTCCGCCTGCTTCCGGACGGATCCCTCGCGGAGGTGCCGGGCCACGGTCACGAGACGATGATCCGGGATGCTGCTCCCGCGGCATCCCTCATCGCAGGCTTCGCGGCGTCACACTGAGCGCCCGGCGTCCGTCTCTGACCCCGTCCGGGGCCGCGAGAGGGCACGAATGTGCGCGACACGCCGTTCCGAGTGCACACATTCGCCCTCTCGCTACGGCGTCGGCCGCCCGGGCGTGGGCGGCCGGGCGCCGGGGCGTCAGTGGGTCGGGCGCCGCGGCGTGCGGGGGCGCCCGGCGTGCGGGCGGGTCCTCGGCGTGGGATCACCAGGGCGAGGGGCGTCCTTCGTCGCGGCGGCTGTCGTCGGGGAAGTGCGGCAGTTCGTAGCCGCCGGCGCGGATGCACAGCCAGCGCAGCTGCCCGGCGCTCGCCGGCGAGCAGCGCCACGTCCGCCACACACCCTGGCCCACGCGCACGACCGTGCCGGCCTCGACCTCGACGATGTCGTCGTCGAGGCCCATCTGCCCGTTGCCGCCGAGGAAGACGTACAGCTCCTCGATCCGCTCGTGGACGTGCCAGTAGCCGGCTTCCTCTCCGGGCTCGAGCGCGTTCGCCGTCAGCCCGATGAACTGCATCTCGAGCTCATGGTCGACGACGCGCCGACCGTCTCGCGAGCTCTCGGGGCGGAACCCTCCGTAGTGGTCCCGCCACTCGTCGAGCCCGCCGATGTCCAGCACCTGGTAGTCGCTCACGGCGCCACTGTACCCACGCCGATCGATGGCTCGGCTCATCCGCGCGTTCTCGGCAGTCCGGATGAGCCGATCTCCGCCTTCCGAGCCGGCGGGTTGCGCGCCCTACGCGTCGCCCGTCGTGATCTGACGTGCGAGCTCCATGATCTCGTCGTCGGGCAGGTCGATGGCGGACTGCTCGAAGCGCTGCTTGAGCACCTCGGCGACGCGCTCGGTCGTCTCGGTCGCGGCCAGATCCTGGCGCGTCTGCGCGACGATCCCCGCGATCTTGTCGACCTCGGTCGCGTTGTTCTGCGCCATCGCGGGCAGACGCTGCTCCTGCTCCGGGCCGAGCGCGCCCTCTTTCTGCGCCGCGCTCGCCGTGAGAGTGTCGCGGCCGCCGTCCTGCCCGTAGTGCGAACCCGGCTGCGCCTCGGTCGAGGAGCCCGGGCCCTGAGGCTGGGACGTCCCGCCACCCTGCGCGTCATCGGCGTCCTGCGACGCTCCCGAACCGTCGTCGATGACGCCGATCCCGACGGCCTGGTGGCTGGCCGTGTCGCGTGCGGGCTGCGCGTCGCTCGCGGGTTGCGAGTCGCGCGGGGGCTGCGCGTCGCGCGGTGGCGGCATCGCACCGCCCTCGCCGTCCTCGGCCGCGCCCGACTGGGCCGCCGCAGCCGCGTCCTGCGGCTGTCCCTCCATGCCGGGCCGGCCCGCGCGGGTGTCCTCGCCCTCTCTGGGCGTGTCGGTCGCACCGTCGGCGTCCTCGCGGTCGGGGTAGTTGACCCCCGGCTTCTCGTACTCGTTGCCGGTCGTGGACACGTCAGTCCTCCTCGTCGTCCGGGTCGGCCGCAAGGTCGGGGTCGGCGCCCTGCGTGGGAACGTCGCTCTCGACCGGGTCGGCACCGCGACGGGCACTCCCCGCCGCATTGTCAGCCATCGGGATGTCGGCGGTCCAGCCGTCCGTCACCGAGGCGTCTTCGAGATCGTCCGATAACTCGTCGGTCGCACCGTCGGCCTTCCGACCGTCCTCCCAGCCGCCTGCGGGGTTGGCGTCGATGACGCCCTCCGGCAGGTCTCGATCGTCCTCACGCATGTCGCGCTCCTCTCGACCCTTCCAGCGTCCAGCGCTGCGGGCCGCCGCGTCACGGGCTTGACGCGGGAGGGATCGCCGACTACGCGGAGCGGCGCGTCCGCAGGATGCCGGCGCGGCCGGGGTTGGCCTCGAACCAGTCCGCGACGTACCAGCAGACCGGGAGGACCGATCGGCCGCCTTCAGCCTCGATCTCGGCGACGGCGCGGTCGACGAGCTCGCCCGCGTAGCCGTGCCCGCGGAAGGTCGGAACCGTGTAGGCGCGCGTCAGCGCGACCGTGCGTCCGTCGTCGCGATAGTCCAGCACGCTCACGAGGTCCGACCCCTTGAAGAGGGCGTATCGCGAGGCGTCCGGCTCGTGCTCGAAGGTCAGCTGGGTCACCCCGACAGGCTACGCCGCGGCGGCGACACGAAGGCCGTGCGACGCCGTGAATCAGCAGGGTGCCCAGCCGGTCGGACATCGCCTGCGCGGCGGCTGAGCAATGTGCTGAGGATTCGATCGGGCGGATGCCGGCATCCGTGCGATTTGACACATTCGGACGTACTCCGACATAATCGGGCGCATGACTGACAACGCGCTTTCTCTGTCCGCCTGGGAGGCGAACGGGACTGCCGGCATGATGATGGCCGGCCGCGTTGTCATGTGTTGTCGAATGTGCCGCTGATTCGGTGACCCCCGCCGGACCACGCCGCGGCGCCGGTTCCTGATCTGGAACCCCGCGACGAGTCCCCGAAGCATCGATGCGCCCCACCCCTCGCGCATCCGGATGCCTCGCACACGGCCCTCAGGGCCCGGCCATCGGCCGAACAACGACACGCCACCGGCTCCCGCCGGACTCCCGCAAGGACATCGTCATCATGTCGAACACCGCTCTCCTCGACCGCACCTCCGCTCCCGCCGCTCCCGTCCGCCACCTCCGCGCCGTGACGGCCCCCATCCCGACCGCCGAGCCCGCGCCCGCTGCCGCGGCATCCGCGCCCGCACAGCGCAACCTCCCCCCGGGCACCGCGCCCCGCGGATTCGCCCTCTACGTCGGACTCGACGAGGGCAAGGCCGCAGCGGCCGGCGTCTCGCTCGGCGTCCTCGTCGACGCCCTGCGCCGCACGATCGCCGACCTCGCCCCCAACGCCGAGACGTACGCCACGGTCGCCCTCGCCCCGATCGGGTCGGGAGGACGCGATGTCGACGTCGTGCGCCTCGCGCTGCATGAGCCGTCGGCCATCGCCCGCACGAAGCAGGAGGATGAGGAAGAGGACGACCGCGCTCCCGGCGGCGTCGTCGTCGACATCTCGCGCAAGCGCGTCCTCATCGAGGGCGAGTCCGCCGCCTTCACGTTCAAGGAGTTCGAGCTGCTGCAGTACCTCGTCCTGCGCGAGGGCCGCACGATCGAGCGCACCGAGCTGGTCTCGTCGCTCTGGCAGGGCGCGACCGACGACGAGTCGCCCGGCGAGCGCACGATCGACGTGCACGTCCGCCGCCTGCGCGCCAAGCTCGGCCGCTACGAGGACATCGTCCGCACGGTGCGCGGAGTGGGCTACCGCTTCGACCGCCACGCCGACGTCGTCATCCGCTACGGTCACGGCACCCCGTCGCCCGACCGCTTCTGAGACCCGCCGGACCCGCCTGGTTGAGGCGCCGCCCGTCCCAACGTGAGCGTGTCTCACTACTGGTGACTTGAGCGCCGCCGAAGCGACCACTTCTGAGACACGCCTGGCCTCCGACGCACCGCTGGCCTCGACCCCGCGAGCGTGTCACACTTCCGGTCGGATACAGCCCGCTGAAGCGACCACTTCTGAGACACGACCGACCAGTTCCTGGACACGGCCGACCCCGATCACGGCGCCAGCGGCGACGAGGGACGGCTCAGTGCGTCTGCTGCACCTTCCGGGGGCGCAGGTGGGTCATGCCTCCGTCGACGTCGAGCGCCGTGCCGGTGATGGACCCCGACCGCGGTGACGCGAGGAACGCGATGGCGTCCGCGACCTCCTCGGGCGTCACCATCCGGCCCGTCGCCTGACGCGCGTCGAGCGCGGCACGCTCGGCCACCGGATCGGGGAAGCCCTGCAGCATCCGCTCGACGAAGGCGGTTGCGACCGTCGCGGGGCGCACGCAGTTGACCCGGATGCCGTCCGCGATGTGGTCGGTCGCCATCGCGAACGTCAGCGCCAGGACGGCGCCCTTGCTCGCGCTGTACACGGCACGCTGCGGAAGTCCGTTCAGCGCAGCCACGGACGAGAGGTTCACGACGGACGCGGCATCCGATCGGCGCAGCCACGGCAGCGCGGCCGCCGTCACGCGCGCCATGCTCACGACGTTGATGTCGAGGACCCGCGCCCACTCGTCGTCGTCGGCCTCCTCGACCGTGCCGACGGAGCTCACGCCGACGTTGTTGACGAGGATGTCGATGCCGCCGAGCTCCTCGCCGACGCGCGCGATCGCCTCGTCGACCTGAGCTCGCACGGCGACGTCGCACGCGAAGCCCGAGGCGCCCTCGGGGATCGTATCGACGTTGCGATCCAGCACGGCGACGCGGGCGCCGCGTGCGAGAAGCTCTGTCGCCGTCGCGTAGCCGATGCCCGAGGCGCCCCCCGTCACGACGGCGACGAGCCCGTCCAAGTCGCCGCTCATGCCTGGCCCACCGTCTGGCGCGCGGTGCCCAGCCCGTCGATCTCGAGCTCGACGACATCACCCGCCCGCAGGTACGGATTGCCCTCGATCCCCAGCGCTACGCCGGCCGGCGTCCCCGTGTTGATGAGGTCGCCGGGGCGCAGCACCATGAACTGGCTCAAGTACCAGACGACGTGGGCGACCGAGAAGATCATGGATGCTGTCGTGCCGTCCTGCCGCGAGACCCCGTTGACGCTCAGCCGCAGGCCGAGAGCCTGCGGGTCGGCGACCTCATCGGCCGTGACGAGCCAGGGCCCGAGAGGGTTGAACGTCTCGCAGCTCTTGCCCTTGTCCCACTGCCCGCCGCGCTCGAGCTGGAACTCCCGCTCGCTCACGTCGTGCGAAACGGCGTAGCCGGCGACGCACGCGAGCGCGTCGTCGGGCGACGCGAGGTAGCGCGCCTCCGCGCCGATCACGACGCCGAGCTCGACCTCCCAGTCGGTCTTCTGCGACGCGCGCGGGATGAGGACCTCGTCGAAGGGACCGACGATCGTCGACGGATCCTTCATGAAGACCACGGGCTCGGCGGGAAGCGCGGCGCCCGTCTCCTCCGCGTGGTCGCGGTAGTTCAGGCCGATGCACACGATCTTGCCCGGTGCGGCGATCGGCGCCCCGACCCGCAGGCCGGTCGTGTCCAGCGGCGAGAGGCGTTCTTCCGCCAGCGCGGCGCGGACGCGGTCGAGGCCTCCCCCGGCGAAGAAGGCGGCGTCGATGTCGTCCGCGACGCCGTCGAGGGCGTACACGGCGTCTCCGTCGAGGACGGCGGGGCGCTCCTGGCCCGGTCGTCCGTAGCGGGCGAGCTTCATCAGTCTCTCCGTTCCGCCGGGTGTCCGGCATCCGTTCTCGTGGCGCCGGGCGACGCCGGCAGGTTCGTCGCGTCGGCGGGTGTCCCCGAAGACGCCGTCGTGAAGATCACATGAATCGTTTCGCAACCAGCTGCGCAAGCCGGAAACCGGGCGGAACGGCGACCATTGAGCCGCTGATAGATCAGATGATTTGCGGCGGCCGACCCGCGTCGCGCCCTAGGATGGCGCTCATGGACGAGCACCGCGCGCGGTCGCAGACGGACGTCGTGATCGACGGCGTCCGCGACATGATCCTCGACGGCAGCATCACGGCGGGCTCGCGCCTGCCGGTCGAGAAGGACCTGTGCGAGCAGCTCGGCGTCTCGCGCGGATCCCTCCGCGAGGGCGTGCGGGCGCTCGTGCGGCTCGGCGTGCTGGAGACCCGGCAGGGCGACGGCACGTACGTCACCGACCTCGACGCGGCGACCCTGTTCGGACCGCTGAGCTTCCTGGCCGACCTGCAGACACCCGAAGCGTCGGTGCATCTGCTCACGGTGCGGCGCATCCTCGAGCCCGAGGCGGCGGCCCTGGCTGCGACGAACATCGACGACGACGCCCTCGCTGCGGCGCGCGCCGTGCTCGATCGCGGCGACGCGCTGCTCGCGGAGGGCGACATCGACCTGGAGGCCACGATCGACGTCGATGCCGCGTTCCACGCCGTCGTCGCCCGGGCGAGCGGCAACCCTGCGATCGAGGCGCTCGTGCAGGCGCTCATCGGACGCACGGCGCGGGCGCGGCTCTGGCGCGCGATCCACGAGGCGGGCGCCGTCGAGCGGACGCAGCGCGAGCACCGCGCGATCCTCGCCGCGCTCGAGGACGGCGACGCCTCGAAGGCGCGCATCCGCATGGCCGTCCACGTGCTCGGCGTCGAGGAGTACACGGCGTCGCAGTTCGTGTCCGCCGCTGCGGAGGACTGAGCTCACCCCACCACCTCGAGCGCTCGAGGGTCGAGCAGACCGCGGGCGCCCAGCTCGGCCCAGAACTCCTCGGGGATCGCGGTCTCGTAGCGGGCGACGGCGTCGGTGACGTGGCGGGCCGTGCGCGTGCCGATCGCGATCGAGACGACGGCGGGATGCCGCAGCGGGAAGGCGACGGCCGCGTCCGGGACCGTGATGCCGAACTCGCGGCACACCTCGGCGATCGCCCGGGTCCGCGTGAGCAGCTCCGCGGGGACTTCGCCGTAGTTGTAGTGCGCGTCGGGGCGCACGTCGGCAGAGGCGAGGAGCCCCGAGTTGTAGATCGCCGCAGCCACGACCGAGACACCGTGCTCGAGCGCGGCCGGGAGGAGGTCGTCGAGTGCACCCTGCTCGAGCAGCGTGTACCGCCCGGCGAGCATGACGACGTCGATGTCGGCCTCGCGCGCGAACGTGGCGAGCATCGCCGACTGGTTCATGCCCGCGCCGATCGCCCGGACGAGGCCCTCGTCGCGCAGCTCCGCCATCGCGGGGAGCGCTTCGCGCAGCGCCTCGCCTTCGTGCTCGTCGGGATCGTGGAGGTAGATGATGTCGACGTGGTCGAGGCCGAGGCGCTCGAGGCTCGCCTCGAGCGTGCGGCGGATGCCGTCGCGGCTGAATGCCCACTCGCGCCGCAGCGACGCGGGCACGACGAAACCGCCGTCGTCCATGCGGCCGGCACCCGCGGGATTCGGCACGAGCTCGCGCCCGACCTTGGTCGAGATGACGTACTCGTCCCGCGGCCGGCCTTGCAGCGCGGCACCCAGCCGCTGCTCCGAGAGCCCCAGCCCGTAGTGCGGCGCCGTGTCGAAGTACCGGATGCCGGCATCCCACGCCGCGGCGACGGCATCCGTCGACGCCTCGTCGGTCGTCTCACGGTAGAGATTGCCGAACTGCGCGACGCCGATCCCGAGCTCGGTCGTGGCCAGGCCTTGGCCCCATGTGCGGCTCTGCATCGAACCATCCTTCAGGTCAGCGTAATCATCTGATCAATCCACGTCATTGTGTCATATCCACGGTGGGAATCGCATCCTAGGCGCTGTATCATCGGATGACCGGATCGATCAAGGAGGACTGCGTGCGGGCAGCGGCATACACAGGCGACCGCAAGGTCGAGGTCGTCGAGGCGGAGGCCGTTCCGCCGTCCGCCGGGCAGGTGCAGGTGCGCGTCGCGTACGTGGGACTGTGCGGAACGGACCTGCACGTCGTGCACGGCAGCATGGACGCGCGCGTGACCAAACCCCTCGTCTTCGGTCACGAGATGAGCGGAACGGTCGAGGCCGTCGGCTCAGACGTCGAGGGGTGGGTGCCGGGAGACCGCGTGACCGTCATGCCGCTCGACTGGGACGGGACGTGTCCGGCCTGCCTCGCCGGCAACCAGCACATCTGCCAGCACTTGAACTTCATCGGCATCGACTCCCCCGGCGCCCTGCAGGCGTTGTGGAACGTGCCCGCTGCGACCCTCGTCCGCCTCCCCGCGGACCTCGCCCTCGATGCCGCGGCCCTCGTCGAGCCCGTCGCCGTGGCGGTCCACGACGTGCGCCGGTCGGAGCTGCGGGAAGGCGAGAAGGCCGTCGTGATCGGCGGCGGTCCCATCGGCGTCCTGATCGCGACCGTCGCGCGCCGCTTCGGCGCCGACGTCACGGTCGTCGAGGTCGATCCGGCGCGTCGCGCGCAGGTCGAATCCCTGGGCTTCGCGACGATCGACCCGCGCACGACGGACCAGATCGCGTGGGTCGAGGAATGGACCGGGGGCGCGGGGGCCGACGTCGTCTTCGAGGTGTCGGGCGCTGCCGCCGCCGTCCTCGGCGCGACCGACCTCGCCAAGGCCCGCGGCACGATCGTGGTCGTCGCGATCCACCCGACTCCGCGCGAGGTGAACCTGCAGCGCGTCTTCTGGCGCGAGCTGCGACTCCTCGGCGCCCGCGTGTACCAGCGCACCGACTTCGAGAAGGCCGTCGAGCTCGTCGCGGAAGGCGTCATCCCCACGGAGGCGCTCATCACGGAGATCGTGCCCCTCCAGCGGACGCAGGACGCGATCGGCGAGCTCGAGGCGGGCCGCGCGATGAAGATCCTCGTCGACGTGCAGGAAGGCCAGCCCGTATGACCGCCCCCTCGTTCGACCTGACCGGGAGGCTCGCCGTCGTGACGGGCGCGAGCCGCGGCATCGGCGCGGCCATCGCCGAGGCTCTCGCCGCGAGCGGCGCCGACATCATCGGCGTGAGCACGGCGCCCGCTCCCGGCAGCGCCGTCGAGCGGGCCGTGACGGCGCACGGGCGGTCGTTCTCCGCGCGCGCCGTCGACTTCGCGGATCGCGACGCCGTCGCGGCCCTCGGCGCCGAGCTCGAGCAGCTCCCCGTCGACATCCTGGTCAACAACGCCGGCACGATCGAGCGCGCCCCGGCCGCACAGCATCCGCTCGAGCTCTGGGACCGCGTCATCGACATCAACCTCTCCAGCCAGTTCGTCCTGACGCAGGCCGTCGGACGAGGGATGCTGTCACGCGGCCACGGCAAGGTGATCTTCACGGCGAGCCTCCTGAGCTTCCAGGGCGGCATCAACGTGCCGGGCTACGCCGCCGCGAAGTCGGGCGTCGCGGGTCTTGTGAAGGCCCTCGCGAACGAGTGGGCGGCGCACGGCGTCAACGTCAACGCGATCGCCCCGGGCTACATCGCGACCGACAACACCCAGGCGCTGCGCGACGACCCCGACCGCTCGCGCGCGATCCTGGACCGCATCCCGGCAGGCCGGTGGGGCCGTAGCGATGACATCGCGGGCGCCGCCGTGTTCCTCGCCTCCCCCGCATCGGACTACGTCTCGGGCGTCGTGCTCCCCGTCGACGGCGGCTGGCTGGGCCGGTGAGGGCGCCGACCCTGACCCACGGTCGCTGAGCATGTCGACGCGTCGAACCTGAGCGGTCGGAGGGCTCAGGCCCGACCCCTCGACAAGCTCGGGGACCGTGCTTGCGTGGCGGGTTACGCGCCGCGCTCAAGAGGACCTGTCCCCTTCGGGAGGCGAGATCCGAGGCATCCCTCCTCCGCTCGAGGACAACACCTCCGCAACGGCACGCGCGAAGCGGGCGACCGACCTCAGCCGGCCGGCTGACCCGCCCGCACGCCCGTCTCGGCCGCTGCGCCGGAGGCCAGCAGCTCGTCGATCCGCGCGTCGTCGTACCCGGCGGCGGCGAGGATCTCACGCGTGTGCTCGCCGGTGAGCGGGGCACCGCGCTCGATGCGCGGCGGCGTCTTGGAGAAGCGGTAGGGGAAGCCCGGCGTCTTGATGCGTCCCTCCGTCGGGTGGTCGTACTCGACGAAGGTGCCGTTGTGCACGATCTGCGGGTCGTCGACGAGGTCGGCGTAGTCCAGCACGGGGCCGATCCAGATGCCGGCGGCGCCCAGGATCGAGATCCAGTGCTCCGACGTGTTCTGGCGCAGTCGCGCCGCCGTGCGGGCGTGGATCTCGTCCCGGCGCGTCCAGCCCTCGACCTCGCTGCGCCAGCCCTCGAACGCCGGCTCGCCGATGAGCTCGCCCAGCGTGTGCAGGTCGGCGAAGGCGAGAGCGACATAGCCGTCGCTCGTGCGGAAGACGCCGTACGGCGCGCGGATGAAGACGTGCGCGTGCGGCTCCTGCGAGCGCTGCTGCGCCTTCCCGCCCACCGTGAAGACGGAGAGCTCCTGCATCTGCAGGGTCGTCAGGGCGTCGAGCATGTTGACCGTCACGAGCTGGCCCTCACCCGTCCGCTCGCGGTGCAGCAGCGCCGCGAGGACGCCTTCGAACGCCGTAGAGGCGGTGACAGCATCCGCGAGGTACTGGCCGGCAGGCGTCGGCTCGTCGCCATCGCGGCCCGCCGAGTACATCGCGCCGGACATGGCCTGCAGGAGGAGGTCCTGTCCGGGGCGGTCGCGGTACGGCCCGTCCTCGCCGTAGCCCGACATCGAGACGTAGACGAGGCCCGGGTTGACGGCGCTGAGCGAGGCGTAGTCCACGCCGAGGCGCGCGGCGACGCCGGGTCGGTAGTTCTGGAGGAACACGTCGGCCGTGCGCACGAGGTCCAGGAGCGCGGCCTTGCCCTCGGCGCTCTTGAGGTCGAGCGCGATGGAGCGCTTGTTGCGGTTGAGCGAGAGGAACGAGACGTTGATCTCGTTCCCTTGCGCACCGCCCGCCGCCGCGTGACGCTGCCACTCCCCCGTCGTCGGCTCGACCTTGATGACGTCCGCCCCGAGGTCTCCGAGGCGCTGCGCCGCGAACGGCCCCGCCATCGCGATCGAGCAGTCCAGGACCGTGTACCCCGCCAGGATGCCGTCCGTCATCGTGTCTTCTCCTCCTGTGCCGCGAGCTCGCGGACGTCGACCTCGATGCCGCCGGCAGCGGAGCTGCGCAGCATCCCGTCGATCAGTTCGATGGAGCGCGCCGCGACGCGGGCGTCCGAGTTGTTCTGGATGCTGGTCCCGGCGACCAGGTCGATGAACCGGTTCGGCGGCACGATGCACTCGTACGCGCCCTCACCTGGCGGGATGTCGAGATCCCACGCCTGGCCGTCGTAGCGGTGCAGCGACACGCGCTCGCGCTCGGTGTCGAGGAGCAGGACGCCCTCGCTCCCGAAGACCCGGAGGTCGACCTGGTAGTCGTTGCCGTCGGGGAGGGTCGCGGCGCCCGAGACCGTGCCGAGCGCTCCGTCGTCGAAGCTCACGACGGCCGCGTCGAACAGATCGACGGCCGCGCCCGCGGTCGAGACCTTCGCGGTGACGGTCGCGGCGCGCAGGTCGTCGAAGAGCCAGAAGAGCAGCGCGCTCGAGTGCGTGATCTGTCCGTGGGCGTAGCCGCCGCCGCGCGACGGCGTCTGCCACGTGCGCGGGTCGGGCCCGCTCGTCTGCGAATCCCACAGCCGGCGGATGTGATTCGTGTCGCCCGCGAACAGGCCGCGCGTCGGCGATGCCATGTGGCACAGGACGTACTGCACGTCGCCGACGTGTCCTTCGTCGACGAGCCGCTTCGCCTCGAGCGTGAAGGGCTTGTAGTTCCAGCCGTACGGCGCGAGGAAGTGCACGCCCGCCTCGCGCACGCGGCGCTCGAGGTCCCAGCCCTGCCAGGCCTCGAGAGTCACGGGCTTCTCGACGAGGACGTGCAGCCCGCGCTCGACGGCAGCGACGGCCTGCGGGTAGTGCAGGTCGTGCGGCGTCGTGATCACGACGGCGTCGAGATCCTGCGCGAGCAGCTCGTCGTAGTCGGTCGTCGCGAAGCCGAAGCCGAACTGCTCGCGCACCGCCTCGAGTTCGGGGCCGATGCCGCACACGCCGACGAGCTCGACGTCGTCGCGCGCCGCGAGGATCGGGAAATGGTTGCTCGTGGCCCACCAGCCGGCGCCGACTGCGCCCACCCGCACGGTCATCGCACGAGCTCCCAGCGCCGCCGACCGTCCTCGGCTCGGGTCGAGACGACCTCGCCGCGGGCCTCGAGCCGCTCGAGGTTGCCGGTCACTGGGAACACGGAGTAGTCCAGCGCCTCAGCCGGCCAGGGTCCGAGGCGCTCGCCCGCAGCGCGGATGATCTCGAGGGTCGTCAGCGGCTCGGGGCTCGACGCGAGCACGGAGCGCGCGACGTCGTCGATGAGCGCCACGTACTCCTCGGACTCCGCGAGGAACCCTTCGACCCCAGCGTCCTGGTAGACGGGATAGTGCGCCGTGAGGAAGAGGTCGGCATCGAACTCGCGGAAGCGGCGGATGCTGTCCAGATACGGCTCGACATCCCGATACGTCGGCGGGAACGCCGCGCGGCCGTCGGCGAACAGCACCGACCGGCCGAGCGTCGCGTCGCCGATCAGGAGCGCGCGGTTCGCCGGGTCGTGGACCGCGACATGCCCCGGGCTGTGCCCCGGCACGTGCAGCACCGTGACGCTCCGGCCGCCGAGATCGAACTCCTCGCCGCCGCGGAGCACGCCGTCGAGCGGGACGAGGTCGCTCACCGAGCGCAGGTACGCCGTCGTTTCGGCGGGGTCGTCGAAGCCGTCGCTGTCGCGGAACTCGCCGTAGCGCTCGTCGATGAGCCGCTGGATGTCCTCGACGAGAGGCTGGTCCTCCACGTGGGCGAGGAGCCGGACGGTCGGGATCGCGGCCTTCAGGGCGCCGTTGCCGCCCGTGTGGTCGAAGTCGCAGTGCGTGTCGATCGCCCAGCGGACCTTGTCACGCGGGATGCCATGCTCGTCGAGATAGGGCAGCAGGCTCTCGGTGATGCTCTCGCGGATGCCGGTGTCCACGAGGAGTGCGGCATCCGTCCCCTCCAGCAGGTAGAGGGCGACGAAGCGCTCGCCGAGCGGGGCCTGGATGCGGTGCAGTCCGGGTCTGATCTCCATCGGACGCCCCTACCGCTCGACGCCGTCGAGGACGAGCCGCAGCCCCGCGCGCGCGGGCCGCATGTGCGGCCCGGCCGGGTCGCGCCAGCCGTCGGACGCGGCGGCGTCCTGAATCGCCGCTTCGTCGACCCGGATGCCGCTCCCCGGCTCGTCCGAGAGCACGATGCCGCCGTCGGCGAACTCGTGGTCGACGGCGAGACCTACCGCGAAGCGGAGGTCCTGCACCTCGGTCGTGAGGTGATTCGGCACGGCGGCCATCGCGTGCGCGACGGCGGGGTTGGCGCCGTAGCCCACTGCGCTGATCGGCAGATCGCGCGCCGCGGCCGCGTGCGCGAGCCGCAGGATGTGCGTGACGCCCCAGATCGCGCCGGCCTGCACGATATCGGGGGCTCCCGCATCGAAGAGCGGACGGAACTGCTCGACGCCCGTGAGGTTCTCGCCGGTCGCGACCGCCGCGCGGATGCCGTCGCTCAGCCGCGCGTGACCCGCGCCGTCCCAGCGCCGGAGCGGCTCCTCGACCCACAGCAGGTCGTGGGCCTCCTCGATCGCGCACACGTAGCGGACGGCCTGCTTGACCTGCCACGACTCGTTCGCGTCGAGCATGAGGCCGGGGCGGGTCGTGTTGCCGGCGAGCACGTCGCGGATGATGCCGAGGCGCCGGATGTCGGCATCGATGTCGAGGCCGCCCTTGAGCTTGCCTGCGACGTAGCCTCGCTCTGCGAACGCGCCGTAGAAGCGCGCGAGCTCGTCATCGGTCAGCGCGATGTCCAGGCCCGACGCGTAGGCCGGGACGAACCGGTCGCCCCCGCCGAGCAGCCGCCACAGCGGCTCGCCCGCGAGCTTGGCCTTGATGTCCCACAGGGCGGCGTCGAAGGTCGCGACGCCTCCGTAGGTCGCTCCGGCGTGGCTCGACTTGAACACCTGCGCGAGCATGCGGTCGAACAGGTAGGAGACCGACCGCGGATCCTGCCCCACGATCGCGGGGAAGAGACGGTCGAGGTCGGCGTGCGACCCGATACCGACGCCCTCGACGCCCTCGTCCGTCTCGACGATCACGAGCGGAACCGTCGTGATGGCATGCGGGACGTGCCCGTTGGCGTCGCCGATGGCGCGGCCCCAGTCATGGTGCGCAGTGAGGGTGCGGTAGCCCGTGATCTTCATGTCGTCCTCGATATGTCACGTTTCGAAGGAGAATACATCATACGAGTGATGAATATAAGGTCCATCTTCGCTAGACTTCCCGCATGAGCGACCTCGAGACGGAAAGCCGCGTCTTCGGCGGCACGGCGCGGCGCACCGCGCCGTCGCGACTGGGGGTCGTCGTCGTGCACGATCTCGTCGCGGCGATCGTGACCGGCGAAGTGCGGCCGGGCGATCTCCTGCCGACCGAGGCCGAGCTCTGCGAGCACTTCGGCGTGAGCCGCACCGTTATCCGCGAGTCCGTCAAACGGATCGAGGAGAAGGGCATGGTCAAGGTCACGCAGGGCCGCGGGACGGTCGTGACCGACGAGCGGCACTGGAACATCCTCGACCACGTCGTCCTGTCGGCCCTCATCGAGAACGATGCGACGCTGGGCGTCCTCGACGAGGTCGCGTCGATCCGCGCCGAGCTCGAGTCCGTGATGGCGCGGGATGCCGCGGCGAAACGCACCGATCCGCAGGTCGTGCTGCTGCGCGACGCGCTGGACCGCATGCGGGACACGATCGACGACTCCGAGCGCTTCGGAGACCAGGACATCGCCTTCCACGGCGTCGTCATGGCGATGTCCGAGCACATCATCGCGCGCGGCATCGCGCGCCGTCTCGTCGACGAGGCGCG
Source organism: Microbacterium sp. NPDC019599 (assembly GCF_040632175.1). Taxonomy (NCBI): domain Bacteria; kingdom Bacillati; phylum Actinomycetota; class Actinomycetes; order Micrococcales; family Microbacteriaceae; genus Microbacterium; species Microbacterium sp. NPDC019599. The sequence continues at coordinate 626,857 of NZ_JBEYBL010000002.1, forward strand.
GCAGAACTCGGCGCGCTTCCGCACGACCCCGGGCCCCGACGCCCACCGGCTCACGATCGAGGAGCACGACCGCATCCTCCGGGCCATCGAAGCCGGCGACGCTGCGGCGGCAGCCGACGCGATGCGCGACCACATCAACCGCGCGTGGGACCGGCGCCGCTCGAAGTAGCACGCGCCCGCCTCTCTGAAACCCCCGCCATGACAGCGCTGTCAATCGCATTCAAACCGGTTGACGTCACACCTAATACATAGTACATTTCGAGTCACCTGCACGATGTCCCTGCCCGAGGGCGGATGCATCACAATCGACGATGAGAGGTAACGCAATGAAGCGGACAATCGCAGCGGCGGCCGTCGGGGCCACCGCCGCACTGGTGCTCACGGGCTGCGGCGGCGCCGCGACCACGACGCCCACCGAGGGCGGGAGCGACGGCGGCAAGCTCACGGTCTGGAACTGGGGCAGCGCCGACGACGCGGCCAAGGCCTACGAGGCCGACGTCCTGGCGGCCTTCAAGGAGGTCCACCCGGATGTCGAAGTCGAGATCGTCTCGCAGCCGTTCGACCAGTACTACACGCTGCTCGGCAGCGCGATCGAGGCCGGCACCGGTCCGGACCTGGCCCTCTTCAACGGCGGCACGCAGCTGAAGTCGCGCGCCGACCAGCTCATCCCCGTCACCGACGAGCTCGCCGACCTCGAGGACACCCTCGCCGGCTGGCCCGCCTTCCAGACCGGCGGCGAGACCTACTCGGCGCCGATGTTCCTGCAGGGCTTCCCGATCTACTACAACAAGGCGATCTTCGAAGCGGCCGGCCTCGACCCCGAGAACCCGCCCACGACGTGGGACGACCTCTCGGCCGCATGCGACGCGGTCCTCGCGAGCACCGACAAGTCCTGCTTCGCGCTCGGCAACAAGGAGGGCCTCGGCATCGAGTTCTTCCTGTCCGGGTTCGCCTCGGGCCTGTTCACCCCCGAGGAGTACGACTCCTGGATCGACGGCACGCGCGACTGGGAGAGCGAGCACGCCAAGCAGGCGCTCCAGCTCTGGGCCGACACCTCGGCGGACGGCTGGTACAACGACGGCGCCAACTCGACCGCCATGTTCAACGACTCGTTCGACCTCTTCTCGGGCGGCGAGGCTGCGATGGTCATCGGCCTGACGAGCGGCATCGCGCACTGGAAGCAGTTCGACGAGTTCCTCGGCGAGGACCTCGGCTTCATGATGCCCGTGACGGTCAACGACGGCACGACGCTCGCGCTCCCCGTCGAGGGCGGCATCGGCTACGGCATCCTCAACGAGGACAAGAAGGACCTCGGCGTCGACTGGATCAAGGCGACCGTCGACCACGACGCCCTCGCGGCCTACTCGGTCGCCGGTGGCCAGATCACGTCCGACACGACGATCGAGCTCGACACCGACATCCAGTCCGCTCAGGACATCGTCGCCGAGCTGCCCGGTTCCAAGCCCCTCCTCCACACGGCACTGTCCGGTGAGACGCTCGACCTGCTGCACCGCCTCGGCCAGCAGCTGCTCATCGGAGAAGTGACCGTCGACGACGCCGCGAGCCAGCTGGCGGCCAGCGAAGGCTGACATGTCTGTAGACACCACCACGACCCGGAGCCTGGTCCTCAAAGACCGGGCTCCGGGCCGGGGCCGGGCCACCCCGGTCCCCCGCCGCAAGCGCCCGTGGAACTCGGAGCGGATCGCTCCCTACCTCCTGGTCGCGCCGGTCCTCATCATCCTGCTCGTCTTCCGCATCTACCCCCTGCTCCTGGGCATCAACTTCTCGTTCACGGGAGACCGCGAGCTCAACGGCGTCTTCATCGGCCTGGACAACTACGTCACGCTCCTCGGCGACGAGCGCTTCCAGGCTTCGGCCCGCAACGTCCTGGTCGTCCTGCTGTTCGTCCCGATCGAGGTCTTCGTCGCCGGCATCCTCGCGACGTTCATCTTCCTCAAGGTCCCGGGACACCGGTTCTACCGCAGCGTGTACTTCCTGCCGGTCGTGCTGTCGCCCATCATCATCGGCGCGATCTTCAACATCGTCCTCGGGGCGAACGGGCCCCTCAACGGCATCGCGGGCTCGATCGGCCTGCCGACGGTCGACTGGCTCGGGCAGACCTTCACGGCCCTGCCGAGCGTGCTCGCGGTCCACATCTGGGCGACCTTCGGGATGGCCATGGTCATCTTCCTCGCGGGCCTGTCGACCCTCGACACCGAGCTCCTGGACGCCGCGAAGATCGACGGCGCCAACATCCGCCAGACGATCGTGCACGTCATCATCCCCGGACTCTCGCAGACGATCGTGTTCGTCTTCGTCACGACGACGATCGGCATGCTCACCGGGCTGTTCGGACTCCTCTACACGATGACGGCGGGCGGCCCGGGTGCCGCCTCGTACCTGCCGGAGTTCCTCATCTGGAAGCTCAACGGCGAAGCGCGGCCCGCACTCGCGTCGGCGGCATCCGTCTTCCTCCTGCTGATCGTCCTGGTGATCGGCCTCGTCCAGATCCGCGTGCTGCGCCGCGCGACGAAGGAGGCATGATGCGCAAGGAGAAGGCCGGCCTCTGGCTCATCGCGATCCCGATGATGGTGCTCGCCATCGCGACGATCTACCCGATGGTCTACGCCGTCAACATCGCGCTCAAGACCCGCCGCGAGTACGTGCTCGACCGCCTCGGCCCCACGTCGGAGTTCAACATCCAGAACTTCTTCGACGCGTGGGTGCAGGCCGACATGGGCCGGTACTACATCAACTCGATCATCGTGACCGTCATCTCGGTCGCGCTGATCCTGGTGCTCGCCTCGATGGCGGGCTACTCGCTGAGCCACCTCACCTTCCGCGGGAGCCGCGTCGCATTCCTCATGATCCTCGCGACGATGATGGTGCCCTTCCAGGTCATCATGGTCCCGATCATCAAGGTGCTCAGCGACATGGGCCTGCTCGACTCGTACGCGGGCCTCATCATCGCGTACGTCTCGCAGTTCCTGCCGTTCACGGTGTTCTTCATGACGGCGTACTACTCCGGCATCCCGAAGGAGATCACCGAGGCGGCGCGCGTCGACGGAAACGGCCTGTTCGGGGTCTGGGCGCGCATCATGCTGCCGATCGGGCGACCCGCCCTGCTGTCGATGGGCATCCTCAACGCCCTCTTCTGCTGGAACGACATCCTCATCGCGCTGCTCATCATGCAATCGCCCTCCAACCGCACCGTCATGGTCGGCGTCAGCGCCCTGCGCGGGCAGTACCCCGACAACGTCCCGACGTACCTCGCGGGTGTGCTGCTCGTGGTGCTGCCGCTCGTGATCGTGTACATCATCTTCCAGCGCCAGATCACCGCCGGTGTCACGGCGGGCGCGACGAAGGGATAGCCGTGACGGACGAGAGCGCCCGCGTGAAGCGCGTGGCATCGGTCATCGGGCTGCCGGCCGAGCATCGCGAGGAGTACGAGCGGCACCACGCCGCCGTATGGCCCGGGGTGCTCGAGCGGCTCGCGAAGAGCAACATCCACAACTACTCGATCTACCGCCACGGCGAGCTGCTGTTCGCCTACTTCGAGTACACCGGCGACGACTACGAGGCCGACATGGCAGCGATCGCGGCGGATGCCGAGACGCAGCGGTGGTGGGCCGTGCAGGAGCCGCTCCAGCGGCCCCTCGACGACCGCGCCGCCGGCGAGTGGTGGACCGAGATCCCGGAGATCTTCCATACCGACTGAGTCGCGGCATCCCGCCGCTGGATGAAGGGAACCCACACCCCATGCCGACCGATCGGCTCGAGGTCTACATCGGCCCGCACGGCTCCCACCACGGCATCGGCTCGCGCGGATACCCCGTGCGCGAGCTCGGACAGGCTCTCTCGCTCATCCGCGGGCGACGCGAGCCGGGACAGGATGCTGTCGTCTGGGTCTTCCCCGGCACCTACCGCATCGGCGAGACGCTCGTCCTCGGCCCAGAGGACTCGCGCACGACGGTCGCGGCGCTCGGCGACGGGGAGGCCGTCTTCGACGGCTCGGTCCGGGTGACCGGCTGGCAGGAGGTCGAGGTCGCGGGGCGGACCGTGTGGGCCGCTCCCCCGCCGGAGCGCGGCTTCGTGAGCCTGTACGTCGACGGCGAGCGCCGGCAGCGCCCGCGGTTCCCGCGCGGGGGCGAGCTGCGCATGCGTCGGCAGCGCGGCCTCGACGTGCGGGCGGACTTCGACGGGACGCTCTTCGACGGCTCCGACCGCTTCGAGGTCGAGGACGGCGATGTGCCCGACCTCGCCGACCTGGCGGCCGTCGAGGTCGTCGTGCCGCACTTCTGGGTGCAGGAGCGGATGCCGGTCTCCACGTTCGACCGCGACTCCGGCGAGATCGTGTCGACGCGGACGAGCATCTTCGCGCTGCGCGACGACGCGACGAAGAGGTTCGCGCGCTACTGGCTCGATAACGTCGCCGAGGCGTTCGGGGAGGTGCCGGGCGAGTGGTACCTCGACCGCTCCGGCGTGCTGACGGGTGCGCCGCGCCTGCTCTACGCGCCGCGGGACGGCGAGACGATCGAAGACACCGTCATCACGGTGCCGGGCCTCGAGCAGTTCGTGCGGGTGGAGGGCGATGCGGCCGCGGGCGAGGTCGTGCGCAGCATCCGGATCGAGGGCATCACGTTCCGCGGCGCGGGGTTCGAGGAGATGCCCGCCGCGCGTGCGCCGTTCGACGTGCGGGAGGACGGCCTGCTCCCCCGCGACGTCGACTTCGCGGCGGCCGTCCAGGGTGCGACCGAGGCGACGGCGGCGCTGAGCTACTCGGGCGCGCGCGACTGCGCGATCGTCGGGGGTGGGGTCACGCAGGTCGACGGGTATGCCATCTCGTTCCTCGAGGGCAGCCGCGGCAACGTCGTGAGCGGCGTGCACGTTCGCGACGTCGGAGCGGGGGCGGTGCGGATCGGCGGCGCCGGCGTCGCCTCGTCGCCGCTGTTCTCGCGGGCGAACGAGGTGAGCGACTCGCACCTGCACGCGGGCGGCCGGCTCTACCCGAACGCCGTCGCGGTGCTGCTGCAGCACGGCGCCGACAGCGTCGTCGCCCACAACGAGATCCACGACTTCTTCTACACGGGCATCTCGGTCGGCTGGACGTGGGACTACGTGCCCAGTGTGTCGACGGGCAACGACATCGCGTTCAACCACGTGCACGACATCGGGCAGGGCCGGCTCAACGACACCGGCGCGATCTACCTGCTCGGCATCGCACCGGGCACGCTCGTGCGCGGCAACCACGTGCACCATGTGCGGTGCCGCAACTACGGGGGCTGGGGCATCTACCTCGACCAGGGCTCATCGCACGTCGTCGTCGAGGGCAACACGGTGCACGACTGCAGCCACCAGGCCTTCCACGTCAACTACGGCCGAGAGAACACCGTGCGGCACAACGTCTTCGCGTACGGCGGGGAGAGCCAGGTCGCCGTCACGAAGCCCGAGGCGCACCGGCCGTTCACGTTCGAGCGCAACATCGTCGTGGGGGCCGGCACGCCCGCCTTCGCGGGCCGGCAGGACCACCGCGACATCCGCAACCTGACCCTCGACAGCGACCTCAACCTCTACTGGGACGCGAGTCCCGTTCCGGGTGCTCGCTTCGCGGCCAACGGCGGGTACTCCGGTGCGATGGAGTGGGAGCTCCGCGAGCCCGCCGACGAGGTCTGGCTCGCGGCGGGGCGGGACGCCCATTCCGTCTTCGCCGATCCCGGGTTCCGGGATGCCGCTGCCCGCGACCTGCGCGTGGTCCCGGGCGGCCCGGCCGAGGCGCTCGGTATCCAGGCTCCGGACCCGACGCGGGCCGGACCTCGGCCGGTCGAGGACCGCCGGCATCCCCTGGTGCGCCGGACGCGGGAGGACGCGCCCATCCCGGAGTGAGGGCCGGGGCGTTTGCGGGCGGGCCGACGGGCGGGGCTGCCGGGGGCTCCGGCCCGGCGCGGCGAGATGCCAGAACTTCTGGCGAATCGGCGTCGAGATGCCAGAAGTTCGGGTATCTCGGCCGCGAGCGGCGGGCCACTCGGGCGCGAGCGCTCGAGGGCCGGGCGGGACGGATGCCGCGGCCCGGCGCGTCGAGATGCCACAACTTCTGGCGAATCGGCGTCGAGATGCCAGAAGTTCGGGTATCTCGGCCGCTCGATGCCGGTCTGGCGTGCAGGGGCCGGCGCCGCGGGTCGGGATGTCGGAGTCCGGCGCGTAGGGTGAGGCCATGACAACCTCGCTGTCGCGCATCCGGTCGCTGCCGGCCGCGCGCGGCGGCGATCGAGCCGAGAGCGGCGCACGCGGGGTCGAGAGCGCACCCGCTCACGGAAGTCCGCTCGAGACGGAGTATCGGCCGCAGCGACCGCTCGATCTGGGCCGCACGGTGCTGTACCAGCGCCGCGGTGCGGGAGACCCGACCATGACGGTGGCCGGGTCCGTGATCTGGCGCGCGAGTCGCACGCCGGACGGTGTCGCGACACTCGCTCTGCGCGAATCCGCCTGCGGGGCGATCCGCGGCGCCGCCTGGGGCCCGGGTGCCGACTGGGCGCTCGCGCAGCTTCCCGCGCTGTGCGGCGCCGAGGACGACCCGGACGACTTCGATGCCGGCATCCATCCCCTCATCGCGGATGCGCACCACCGGACGCCCGGCCTGCGCCTCAGCCGCACCGACCTCCTTTTCGATGCCCTCGCGAGCGCGATCTTCGAGCAGAAGGTCACGGGCATGCAGGCGTTCGGCGCATGGCGGCGCATCGTGACGTGGTTCGGCGAGCGGACGCCGGGCCCCACGCCCAAGCCGATGTTCGCGCCGCCGACCATCGAGGGGTGGCGCGGCATCCCGTCCTGGGCGTGGCATCGTGCGGGGCTCGAGCCTCCGCAGTCCCGGACGGTCGTCGCGGCGGCGCAGCGCGGCGAGTCCATCGTGCGCGCCGTCTCGTCCGTCACGGCCGGAGAGGACCGCGAGCGCGTCCTCACGTCGCTGCCCGGCATCGGCCCGTGGACGAGCGCCGAGACGCGCATCCGCGCCTACGGCGACCCCGATGCAGTGAGCGTCGGCGACTACCACCTCGCTCACGAGGTCGGCTACGCGCTGACGGGGCGGCGGGTCGACGACGACGGGATGCTGGAACTCCTGGCCTCGTGGCCGGGTCACCGGCAGCGCGTCATCCGCCTCATCGGCGCGAGCGGCGTGCACGAGGCGCGGCGCGGGCCGCGCCTGCACCCCGAGGACCATCGCGCGCGCTGAGTCAAGCGCCTACCGGCGGATGGCGCGGGACGACAGGATGATGCCATGATCGAGCCTCTTCCCGACCTCCCGCCCGGCGTCCTCGGCTTCCGCGCCGTCGGCACCGTCGAGGCGTCCGACTACCGCACCGTGCTCAACCCGGCCGTGGATGCGCAGATCGCCGCGGGCAAGAAGGTCGACCTCGTGCTCGTCCTGGGCAAGGAGTTCGATCGGTACTCCCTGAGCGCCCTGTGGCAGGACGCGCTGATGGAGGGCAAGCCCGAGAACAGCTGGGGCCGCGTCGCTCTCGTGACGCACCACAAGGTCATCGGCGAGATCGTGCAGGGGCTCGCGTTCCTCCTGCCGGCGGAGTTCCGCCTGTTCAAGCTCGAGGACCTGGAGACCGCCGTCGAGTGGGTCGCGGCGCGGGCCACCTCGCCCTCGGCCTGACCTCTTGCGGATGTCGGAGGCCCCGACGACACTGGGACGCGCCGCGGGCCGGAGCGGCATCCCGAACCGACGAGCACAGGAGACGCGATGCCCAGCCTGAACCCCTACCTGTCCTTCAAGGACAACGCCCGCGACGCGATCGAGTTCTACCAGAGCGTCTTCGGCGGCGACCTGCAGATCTCGACCTTCGGCGACTACGAGGGCATGGTGCAGGACCCCGCCGAGAAGGACCTTGTGATGCACTCGCAGCTCACGAGCCCCGACGGCTTCGTGCTCATGGCGTCCGACACGCCGTCGAGCATGCCGTACCGCGAGCCGGGTGGCAGCTCGATCTCGGTGAGCGGCGACGACGAGGCCATGCTCCAGGGCTTCTGGGACGCCCTGTCGGCCGGCGGCACTGTCAAGATGCCGTACGAGACGCCGCCGTGGGGCGGTCGCTTCGGCATGCTCACCGACAAGTTCGGGATCGACTGGATGGTGGCGTACAGCCCCGCGCAGGAGTGAGACGGGATGCTGTCGCCGGCCGTGAACCGTTGGCCGGCCGGCAGCGGCGGGCCAGGCCGTGGCGCGCGGTCCGCGGCGCGCCAGGCCCGGGCGCGCGGGCTGCAGCGCCCCAGGCGGTGACGGACGGCCTGCGGCAGCGCGGCCGGCTCGCGGTGGGGCGCCCCCGGCTCGCGGTGACGCGCCCCGGCTCGCGGTGACGCGCCCTCGGCTCGAGGTGGGGCGCCCTCGGCGCGAGGTGGGGCGCCCCCGGCTCGCGGCGGGGCGCCCCCGGCTCGCGGTGACGCGCCCTCTGCGCGCGGGCTGCAGCGCCCTCGGCGGCCGGCTCGAGGTGGGGCGCCCTCGGCGCGCGGGCTGCAGCGCCCTCGGCTTGCGGTGGAGCGCCCTCGGCGCGCGGGCTGCAGCGCCCCAGGCGGTGACGGACGGCCTGCGGCGCGCTGCGGCGCAGCCGCACCCCTAGGCTGGCGGCATGACGCAATCGAGCGACGGCGGTCCGCGGCGGGGCTGGCCCCGCGGGCGCAAGCAGTGGCTCATCGGCACGATCGTGCTGCTCGCCGCGGGGGCGCTCGTCGGCCTCGTTCTCGGCAGCCTGCTGCTGGGACTCATGATCGCGGCCGTCGTGTCGATCGGGTGGCTCATGGCGTACGAGTCCTGGCGCGGCCGCGCGCCCGACCTGTACGACGACGATGATGACGGAGCGCGGCTCTAGGCGTTCCGCTCGGGCGCCTGCCGTCGTATCGTGACGGCAGGAGGTGTGCCATGCGAGCCACAGTGGGCGACCGGGTGCTGATCCACGGACGTGCGGTAGGGATGGCGGAGCGGACCGGCGAGGTCGTCGAGATCCGCGGCCACGAGTCGGACCCCCTGCTGGTCGTGCGCTTCGACGACGGGCACGAGGCGATCCTCTCACCCGGTTCGGATTGCGAGATCCTGCACGCCACGTGACGGTGCTCCGGCACCGGTAGCGTCGGGCGAGGATGCCATGCATCCCCGTCCGATCGCCGTGTAAAGGAGCAGCACCCATGAGGATCGCCGTCGCAGGTGGAACCGGTCAGGCAGGAGCTGCGGCGGTGGTCGCCGCGCGCGATCGCGGGCATGACGTCGTCGTGCTGGCGCGCTCGGCAGGTGTCGACCTCGTGCGGGGATCGGGCGTCGCCGCAGCGCTGGACGGCGTGGATGCTGTCATCGACGCGTCCGGCGTCCAGGGCAAGGACGATCCCACCGAGTTCCACCAGGCCGTCACGCGATCCCTCACGACCGAGGGCCGCCGCGCCGGGGTGCGACGGATCGTCGTCCTCTCGATCGTCGGGTGCGACCGCGTGCCGGGGTTCGCGCTCTATGCCGGGAAGGTCGCTCAGGAGCGCGCGACGGCGGGTGGCGGCATCCCGTTCACGATCGCCCGCGCGACGCAGTTCCACGAGTTCGCCCGGCAGGTGTGGGGCTTCGCGAAGGCTGGCCCGGTCCACCTCGCTCCGCGCGGCCGCACGCAGCCCGTCGCGGTGCGGGAAGTCGGCGCGCGCCTCGTCGATCTCGTGGAGGCCGACCCCGTGGAGGGCCGCGCCCCCGACTTCGCAGGTCCGCGCGAGGAGGACCTCGGCCACATGGTGCGCGCGTACGCGAAAGCCGCGGGCGAGCGGGGCCTGATCATCCCAGGGCTCGTTCCCGGCGCGCTCGGACGCGCCCAGCGCGACGGCTCGCTCCTCCCGGGACCGGACGCGGTCCTCGGCGTGCAGACCTTCCAGGAGTGGATCGCGGCGCTCGCGCGAGGGACCTGACCGGCCCCGCACGTCGCACCGGTGCCGAGCCGCCAGAAGATCTGGCGATTCGGCGCCGAATCACCAGAAGTTCTGGAGATTCGATGCCGGTTCGCGCACGTCCGCCGCGGCCGGGAAGTCCCTACATCTCCTCGTGGTGGTTCGGGTCGCCGTCCCACAGTCGGCCGCGCTCGAGCGCCGAGATCGCCGCGACCTCGTCATCCGTGAGCTCGAATCCGAAGACGTCCGCGTTCTCGATCTGGCGCGCCGGGTCGGCCGACTTCGGGATCGGCGTCGAGCCGAGCTGCACGTGCCAGCGCAGCACCGCCTGGGTCGGCGACACGCCGTGCGCCGCCGCAACCTCGCCGACGACGGACTCGCTCAGCAGCTCGGAGCGGCGGGCGAGGGGGCTCCAGCTCTCGGTGCGGATGCCGTGCTCGACGTGGAACGCCCGCAGGGCCGCCTGGGGGTAGTAGGGGTGCAGCTCGACCTGGTTGACGGCGGGCGTGACGCCCGTCTCATCGATGAGCTGCGTGAGCATCGCCTCGGTGAAGTTCGAGACGCCGATCGAGCCGACGAGGCCGCCCTCGCGCAGCGCGATCATCGCCTGCCACGTCTCGAGGTACTTGCCGACGCTCGGGTTCGGCCAGTGGATGAGGTACAGGTCGATGCGCTCGAGTCCGAGCGAGGCCAGCGACTTCTCCGCGCTCGCCATGGTCGCGTCGTAGCCGTGGTCCCGGCCGGGGATCTTCGTCGTGACGATGAGCTCGTCGCGCGCGACCCCCAGCTCGTCGCCGGCCCGGCGCACGGCGGCGCCGACCTCGGGTTCGTTCTGGTAGTTGACCGCCGAGTCCAGCAGCCGGTAGCCGTTGGAGATCGCCGCGACGATGGAGTCGGTCCCTTCGTCACCGCGCAGGTTGTAGGTGCCGAGTCCGAGCTCCGGGAATGCCGTGCCGTCGTTGAGTTTCACAGTGGGAATCGTGGGCATCCTCCCATCCTGCCCCTCCCCCGCCGACGGCGGGCGCCCAGTGGCGCCTACGCCTCGAGAGGATGCCCGTCCAGGAGCCGCCGGATGGTCGTGAGCACGCCGCGCTCGAGGTTCGACGGGGCCTGGTGGCGGGCCCGGGCCAGCACGTCGGGGTGCGCGTTGGCCATGGCGAACGAGTAGCCGGCGGCATCCATGAGCTCGAGGTCGTTGAGGTAGTCGCCGAACGCGGCGGTCTGCTCGCGTGTGACGCCGAGCGCCGCCTGCAGCCGCTCGAGCGCGACGCCCTTGTTGACGCCGAGGTTCATGACGTCGATCCAGTGCTGCCCCGACACGACGACCTGATGCGTCTCGCGCAGGTCGGCCAGGCGCGGCGCCGTCGAGGTCTCGGCGACGGCGAAGTCGAAGATCGCGAGCTTGAGCACCTGGTCGTCGGCTTGGAGCAGATCGTCGACGACCTCGAGCTTCGCGTAGTACTTCTCGCACTCCTCGAGGAACGCGGCATCCTTCCGCTCGATGTACGCCGACCGCTTGCCGCACACGACGAGCCCCGCGTCGAAGCCCTCGGCCACGAGCTCCCGCACGCGGTGGACGACGGATGCCGCGAACTGGGCATCCATCGCGTCCGAGCCGATCTCGGCATCGCCTCGGACGACGTACGCGCCGTTCTCGGCGATGTATACGACATCGTCGCGGGCGTGGTCGAACGATCGTCGGAGGGTCGCGAGCTGGCGTCCGCTCGCGGGCGCGAAGAGGATGCCGCGCTCGTCGAGCTCGTCCAGCAACGGCCACAGCTCGTCCGGGATGTTGCCCTCGCCGTCCAGGAGCGTCCCGTCCATGTCGACGGCGATGAGGCGGATGTCGTGGTGCACGGGTTCCGCGCCGCCGCCGCCGGCGAGCCGCCAGCGCTCCATGTGCGGCCCGAGCCCGAGCGCCGCAGCAGCCTCGAGATGGTCCGGCGTGTCGACGTCGCGGCGCAGCGTCGAGTCGGCGGGAACATCGAGCACGGCGCAGCCGAGCGCGACGTGGCGCTGGAGCGACGAAGCGCCGAAGGCGGAAGCCCACGGCACATCCGCGCGCGCCGTCACGAGCGTCGACCCGTCGCCCTCGGCATCCGGAACCACACCCCGGTCGACGGCGTCGGCGAGCCTCAGCGCGTGCGACAGCTCGCCGGGGCGCAGGGCGGCGAGGTCGGCGAGCAGCGCCGCACGCGGCTGCGACACCGGGATCGACGCCATGGCCGCCTCCACAGCGGCGTTCGGGCCGCTGCGCACGCGATCCTCGACGATCACGACGCCGGGCGGGACGGATGCCGTCAGCCCGTCGTCGTCGGTCACGACGACGACGCGAGCCACCGCCTGGCACGCGGCGACCGCCTCGATCGTGTCGAGCGCGATCGCGCGGGCGAGGCCGGGACCGGCATCCCGCAGCCCCGCGAGCCTCGACTTCGCGCGACCGGCGTTCTTGACCGGGAGGACGACCGTCCAGCCGGTGCGGTCTGCGATCGTCATGAGAACCGCTCCCGCAGGCGCGGCAGGATCTCTTCGCCGTAGCGCCGGAGGAAGTCGGCCTGATCGGCGCCGGGGTCGTGGAAGACCAGGTGGCGGAAGCCGAGCCCGATGTACCAGGCGATGCGCTCGATGTGCTCGTCGGGGTCGTCCGAGACGATGAACCGGGATGCGGCGCGCTCGATCGGCAGCGCCTCGCCGAGCCGCTGCATCTCGAGGGGGTCGTCGACGCCCATCTTCTCCTCGGGGCTGAGCGCGAGCGGCGCCCAGAACCGGGTCTTCTCCATCGCCACATCGCGCGAAGGGTGGTAGGAGACCTTGATCTCCATCAGTGTGTCGATCGCGCCCTCGGGCCGCCCCGCCTTCTGCAGCCCCTCATGAAGGGCAGGCAGCAGCGTGTCGGTGTACAGCTCGCGCTTCTTGCCGCTGGTCGTGATGAACCCGTCCGCGATCCGGCCCGCCAGCCGCGTCGCGGCGGGGCCGGCCGCGCCGATGTAGATCGGCACGGGGTCGTCCATCTTGTCGTAGATCGTGATGTTGCGGGTCGTGTAGAACTCGCCCTCGAAGTTCACCCGATCCTCCGACCACAGCCGCCGGATCAGGCCGATCGACTCCTTCAGCCGGCGGAACCGCTCGGGCGGGTCGGGCCACGGGATGCCGAGATTCGCCTCGTTCAGCGCCTCACCCGTGCCCACCCCGAGGATCACCCGCCCCGGGTACATGACCCCGAGCGTCGCGAAGTCCTGCGCGACGACGGTCGGGTTGTAGCGGAACGTCGGGGTCAGCACCGACGTGCCGATCAGCACGCGCGACGTCTTCGCGCCGAGCGCGCCGAGCCACGGGACGGATGCCGGGGCGTGGCCGCCCTCGTGCAGCCAGGGCTGCAGATGGTCCGACACGAACACCGAGTCGAACCCCACCTCCTCCGCGAGGATCGCGTAGTCCAGCAGCTCGGTCGGCCCGAACTGCTCGGCCGAGGCCTTGTAGCCGAACCGGATCGGCACCGTCATGCTCGCCCTCTCTCCGCCGGCACGCCCGGCATCCGTGTCTGCGTCGCCGCGATCTCCAGCTCCGAGCCGTCCGCCTCCGCGAGCACGCCGCGATAGTCCGCGACGGTCCCGGGCCACACGAGGGTGAGCCGGCGCGAGCGCTCGTCGACGTACCAGCTGCGGCATCCGCCCGTGAGCCACGGGGTGCCCGCGGCCCGCTCGTCGACCATCCGCGTGTACTCCTGCTCCGCCTCGGGACGCGCACGCACGATCCCGCCCGCGGGTCGCCGCGCGAGCACCGCGGCGGCATACTCGGCCTGCGCCTCGAGCATCAGAACGGACGACGTGTGGCCGAGCGAGGCGTTGGGGCCGTTCAGCACGAAGAGGTTCGGGAACCCGGGCACGACGGTGGACGCGTACGAGGTCATACCGCAGGACCAGTGCTCCTCGAGCGTCGCGCCGTGCTCGCCACGCACGAAGGCCGCGTACGGCTGGCGCGTCGTCTGGAAGCCCGTCGCGAGGACGATGGCGTCGATTCCCCCGTAGCGGGCTCCGGATGCTGCCACGAGGTCGTCCCCGTCCACCGCGGCGAGCGCGCTGGGCTCGAGCGCGACGCGCCCCGACGCGAGGGCCGGGTAGAAGTCGTCCGACAGCAGCACGCGCTTGCAGCCGAAGGCGTAGTCGGGTGTGAGGAGGGCGCGCAGAGCGGGATCCGGGACCTGGGCCTCGAGGTGTGCGCACGCGGCGGCTTGGGCGGCAGCGGCATCCGGTCCGCCCGAGCGGGACGAGAACCGCGCCTCGCCCTCGGCGTCGAGCCGGGCACGCAGCGCCGCGAGGTGCTCGGGATGCTGGGCGAAGCGCTTGCGCTCCTCCGCGGTGTACGAGCGCCCGCCGCGGGGGACGATCCACGGCGCGCTGCGCTGGAAAAGTGTGACGGCCGCGGCCCGGCGCGCGAGCTCGGGCACGACCTGCACGGCACTCGCGCCGGAGCCGACGACGGCGACGTGGCGCCCGTCGAGGTCGGCCGCGGCATCCCATCGTGCCGTATGGAAGATCGGCCCAGGGAATGCCTCGAGCCCGTCGACGGCGGGGATGCGCGGCTCGGCGAGGCGCCCGCACGCGAGGACGAGGACTTCGGCGTCGATTTCGAACGGGCTCGTTCCGCCGAACGACAGGAGCCAACGACCGGCCTCCCACGCGACGTCCAGGAGCGGCGCACCGAACGTGATCGAGGGCCTGAGCTGCTCGCACTCGACGACGCGCTCGAGGTACGCCTGGATCTCGGCGCCGGGCGCGAACTCCGCCGACCAGCTCGGCTCGGGATGCCGCGCGAAGCCGTACAGGTGCGATGGGACGTCACAGGCGACGCCGGGGTACGTGTTGTCGCGCCACGTGCCGCCGACCCGCTCGGCGCGCTCGAACACAGCGATGTCGTGGCCTGCGTCGCGCAGTGTCATCGCCGCCGCGAGGCCGGCGAAGCCGGCGCCCACGATCGCGACCTCGACCGTCCGGCGGCTCATCGGGTCACCTCGCGGTAGTCGGTCGTGCGCTCGCGCAGCGGCCGGAAGATCCGGCCGACGCGTGCCGAGGCCTCGCCGAACGGGAACTCGAGGCCCTGCTCGATCCCGGTGTCGGGGCGCACGCGGCCGTCGAGGAGCGTCCCGCCGAGGTCGTCGCCGCCCGCCCGCAGCAACTCGACCGCAAGGTCTCGGCCGTGCCGCGTCCACGGGATCTGGATGTGACGGATGCTGCCCGCGAGCATGAGCCGCGAGACGGCGATCATCGCGCGATGTTCGTCGGCCGGGGCGCGCCCTGCCACGAGCGGGGTGCCATAGCCGGGCAGCGGGATGGGCACGAACTCGGTGAAGCCGCTCGTCCGGTCCTGGATCCCTCGAAGCGTGCGCAGATGCGCGACGCGCTCCCCCGCCGTCTCGACGTGGCCGTAGAACAGGACCGACGTCGAGCGCAGCCCCGCGCGGTGCGCCGCCGTGATCGTCTCGATCCATCGATCGATCTCGAGGTCGCCCGGGGCGATTTCCGCGCGCACGCGCTCGCTGAGGACCTTCACACCAGTGCCCGGCACCGTCTTGACGCCCGCCGCCTTGAGCGCTTCGAACGCCTCGTCGAGCCCGAGGCCCGCGCGGTCGCAGAGGTCCGCGACATCCTGCGGCCGATACGCGTGCAGGTGGAGGCCCGCCTCGGCGGCGGAGATCGTGCGGATCAGGTCGAGGTACAGCCCGGGGTCCTCGGTCGGAGGCAGCACGCCCTGCACGCACAGCTCGGTGGCGCCGAGGTCGGCGGCATCGTGCGCGATCGCGGCGGCGTCGGCGAGACCGAACTCGGGCGGCGCTTCGGGCTCGGACCGGAGGTGGCTCGACGTCAGGTTGCGGTTGGCGACCATGCTCACCGCCTCGCCCACGGTGTAGCGGCGGACGTCGTCGGCGGTGCCCACGAGAGCCTCGAGGTCGTCCCCCGTCGCAGTGAGGAGCGCCTCCCACTCGGCGTCGTCGAGCGCGGTGGGGTCGTCGGCCGCGCGCGCGGCGAGGCGGCCGAGGGCCGAATCACCGGTCGTTGAGCGAGGAGCGGAGCGAAGAGACGAAACGCCCGAGCCAGCGGGCAAGACGTGATCGGCGGGTTCGGCGCGTTTCGTCTCGCTGAATCGCGGTTCCTGAGCGAGCGAAGCGAGTCGAAGGGCGCTCAACGACCGGGGGTAGCCCGCGGGCGGCGCCGGGTGGACAGCATCCGTCATCGCCAGTCCCGTCTCGGGATCCGCGAGCCGGGCCACGGCGTCGTGCAGGCCCGCGTCGATCCACCGGTCCGCGTCGCGCACGAACTCGGGATGCGCCGTGAGCCGCTCCTGCAGGTCGAATCCGGATGCCGCGGTCAGCGTCGCGAGGTCGTCGAGGTGCGGCCACGGGCGTTCGGGATTGACGTGGTCCGCCGTGAGGGGCGACACGCCGCCCCAGTCGTCGACGCCGGCGCGGACGAGCAGGTCGAGCTCGGCCGGGTCGCTGAGGTTCGGCGGGGCCTGGATGCGCATGCGCGGGCCGAGCACGATCCTCGCGACGGCGACCGTCGCGAGGTACTCGAGCAGCTCGGCATCCGGTGCCGACCGCATCGCGGTGCCCGGCTTCGCGCGGAAGTTCTGGACGATGACCTCCTGCACGTGGCCGTGCTCGGCGTGCAGGTCGCGCAGCGCGATGAGCGACTCGGCGCGGTCGCGGACGGTCTCTCCGATGCCGACGAGGATGCCGGTCGTGAACGGGATGCCGGCGGCTCCGGCATCCGCGACGACCTGCAGCCGGACGGCAGGGTCCTTGTCCGGAGAGCCGTAGTGGGCACCGCCGGGCTGCTCGTAGATCGCGCGCGACGTGGTCTCGAGCATCATGCCCATCGACGGCGCCGTCGGCCTCAGCGCAGCCAGCTCGGACGCCGTCATGACGCCGGGGTTGAGGTGCGCGAGCAGTCCCGTCTCGGCCGTGATGAGGCGCGCCGCATGGCCGACATAGTCCAGCGTCGAGGCGAAGCCGTGCTCGTCGAGCCACGCGCGAGCCTCGGGCCAGCGGTCCTCGGGGCGATCGCCGAGGGTGAGGAGAGCCTCCTTGCACCCGAGCTCCGCCCCCGCGCGGACGACGCGGAGGATCTGCTCGTCCGACATGTACATCGGCGCGCGCTTGAGCTTCAGCTGCCCCGGGGTGTCGACGAAGACGCAGTAGTGGCAGCGGTCGCGGCACAGCGTCGTGAGCGGCACGAACACCTTGCGCGAATACGTGATGACGCCGGGGCGCCCGGCTGCCTCGAGGCCTTCGTCGCGCAGCGTCGAAGCGAGCGCGAGCAGGCGGTCGAACTCGTCGCCGCGTGACGCGAGCAGGCGCTCGGCGTCATCGACCGTGAGCGCGGTGGAGACAGAGGATGTGACGAACGACGGCATGACGACAGCCGTGTTCAGAGGGCCGCGGCGAAGGCTTCGTCGTAGATCGAGAGCGCCTGCGCGACTTCGTCGTCGGTGACGACGCACGGCGGCACGACGTGGATGCGGTTGTCGACGACGAAGGGCAGGAGGCCGCGGGCGACCAGCTCGCCCTTGACCTTGCCGATTCCGGCGGCGGAGAGCGGCTCTCGGGTCTCGCGGTCGGCGACGAGCTCGAGCGCCCAGAAGACGCCCTCGCCGCGGACCTCGCCGATCGCCTCGTGTCGCTCTGCGAGCTCGAGCAGGCCTGGTCCGATCGCCTCGGCACCGACCCGGCGCGCGTTGTCGACGATGCCCTCGGACTCCATCGCGTCCAGCGCCCCGACGATCGACGCGGCCGCGAGCGGATGGCCGCTGTAGGTCAGGCCGCCGGGGAAGACGCGCTCGTCGAAGGTCGCCGCGATGGGCTCCGGGATGATGACGCCGCCGACGGGCACGTAGCCCGAATTGACGCCCTTCGCGAAGGTGATGAGGTCGGGAACGACGTCGTAGCCCTGGAACGCGAACCAGCGCCCCGTGCGTCCGAAGCCCGCCATGACCTCGTCGAGGATGAGGAGGATGCCGTACTTGTCGGCGAGCGCGCGGACACCCGCGAGGTACCCGGGCGGCGGAATGAGGATGCCGGCCGTCCCGGGCACGGACTCGAGCAGGATCGCGGCGATCGAGGCCGGCCCCTCGGACTGGATGACGCGCTCGAGGTGGTGCAGCGCGCGGGCGCCCTCCTCCTCGGGCGTCGTCGCCCAGAACTCCGAGCGGTAGAGGTACGGGCCGAAGAAGTGCACGTGACCGCGCGCGAACTCGTTGGGCACGCGGCGCCAGTCTCCCGTCGCGACGATCGCGGCGCCCGTGTTGCCGTGGTACGAGCGGTACGTCGAGAGGACCTTGTCGCGGCCCGTGTGCAGGCGCGCCATGCGGATGGCGTTCTCGATCGCGTCGGCGCCGCCGTTGGTGAAGAAGACCTTCGCGAAGCCCTCCGGCGCGCGGGCGACGATGCGCTTGGCCGCTTCGCCGCGGGCGAGGTTCGCCGCCGACGGGCCGATCGTCGCGAGGAGGTCGGCCTGGCGGTGGATCGCGTCTACGACGGCGGGATGCTGGTGACCGATGTTGACGTTGACGAGCTGGCTCGAGAAGTCGAGGTAGCGCTTGCCCGCGTGGTCCCACACGGTGCTGCCCGAGCCGCCCGCGATGACGACGGGCGAGAGCGCCCCCTGCGCCGACCACGAATGGAAGACGTACTCGCGGTCGAGCCGCGCCGTCAGCTCATCCAGATCCGTGGTGGCTTCGCTCATGGTCATGTCTGCCATTCTCGCGCTCTCGGGGGACATGTGGGTCGACGGGCCGCGTACCGGCCGGACCCCGGGGGCACGGCCGGTAGGCGGCATCCGTCCTACTGCCCGCCCTCGGTGAGGGTCACGTCGATCGGGGTGTAGTCCCCCGACACGTCGACGCCTTCGTCCGCGAGCGCGGCCAGCGCCGCCTCGATGTACTGATTGGAGTACGCCGTGTCGGACGGCTCGGTCGTAATGAGGTTGAGGCCGTCCTGGTTGACGGCCGAGAGCGCGCCGGCGACGGTCTTGTCCCACGCCGCCTGGTCGACGACGCCGAAGTCGGCGCCCGTCCAGATGAGCTTGTTGACCTCGTTCATCTGCCACAGCTGGTGGACGGGGCCGACGGGGAAGGCCGCCTCGGCGTTCGCGGCGATGTCGTAGACGATCTCGGCCGCCTCCTCGGGGTTGTCGCGCGCGAACAGCCAGCCCTTCGTGATGGCCTTGAGGAAGCGCACGGCGGCGTCGGCGTAGGCCGGGTCTTCGAGGCGCTCGGTGTCGGCCCAGATGGCGTCCTGAAGCATGGCGCCCTCGGTGTCCTCGTACGAGACGACGTCGAAGTCCTCGGGCTGGTAGAGCTCGCCCGTGTCGGGATTGACGACCTCGAGGATCTGCGCCCACTCGTTGTACGTCATCGCCTGCGCGGCGTCGACGTCCCTGTCGAGGAGGGCGTTCATGTCGAAGCCCTGAGTCGTGATCGAGACCGTCGTCGAGTCGAGGCCCTCGGCGGCCATCGCGGCGAAGATCTCCCACTCGTTGCCGAAGCCCCACGAGCCGATCTTCTTGCCTTCGAAGTCGGCGACGCTCGAGATGCCGTCGCCGGCCCACGAGACCTGCAGCGTCCCGGACTTCTGGAACACCTGCGCGATGTCGGTGAGCTCGACGCCGGCTCCTTCGAGCGTCCCGAGGACCTTCGGCACCCACGCGATGGCGAAGTCGGCGTCGCCCGCGACGAGCGCGTCCTGGGGGACGATGTCGCCGCCGGACGGGATGATCTCGACCTCGTCGAAGCCCTCCTCCTCGAAGTAGCCCTTCTCCTGCGCGAGGTAGTAGCCCGCGAACTGGGCCTGCGGCAGCCACTGCAGCTGGAGCCTGATCGACGTGAGCGGCTCGAAGTCGCCGTCGTCCGGCGAGTCCGTCTCGTCCGGTGAACCGGAACCCGAGCAGGCCGCGAGCGCGAGCGATGCGATGGCGACGGTGGACGCGGCGGCGAGGCCGCGACGGATGCTGTGTCTCATGCTGTTCCTTTCCTGGTGGTGGGTGCTCGACGGCCGGGTGAGCACGTCGACCTGCCGGCTCAGGCCGGCTGCCGCCTCGTGACGAGACGCTCGAGGAGCGAGGTGACGAGGAAGAAGACGAGTCCGATGAGGATGCCGCCGAAGACGTACGCCCACGCGAGCGCCGCGCGCCCCGATTTCGCGTAGGTCGCGATCGCCGTTCCGACGCCGTCCGCCGGCCCGCCGAAGTACTCCGCGACTAGGGCCGAGATGACGGCGACCGATGCCGCGATCCGCAGGCCCGTCATGAGGTACGGCAGTGCCGTCGGCAGCGTCAGCTTGCGGAACGTCTGCGCGCTGGTCGCGGCCGAGGCGCGGAAGACGTCCCGGTGCACGGGCCGGGACTGCCGGAGGCCGCGCAGCACGTTGACGAAGACGGGGATGAACGCGGCGATCGCGGCGACCATCTGGCGTCCGAACTGGCTCGACGCGCCGAACATCGTGTTGAGGATGGGCGTGATCGCGACGATCGGCACGACCGCGATCGCCGCGACGAGGGGTGCCAGCATCCCGTCGATCGGCTTGACCGATGCCGCGAGCCCGGCCAGGACGATCCCGAGAAGGGATCCGGCCACGAGGCCGACGAACGCGTTCGTCGCGGTGACCGCCATGTCGGCGGAGATGATGTTCCAGCGCAGGACGAACTCCTGGAGGATCGCGACGGGGCTCGGCAGCATGCGCGGAGCCGTGCCCGAGGCGACCCACGCCCCCCACACGACGAGCCCGATGAGCCCGACGACGAGCGGGGCGACCCACCGCAGCCACCGCGGAAGGGTGCGGGCGACCATCGGTCCCCGAGCCTGCCGAGGGGTCGCGGTCGTCATCGCTCGTTCGCCCTCTCGACGGGAGTGCCGTGCAGCGCTTCGCGCACCGCCGTGACGCGCTCGAAGAACTCCGGCGACTCGCGCAGGCCCTCCGTCCGCCGCGCTCCGAGCCCCATCGGCAGGACGTCGGTGATGCGTCCAGGTCGGGGGCTCATGACGACCACGCGGTCGGAGAGGAACACCGCTTCAGGGATCGAGTGCGTCACGAACACGACGGCGGCGCCCGTCTCTCCCGCGATCCGCGTGAGCTCTCCCTGCAGGTATTCGCGCGTCATCTCGTCGAGCGCTCCGAACGGCTCGTCCATGAGCAGCAGACGGGGGCGCGACGCCAGCGCCCGCGCGATCGCGACGCGCTGCTGCATCCCTCCGGAGAGCTGGTCGGGGTACCGGTCGGCGAAGTCGGAGAGGCCCACGAGCTCGACGAGCTCCTGCACACGGGCGGCGCGCTCGACCTTGCCGCCGCTCTGCAGCTCGAGCGGCAGAGCGATGTTTCCGGCGACCGTGCGCCACGGCAGCAGCCCCGCCTGCTGGAAGGCGATGCCGTAGTCCTGGTCGAGCCGCGCCGTTCGCGCAGGCTTGCCGAAGATCTCGAGCGTCCCCGTGGTGGTGTCGTCGAGGTCGGCGATGAGGCGCAGGAGCGTGGACTTGCCGCACCCCGAGGGGCCGATGAGCGAGACGAACTCCCCCGCCGCGACGTCCAGGCGGACGTCCGTCAGGGCGACGACATCCCCCGCCTTCGTCGCGAACGTCTTGCCGACGCCCACCGCTGTCACGGCCGGACGGCGCTCGTCGGCCGTTGCCGGACGAACCGCCGATCCCTGAGGCTCTCCCGACCCCTGAGGCTCTCGAATTGCGGTCATCCGGTCTCCTCACCTCTGCGGTAGTTCTGGAGGGTCCAGCCGAGGATCGCGATCGCGCCGGCCGCGACGAGGCCGAGCAGGATCGTTCCGAGCGTCGGGCCCCACGGCGCGGCTGGGTCGCTCGAGGCCTGGCCCGCGAGCTGGATGAGCATGCGGCCGATCCCGCCGCGCATCCCGATGGACACCTCGGCCACGACGGCGCCGACGACGGCGCTCGCGGCGGCGAGCCGCAGCGCCGGCAGCAGGTGCGGGACGGCCGCGGGCAGCCGCAGCCGGAACAGCGTCGACCAGTAGCCCGCCGCGTAGGTGCGCATGAGGTCGAGGTGGATGCGATCCGGCGCCCCGAGACCGCGCAGCATGCCGATCGCGACAGGGAAGAACGCGAGGTAGGACGCGATGAGCGCGACCGACAGCCACTGCGGCCAGGGCGCGACGTCGCGGTCGATCTGATTGCCGATCGCGTTGACGACGGGTGCGAAGGCGATGAGCGGCACCGTCTGGCTCACGACGATCCAGGGCAGGAGTCCCCATTCGGCGAGCTGCCAGCGCTGCATGACGGCGCCGAGGACGGCGCCGACCGTGACGCCGATGACCCATCCGACGGCCGCGATCCCGAGTGTCACGAGGCCCGCCCCGACGACCGTCACCCACAGCGCCGGAGTGTCGCCGCCGCTCGTGGGCGCGAACAGGCGCGCGCCCATGTCCCACACGTGGGGCATGGCGCGGTCGTGCGTGCGCGGCAGGATCATGACGCCCGAGCCGGCGTCCCCCGTCCCGCCCAGCACGACGCCCTCGTCCGGGCCGACGAACTTGTACAGCTCCCACAGCGCCATGACGGCCAGGACGCCCAGGACACCCCATACGATCCCGCTGCGCGAGCGCCGGCCGCGCCGCCTCCGCGGCGGCAGCATCGCCTCGGCGACGGGCGCGTCGGCGATGACGGCGCCCGTCGGCGCCGGGTCGTGGGGCGGCGCCGTCATGACTTCGCCGTGACGTGCTCGGAGATCGCCGGGATGACGCGCTCCCCGTAGACGCGCAGCGTCTCCTCCTTGTTGTCGTGCTGGAGGTAGCCGGCGAACTGGGTCACGCCCAGGGCGTGCAGCTGCTGGAGCTTCGCGATGTGCTCCTCGGCCGTCCCGAGGATGCAGAAGCGGTCCACGATCGCGTCCGGCACGAAGTCGACGTGGTCGTTCTCGGCGCGGCCGTGCGTGTTGTAGTCGTAGCCGGTGCGGCCCGCGATGTACTCCGTCAGGGCGTCCGGGACGGCGCCGTGCGCGCCGTACTTCGCGACGATGTCGGCGACGTGGTTGCCCACCATGCCGCCGAACCACCGGCACTGGTCGCGCATGTGCTGCCAGTCGTCGCCGATGTACATGGGCGCGGCGACGCAGAAGGCGAGCGAGTCGGGGTCGCGGCCGACATTGGCCGCGGCATCCCGGACGCTCTTGATCATCCACGCCGCGATGTCGACATCCGCGAGTTGGAGGATGAAGCCGTCGCCGACCTCGCCGGCGAGCTTCAGGGCGAGCGGGCCGTATGCGGCGACCCACACGTCCAGGCTCGAGCCGCGGCTCCACGGGAACTGCAGCGTCGAGCCCTTGTACTCGACCGGCCGCGAATTCGCGAGCTCACGGATGACGTGGATGGCCTCGCGCACCTCGGCGAGCGACGCCGGCTGCCCGTTCGTGACCCGGACCGCCGAGTCCCCGCGGCCGATGCCGCAGATCGTCCGGTTGCCGTACATCTCGTTGAGCGTCGCGAAGACGGATGCCGTCACAGTCCAGTCCCGCGTCGACGGGTTCGTCACGAAGGGCCCGACCGTGATGCGGTTCGTCTCGGCGAGGATCGCGGAGTAGATGACGTACGGCTCCTGCCACAGCAGGTGGGAGTCGAAGGTCCACACGTGGCTGAACCCGTGCGCCTCGGCGAGCTTCGCGAGCTGGACCGTGCGCGAGGCCGGCGGATTGGTCTGCAGGACGACTCCGAAGTCCATGGTCATTCGCCTCCTTCATCCCGTGCTGCGGGAGCGTGTCCCGATCTCGGCCGAGCGTGTCTCACTTCCGGTGGGATGGAGCCCTTCCCACCCGCCGGAAGTGAGACATGCATACCCGTCACAGGAGGTACTGCGACAGGCCGCGCTTGAGGTAGCGTCCGTCGCCCTTCGATCCGAGGTACTCGCCGCCGTCGACGATGACCTTGCCGCGCGAGAGGACGGTGTCGACGTGGCCGTCGATCTCGTAGCCCTCCCACGCCGAGTAGTCCATGTTCATGTGATGCGTCTTGCCGAGGCCGATCGACGTGTGACCCTGAGGGTCGTACACGACGATGTCGCCGTCGGCGCCGGGCTGGATGACGCCCTTGCGGCCGTACAGCCCGAACATCCGCGCCGGAGTCGTCGAGGTGAGCTCGACCCAGCGCTCCAGCGTGATCCTGCCGGTCACGACGCCCTGGTACATGAGGTCCATGCGGTGCTCGATCGAGCCGATGCCGTTCGGGATCTTTCGGAAGTCGCCGAGCCCGAGCTCCTTCTGGTCCTTCATGCAGAACGGGCAGTGGTCGGTCGACACCATCTGCAGGTCGTTCGTGCGCAGAGCCTGCCACATGTGGTCCTGGTGACCTTCGGCCCGCGAGCGCAGCGGCGTCGAGCACACCCACTTCGCGCCCTCGAAGTCGCCCCACTCGTCGCTCGACGCGCCGAGCTGCTCCTCGAGCGAGAGGTAGAGGTACTGCGGGCACGTCTCGCCGAACACGTTCTGCCCTCTGTCGCGGGCCCACGCGAGCTGTTCGACGGCCTGCTTCGCGCTCACGTGCACGACGTAGAGCGGCGCACCCGTGACGTCGGCGAGCATGATCGCGCGGTGCGTCGCCTCCTCCTCCATCTGCCACGCGCGGGCGATGCCGTGGAAGTAGGGCGACGACTTGCCCTGCTCGACGAGCTGTCCTGCGAGCACGTCGATGGCCGGCCCGTTCTCGGCGTGCATCATCGTGAGCAGGCCCGTGTCGCGCGAGACCTGCATTGCCTGCAGGATCTGCGCGTCGTCGGAGTAGAACACACCCGGGTAGGCCATGAAGAGCTTGAAGCTCGTGATGCCCTCGTCGATGAGCGTCGGCATGAACCTCAGCGACTCCTCGTCGATGCCGCCGATGATCTGGTGGAACCCGTAGTCGATCGCGCAGTTGCCGGCCGCGAGCTCGTGCCACTTGGCGAGCCCGTCCTGCACCTTCGTCCCGTACGTCTGCACGGCGAAGTCGATGATCGTCGTGGTGCCGCCCCACGCGGCGGCGCGCGTGCCGGTCTCGAACGTGTCGCTGGCCGACGTGCCGCCGAACGGCAGCTGCATGTGCGTGTGCGCATCGATGCCGCCCGGGATCACGTACTTGCCGGTCGCGTCGATGACGGTGTCGACGGATGCCGCGACATCCGTTCCGAGAAGCTGCGACCCGGGCGCCAGCACCGCGACGATCGTCTCGCCGTCGATCAGGACGTCCGCCTCGCTGCGGCCGGTCGCCGACACCACGGTGCCGCCCTTGATGAATGTGGTTGCCATGTCAGTCTCCGGTTGTTGCGCTCGTCGAGATCACGGCTGCGCGATCTGGGTGTACGAGTCCGGCCGGCGGTCGCGATAGAACTGCCAGTCGTCGCGCATCTCGAGCACCATGTTCAGGTCGAGGTCGCGCACGAGGACCTCCTCGTGCTCGCCCGAGCCGCGCTCTCCGACGAAGTTGCCGCGGGGGTCGATGACCTGGCTCGTGCCGTAGAAGTCGACGGCGAGGTCGCCGTACTCGTTGTCCTCGCGCCCGACGCGGTTGGGCTGCAGCACGAAGTAGCCGTTCGCGACGGCCGCGGCCGGTCCCTCGATCTCCCACAGCCGGTTGGACAACCCGGGCTTGGTCGCGTTGGGGTTGAACACCATGTGCGCGTTGTTGAGGCCGAGCTCACGCCATCCCTCGGGGAAGTGACGGTCGTAGCAGATGTACATGCCCACCCGTCCCACCGCCGTCTCGAACACGGGATAGCCCAGGTTGCCGGGGCGGAAGTAGAACTTCTCCCAGAACCGGTCGAGGTGTGGCAGGTGGTGCTTGCGGTACTTCCCGAGCACCGTGCCGTCCGCGTCGACCAGGACGGCCGTGTTGTAGTAGACGCCGGTCTGCGCCTCCTCGTAGATCGGCAGGACGGTCACGAGGCCGAGCTCCTTCGCGAGCGCCGCGAACCGCTGCACGATCGGGCCCTCGGCCGACTCCGCGAAGCGGTAGTACTTCTTGTCCTGCGTGATCCCGAAGTAGGGGCCGTAGAAGAGCTCCTGGAAGCACAGGACCTGTGCACCCTGGGATGCGGCATCCCGGGCGAACTGCTCGTGCTTGTCGAGCATCGACTCCTTGTCGCCCGTCCAGGTGGTCTGGGTGATCGCCGCTCGAACAACAGCCATAGCCGCCTCCATGTCGCAAGCCGTCGGGTCGGGCGCTGCGTCGGTGCTCGCGCCAGGCTCGGGCGTCCTGTCGGTTCTCTGTATTCCAGGACATGAAGGTTTCATGCCTGTTTCCCGCCGTGTCCTCATCGTTAAGGCTCACGGGCGCGCCCGCAAGGGGCACTTTGCACCGGCTCGCCCGGCGCGCGGGATTGGTACCGTGGCGTGGTGCCGCAACCCGCCGAACTGACGATCGTGCCGCTGCGCGGCATCCCCGAGATCCAGGCCGGCGACGACCTCGTGACCCTCATCGCGGACGCGGCGGACGGCACGCTGCGCGACGGCGACATCCTCGTCGTGACGTCGAAGATCGTCTCGAAGGCCGAGGGTCGCACGATCGCGGCCGACGATCGGACGGCGGCGATCGACGCCGAGACGGTCCGCATCGTCGCGACCTCGGCGGACGGCGGGGTGCGGATCGTGGAGAGCCGGCTCGGGATCATCGCCGCGGCCGCAGGCGTCGACGCGAGCAACACCCCGGAGGGGACGGTCCTGCTCCTCCCAGTGGATCCGGATGCCTCGGCCCGCGCACTCGCGGCGGGCCTGCGCACCGCGACCGACGCGACGGTGGGGGTCATCGTGTCGGACACGCTCGGCCGCGCGTGGCGCGACGGCCAGACCGACAGCGCGATCGGCGCCGCCGGCATCCGCGTCTTCGAGGACTACCGGGGGCAGGCGGATGCCGCGGGCCGGCCCCTCGTCGTCACACTCCCGTGCGCCGCGGACGAACTCGCCGCCGCCGCCGATCTCGTCAAGCGCAAGACGACCGGGATCCCGGTCGCCATCGTGCGCGGACGCCCCGACCTCGTGGGCGACCTCGACCTGCCGGGGGCCCGCAGCATCGTCCGCGCCGCCGAGCGCGACCTGTTCCACACCGGCGCGCGCGAGGCGTGGGAGGCCGGCTATGCGGCGGGTCTCGCGGCAGCCGCCGCCGCAGCGTCGCAGATCACCACAACGCCGGACGCGACCCGCTGATCCGGTCCGACGCTGCGGTCATCTGCGACGTTGTGGTGAACCGGCGCGGGCTGAGTCAGTTGTAGCCGACGGCCACGGATGACGTCGACACCGTGAGGGTCGTCGTGGCGACGGGCGCGCGCCGACGGACCGAGGCAGGAGTGCGCGAGCCGAACGGGATGACGGCCGCGACGGGCTTGGCCGTGGCGACGGGCTTCGACTCTGCTGCCCCAACCCGGGGTCTGCCGGCGATCGCCCAGTAGCCCAGCCCGACGACCAGGGCACCGCCGACGAGATTGCCGAGGCCGACCCACAGCACATTGCTCGCGAAGAGCGCCCACGTCGCGTTGGGGTCGCCGGCGAGAAGGCCGAGCGTGTAGGTCGTCATGTTCGCGACGACGTGCTCGAAGCCGGAGGCGATGAAAGCGAGGATCGCGGCGAAGATCACCATGATTCTCGCGACATCGGACGTGAGCCGCGCGCACATCCAGATCCCGAGGCACACGAGCACGTTGCACAGGATGCCGCGGGCGAAGAGCTCGACCGGAGACTCGGCCGCCTTCCCCTCCAGCATGCTCGACAGCATCCGCCCCGCCGCCTGGTTCGAATGCAGCACCCCCGAGACGGCGACGAGCACCCCGAAGATCAGCGAGCCGACGAAGTTGGCGGCCAGTGTGAACCCCATCGCACCGAGCGCGGGGCCCGGGCGGACGGCGCGCATCGCGGTGCCCTGCGACAGCGTCAGCATCGACGACGTCACGAGCTCGGCTCCGGCGAACACGACGAAGGTCAGGGCGACGCCGAAGACGAGACCGCCGACGAGCTTCGCGAACCCCGAGCCGGCCTCCGCGAGGGGTCCCGCCGTGCTCAGCATCAGCACGACGCCGATGCCGATGAAGGCGCCCGCGAGCATTCCCGAGATCGCGAACCGGGCCGGCTCCCGCAGGCCGTGCACCTTGTGGCGAGCGGCATCCGCCTGCACCGTGACCAGGGTCTCCTCGATCGTGCGCACAACGCACCTCCTCGACCTCCCATTATGTGTGTGGTCTGACCACATCGCGCACGGTGCGGGCCGTGGATAACCGCCCTGCCGGTAGCGGCGGTGCACAAGTCGCGGAAACACTGGAGCCATGACGATGGATCGGATCCTCGATGAAGTGCGATCGTTCGACGGGCTGCTCGAGCTCGCCCCGGAACCAGGCGGCCCTTATCCCGAGATCGCATGGGGCGATCACTTCTTCTACTTCGCTCCCGACGGCCAGGTTCCCGCGAACACGCAGCCCTTCGCGACGATCGTGACGAAGGACTACCCCGACGACGCCTCGTCGGATCTCGATCCGGACGATCGCTGGCGCGTCAACATCCACGTCGGCCGCGCGCTGTTCGATGGGCTCGTCGGCGACGCCGCCGAGCCCATCGACTTCGCCGAGGCCGACGCCTTCCTCCCCCACCCGGTCTACGGATCGCTCGGCTGGATCGCGGTCGTCAACCCGGGAGAGCGCACGCTCGGACGCGTTCTCGAGCTCCTTCGGGGCGCATATCGGGATGCTGTCGCCCGCGCTGAGCGCCGGGCGCAGCATCCGTCAACCTGAGCGTCGGCTATGTGTCGAAAAAGAATCACGAAAAGGTAACGCGCACCTCTTCCCTTCCGTTACCTCCTCGTTATAGAGTGCATGCACGGTAGTTGTTTTGCTGTGGCAGCTACCGGCATGTGATTGCAGGACACTCTTGGTGCAAGGGACAAGGGCCGGTCGGGAGCCTCTCCGACCGGCCCTTACTCTTGCGTCGAGCAGCCCGCCCGAAGGGCGCGCGTATCGAATCCTCCCGAACCCGGCGGTCACCGCTGGGAACATTAGCGCCCGATGAGAATTCCAGGCCTCTGATCGGCCATTTCCTCGAGAACCGCGTACACGGACCTCCCAGGTGAACCTGGGGAACCGTCCAGAAGAGCCATGCAGACTCGGACCTTCGTGCCCACCCGAGGGCGCACACCGGCGCGTGCCGCCGGTGCGAACCACCGCCCGAAGGAACCTCCTCCGCATGCTCGTGATGCGCCCGCACCGCCCTGCCCGCCCGCCTCGCCGCCCCAACAAGGAATCCGCCGCGATCACGGTCGGCGTCGTCCTCGGCGTCGTCGCGCTGACCGGTGTGACCGCGGTCTCCGCCTCGGCCACCGTCGCGAACGCGGCCGACTCGGCGAGCGCCGCCGTCGGCTACTCGACGACCCCGACACTCGGCGGGACCGCACAGCTCCAGTCGCTCCGCGACATCTCGGCCGACGCCAAGACGACCCTCGGCGCGGCACGCTCGGCAGTCGAGGGCGCTGTCGCGATCGGCGCCGACGTCGCAGCATCCGGACTCGACCTGGAAGGCGACACGTCCGTCGACACCGCCGCGCTCCGCGATGCCATCGAGCGCCTCGACGGCATGGACGTCCTGCCGCTCCTGCTGCTTCCGGGCGTCGCCGACGAGACGGCCGACGCGACCGCGCAGGTCGTCGCGCAGACCGAGGCGCTGCGCGAGCGCCTCGACGCCGCCCTCGAGAAGAAGGCCGAAGAGGAGGCCGCCGCCAAGGCCGCCGCCAAGGCCAAGGCCGAAGCGGAAGCCAAGGCGAAGGCCGAAGCCGAAGCCGCGGCGGCACTGGCCGCGGCCAACACTCCCGCCGGGGCTCAGGCCACGGCCCGCCAGCTGATCGGCCAGTACGGGTGGGGCGACGACCAGTTCTCGTGCCTCGTCTCGCTGTGGAATCGCGAGTCCGGCTGGAACTACCAGGCCTACAACTCCGGCTCGGGGGCGACCGGCATCCCTCAGTCCCTCCCCGGCAGCAAGATGGCCAGCGCCGGCGCGGACTGGCAGACGAACGCGACGACGCAGATCCGCTGGGGCCTGGACTACATCCAGCGCTCCTACGGCTCGCCGTGCTCCGCGTGGGGCCACTCCAACGCGACCGGCTGGTATTGAGTCCTCGTCGGCCATGGGCCCGATCCCTGGCCGACGAGTCCCCGCGCCTCACGCCGGGACAGGTGAGGAGTGACGGACCCCTCACAACCGTCGGGCCGCGGCGGTGAGCACGTCACACCCGCGACGCGCCTGAGGCCACCGCGCTAGCGTGGGGGTCGTGAGTGCCCCCATCGATGCAACAGCCACGTCCGCCTGGGCCGAACTCGACGCGCTGCGAGCGAGCTTCACCCCCGATCTGCGCGGCTGGTTCGCCGCCGACCCCGAGCGGGTCTCGAAGCTGAGCCTGACGCTCGCCGACCTGCACGTCGACCTGTCGAAGAACCTCGTCACCGACGAGGTCCTCGCCGGCCTGGTGCGCCTCGCGGAGCAGACGGGCGTCGCCGATCGCTATATCGCGATGCTCTCCGGCGAGCACATCAACACGACGGAGGACCGCGCGGTCCTGCACACGGCGCTGCGCCGGCCCCCGGGCGCCTCGCCCGCCCTGACCGTCGACGGACAGGATGTCGACGCCGATGTGCAGTCCGTCATCGACGCGATGGCCGCGTTCGCCGAGCGCGTCCGCTCCGGGCAGTGGCTCGGCGCGACCGGCAAGAAGGTCGAGACCGTCGTCAACATCGGCATCGGCGGCTCCGACCTCGGTCCGTACATGATCTTCGAGGCGCTCAAGCCCTACGCGGACGCGGGCATCGATGCGCGTTTCGTCTCCAACATCGACCCCGCCGACCTGGCGCTCAAGACTGCGGGCCTCGACCCCGAGACGACGCTCTTCATCGTCGCGTCGAAGACCTTCACGACGCTCGAGACGCTGACCAACGCCCGTCTCGCGCGGGACTGGCTGTGGGCGGGGCTTTCGACGGCGGGCGCGATCGACGGCACCGACGATTCGAAGACGGATGCTGTCGCCCACCACTTCGTCGCAGTGTCGACCGCCCTCGACAAGGTCGCGGCCTTCGGCATCGACCCCTCGAACGCCTTCGGCTTCTGGGACTGGGTCGGCGGCCGCTACTCCGTCGACTCCGCGATCGGGCTGTCGCTGGTCATCTCGCTCGGTCCGGACGTCTTCCGCGAACTCCTCGCCGGCTTCCACGCCGTCGACGAGCACGTCGCCTCGACCCCGCTCGCCGAGAACGTCCCGGTCCTCATGGGGCTGCTCAACGTCTGGTACACGAACTTCCTCGGGGCCCAGACGCACGCCGTCCTCCCCTATGCGCAGCAGCTGCACCGCTTCGCGGCGTACCTGCAGCAGCTCACGATGGAGTCCAACGGCAAGTCGGTGCGCTGGGACGGCTCCCCCGTCACGAGCGACACGGGCGAGGTGTTCTGGGGCGAGCCCGGCACGAACGGCCAGCACGCGTTCTACCAGCTCATCCACCAGGGGACGCGCCTCATCCCGGCCGACTTCATCGCTTTCGTGAACCCCGCGTTCCCGCTCCAGTCCGACGGCCGCGACGTGCACGGCCTCTTCCTCGCGAACTTCCTCGCGCAGACGAAGGCGCTCGCGTTCGGCAAGACGGCCGAGGAGGTCGAGGCCGAGGGCACGACCGGCCCGCTCGTCGCAGCGCGCACGTTCGCCGGCAACCGCCCGACGACGTCGATCTTCGCGCCGGCTCTGACCGCTCGCGTGCTCGGCGAGCTCATCGCACTGTACGAGCACATCACGTTCACGCAGGGCGTCATCTGGGGCATCAACTCGTTCGACCAGTGGGGCGTCGAGCTCGGCAAGCAGCTGGCCCTGCAGATCGCCCCCGCGCTCGAAGGCGACGACGCCGCGCTGCAGGCTCAGGATGCCTCGACCAAGGCGCTCCTCGAGTACTACACGCAGCACCGCTCCTAGCGATCGCGTCGCGGGTATGCCGGAGCCGCCCGCGCGGCCCGGCACGACGGGGATCCGCTCGTCGACCGGAATGCGGAACGGGCCCGTCTCCGAGAGGAGACGGGCCCGTTCGCGCTGCAGGGTTACTGCGGGTTGTTCACCGTGACGGTGAGCGTGCCCTCGGTGTTCTGATCCGTCACCGTCGCCGTGACGCCGTGTCCAGCCACCTTGACGCCGCCGAGCGGGTTCGTGGAGCTGAAGTACGCGTCGACGTCGGTGTCGTCGAACGTGGCGATCTGCTGACCCGTCGGAGCCGCGGCCCCGAGCGTCTGGATCGTCTGCTTGCTGCCCTTGCCGACGATGACCTCCTTGTGGAGCACGACCGTGTCGGTCTGCTGCAGGCCGAAGGTCGCGTCGAACGGCTGGCGCCGGTTGCTCGGCCCCGTCCCGTCGGAGTACGTGAACTTCTCCGGGTGCGAGTCGACCGGGAGGGCCAGGCCGTGGCCGGGGTGGTCGATCGTGTTGTTGTCGGTGTAGGTCTCGTCGACCGCCCACACGAGCAGCCCGTCCTGGAACGAGAAGTGCTCGACGTGGTCGGGCGCCGTGTAGGGCTTGTCGAACTGGTACGGGCCCGTGCGCAGCGTGTCGTCGTAGTCGACGTACGTGCGGTTCTCGAGCAGGTAGTACCGGTCGCCGACAGACTCCTCGGTTCCCGTGCTGATCTTGAAGCCTCCCACGGCCGTCCAGCCGTTGGCACCGGACTCGACGTTGTCGGAGAGCAGCGTCTTGCCGTTCGCCTTCGCCGTGATGTCGTCGAGGAACGCACCGCCGAGGTGCACGCCGCCGTCCGACTGGTAGCGGAACCGGAACTCGACCGGGCCGCCGCCGGGAACCGTGAAGCTCAGGTTCGTCCACTTGCCCTTCGACGATCCGGAGATCGTCGACAGCGTCGTCCAGTTGGCCGCACCGGCGGGCTTGTACTCGGCGTAGAGGTAGTCGAAGCCCTCCTCGATGTCGTACCAGGCCTTCGCCGTGACCGACGCCTTCGCGATGCCCGTGAGGTCGAGCGAACGGGTGAGCGTCGTGTTGAGGTCGTCCGCGCTCGAGGTCCACCACGCGTGCGTGCCCGACGGCGGGGTCGTGTACGTCTCCGACACGGCCTGGTCCGGAACGTCGACGACGACCGCCTGGTCCTGGCCGTCGACCTGGCGAGCCGCAGGGCTCAGCGTGAACGAGCCGCTCTCGCCCTCGGAGACGACCGAGTAGTCGAGCCACCCGAGCTGGAGCTTCTCCCACGGGCCCATGTAGCCGGGCGTCGTGCCGATGTCGGTCGTCCCGTGGTTGAGCCACGAGCCGCTCGACATGAGCGTCCAGAACGCCGTGGAGTTCTCGCCGCCGTTCGTATCGTAGAAGTCGGGCAGACCGAGGTCGTGGGCGAACTCGTGCGCGAACACGCCCAGGCCGCCGTTCTCGGCCTCGACCGTGTAGTCGCCGATCCAGATGCCGGTGTTCCCGATCTGCGTGCCGCCGAACTTGGCGCCGTCCGGACCGGTCACGCCGTAGTCCGTCGAGTTGACGTACCAGCGGTGCGACCAGATGGCGTCCTCGCCCTGCGCGCCGCCGCCGGCGTCTTCGCCCTCACCGGCGTGCACGGCCTGGAAGTGGTCGATGTAGCCGTCGGGCTCGTCGAAGTTGCCGTCTCCGTCCGCGTCGTAGCGGTCCCAGACGTCGAACTGGGCGAGGTCGGCCTTGATGTCGGCATCCGACTTCCCCGCGGCCTTCTGCGCGTCGTACCAGGCGTTGCCCGTGTCGGCGATGAACTTCCATGCCCCACCGAAGTCCTCGACCGCGTTGTCGCCGTAGACCGACGCGTTGCCGGGCACCTTCACCCAGTCGCTCACGCCACCCGCGACGGTGTACGCCCCGGACGACTGCTTCTGATAGAAGTCCTTGAACGACTCGCCGTCGCCGAAGAACAGCTCTTCGTAGGACGCCGTGTCGAAGTCGGGCAGCCAGTGCGTGCTGTTGTTCACCGAGCGGTCAGGCTCGGGGATCTCGTTGTGCAGCGGGCCGGGCGTCGTCCCCAGTTTCTTGTCGCCCTGATCGCCGAACTCGGACAGGATCGTGAAGACCTGAGCCGTGCCGCTCAGCGTCGCCTCGAAGTACTTGTCCTCGGCGAGCTGCACCACGCCTTCCTCACTCGGGCTCGCCTGACCGGACAGGATCAGCTCCTGCGCGGCCTTGCGGCGCTCGTTCTGGCGCTCCGTGAGCGGACCAGGTCGGTTGTCCGGCCGGTGGGCGGCGGACTTCTGGGCTTCATCGACCGGCGGTGCCGCGACAGCCGCGGGCACGAATGCCACGCCTGCCACTACCGTCGCGCCTGCAGCAACTACGGCCCCAAGACCGTGGATGCGTCGTTTCACGCGTTTCTCCTTCTTCGATTCGTGCCCGGGATCACCGGACACACCAGGGCGACCCTAAGCGCGGAATGCCCCTTTGGGAAGATCTTGAGTTAACGATTTGGAACAGAGAGAATCGCGGGCAGACGCAGAAAGAGCGGCGGGATGCTGGAGGCTCCAGCATCCCGCCGCTTTCCTGTCCGGTCGGCTACTCGGTCTTGGGCTCGACCCAGATGAGCGAGTCGCCGGGCTTGATGTCGCCCTCGGTGACCGGCTCGACCTCGCCGAAGTCATCGGCGTTGAGCACGATGACGGGGGTCACGAGCGGGTAGCCCGCGTTCTCGATGACGGCCCGGTCGAACGTCACGAGCGGCGTGCCCAACTCGACGCGGTCGCCGTTCTTGACCTTGACGTCGAAGCCCTCGCCCTTCAGGTTGACCGTGTCGATGCCGACGTGGATCAGCACCTCGAGTCCGCCGTCGAGGACGAGGCCGAAGGCGTGACCCGTGGGCTGCGCCGCGGCGATCGTCCCCGGTCCGGGCGAGTACACCGTGTCGCCCGTGGGCTCGATCGCGGCGCCCGGTCCCATGACTCCGCCCGCGAAGACGGGGTCGGGCACTTCGGAGAGCGGCACGACCTTGCCCGCGAGAGGCGAGTGGACGTTCACCGCGACCCGGTCGAGCACCGCAGTGGCCGCAGGCGCGGCCGCCGTCGCGGCTGCCGCCGCAGCGGGCGCCGCAGCGGAGCCGTCGATGGCTCGGCCCATCGACTCCTCGACGGCGGCCGGCTTCACGTGCTCGGCCGCGGCCTTCGCCTCGGCCGCGTCGCGGGCCGCCTCGAACTCCGCCTGCTGCTCGGGCGTGCGGAAGTTCGAGAGGATCACGAGGAACATCGCCGTGAAGAACGCCGCCGCGATGGCGATCGCGTACAGCCCGATCGGGTTGAACGCGGGGATCGTCAGGAGCGACGTGAACACGAAGGCCTGCGTCGTGACGCCGTTGGGCAGGCCCATGATGAGGCTGCCGACGCCGATCACGAGACCGCCGACGAAGCAGCCCACGAGCATGCGTGGATAGATCCGCTTGAACCGCAGATGGATTCCGTAGAGCGACGGCTCCGAGATCCCGCCGAGCAGACCTGCCGCGAGAGCACCCGTCGCCGTCTGCCTCATCTGCGTGTCCCGGTGCCGGAGCGTCAGGACGAGCACGCCCGCCGTCGCGCCGAAGCACGCGAAGTTCCACGCACCCATGGGGCCCTGGATGAAGTCGTACCCGAGCGTCTGGATGTTCAGGAGCATGACGGCGTTGATCGGCCAGTGCAGGCCGAGCGGCACCATGAACGGGTACGCCAGCGGGATCACGATCGCGAAGATGAACGGCGAGAACTGGTTGATCGCGGCGAGTCCCTGAGCGAGCGCGGCGCCCGCGTAGACGCCGATGGGGCCGATGATGAATGCCGTCAACGGCATCATGATCAGCATCGCGAAGAACGGCACGAAGATGAGCTGCAGGTTCGGAGTGATGATCTTGCGGAGCAGCTTGTACAGCGGGCCGAGCACGGCCGCCATCAGCAGCGGCGGGAACACCTGCGAGCTGTAGTTGGCGATCGGCAGCGGGATGCCGAAGACCGGGACGATCGCGACCTGTGCGGCTTCGAACCCGAACAGCGCCGTGGGCTCGACGCCGGCTCCCAGGGCGGTGAAGCCCGGCAGCATGAGCACCGCCATGATGGCGAAGCCCACCCACGGGTCGGCGCCGATCTTCGCCGACGCGTTGTAGGCGACCATGAGCGGCAGGAAGACGAAGACGCTCTGCCACATCAGGTTGATGAACGCCCAGGAGGGCTCGAGCGTCACGCCGGGCGCGTTCCAGTCCGGGATGACGTCGAGGGTCGCCATGAGCGCCATGAACGTGATGAAGAACGACGCGCCGAGCAGTGCGCCGAGGATCGGGCGGAACGAGTCCGAGAGGAACTCGAAGAAGGTGTCGATCCACGCGACCTTGCCGCGCACGCCCTTGGCGCGCTCGCGCGCCTTGATGGAGTCCATGTCGTCTTCGGGCACCTGGCCGCCGCCCTCGCCGATGCCGGGCAGCGCCATGATGTCGTTGTAGACGTTCTGGACGCCGCCGCCGATCACGACCTGGTATCGGTCGCCGGCCTGCGGCACGGCTCCCATGACACCCGGGACGGCCTCGACGGCCTTCGTGTCGACCTTGCCGCCGTCGCGGAGCTGGAATCTGAGTCGCGTCGCGCAGTGGCTGAGGCTCTGGATGTTGCCGGCCCCTCCCACCGCCTCGACGATGTCTGCTGCTGAGTTGGTGGCCATGGGACTCTCCTTCGAACGTCCGATCCGCGCTGCCTGGCTGACGGGACCCCAACAACCCCATACCCGTCAATCCGGATGCTAGTAGCGCGCGTAGCAGTCCGCGAGGGGGGAGCCGCGCGCGTCGTCTTCACGTGTCGCCGTTCGACGCCGACGCCGCCGGTCAGGGCCGGGCCATGCGCCGCCGCCGCCGTCCGGCGCGTCTCCGTCAGACGCCGCCGCCTCCGCCGCCTCCGCCGCCTCCGCCCGCGGAGCCCCCGCCGCCCGAGCCGCCGGACGATGAGGACGCGGACGTGCTCGTGGAAAGAGTCCCGATCCCGGCCGAAAAGGCGGCGGCGTTGAAGCCGCTCGAGCCGGCATACCAGACCGGGGTGGCACCCTCGCCGTAGAGCACAGCGAGCTCCTTCGCCCACTGCTTCTCCTGCCCGAACACGACCGCGTACGGCAGGAGCGTCTCGTAGAGCTTCAGCATCTCGCCCCGGTCGGTCGTGTCGATCCGGACGCGCTCCGCGCCCTGCGGCGACTGCAGCATCCGGATGCGGTCCGCCTCGGCCCACTCGATGAACACCTTGAGGCCCGCGAGGTGGTCGCGGGTCTCCGCGCCGAGCGCCGTGAGGGGCTTGTGCGACACGAGTGCGATGACGAGCAGTTCCGCGAGCACGGCCCCGACGATGACGAGCAGGGGCGCCCATTCCTGGACGGACGCGTCCAGCGCCGCGAATCCGAACAGCAGGACGAGGCCCGCCGCCAACCCCGTCACGATGATCGGCAGCGCCCGCACCAACCCGGGCACGGTGCGGCGGAGGCCCCGGCGTCGGAGCTCCGTGCTCGCAGCCTTGAGGATGCTCTGCGCCGCGGTCGACAGCCGCCGATCGGTCTGGCCGAACTCGTACTCCTCCCCCACGACGAGTCCGGGGAACAGTCCATCCAGGAGCATGAGCCCGTCGCCGTCGGCACGCGTCGGGTCGACGAGCTGGGCGCGCAGGCGCACCTTGCCGAAGAATCCGCGCTCGCCCTCGACGATCCGGATGCTGCCGGCGACGGCCTGCTCGAGCACCTCCGCCGGGATCGCCTTCGAGGTGCGGCCGAGCAGCACGGCGCTCTCGAGGGCGTCGATGTGGCGCGGAGGCGTGTACTCGGCGATGATCGTCGGCCGCCCGGGCTCGTCGCGGAGCCGGCGCGAGCGGACCACGAAGGCCCACACGACGCCGCCCAGCACCCCGATGCCCGAGACCGCCTGCAGCCACCCCCACGGCGACGCGAAGTAGGACGGGTCGAAGGGCGTGAAGGTGCCCGCCGCGAAGCCCACCGCCATCGTCATCGTCTGGTACGGCTGGAGGTCGCCGGTCTCGGCGAAGACCTCGGTCGAAGCATCCGCCCGCGTCTCGATCGGGCACGTCTCGGTCGAGCCCTGGTATCCGCGGTAACAGGCGGTCGCCCCCGTCAACGCGGCGGCCAGCGTCTCATCGAGATGCAGCGTCGCCGTGACGCGACCGAAGGGCTGCGGCCACTCCAGGCCGTTGACGTTCCAGTAGAACTCGTCGGCGCCCGCCTCGCCGTCGGGCAGCACGACGTTCTCGAGCGTGTAGGTGAAGACGTACGTCTGCTCGCCGTGCACGAAGTCGTCGGCGCGGGACGTCATCGCGAAGACGCCGTCCTCATGCTCGACCTCCGAGGGACGTGCACCGCCCTCGCCGTCCGTGATCGACACGAACTGAGGATTCAGGGGCACCCCGAGATACGTGTCCGGCACGAGCCGGCGCATCCCGCGGTTCTGGTCGAACTCGGGGAAGACCGCGGTGAACCGCTCGACGACCTCGAGCCGGCTCGTGCCGTCCTCGGCGCGCGTGAGCGTGTAGTCGGCGTCGAGGCTCGCGAACGAGAAGTCGTCGACGCCGGCCGAGACCGAGGCGGCGCCCACGTCGGCGGAGGCCGCGGTCGCTGCCGAACAGGCAGAGAGAAGGAGGACGGATGCCGCGAGCGCGGCCGCGGCGACACGCCGGAGGAGGCTCCCCATGGGCACAGCCTATTGGCGGGACGCGACGCTCGCCCGAGGGCGACCGCGACGGAATAGTCTGGTCGACATGACCGACCGGCGACTCGCGATCGACGCGTGGGAGAGCCTCTTCCGCGCGCAGCACGAGGTCTTCGGCGACATCAGCGGCGACTTCGAGGGCACGGCGCTCTCGCAGGCAGAGTACGACGTGCTGCTGACGGTGACTCGCGGCGAGGATCAGACCGCGCGCCTGCGGGACGTGACGGCGAACATGCTGATCAGCCAGCCGAGCGTCTCGCGCCTCGTCGACCGGATGGTCTCGCGAGGGCTGCTCTCCAAGTGCGCCGACCCCGACGACGGCCGGGGCGCGCTCGTGCGGGCGACCGACGAGGGGGCCGCGGTGTTCCGCCGCCTCGCGTCGTCGCACGGCCGGGCCATCGCCGAGCGGATGTCGATCCTCAGCGACGGCGAGCTCGCCCAGCTTCGCGAGCTGACGGCGAAGCTGCGCAACCCCGACCCCGCCTGCTGACCGGCCCTGCTCCGATATCGCTCGACGCCCGGGGGCTACGGCGTCCGCCGCCGCAGCGTGAGCGAGGCGAGGATGAGTGCGCCGACCAGGAATCCCGCGACGACGAGCAGCGGCCCGTACACGTCCCAGCCCTCGTCGCCCGCCGTCACGGCGTTGATGGCGTCGATCGCGTAGCTCAGCGGCAGCACCTTGCTGATGGCGTAGAGCGCCTCCGGCATGTCCTCGCGCGGCATGAACAGGCCGCCGAGCAGGATCTGCGGGAACACGATGAGCGGCATGAACTGGACTGCCTGGAACTCCGTCCGCGCGAAGGCGCTCGCGAGGAGCCCCAGCGCCATGCCGAGCACGGCGTCGGTCACCGCGACGAGCCCGAGCTGCCACACCGGCCCGTCCGTGTCGAGGCCGCAGACGAGCACGGCGAACGAAACGGTCACGACTGCCTGGATCGAGGCCATGAGCCCGAACGCGAGGGCATAGCCGATGATGAAGTCGGCCTTGCCGAGGGGCGTCGTCATGAGCCGCTCGAGCGTGCCCGACCGACGCTCCCGCAGCGTCGTGATGGACGTGATGAGGAACATGATGATGAACGGGAACAGCGCGAGGATGGGCGGCCCGTAGATGTCGAAGACGCCCTCCTGGTCGCTGAAGAGCCACGCGAAGAGGCCGACGAGGAGGCTCGGGGCGATGAGCATGAGGGCGATCGAGCGCTCGTCGTGGCTCAGCTGGCGGAGCACGCGTCCGGCCGTCGCGAAGGTGCGCAGGCCGTTCATTCGGACGCCTCCTCTCGCGCCTGGCGCCGCGTGCGCGGATGACGGTCGGTTGCAGCATCCCGCTTCACGAGGCTCAGGAACGCTTCGTCCGGATCCGTCTCCCCCGTATCGGCGAGGAGGCCCGCCGGGGTCGTGTCGGCGATGATGCGGCCGGCGCGCATGAGGACGATGCGATCGCAGCGCAGCGCCTCGTCCATGACGTGGCTGCTGACGATGATCGTGGCGCCCGCGTCGGACAGCCCTCGGAAGATGTCCCACAGCTCGGCGCGCAGCAGCGGGTCCAGTCCGACCGTCGGCTCGTCGAGGACGAGC
The DNA here is from genome assembly GCF_040632175.1 of Microbacterium sp. NPDC019599. NCBI lineage: Bacteria > Bacillati > Actinomycetota > Actinomycetes > Micrococcales > Microbacteriaceae > Microbacterium > Microbacterium sp. NPDC019599. The sequence continues at coordinate 667,033 of NZ_JBEYBL010000002.1, forward strand.
AGCTCGGGAGTCCCCAGCATCGCGACGGCCAGCGAGACGCGGCTCTCCTGCCCGCCGCTGAGGCTGTCGATCCGCTGCTTGGCCTGATCGGCGAGCCCCACCTGCTCGATGACGCGGTCGACATCCGACGCGGGCGCCCCGATGACCCGCGCGAAGTAGCGGAGGTTCTGCCGGATGGTCAGGTCCCCGTAGACCGACGCCGCCTGCGTGTCGTACGCGACCCGCCGACGCTGGATGCCGGTTCCCGCCGGGTCGCCCAGCACGGCGACTGTTCCGCCCGCGACCTTCTGCACGCCGACGATCGAGCGCATGAGCGTCGTCTTGCCGCAGCCGGACGGCCCCATGAGCCCCGTGATCTGCCCGCGCGGGATGTCGAGATGCAGGTCGGTGAACACTTCGGTCTTGCCGCGGCGCACGTGCAGTCCGCGGATCTCGACGGCGTTGCTCGCTGCGTCAGCCATGGCCCTCGCCTCCCCGGGGTGCGGGTGATTTATTCATCACACGATGAATTGTGTGACCGCGTGCTGTTCGCCGTCAAGAGGCGCCCGGACTGTCCGCCGTGAGGTAGCGCTGCACGTTGGGCGCCGCCCATGCCACGAGCTCGTCGACGGATGCCGAGGCCAGCGCGGGCAGCTTCAGCACGTGCCGCGCGATGAGGAGGCCCGCGACCTGCGACGCGACGAGCGACGCGCGCAGCTCTGCATCCGGGGTCCCGAGCTCCGCCGCGACCTTCCCGATCAGCTCGCGCGAGAGGAACCCCGCCACGAGCGGGGTCGTGAGGCGGTTGCCGAGCGCATGCCGGAACAGCGCGACGCCGCGCTTGCGGACCTCGGGCCGCTCCCACATCTCCAGCACGTACCGCACGATGTGCTCGCCGAGCTCGTCCCGCGGGCCGGCGAGGAGGGCCGGGACGTCGACGTCCGGGCGCATGGGCGCGCCGATCGCCTCGGCGAACAGGTCGGCCTTCGTGCCGAAGTAGTGGTGCACGAGCGCGGAGTCCACGCCTGCGCGAGCGGCGATCCCCCGGATCGTCGCCCCGTCGTAGCCCTGCTCGCCGAACTCCTCGACGGCCGAGGTCAGGATGCGCTCGCGCGTGCCCGTCTCTCCCCCGCGCGGACGTCCTCGCCGGCGCGGCTTCGGAACGACATGCTCGGGCATGGCGTCAGCCTAGAACGCGGAACCGCCCCGAGTCCTGGGACTCGGGGCGGTTCGGGCGCGGGCCCGGATCAGATCACTGCTCGATGGGCTGCGGCTCGTCGCGGTTCTCGTGCGCCGTGATGGTCGGCGCGCTCGCATCGGACGAGACCTCGACCTTGCGCGGCTTGGCCTTCTCGCTCACCGGGATCATGACGCTGAGCACGCCGTTGGCGTAGTTCGCCGTGATGCGGTCGGTGTCGATGCCCTGACCGAGGTTCAGCTGCCGGAGGAAGCTCACCGCCTCGCGCTCGCGCGTGATCCACTTGACGCCCTCGCCCGTCGTGAGCGAGCGCTCGGCGCGGATCGTCAGGAGCTGGCCGTCGACGTCGATGTCGACAGACCCGGGGTCCACCCCGGGCATGTCGGCGGTCAGGACGTAGTGGTCGCCGTCGCGATAGAGGTCCATCGGCATGCGGCGCGGCCCGCGGCGGGTCTCGAGAAGGCTCGACGCGAGGCGGTCGAAGTCGCGGAACGGGTCGTAGGTGGCCATTTTGATGTTCTCCTCTTCTCCTTCTGATGGGTGTCGTCGTGTGGTTTGCGGAAGTTGAGTCGTTTCGGCTCAACTGCGTTCAGATTAGCACTCGACCCCTGAGAGTGCCAACGATTTGCCGTTCGCTCAAGACGAACGGCTCCTCCCCAACCCCTGTTCTTCTCTCGGTTTCTCGAGTCCGACGATCGCCGGATCGAAGGGTGTCTTTCCTACCGAGCATGAGGGATGCCTCGAGATCCAGACCCCCTGCCGCCGTCGCTCGGCGACGCGTTCACGGTCGCCGCCGCCCGCGACCATGGGGTGAGCCGTGCGCGGCTGCGCGCGGCTGATCTCGAGCGACCCTTCCACGGCGTGCGCACCCGGCGCGTGGATGTGGTCGCGGACCATGACGCACCCGGGAGCCAGGACCGCGCTCTGCAACAACGAGTCGCTCGGTCCGCGCGCGCCTTTTCGACGGTCATCCCCGCGCACGCCTTCTATGCCGGCACGACGGCCGTCGCATTGCACGGACTGCCTCTCGAGCAGGCGATCGACCGGCTCTGCGTGGCCGTCCACTCACCTGCCCGCGCCCTTCGCGGAAGCGGCGTCCGAGGAATCAAGGTGTCGCCCGCCCTCGCAAGCGTGCGCGATCTCAACGGGCTTCGCGTGGCGAGCCCCGCCTCGACGTGGGCCATGCTCGCCGATGAGCTGACCGTTCGGCAGTTGGTGATCCTCGGGGATGCGATCGTACGCGTTCCAAGAGACGCGCATGGCCGTCCGCGCCCGGAGGCGCAGCTGGCGACGATCGAGCAGCTGCGCGCTGCCATGGAAGCACCCAGGCGGCGGGGTCGTCGCGCTCTCGAGGCGGCGCTCGAGGATGTGCGCGTCGGGAGCATGTCACCGCTGGAGACGGACTTCCGGCTGGTGTCGACCAGAGGTGGTTTGCCCGAACCCCGCCTCGACGTCGAGATCCGAGACGACGCCGGGCGGCTGCTCGGGATCAGCGATGCCGTATATGTCGACGAGCGGGTGATCGCGGAGGTCGAGGGCGACCACCACCGCATGAGCAAGGCGCAGTGGGACCGCGACATCGCCAAGTACGCTGCCTACACCGCACAGGGGTGGGAGGTGGTCCGGCTCACGTCCCGGCACATTCGCGGTCCACGTCCGGAGGCAGTGCAGATCGTCCGAGAGGCGCTCACGCGTCGTGGCTGGAGAGGCTTACGCTGACCGTCCGCCCTGATCGGGGTCACATAAGGCGGCCTCAACCAGATAGTGACAGCCATCTGCGACCTCGATTTCGTGTTCCTCCCCGAATGGGGGTCGCATATGGCGGTCTCAGCCCCCTGGTGACAGCCAATCGCGACCCCGATCTAGCACTCCTTCATCGCGTGCCGTCTGGCCAGGCGGGCAGGGAGCGGATCAATGGCCGACGAAGGTCTCGCGACACGTCGTGACGCTCCCGCGAAACAGGACTCGCCAACGAACCCGAGAAGGATCAGCAGGTCAGCATTCGATGACGTTGACCGCCAGCCCGCCCTCGCTCGTCTCCTTGTACTTGTGCGACATGTCGATGCCCGTCTGGCGCATCGTCTCGACGACGGCGTCGAGCGAGACGTAGTGGCTGCCGTCGCCGCGCAGGGCCAGGCGGGCGGCCGTGACGGCGGTCGAGGCGGCGATCGCGTTGCGCTCGATGCACGGGATCTGCACGAGCCCGCCGACGGGGTCGCACGTGAGGCCGAGGTGGTGCTCCATCGCGATCTCGGCGGCGTTCTCGATCTGGCGGTTGGTGCCGCCCATGACCGCTGTGAGCCCGCCCGCGGCCATCGCGCACGCCGAGCCGACCTCCGCCTGACAGCCGCCCTCGGCGCCCGAGATCGAGGCGTTCGCCTTGAAGAGCGAGCCGAGCGCCGTCGCCGTGAGCAGGAACCTGCGGATGCCGCGGCGACGGTTCGCCTCGGCGATGGCGTGGTCGTCCCACTCGGAGGCGGGGTCCGCGATCACCGGTCCGAGCTGCTGCCGCGCCGCGAAGCCGAGCAGCGCGCTGCCGACGAGCTCGCCGTAGGGCGTCACGGCGTTGCCCGAGCCGAGGCCCGAGTCCGCGAGGTAGCGCCACCAGTACATCGCGACGGCGGGCAGGATCCCGGCTGCGCCGTTGGTCGGGGCGGTCACGACGCGTCCGCCCGAGGCGTTCTCCTCGTTGACGGCGAGCGCGAAGGCGCCGAGCCACTCCCCCGGCAGCTCGCGATGACCGGTCGCCTCGGCATCCTCGAGCTGGCGGCGGATCGAGCCGGCGCGGCGCTTGACGCGCAGCATCCCCGGCAGCTCGCCGTCGGCGCGCAGCCCCGCCTCGACGCACGCGCGCATGGCGTCCCAGATGGCGTCGAGGCCCGCCGCGACCTCCGCCTCCGTGCGCAGCGCCTCCTCGTTGAGCCGCGCGGCCTCGGCGATCGTGATGCCGCGCTCGTCGCACAGCGCAAGCAGCTCGTCGGCACTGTCGAAGGCGAGCGGAAAGGCGTGCGCCGCGATGCGCCCCTGTCCTGAGGCTGTCGAAGGGTCGCCCTCGCGGCGGATGAAGCCTCCGCCGATCGAGTAGTACGTGTCCTCGGCGAGGACCGCGCCGCCGGCGTCGAGCGCCGCCAGCGTCATGGCGTTGGGGTGCCCCGGCAGCCGCGTCCGCGGCGCGAAGACGATGTCGGCCTTCGCGAACGGGATGCTGTGCGTCCCGCCGAGACGGAGCTCGCGACCCTCGGGCCAGGCCGTCCACGCGGAGCGGACAGCATCCGGATCCACCGTCGCGGGGTCCTCGCCCTGCAGTCCCGCGACGACGGCGTCGGGCGTGCCGTGACCGATGCCGGTCGCGCCGAGCGAGCCGAAGAGGGTGCATGCGATGCGGGCCGCGGCATCGAGGGATCCGTCGGCGCGCAGGCGCGCGGCGAAGTCGCGGGCCGCACGCATGGGTCCGACCGTGTGGGAGCTCGAGGGTCCTACCCCTATGGAGAACAGCTCGAACGCCGAGACATAGGCGCTCACCCGAACAGTTTACTGAACGCTCGTTCAGTACGGAGGGGTCAGCGGGGCTGGAAGGCGACGAGGCCGACCGCGTTGCCCTCGGAGTCGCGGACGAACGCCTGCCACTCGTCGTGCCCGGCGGGCCCGAGGGTGTCGTCCTCGTGCGTGAAGATGACGTGCGGGCGCGCGACGACCTCGACGCCCGGGAGGCGCTCGATCGTCTCGTGCACGTTGTCGACCCGGAGGTACACGAGGGATGACGGGGCGTTGCGGTCCAGAAGCAGCCGCACGCCGTCGAGGTCGAAGAAGAGGAGTCCCGGCGGGTCGAAGAGTCCCGTCGGCTCGGCGCCCAGCAGCCGGCCGTAGAACGCGGCCGCGCGCTGGAGGTCGTCGGCGTGCTGTGCGACCTGGACGAGCTGCATGATCCCTCCCGAGGGGGCCCCGAGCCCGAACGAGGGGTGTGGGCCCGGCCGCGGCTCACGCTAGCATCACGGCACGGAGGTCACCATGACCGCACTCGATGAGGACGTCACCGCCGATCAGGCATTCGCGCGAGCCCGCGCCGAGGCGGCCGCCGGCCCGCTCGACGACTCGTTCGCGCGGCGGTTCGATGAGGAGTTCCCGCGCCTCCACGGCCTGTTCCGCCGGCTCTACGCCCAGCGCGAGGACGAGCGGGAGGCCCTCGCGGACGTCGTCGCCCTCGCCGCGGCATCCTGGCACGCGCGCTCCCTCGAGCTGCGGGCGCTGGACAGCATCCGCGAAGCCGACCCCGCTTGGTTCGAGTCGCAGCGCATGCTCGGCGGGGTCTGCTACGTCGACCGCTACGCGGGCGGGCTCACCGGCATCCGCGAGCAGATCCCCTACTTCCAGGAGCTCGGGCTGACCTATCTGCACCTCATGCCGCTCTTCGAGAGCCCCGAGGGCAACAGCGATGGCGGCTACGCGGTGTCGAGCTACCGCCGCGTCGATCCGTCTCTCGGCACGATGGCCGAGCTCGCCGAGCTCTCCGCCGACCTCCGCCTCGCAGGGATCTCGCTCGTGGTCGACTTCATCTTCAACCACACCTCGAACGAGCACGAGTGGGCCCGGAGGGCTGTCGCGGGCGACCCGGAGTTCGAGGACTTCTACCTGATCTTCCCCGACCGGCGGATGCCCGACGCGTACGAGCAGACGGTGCGCGAGATCTTCCCCGATGACCATCCCGGCGCGTTCGTGCAGCTCGAGGACGGCCGCTGGATCTGGGCCACGTTCCACCACTTCCAGTGGGACCTCAACTACGCCAACCCCGCCGTGTTCCGCGCGATGGCCGGCGAGATGCTCTTCCTCGCGAACCAGGGCGTCGAGGTCCTGCGGATGGACGCCGTCGCATTCATCTGGAAGCGCCTCGGCACGGCGTGCGAGTCGCTGCCCGAGGCGCACCTCCTGCTGCAGGGCTTCAACGCGGTCCTGCGGATGGGCGCGCCCTCGGTCCTCTTCAAGTCCGAGGCGATCGTGCACCCCGACGAGGTCATCCAGTACATCTCGCCCGACGAATGCCGGCTGTCCTACAACCCGCTGCAGATGGCGCTCACGTGGGAGGCGCTCGCGACTCGGGACGGACGGATGCTGCAGCTCGCCCTCGACGAGCGGCACGCGCTGCCGGAGGGGACGGCGTGGGTCGACTACGTGCGAGGCCACGACGACATCGGCTGGACCTTCTCGGACGAGGACTCCGCGCGGCTCGGCATCGACGGGCATGCGCACCGGCGATTCCTCAACGACTTCTATGTCGGACGCGTCGAGGGGACCTTCGCCCGCGGCGTCCCGTTCCAGGAGAACCCGAAGACCGGCGACGCGCGCGTGACGGGGACCACGGCGTCGCTCGCCGGGATCGAGGCGGGCGACGCCGGCGGTGAGGACCGCGTCGTGCTCGCCCATGCCCTGGCGATGTCGACGGGCGGCATCCCGCTCCTCTACCTCGGCGACGAGGTCGCGCAGCTCAACGACTACACGTACGCCGACGACCCTGCCTCCGCGGGCGACAGCCGGTGGGTGCATCGACCGAAGCGACCCGTCGAGGCGTACGACGAGAGGACGGATGCCGCCACCCCCGCGGGACGCGTCTTCACGAGGCTCACCCGGCTCATCGCCGCTCGCCGCGGCACGGCCGAGTTCGCCGGGAACGAGCTGATCCCCTTCCACACGCCGATCCCGTCCCTCGTGGCCTTCCAGCGTCCCGGGCGGGACCCCCTCGCGGAGCGGATCCTCGTGCTCGCGAACGTGGCGGACGAGCCCGTCCACATCGACCCGCTTACGCTTTCCGGCTTCGCGCGGGACGCGGTGGACATCGTCGACGGGCGGCGGCGCGACCTCGACGACGGTGTGAGCCTGCCCGCGCACGGCTTCGCCTGGCTGCGGGTCACGCCGTTGTGGTGAGAACCGACGGATTCCGCTCCTCACCTGCCGCATTGCACATCCGCGGGCCCGCTTCAAGGGGGTCGACGTCATGGGTCGCCGCGGCCAGAGTCGTCGCCATGACAGCACTAGCCGTGATCCTGCTCATCGTCGGAATCGTCCTCCTGCTCTTCGGCATCTTCGTCGAGGCAGCGAAGTTCCTCCTGTGGATCGGGATCATCATCCTCGTCGTCGCGATCATCATCGGCCTCATGCGCTACATCCGGCGCGGAGCCGCCTGACCCGACGGAAGACCCACAAGGGAGTCCCAACCCGGACTTCCTCGATTCCCGTGGACGATAAGAGCCTCTCGGAGGTGACCTGATGCTCTTCGTGATCTACGGCGCGCTCCTGGTCGGCGGCATGGTCGTGGTCGGCCTGTCGTTCGCACTGCCGGCGTTCCAGGCGCTCGCCTTCATGGCAGGCGTCCTGCTCATCGCGGCGGCCGTCGCCGTCCCGATCACCGCGGGAGCCCTGGAGAACAGGAAGTAGGACTGGAGGACGCGGATCGAGGACGCCCACCGCGGGCTCCTCGATCGCAAGGGCTGTCTGACGCCCGCACGCGCCCACAGCCGGGCTTCCCGCCCCGGTAGGGTGAAGCGACGCCGCGCCGAAACCGCCGACCGGCGGTGACGGACGGAGGACCGGCTGATGCAGGCGATCGGCTACGTGGTCCCGCTGGCCGTCGCACTGGCCTTCAGCACGCTCCCGATCCTCGTCGCTCTGCTCATCCTGCTCTCGCCGAACCGGTCGCGCTCAGCCATCCCGTTCCTCATCGGGTGGGTGCTCGGGATGGTGCTGGTCGTGTCGCTGTGCACGCTCGGCGCCCAGTTCGTGCCGGCGTCGCGCTTCCCGCGGCGGGAGGACGAGGTCGTCGGGCAGATCGAGATCGTGCTCGGCGCGGCCCTCATCCTCCTCGGGATCTTCTCGCTGTGGCGCGCGCGCCGCCGCGCCAAGGCCGCCGCGTCGGATGCCATCCCGGTGTGGCTGCGGTCAGCCGAGACCCTCGGGCCATGGTCGTCGTTCGGACTCGCGCTCGTGCTGAACTTCCGCCCCAAGGCCCTGCTGATCGCGGCCGCCGCGGGGCTCACGCTGCGCGCCGACGTGACCTCGCCCACCGACATGCTCGTCGCGATCGCGCTCTACACCGTCATCGGCGCGTCCACCGTGGCCGTTCCGATCATCGCGATGTCGGCGTCGCCCGAGCGCATGGAGCCGCGCCTCATCAACTCGCGGGACTGGCTCACCCGCAACGGCGAGGTGATCACGAGCATCATCCTGCTGCTCATCGGCGCGGTCGTCATCGGGATGGGCCTCGGCCGGCTCTGATCCGGCGGCCCGCCGGAGGCGGACAGCATCCCGCCCGTCACGTCACGCGGTAGGCGACGTACCGCGCTCGGTCGGCGTCGCGCACGCACGAGGCGACGTAGAGCGAGCGCTCGAACTCGGGTCTCGCGGACGACTCGATCGTGACGACCGTGCGGAAGTAGTACTCGGACGGATCGACGTCGTCGCCGCGCAGCAGCGCCTCGAGCACCTCGGGCGACCCGCTGCGCACGCCGACGGCGTGGAGGTAGACGAGCGCTCCGTCGGGCGCCCGCGCCGTGTAGCGCCCGTCGATCTCGATCGAGCCGTCGGGGCGGACGAGCTGCCAGTCCGCCCCGCCCGCGAGGATCTCGCCGTCGAAGGCGCCGCGGACGGATCCGCTCGTGATCGGCACGACACGGCGGTGGCCCGCGCGCGTGACGCCGTGGTCCTCGAGCGGGCCGAGCTCGACCTCGACCTCGAACGCCGGCTCGAGCCCGGGAACGGGCGGCTGCACGCTCACGGGCGCCACACCGGGAGGTCGAGACGGGATGCTGTCGCTCCGTCGTGCGAGATCTCCTGCTCCGCGACCACCGTCGTGGCCGCCTCGAACGCGGGCTCCCCCGTGCCGGGATTGCGCCCGTAGCGCGGGTGCGCGCCCGAGCTCACCTGCACCCCGACGCGGTGACCCGCGGCGAACCGGTGGAACGTGGGCCAGAGCGGCACGTCGACCTCGCGGAAACCGTCCTCGTCGGGTGCGGGGTCCGTCGCGCGCGACCCGACCGAGCCGATGCGCCGGATGCCGTCGCACACGGTCATCGACCTGCCGTCGGGGTGCACGTCCGTGATGCGGACGAAGACGTCGAAGCTCGGGGCGCTCGAGCGGACGCGGATCCGCGCGACCGGCTCCCCCGCGACGTCCAGGGCAGCACCGAGCGGCGCGGAGCGGAAGACCGCGACATCCTCCCGGCGCTCGTGCTTCCGGTTGTCGGTCGGCAGCGTCTTGCGCTGCAGGCTCGGTCCGCCCACGGTCGGCGTCGGCCGGTCGGGGTCGTACGTGTAGCGCGTGACGCCGCCGGTCGCGGCATCCGTCGACACGCCTCCGTCCGCCTGGAGGAACCACGACTCCGGCGCCGACCCCGCGGGCGGCCACGCGGCGAGGTCGTGCCACGTCCCGGTGCCGGTCTGGAAGGCGCGCACGGGCTCGGGCCGATCCCAGCTCTCGCCGGCGAAGGTCTCGCGCAGGAACGCCTCGGTCTCGGAGTCGACCACGTCGCGGAGCCCCGGCGTGACATGGCCCCACGGGCCCAGCGTGAGCCGCGGCTGATTGCCCGCCTCGACGAGCTGCGCGTAGGTGCGCAGCTGCCACGGCAGGAAGATGTCGTACCACCCCGTGATCATGAGGATCGGCGCCGTCACGTGCGGCACCGACGCCGTGTGCGACTGCTGCGTCCAGTACTCCTCGGCGAGGCTCTCGTACCTCACCCAGTCCTGGTACCAACGGATCGAACGACCCGCCGCGGCCGAGTCGCCCGCCGCGAGCGGCAGCACGTCGAACGCGCGGCGCAGCTTCGGGTCTGGCAGCATCATGCCGAGGATCGCGGCGCCGCCGTTCTCCATGCGGGCCATCATGCGCGACCATCCGAGTGCGTTGCGCAGCGAGTAGGCGCCGTTGTCCCACGTGATCGCGCCGAAGTCGGGCATCGTGATGTTGAGCACGAGCGCCTCGGGAGCGTTGTCGGGATCCTCGCGCTGCATGCGGCCCGCGACGGCCCACTGCGTGTAGCCCATGTAACTCTCGCCGTACGTCGCGAGCCGGCCCGTGAACCACGGCTGAGCGCGCACCCAGCGGTGCGTCGCGATGCCGTCGCGCTGCTCGTCGATCTGCGGCGTGAAGACCCCGCCCGACCCCCACGTGCCCCGGCAGCTCTGGAAGAACACCGTGAAGCCCTGCTTCGCGAGCCGTTTCGCCCCTCCTGCGACGAGCCCGCGCCGGCCGTACGGCCCGCGGATCACGACGGTCGGCAGCGACGGGTCCGGATCCCCAGGCAGGTAGAGGTTCCCGAACAGCTCGACGCCGTCGTCCATCGGAACGCGCAGGTCGCGCTGCTCGGTGAAGCCCTTGCGCCGCGCACGCCTGTGCGCGGCTGTCCTCTCGTGGTCGCGCTGGTCGGTCGCGCTCATTCCGCCTCCTTGCGGGGTGAGTGGGTGGATGTCCGGGATGCTGTGGCCCGCCGCTCCTCGTCGAGCGCGTCGCGCAGCCGCTCGAGGACGGGAAGCGCAGCTGTCAGGACGGCGCGCTCGCCGGCATCGAGGCGCTGCGCGCCGCCCGCGACGAGGGCCGCACTCGCGGCGTCGAACCGCTCGAAGAGGCCGAGCGCCTTCGCCGTCGCCGTCACGTCGACTCGCCGCCGGTCGCCGGGCACGGCCCGCCGCTGGACGAGGCCGCGCTCCTCCATGAGCGTGAGGAGATTGCTCACAGTCGACCGGCCGAGGCCGAGCAGCTCGGCGAGCTCCCCCGGCGTGCGGGTCACGCCCCGCGGGAGTGCGCGCACGATCTCGATCTGCGCGTCGGGGATGTCGGGCAGGTGCGCCGAGGCGCGTGTCGCCGACAGGAGCGTGCGCCGCAGCGGCGAGATGACCGCCGCAAGCCGGGCCGCGTCGACGTCGTCGAGGGATTCCGCGGTCATCGGGCCGGCGGGGTGAGTGAGGGGCGCGTTGAGGATCTCAGGGAGGAACCCCGCCGCCCGCTTGTAGCCGGCGGCGATCTCGGCGAGCTCGTCGCTGGGGATGACGTCCTCGATGTCGGCGAACCCCTCGGGCGCGCGTTCGCGCGCGAGGAGCATGACCTTCTCGGGTCCCTGCTGCCGGTTGCTCAGCACGAGCGCCGTCGTGGCGGGCCGCCGCGCCTCTTCGTACGCCGCGAGCGCCGTCGGCGCGTCGGCCGCCGTCGCGAGGTGGAGGGCGAGGGTCCGCGCGTCGAGGATCGCCTGCGACGCGCCGTTCGAGCCGTTGGGGTACATCGCGTGCGCCGCGTCGCCGAGGAGCGTCGTCCGCCCGAACGTCCACCGCGGGATCGGGTCGCGATCCACCATCGGATACTCGAGGATCTCGTCGGCCGCGGCGATGACGCCCGGTACGTCGAGCCAGTCGAAGCGCCAGTCTCGGAAGAGCTCCACGATCGGCGCCGGGTTGACGGCGTGGTTCCAGTCGACCGTCTCGTCGCCCACGCCCCGCCGCTCCGCGATGAAGTTGACCACCGCGGTGCCCCCGGCATCCGGTGCACTCAAGGATACGCGACGAACTTCTGCTCGCCGTCGCCGGCCATGATCATCGTGCGGCCGTCGAGGAACGGGCGCACGCGGGCGGTCCCGCGCCACAGTGTGAGGCCCTTCCAGACCGGCCGGCCCTCGTCCGGGTACTGCTGCCGGCGGAAGGCGGAATGGATGCCGTCCGCCGCGAGGACGACGTCCGCGACGACGCGAACCTCTCCCGCGGCCGTCGCGAACACCGCGGTGTCGGCATCCGATCCGTGCTCGGCGCGGACGAGGGCATGGCCCAGCCGGATCGCATCCTCGCCGAGCCGCTCGAGCACCGCCCGTGCCAGCGCGAGCTGGAGCTCGCCGCGGTGGATCGAGACCTGGGGCCATAGGTATCCGGCGTCCAGCCCCCGCTGCTCGGACCAGATGCGCTGGCCGAAGCGGTTGAAGTACGACAGCGTCGACGGGGCGACGCCGAGGGCCGCGATCTCGTCGCCGAGGCCGAGCTCGGTGAGCTCGCGGATCGCATGCGGCAGGACGTTGATGCCGACCCCGAGTGCCCGCAGCTCGTCGACGCGGTCGTACACGACGATGTCCCGCATTCCCGCCGCATGGAGGCTCAGCGCGGCGGCGAGCCCGCCGATCCCTGCGCCGACGATGACGATCCTCATGTGACTCCGATGTCGGGGATCTGACTGTTTTGTGACAAACATAACCGATGCTGTCTTCCCGCGCACCCCTTACGTCGAGCCGCGATGGATGGCACCGTGGGCGAGGATGCAACCGGGCGACGCGCGCCCGCGCGGAGGAGGCTCACGCATGCTGATGGTCTCGATGGGCGTGTCGATCGACGGCTTCATCACCGACCGCGACGGCGGATTCGCGTGGGGCCCGCCGAGCGACGAGCAGTTCGACTTCCATCTGGAGCAGGTCAGCGGCCTCGGGGGCCTTCTCCTCGGCCGCCGGCTCTACGAGACGATGCTGCCGTGGGAGACGGACCCGGCGATGCGCTCCAGCGACACCTATGCCGCGTTCGCCGACGTGTGGACCGCGCTGCCGAAGGTCGTCTTCAGCCGAACCCTGGACCGCGTGGAGCGCAATGCCCGTCTTGCGGACGCGCCCCTCGAGGAGGAGATCGCGCGCATGCTGGCGGCGACCGATCGGGATGTCGAGATCGGCGGCCCGACCCTCGCCGCGCCCGCGATCGAGCAGGGTCTCGTCGACGAGTTCCATCTCTTCCGCCAGCCCGTGCTCGTCGGCGGCGGCACTCGCCTGCTTCCGCCCGTTCGCGAGACCATCCAGCTCGAGCTCCTCGCGACGAGGACCTTCGGCGACCGCGTCGTCTACGAGCACTACCGGCGGGTCGGCGCGGCCGCCTGACACGACCCCGGCGCCGGCGGTCGACTCGGCGTCACGGCGAGTCGGGGTTGAGACGCAGCCCCGAGTGGTCGCGCATCCCGCCGGGCGGCGGCCCGTAGTGCAGCGGCGACGCGACGAAGACGCCCGCGGCGAGCACTGCGACGATCGTCATGACGGCGCACACGCGCGTCATGACGACCGTGGTCCGGGCCCCCAGCAGGCGGCCCGCGAGCGCGAAGAGCCACAGGCCGGCGAGGCCGCCCGCGGTGTTGGCGATGACGTCGGTGATGTCGGAGCTGCCGGTCGCGAGGGCGAACTGGGCCGCCTCGAGCGCCAGGCTCGTGCCGGCGATCGCCGCCGTCATCATCCAGAGAGACCGCCCGTGCGCGACCAGGCCGAGGTAGAGGCCGAATGGCGCGAAGAGCACGACGTTCATGACGACCTCGCTCGGCTGACTTGCGCCGAAGCCCGGGCTCGCGACGAACGGGACGAGCTTGATCGCCCGATCGACGCCCCCTGTGAACGGGACGTCGAGCTTGAACAGGACGGTCCACACGAGGAGCGCGAGGTACACCGCGAACATCGCCGCGACTGCGATCCGGCGCGGCGCATCGGGGTGCCGCTCGGCGGCGCGCGCCTCCAGCGCAGGCCGGCGGGCGATGGTCACTTCTGCATCCGGGGGTCGTGCGTGGGGTCGGCGTACATCGCGGGGCAGCCCTGGCCGATCGCCTCGGGCCGCAGCTCATAGTGCCACGCCTCGTTGGCGTAGATCTGGCAGAGCCCGTACGCGGCTCCGTGGTGCGACAGCCAGGCCGCGGCATCCGCTCCCCCGATGTCGATCGCGGCGCCCCGGACGTGCGGAGAGGTGTCGGGGGTTGCGACCCAGCGCGCGGCCTCGGCGGCCGAGCCGTACTGGGCGACCGCTTCGCTGAGGAGCCGCTCCTGGTAGGCGGCGGATCGCCAGCCGCTGTTGACGAGGAACATGACGCCGCTCGCCGCGGCGTCGGCGGCCGCCCGGCGGACGGCGTCGCGGAGACCCGGGTCGAGGTGCGCCACCGCCGGCACGGAGTCGTCCCAGACCGTCGTGCCGTCCGCGACGCCGCCATCCGACGCCGAGACCGAACCCTCGCCGGTGCCCTCGCGCGCAGGCGGCTCCTCCACGACGTGGGTGCCGTCCGCGCCGACCGACGGCTCGCGGGACGTGGAGCCGGACGCGGTGGCCGTGGCGGCGGAGCGCTGGCCGCCGAGGACGAGCACGAGGCAGGTGAGTGCGATCGCGACCGCGATCACGGCGACGACGGCGAGGCCCGCACGGCCGCGGGCGAAGGGTTCCGATGGAGGGAGGGACATGACACCAGTCCACGCGCGCGCGTGTTGCGGGGGCGTATGCCGATTCCGATATGCCGGCGATAAGTCCCGGCTCGTACGATCGGAGCGTGCGCGTGCTGGTCGTCGAGGATGAGCCTCTCCTTGCCGAGGCCATCCGCGATGGGCTCCGGCTGGAGGCCATCGCGGCCGACATCGCGGGCGACGGCGGCACCGCGCTCGAGCTGCTGAGCATCAACTCCTACGACATCGCGGTGCTGGATCGCGACATCCCCGGCCCGTCCGGCGATGAGATCGCCCGGCACATCGTCGCGTCGGGGACCGGCATCCCGATCATGATGCTCACGGCCGCGGACCGCCTCGACGACAAGGCGACGGGATTCGAGCTGGGCGCCGACGACTACCTCACGAAGCCGTTCGCGCTGCGGGAGCTCGTTCTGCGGCTGCGCGCCCTGGACCGCCGCCGGGTCCACCACCGGCCGCCCGTGCGCGAGATCGCGGGCCTGAGACTCGACCCCTTCCGCCGCGAGGTGTACCGCGACGGCCGCTACGTCGCACTGACGCGCAAGCAGTTCGCGGTCCTGGAGGTCCTCGTCGCCGCCGACGGGGGTGTCGTGAGCGCGGAGGAGCTGCTCGAGAGGGCGTGGGACGAGAACGCGGACCCGTTCACGAACGCCGTGCGCATCACGGTCTCGGCTCTGCGCAAGCGGCTCGGCGAGCCCTGGCTCATCGCGACCACACCCGGTGTCGGCTACCGCATCGACGCGGGATCCGCGGTGGAGGACCAGCGTGACTAGGGAGCCCGGACTCAGCGTCCGGCTCAAGCTCACCCTGAGCTACGCCGGGTTCCTCATGCTCGCCGTCGCACTCCTGCTGGCGGTCGTCTGGGTGTTCCTCCTGCGCTACCTTCCCGCCGACGCGACCCCGACCCTCGGCGGGTACGTGCCGGGACGCGACGACCTCATCCGGGCCTTCGCGCCCGCCGCCGCATGGGCGCTGCTGTTCATCCTGCTGTTCGGCCTGCTCGGCGGATGGATCCTCGCGGGCCGGATGCTCGCGCCGCTCGCCCGCATCACGGCCGCCACGCGGCACGCCGAGACGGGATCGCTGTCGCATCGGATCGCTCTGGAGGGTCGCCACGACGAATTCCGCGAGCTGGCCGACGCATTCGACGCGATGCTCGCGCGGCTCGAGACGCAGGTCGACGAGCAGCGGCGCTTCGCGGCGAACGCCTCGCACGAGCTGCGCACGCCGCTCGCCATCTCGCAGGCGCTCCTCGAAGTCGCCCGCGAGGATCCCGATCACGACACGGGGGCACTCCTGGAGCGCCTGAGCGCCGTCAACACGCGCGCCATCGAACTGACGGAGGCGCTTCTCGTGCTCAGCCGCGTCGAGCAGGGCTCATTCGCGCGCGAGCGGGTCGACCTGTCGCTCCTCGCCGAGGAGGCGACCGAGACCCTCCTGCCCCTCGCGGAGCAGCGCGGGATCGACGTGGAGACCTCGGGCGACATCGCCCCCGCCGACGGATCGCCCGCCCTCCTGCTGCAGATGACGACGAACCTCGTCCAGAACGCGATCGTCCACAATCACGCCCACGGCGGGAGCGTCCGCGTCACCACGTCCGCCGGCGCCGGGACCAGCATCCTGACCGTCGAGAACACCGGCGAGCCGCTGACCCCCGAGCTCGTCGCGACCCTCACCGAGCCGTTCCAGCGCGGCAGCGAGCGCCTCCGCGGCGACCACCCAGGCGTCGGGCTGGGCCTCGCGATCGTCCAGAGCATCGTCCGGGCGCACGGCGGGAGCCTCCGGCTCACCCCGCGCGACGGCGGCGGGCTCGTCGTCGCGGTGCAGCTGCCTGCGGCGTCCTCAGGGAGCGGATGACGCTCCGCGCCCGGATCGGACGGTCACGCCTCGTCGGCGAAGATGTCTTCGATCGGCAGGCCGAACAGCCGCGCGAGGCGGAAGGCGACCGGCAGGCTCGGGTCGAACTTCTCCTTCTCGATCGCGTTGATCGTCTGCCTCGACACGCTCAAGTGGACGGCGAGATCCGCCTGCGTCCACCCGCGCTCGGTGCGCAGCTCCCTCACCCGGTTCCTCACCGGTACCTCATGCTCCCGACGGCGATCGCGATGAGGTAGACGACCGCCATCACGATGGACAGGAGTGCGATGTCGACGTCGAAGGCGACGAGTCCCGCGCTGCGGGCGGCCGCGAAGGCGCAGCCGCCGACGAGCACGACGCCGAGGGCGATCGCCATGGCGTCCATGAGGATCTTCCGCCACAGATCGTCCACGCCACGGAGGAAGCGCGCGTGCGCGATGATCCACCCGGCGCCGGCGAGGAGGTTGACGATGATCGCGACCCAGCCGAGGACCGGGGACGAGCCCCACCACAGCTCGGGCCCGAACTGGGCGACCGCGAGCGTCAGCACCCAGGCCAGGGTCCAGACCGCCAGCCAGCCTGTGTCGGAGAGCGTCCGGCGATCGCCGGTGTGCTGCGGGTCCTGCATGCCAGCATCCCTTCGTGTCAAGTGTGCTTGACATCCTCGCAGGCGCGGAGGCCGAATGTCAAGTGTGCTTGACACGGTGAAGGTCAGCCCGAATTGCCGGCAGCCCGGTGTGCCGGATGTCCTGCGGGGAGCAGCAACCGTTCCCCCTGTCGGCGACGCGGCCGTTCCGTGAGAATGGTCCGCGGGGGCAGAAAAGGTGGCTCCCATGCCCGTGACCCGGACTTCCTTCGCGACCACCGACGTCGCCACGGTCCGCGCGCTCATGAGCGTCGCATACGGCGGACGGCTGTCCATCGAGGAATCCGGCGAAGAGGCGTTCCTCTTCGAGCAGCGGGTCGCGGCGGAGGGACCCCTCACGGTCTCGACGATGCGCTTCACGGGCCACATCGAGGCGTCCACGGACGGCTTCAGCGAGGTGCTGTTCGCAGACATCCTCGAAGGACCGTACGTCTGGCAAAGCAGAGATGCGCGGGGCGATCAGGACCGGTCGCTCATCCTCCCGGCGAAGCAGGAGCTCAGCGTCCGCTTCGAGGCGGTGCGATCCGTGCTCATCACCGTGGACGACGGCACCGTGACCCGCTGGCTCGCCCGCTACGGCGGACTGCCGCCGTCGCCCGCGCTGCTGCATCGCCCGTCGGCGGGGTCCGACGCGGTCCGCAAGGCGATCCGCTTCCTGGGCGAGATCATGCCGAACGACGTGTTCGAAAGCGACCTGGTGCGCGCGAACCTGCTCGACGTGCTGCTGAGCATGACGGCGCACCAGCTGCTCGGCGAGGCGACGACCGTCGACCACCACGGCGCGCCGGCCTCACTGCGCCGCGCGGAGGAATACCTGCAGAGCCACGCGAGTGAGCCCGTCTCGATCGCCGACGCCGCGGAGGCGGCGCGCATGTCGGTGCGCGGCCTTCAGCAGCAGTTCCAGCGCTGGTACCAGCTCACTCCCGCGCAGTACCTCCGCAACGCCCGCCTCGACGGCGCACGGGCCGAGCTCACCGAGGCGAGACTGTCGGGCCGTCCGACCAAGGTCTCCGACCTCGCGAGGCGCTGGGGGTTCGCGCATGCGGGCCGGTTCGCCGCGTACTACGCCGAGGCCTACGGCGAGTCACCCGCCGAGACACTTCGGGAGCATCACGTGGCGATCGCGACGCCGGACGGCGCGTCGCCGGCCGAGGCCGCACCAGAGCACAATGGGGCGATCGCGGCAGACGGCGCGTGAGCGCTACCGCGCTTCGGCGGACGGCCTCACGTCGGCGCCCCACGAGGCGAGGACCCTGAGGCGATCGGCCGACGGAGATCCCGGCTCGGCAGTGTAGATCATGAGCACCTGCCCCGGCTCGGCCGTTATCGCGAGCTCCTCGTACGCGAGCGTGACCTCTCCCACCACGGGGTGCCGGAACCGCTTGGTCCCGGCCCCGTGCGTACGCACATTGTGGGCCGCCCATAGCCGCCGGAACGTCTCGCTGCGCGTCGAGAGCTCGCCGACGAGGTCCTGCATCGCCGGGTCGTGCGGATCCCTGCCCGCCTCGGCGCGCATGATCGCGACGCACATCTCGGCGAAGAGGTCCCAATCCGGGTAGAAGTCCCGAGCCGCAGGATCCAGGAACTGGAAGCGCGCGAGATTCGGGGTGCGGCCCCCGTCTCCGATCAAGGGCGAGTAGAACGCGCGTCCCAGGTCGTTGGTCGCGAGGAGGTTCTGGTGCTGGTCGCGCACGAACGCGACCCCGTCGGCGATCGCGGCCAGCGCCCACTGCAGGCTGGGGCGAGGGGCGGACGGCTTGGTCACGCGGCGGCGCGGACGGCCGGAAGCGGGGATGCCGTCGGCAGCGCGAGCGAGATCGAGCAGGTGTGCGCGCTCCGTGTCGTCCAGCTGCAGCGCCCGAGAGACGGCCTCGAGCACGGAGGCGGACGCTCCGGCGATCGCTCCGCGCTCGAGCTTGGCGTAGTACTCGACGCTGACGCCGGCGAGGGTGGCGACCTCGCTGCGGCGCAGCCCATCGACACGGCGGTTGGCGCCTGCGGACAGGCCCGCGGCATCCGGAGTCAGCCGTGCCCGGCGCGACATGAGGAATTCGCGCACTTCAGCTCGGTTGTCCATACGGAAAGGGTAGGTCGGCGCCGTCCCGCGAGGGATGCCCTGCTGGTACACCCCTTGACAGTGACTCCCTCGTCCCGCCGCGACCGGGTTCAGTGGAGGAGTGCCTCAGACCTCCCGCTCCCCACACGCCGCCGCGGACCGACTCCTGCCGGGCCTCCTGCTGCTGCTGACCGTGTTCGGCCCGATCTCGATGGATCTCTACCTGCCGGCGCTTCCCGCGCTCACCGTCGAGCTCGGGGCGCAGACCTCGATCGCGCAGCTCACGGTGACCGCATGCCTCGTGGGACTCGCCGCAGGCCAGCTGCTCGCAGGCCCGCTGTCCGATCGGCACGGTCGCCGCGGCATCCTGCTGATCGGCGTCGTGGCGTACATCGCGACATCCGCGCTCTGCGCGATGAGCCCGTCGATCGAACTCCTGATCCTCGCGCGGTTCGTCCAGGGTCTCGCGGGCGGAGTCGGCATCGTCATCGCGCAGGCCGCAGGACGCGACGTCTACTCCGGCGGTGAGCTCATCCGCTTCTACGGGCGCCTCACCGTCGCGGGCGGCTTCGCCGCGATCGTCGGCCCGCTGCTCGGCGGTCTGCTCGACGCCGTCGCAGACTGGCGCGGACTCTTCGCCGTCCTGTCGCTGATCGGCGCGGGCATCCTGATCGTGACGCTCCTGATCTTCCGGGAGACGCTGCCGGCTCAGCTCCGCACGCGCGGCGGGTTCGGTCAGACGCTCCGGGATTTCCGCGCGCTGCTGGTGGACCGCGTGTTCCTCGGCGCCGTGCTCAGCCAGGGGTTCCTCTACGCGGCGATCTTCGCCTATCTCGCCGGTGCGACCTTCGTGCTGCAGGACGTGTACGGCCTGTCGCCGCTCGGCTACGCCCTCGCGTTCGGCCTCAACTCCGCCGGCTTCATGGTCTTCGGCTACCTCGGCGGCCGACTCGCCGAACGCTGGAGCACCCCGGGCACGCTCACGGTCGGCATCCTCGTCGCGGGGCTCGGCGCGTCAGGCCTCCTGGCGTCCGGAGTCAGCAGGATGCCGCTCCCCTTCATCATCGTCTCGCTCTTCGCCCTCGTCAGCGGCGTCGCCATGTCGTCGGCGCCGGCGACGACCCTCGCGCTCGCGGGCTATCCGCGGATGGCCGGAACGGCCTCATCGCTGCTCGGCATAGTGCGGTTCGGATTCGGCGGGGTCGCGGCCCCGCTCGTCGGCATAGCCGGAGCCACCAGCACCCTTCCCTTCGGCGTCGTCACCGCCGCGGCTGTCCTGGCAGGCGGCGCCGCCTGCCTCGTTCTCGTGCGCCTGCCGGGTCGCGGAGCCGGCGAGCGCGCCGGCTCCGCGGAGCCCGCACTGAGCGGCACCTCCTCGATTCCCACCCAGTAAGGAGAACACCACCCATGCGTGGAGTCATCATGTATGCGCCCGGCGACGTCCGCGTCGAGGAGCGCGAGAACCCGACGATCATCGAGCCCACCGACGCGATCCTGCGCCTGGCCGCCACGTGCATCTGCGGCTCGGATCTGTGGCCGTACCGCGGCGCCGAGCACGTCGACCACACCCCGATGGGACACGAGTACGTCGGCGTCGTGAGCGAGATCGGCGCAGAGGTGCAGACCGTGAAGGTCGGCGACTTCGTCGTCGGCTCCTTCTTCGCGTCCGACAACACGTGCGAGATCTGCCGGGCCGGCTACCAGACGCACTGCGTGCACCGGCAGCCGGCCGCCGCGAGCGGCGGGCAGTCGGAGTACCTGCGCGTGCCCCTCGCCGACGGGACCCTCGTCGCGACGCCCGGCCGGCCGGACCCCGCGCTGATCCCCTCCCTCCTCGCGGCCTCCGATGTGCTCGGCACGGGCTGGTTCGCCGCCGTCGCCGCCGAGGTCGAGCCCGGCAAGACGGTCGCGGTCGTGGGCGACGGCGCCGTCGGCCTGCTCGGCGTCCTCGCGGCGAAGCAGCTCGGCGCAGAGCGGATCATCGCGATGTCGCGCCACGCCGACCGGCAGGCGCTCGCCCGCGAGTTCGGCGCGACCGACATCGTCGAGGAGCGCGGCGACGAGGGGGGCGAGAGGATCAGGGAGCTGACGGGCGGGTTCGGAGCGCACTCCGTCATCGAGGCGGTCGGCACGCAGGAGTCGATGATGCAGGCGATCCGCGCGACGAGGGCCGGCGGCCACGTCGGCTACGTCGGGGTCTCGCACGATGTGTCACTGGACGGGCACGAGCTGTTCTTCTCGGGCGTGCACCTGCATGGCGGGCCGGCGCCGGTCCGCCGGTTCCTCCCCGAGCTGATCCGGCTCATCTGGGACCGCAGGATCGATCCCGGCAGGGTCTTCGACCTGGAGCTCCCGCTCGAGGAGGCCGCCGAGGGCTACCGGGCCATGGATGAGCGTCGCGCCATCAAGGTGCTGCTCACCGTCTGAGGGGTCTCTCCCCCGCCCGCCGGTGCACGAGGCGCCGGCGGGCGATGCGCCGTCCGAGCCCGACGTGCTCGGCGTCAGGTGAGCTTCGCCAGGGCCTCGCGGACAGCATCCCAGAATCGCTCGACGTTCAGCTCCGTCGCGACGAGCGCGTTCGGCTCCCGGGACTCGTCGACGCGCGTCGCACCCGCGGTCACCGGATCCGAGACCTCGACGTCGAGCCGCGTGCGAACGCGCCGCACGGCGTCGGGCTGGGCGACGGCCATGACCGCTACGGGGTCGTGCAGCGGCCCGTCGGCCAAGCCGAAGTGCTCCTCGTTGGTGCGACCGAAGAAGTCCAGGAGGTCGTCGCCGAAGGCCGCCGTCCGCGTGCCGGTCGCCGCCAGACGTGCGCGCACGTCGGCCGTGACGAGGGCCGTGTGCGTGACGTTGAGCCCCACCATCGTGAACGGGATGCCGCTCCCGACGACGAGCGCGAGCGCCTCGGGGTCCACCCACGCGTTGAACTCGGCATGCGGGGTCGCGTTCCCGCCGGCCGTCGAGCCGCCCATCCACACGATCTCGCGGACGCGCGCGGCGGCGTCGGGGCGATCGCGCAGCAGCACCGCGACGTTCGTGATGGGCCCGAGCGCGATGACGGTGACCGGCTCGGCCGCCGCCTCGAGGACGTCGACCATGAGGTCGGTCGCGGTGCGCGGATCCAGTGCGAACGCGGGCTCCGGAAGCGTCGGGCCGCCCAGGCCGTTCTTCCCGTGGATCCATTCCGCCGTCCGCAGCGGCCGCGCCAGCGGTCCCGGGGCGCCGGCCGCGACCGGCACATCGGTGACGCCCGCCACCGTGAGGGCGACGCGCGCATTGAGGCTCGTGAACTCGAGCGGCGCGTTGCCGCCCACCGTGGTCACGGCGCGCAGGTCGATCGCCGGGTGTCCCGCGGCCAGCCAGAGCGCGAAGACGTCGTCATGCCCGGGATCGCAGTCCACGATGACCGGGATGCTGTCGCGCGGCGCTGTCGTCATGCCCGCCATTCCATCGGCAGACGTGGCGGGCACGCAACCCGGCTGTGGGTGCAGCCGAGAATCGGGGAGAGGTCAGCCCTGGCCCATACCTCCGCAGCCGCCCCACATGCCGTGTCGGTCGGGAGCGACGTCCGCGACGGTGAGCACGTCGCCGCCGAGCGTCACGATGAAGGCCGTGTCTCCGGCGAAGGAGAGCGATGTCGGACGATCGAGGCCGTCGACGATGACGCTGAAGCTGCCGTTTCCGTTGACGCGCAGGAGCTCGCCGCTCTCGGGGAGGCCCGGCGACCCGGGCTCCACCATGCCGGGCGAATCGCCCTGAGACACCGCGTACAGGCCGCATGCCGCCGCTTCGACGTCCGTGATGAGGCTGTAGCCGGCTGCGACCGCCCGTTCGACCGGGTGGCTCATCCCGAGCGCGACCACGCGACCCGTCGCGGGATCGTGCGGGATCGGTCCCGCCTCGGCCATGTAGATCTTGCCCCGGCCCAGCTGCAGACCCGTCGGCACGATGTTGGCGAACTGGGCGACCTCGCTCACCTCGCCGTCGAGCCCGGCGAACAGCAGCCGGTTGTGGTGCCCGTCCGTGACGAGGAAGCCGTCCTCGAAGGGCACGAACGCGTACTGCACGCCGCTCGGCACGAAGAAGTCGGCATCAGGCGGGTTGTCCGTCGACCAGGTGGAGGTGTCGGCGACGAGCGTGACGTCGTCGACATCGTCGATGCGGTAGATGCCGCCGACATCCGTGCCGCCCACGTCGGGACCGACCACGCTGATGAGCGCGTACGCGGTGTCGCCGATGAAGGTCACGTCGAACACGCCGCCCGGAGCCGTCACCGGCAGACCCGTCGCGATCGGCGACATCGCGCCGGTGCTCGTGTCGATGCGGACCACCTGCCCGGCGGCCCGGTCGGCGACGTAGAGCGCGCCGTCGGGGCCGATCGTGCTGCCGAGCGGGCCGACGAGGCCCGTCGCGAGCTCTTCGGCGACCGGCGGTGGCGCGGATTTCTTCGGGACCGCGTTCGCGGCCGCCGGCAGAAGCATCGCCGGCACGACTGCAGCCGTCATGATGGCGGCGAGGAACGCCGCTCGTCTCGTACCCATGTCCGGATACCCCCAGTGTGAGAGCCGTTGTCGCACCGACCGAGGAGCCGGGCGACCCTTCAGCGCTGCCTTGCGGGAGATCACGGAGGATGCTGCGACGGCAGCACCGTTCCAGGGTCCTCCTGCGGTCGGGTGCCGTCAAGGAGTCAGCGTGCGTGTCCGGTTCGGACGCGGAATCGAGCCGGGGCACCTCGCGAGCCTGCGGGCCCGATCCTGACCGGGGTCGGAATCCGGGGCGCTCCACCCTCGATACGGTGAGGGGATGCGTGAAGCGTCGTACCTCGACCGGATGTTCGGACTGGCGGGCCGGGTCGCCCTTGTGACCGGAGGCAGCTCGGGCATCGGCCGCGCCATCGCGCTCGCCCTCGCGGGAGCCGGGGCGCACACCATCGTGGCGGCCCGCACGGCATCCGCTGTGGATGCGACAGTCGCCGAGATACAGGCCGCGGGCGGATCCGCGGCGGGTGTCCGCGCCGACCTCGCGACGCGTGAGGGCGCACACGCGCTCGCGGACGAGGCCGGCGACGTCGACATCCTGGTGAACTCGGCGGCCATCAATCTCCGCCCGCCGATGGCCGACCTCGACGAGGCGGACTGGGATGCGACGATGGCCGTCAACCTCGAAGCGCCCTTCGTGCTCGGCCAGCGGCTCATCCCCGGAATGGCCGCGCGCGGCTACGGCCGTGTCATCCACATCAGTTCGCAGCAGGCTCATCGCCCGTTCGCCAACAGCGGCGCGTACGGCGTCTCGAAGGCCGCGATCGAGGGCCTGGCGCGCTCGCAGGCGGAGGCCTGGTCGTCGCAAGGGGTCACCGCGAACGTGCTCATCCCCGGCTTCGTGCTGACGGCGCTCAACCGGCGATTGAGCTCCGATGCAGCGCTGGTCGCGGCACTCGCGGCCCGCACGCTCATCGGGCGCAACGGCGAGCCGGAGGACTTCGCGGGCGCTGCGGTGCTCCTCGCGTCGCCCGCGGCCGCCTACATCACAGGCCAGTCGCTCGCCGTCGACGGCGGCTTCTCGGTGCACTGAGCCGGCTCCAGAGGGCATTCCGGATGCTGTCGGCCCGGGTCCCCGCAGACGCTGTGTGCGTCAGCCTCGAAGTGCCAGCGCGAACGGAAGCACCGCGGTCGCGCCGGCCCGGCGCAGCTCGCGAGAGGCGACCGTCATCGTCCACCGGCTGTCGACGAGGTCGTCGACGAGCAGCACGGGGCCTGCCGGCACGTCGAGCTGTGCCGCGCTGAGCCGTGCCCAGACCCCCGCGAGCCGGAAGGCGCTGTTGCCGCCGGGTCCGCCCGTCGGGCCCCCGTCGACGAGATCCAGTGCTCCCAGGAACGGCAGGCGCCCGACCTCCGCGAGGCCGCGGGCCAGCGTGTCCGCCAGCTGAGGCTTCGACCGGGACGGGATCGCGACGACGGCGACCGGGCGCTGCGCCCACCCCCAGTCGGCCAGCACGCGGACGCAGGCGGCGAGCACGTTCGGCGGCACCGGACCGTCGGCGGCGCCCGCCGCGAAGAGCTCACGGAGCGTCCCGCCCCAGCCGAGATCAGTGAGGCGCGCGAGCGCCCTCCCCTCGTCCGACTGCTCGTCGGCGGGGATGCGGCCGCGCACGGGCACGCCGAGCCGATCGGCACCCGTCGGCCACAGCCGTCGCACCTCGATCGGCACGCCGACGCGATCGAGGGCCGAGGCTGCAGCATCCGTCGCGTCCTTCCCGATCGTCCTGGGAAACCACGCGCCCGCGCAGTTGTCGCAGCGGCCGCACGGCGTGGCGGTGCCGTCGTCGAGGGAGCGCTGCAGGAACTCCATCCGGCACGCGCTCGTCTGCTCGTACTGGATCATGTGCTCCTGCTCGGCGACGCGTTCCGCCGCGATGCGACCGTAGCGGTCTTCGTCGTAGACCCACGGCCGGCCCGTCGCGAGCCAGCCGCCCTTCTCGCGGGCGACCGCGCCGTCGACGTCCAGCACCTTCAGCAGCAGCTCGAGCGGCGTGCGGCGGATGTCGACCATGGCCTCGAGCGCGGGCGTCGACAGCGGCGTCGTCGAGGCGCCGAGCGCCGACAGGACGCGCTCGGCTCGCTCCCGGTCGGGCATCGACGCCGTCGCGAAGTAGTGCCAGATGTCGCGGTCCTCGACGCCGGGAAGAAGGAGCACATCGGCCGAGGCGGTCGCGCGCCCTGCGCGGCCGACCTGCTGGTAGTACGAGACCGGCGATGAGGGCGCGCCGAGATGCACGACGAAGCCGAGATCGGGCTTGTCGAATCCCATGCCCAAGGCGCTGGTCGCGACGAGCGCCTTGACCCGGTTGCCCTTGAGGAGCGCCTCGGATTCCTCCCGCTCGTCGGGATCGGTCTGACCCGTGTACGCGCGCACGTCGTACCCGCGGTCGCGGAGGAGCCGCGCCGTGTCGTTCGCGGCGGCGACGGTGAGCGTGTAGATGATCCCGGAGCCGGGGAGGTCGCCGAGGTGGCTGATGAGCCACGCGAGCCGGCTCGGGGCATTGGGCAGCTCGAGCACCCCGAGCCGCAGCGAGGTGCGCGCGAGGGCCCCCCGGATGACGAGGACCTCTGGCGCCTCCTCGCTCCGGTCGAGCGCGCCGAGCTGCTCCGCGACATCCGACACGACGCGGGTGTTGGCAGTCGCGGTCGTCGCGAGCATGGGGATGCCCGGGGGCATGCGCGCGATGAGGTCGCGCAGCCGTCGGTAGTCGGGGCGGAAGTCGTGCCCCCAGTCGCTGATGCAGTGCGCCTCGTCGACGACGAGGAGGCCGATCCTCGGGATCAGCTGCGGCAGCTGCTCGTCGCGGAACGACGGGTTGTTGAGCCGCTCGGGTGACACGAGCAGGACGTCGACCTCGTCGCGGTCCAGCTGCGCCAGGACATCGCTCCACTCGTGCGCGTTGGTGGAGTTGATCGCGACCGCCCGCACGCCCGCGCGCTGCGCCGCCGCGATCTGATCCCGCATGAGCGCGAGCAGCGGCGAGACGAGCACGGTCGGCCCCGCGCCCTGACGGCGCAGGAGCAGCGTCGCGACGAAGTACACCGCCGACTTGCCCCACCCGGTGCGCTGCACGACGAGTGCGCGGCGGCGGCCTTCGACGAGGGCATCGATCGCCTCGAACTGGCCCTCGTGGAAGTCGGCGTCGCCTCGGCCGACGAGCGTGCGGAGGGCGTCGAGGGCGGCGTCCCGCGCAGGCGTCGTCGAGGTCATGAGGTCAAGCCTCTCCCGGACCACTGACACCTCGGCGCCACCTCGACGACGAGGCGGCCCGCCTGCGCTCGAGGCTACGAGTCCGCCTGCTCCGCCGGGGATGCCTCCGTCGCCGCGGCGGAGTCCGCGCGCTCTGCCGCCGCGAGGGTGCGCGTGAACAGCAGCAGCCAGCCGACGACGAGGCCCGCGCAGACCATCTCGTGGGTCGCGAGGGTGTAGTACCCGACCCAGAAGAGGCTCGCGGAGAACAGGATGCCGGTCGCCACTGCGACCGCGAGCACGAGCATCGCCCTCGGCAGGCACGGCAGCACCCAGCGCAGGCCGAGCAGGAGCGCTCCGAACACGACGGCCATCCCGATCGCGAAGATGTTGTGGCCCACCTGGCTGAACGTGACCGGCACGAGCGCTGCGCCGATGAAGCACGCCGCGAGCACGAGGAACACGCCGTAGACGATGAGGCTCCGCGCACGCGTCACCCGAGGCTCCGTGCGCGCCCAGGCCTCGAGACTCGTCAGAAGGTACAGCGCGAGCAGTGCCGTCACGCCGCCCGCGAGGATCAGCGTCGCATTGAAGACCGCTGCCGTCGCGCCGCCGCGACCGCCGAGCTCGCTGAAGTTGAGCTGATACCAGGTGTCGTCGCGCGTCGTGACGACGCTCACGGTGAACCCCGTCGCGACGACCGCGAACAGCAGCAGCACGAGTCGCGTCGCCGTCACGTGGGCCGCCAGCGTGAACGCCGTGTAGCCGGAGCAGCCCGCCACGAGGGCGACGATCATGGTCGCCGTCAGCGTGTCGACGGCGGCCCCCGGCCAGATGAGCGACGCCGCGTGGAACAGCATCCACTGGAGCATTCCGAACACCCCGGCCAGCGAGATCGCGAGCGCCGCCGTCATCCACGCCCGCCGGGAGCGCGTAACGCCCTGCAGCCACGCCTGCCTCGGATCGCGCCATGCCAGTCGGTAGCTCACCGCCGCGGCGGCGAGGGTGACGGATGCTGTCACCGCGATGCCGGCCGCGCCGACGGACGCGCCCTCCCACACGGGCACGGCACGGCCCCAGAACCCGACCGCGCCGCCGGCGAGCCCGACGGCGAACCCCAGGATCGCCACGACGATCGCGCGTGCCTCGGTGCGCACGGCGAAGCGGCGCGCATCGGCCACCCCGTGGCGATGAAGCTGCCTCTCGACCCGCACCGCAGCGGCCTCGAGTCGGGCTCCCTGCGTCCACGCGCCGCGTGTCATGGCACGATTGTCCATCGTTCCGGGCCCGCCGACGAGAGGCACGGCGCGAGGCGGGAGCCTGGCCTCCCGGCCGGGAGCGGCCTCGGGACGCCTCGGCTGCGCGAGTCAGAGGGGGGACTCGATGAAACTCAGGTCCGCGAGTCCGCGGGGTCGAGGTTGGCGTGCAGGAACCTCATCGCCTCCGCGACGGCGAGATCGACGCGATCGAAGTTCAGCACCGAGTGCCCCGAGCCGTCCGCCCAGACCACCTGCGAGCGCGCGCCCGTCCACACCTCGATGCCGCGATCGCAATGCGGCAGGCCGGGGTCTTCGGGCCCGACTCGGCTCTTCGACACCGGATCCTCGAGCAGCTGCGGGAGCCGCTCGACCCGGTCTTTCGCCGATCTGCGGTCCTTGCGGAACCTGAGGACCAGCAGTGGCGTCTTCCTCTTCGCCAGCTGCTCGTCTCCGCCCGGTATCCCCCAGCTCCGGCGGCGCCAGGCGGGCAGCGCAGGCTGGCTTCCGACGACCGCGCCGACAGCGGGATCGAGCACGGTGGCCATCGCGAAGGCGCCCGTCGCGCACATGCCGATGACGCCGACTCCGCGCGGGGACGGCGCGTAGGCCGCGAGTTCGCTCACGGCGGCCTTCAGCCACGTCGTCCCGCGTTCGGGGTGGTCGGCCACGAGGAGGCTCATCTCGCGGGCGATGCAGCGGCCGATCAGGCCAGCCGCCCCGGTCAACATGGCGCGTGGGCCCGACGGCCCGGCACGGCCGAAGAGGTGCGGGAGCGCGACCGTGAAGCCCGACGCCGCGATCTCGGCGGCGAGAGTCTTCGTGTTGTCGGTCAGTCCCGCCAGCTCGTGCATGAGCAGGACCCCTGGACCCCGAACGGGACCGAAGTGCACATCGTGCTCGATGTCGGCGGTCTTGACGCGACGGCGTTCGAAGGAGATCTCATTCGCCCCATCCACGGGCCCACCCTAGTGAGAGGGGCTGTTCCCGCAACAGACTGGGTCGCTCGTCGGGCATTGTTCGCGGTCAGTTCGACATTTGCCCTGATCAGCGGCGCCTGAACGCACTAGGTTCGGTGCTGACGGGACTGCAGGTCCAACAGGAGCGATGCGATGTCGACGGAACTGACCTCGGAACGGGCGCCCGCGTCCGAGCACCGGAACGGCGGTGGGTCTCGAACGAGGATCGTGAAGCGCATCTGGGTGACGGCTCTCGTGGCCGCGATCGTCACCGTCGTGTTCGGCGCCCTCGTGGTGCTCAGCTGGATGGTCGACGAAACGCACTTCGACCGTCCGAGCGGGGCCTTCGACGAGTTCGCGGAGCAGGTCGAGGACCTGCCGGGCGTCGACCTCGTCGACCGGGCCCGCTGGGTCGAAGCGCCGACGTTCTCGGACCCGACGTCCTGGATGCACGTCACGGTGGACGAGGCGGGCCTGCCGGGCCTGGTCGACGCGGCCTGCTCGACCGAGTACGCCGACGCCGTCACCTGGTCGATCGTCGTGCGAACACCTTCGCGGGCCGAGGTGTCATTGCATGCGGCGCCCGCCCCGGGAACCGATGCCGGCGATGCGCGGTGTCCTGACTTCGGGTTCGACGCCGTGCGTCTTGTCGACGAACTCGATCGAGTCTCCCCTGGCCTCGCGGTCCAGCCGTCGATCTGGAAGGACGGCGTGCTCACCCTCGTCGCGCTCGAGATGGAGCAGCCGACGGGGTTCGCCGACCTGCTTCCGCTCGTCGAGCGCTCCGACGATCTGGTCGCTGCCGCCGGTCTCGATGCGGATGGCGCTCTCGAGATCAACTCGGCGAACCTCGGCGCCCTCATCGAGCCAGGCGAGAATCGCGCGTACCTCGCGCTGCTCAGAGAGCTCGCCGAAGATCGTGCCGTCGGCAGCTTCTGGGCCGACGGCGGCGGCACTCCGACCGACGGCGTCGAGAAGGTGCAGATCGTCGCGCCGGAGGATCAGCATGCGGCGATCGAGGACAGCATCCGGTCTTCGGGCCTGCACATCGCGGATCTTCCGGTGCGGTTCATCGAGCAGTGAGGTCATGAGTCCACCCGGCAGCACGAGGGGTCGACCAGCCGGGGCGGATCGGGGATCCTCGTATCCAGGTGCACCCGACAGAGAAAGGACGAAGATGTCTGGAAACAGGGCAGTCGCCTACAAGGGGCCCGGAGTCGTCGAGGTGGTCGACACCCCCTACCCCGAGTTCGAGCTGAAGGACGGGCCGGGCGTCAACCCGGCGAACGTCGGCAGGAAGGTCCCGCACGGCGCGATCCTGCGCACGGTGTCGACGAACATCTGCGGGTCGGACCAGCACATGGTCCGCGGCCGCACGACGGCACCGGAGGGACTCGTGCTCGGTCACGAGATCACCGGCGAAGTGGTCGAGGTCGGCCCGGGCGTGGAGTTCGTCAAGGTGGGCGACATCGTGTCGGTGCCGTTCAACATCGCGTGCGGCCGGTGCCGCAACTGCAAGGAGGGCAAGACCGGGATCTGCCTCAACGTCAACCCGGACCGGCCGGGCAGCGCGTACGGGTACGTCGACATGGGCGGCTGGGTCGGCGGGCAGGCGGAGTACGTGCTCGTGCCCTACGCCGACTGGAACCTGCTGGTGTTCCCCGACCGCGATCAGGCGCTGGAGAAGATCCTCGACCTGACGATGCTCTCGGACATCTTCCCGACCGGCTTCCACGGCGCCTACACCGCCGGCGTCCGTCCCGGCTCCACGGTGTACATCGCCGGCGCCGGTCCCGTCGGCCTGGCCGCGGCCGTGGGCGCGCAGCTGCTGGGCGCCGCCGCCGTCATCGTCGGCGACCTGAACGAGGAGCGGCTCGCGCAGGCCCGTTCGTTCGGGTGCGAGACGGTCGACGTGTCCCAGGGCGACCCCAAGGAGCAGATCGCGCAGATCCTCGGCGTCCCCGAGGTCGACGCCGCCGTCGACGCAGTCGGGTTCGAGGCGCGCGGACACGGAGCGGATGCCTCGCACGAAGCGCCCGCGACCGTGCTCAACTCGCTCATGGATCTGACCGCCGCAGGCGGGGCTCTCGGCATCCCGGGTCTGTATGTGACCGGGGACCCGGGCGGCATCGACGAGGCGGCGAAGGTCGGCTCGCTGTCGCTGCGGCTCGGCCTCGGCTGGGCGAAGTCGCTGTCGTTCACGACCGGCCAATGCCCCGTGATGCGCTACAACCGCCAGCTCATGATGGCGATCCTGCACGACAAGGTGCAGATCGCCAAGGCCGTGAATGCGACGCCGATCCCGCTCGAGGACGCTCCGCGCGGCTACGAGGAGTTCGACCACGGCGCCGCCAAGAAGTACGTCCTCAACCCCAACGGCTACATCAAGTCGTAGAAGACCTCGAATCGGGATGCCTCGACCGAGCCGTCCCTCGCCCCCAACGAAAGGAATCACCATGTCCGTGAACCTCGAAGACGCCCGCCGCGTCATCGCCGCCGCAGAGAAGCGCGCAGACGAGATCGGCCAGCCCATGAACATCGCCGTCGTCGACGCCGGGGGCAACCTCGTCTCGCACGTGCGCCAGGACGGCGCCTGGATCGGCAGCATCGAGATCTCGATCAGCAAGGCCTGGACGTCGCGCGCGTTCGACATCTCGACGAAGGATCTCGGCGACAACTCGCAGCCGACGCAGCAGTTCTTCGGCATCCACACGACCAACGCCCACGGCCGCGGCGTCGCGATCTTCGCCGGCGGCGTGCCGCTCACCCGCGACGGCAAGGTCGTCGGCGCCGTGGGCGTCTCCGGCGGCTCGGGCGAGCAGGACCAGACGGTCGCCGAGGCCGGCGCGGCCGCACTCTAGCTGCCACGACGAAGGGTGCCGTCACTCGTGGGGGGCGGCACCCTTCGCCGTGTGCCACGGACTCGTGCGTCAGGGTTCCGGCCCGATTGTCCCGAGCCTGGCCCTACGCGTAGAGGTCCGCGCGATCGGCGACCACGCGGAGCCCGGCCGACTCGTCCTCGACGACCTCGAAGAGCTCGGCCCGGACCCGCGGCGTCCCCATGCCCCGATGCAGCACGAGCATGAGCACCCCCTCGAACGTGGTGAACAGCATCCCGTGACCGGCGTTCCCACCGACGAGGATGTCGAGCTGCTCCCACGGTCCCTCGAGCGAGCCTCCGCGCGAAATCGCCATCGTCTCGACGTATTCGGCGGTCGATCCCGCGCGCCGGTAGGTCGCCCAGAGCATCAGCAGACCTCCACCCGCGAGCCGTCGCAGCTGGGGACCGTCTGTGACGTACGGCACAGGTGAGAGCGCGCTCGGCGTGCGCTCGCGGAGGAGCTTGGCCTCCGATCCGCGGAACAGGTGGATGGGGCTTCCGACGGAACGGCTGAGGTCGGCATCCAGTCGGATCGCCTCGATCGTGCCGTCCAGGATCTGGACCCACTCGTGTGCGTAGACCATCCACGGCCGGCCCGACTCGTCGACGTACAGGGTGCCGTCGAGCGTCATGAACTCGCGCGGAGCGACGGGACCATCGAGGTGGAGCAGCTCGAACGGGCCGAGAGGCGAAGACGCGACGGCGATCACCGTGCCCCGTGCAACGGGCGCATATGCCCGTCCGTCGCGGGCTCGCGCCGAGAATTCCGACGAGCCGTCCGACGCGGCGGGCAGGGCATGAGTCGAATCGTGCAGCGTCGTGAAGAGGTAGAAGCGCCCCTCGAACTCGTGCACTTCGGGAGCCCACGGCGACTCGGCGGGGTTCGCCCACGAGCCGTCGGGGATGGTGAACACCGTGGTGGGGCCGACCCAGTTCCGCAGGTCGGCGCTGCGGTACACCGTGACGACGGGAGCGTCCGGCGAGGACGTGTAGAGGTAGTAGGTCCGATCCGGCTCGTTCGCGAGGATGAACGGATCATGCACCCAGAAATCCGCGAGGACAGAGGTGTCGGCAGGGGTCACAGGGCGGCTCCGGGCTCGGCGAGCGATGGCGAACAGCGCGGATCGCGATCATCGCGGGCCTCGCTCGCCCATCATCGCCCGCCCGGGACCGCGCGAGGCCGATCGGCGCGTCAGGACGCCGAATTCGCCCCGAGCGGGAGCAGAGCACGGATGAGTCCGTCCTCCACCGAGGTCCGCGAGAGATGCGGCGCCTCTCGCTTCATCGTCCCGAAGGTCTGAGCACGCCAGTCCAGCTCGAGCGCGCGATTCGCCTCGACCAGCACCTCGACGAGGTGATCGACTTCGCCGAATGCCAGCATCCCGCTCAGCAGTCTCGCCCCGCGGACCGCGCGCTGCGATGTCCCCATGAGCTTCACCTCACCGCGGGAGTTGATGCTGAACTCACCGGGGCAGTACTCGCCCGGGACCGGTCCGAGCCTCGCGTCGACGTCGAGGTCGCGCAGCGCATCCACGATCGTCCCGCCGGCGCGCCCGAAGAACTCGTTCTGGTCCATTCCGCCGTCATCGCGGCAGATGAGATCGAGGATGAGGCAGGACTCGTCGTAGGCTACGGCCCGTCCCCCCGTCGGGCGCACGGCGGGCTCGAACCCTCGGGCCTCGGCGCTCTCGCGGGCCCGCGAGAATCCCGGCATCCGGCTCTCGCGCCTGCTCATGGCGAGGGTCGGCTGCGGCGTGTACAAGCGCACGACGCGTGGCTCGGCGATCTCGCCCGACGCGACGCGGCGCAGCAGCACGACCGAGGTCTCGAGGTCGTCAGCAGCGGTGCCGGCCACCGTCTGCCGGATGACCAGTCCCGCGGCGGGGCTGAGCGCCATCGCCGGTTCCGTGTCAGGCCATTCCGAGAAGCTGCTTCAGCCGGACGACATGACCCGCGGGGTCGACCTCGTAGAGGGCGTGCAGGATGCGGCCGTCCTCGTCGACGACGAAGGTCGAGCGGATGACGCCGATCACGGTCTCGCCGTTGCGCTGCTTCTCACCCCAGACGCCGTAGGCCTCGTGCGCCTCCCGCTCCGGGTCGCTCAGGAGGTCGAAGGGCAGGTGGTCGCGCGCGCGGAATTCGAGCAGCTTGTCGGGAAGGTCGCGTGAGACGCCGAGCACCTCGTAGCCAGCGGCCTGCAGGGGCGCCAGGCTGTCGCGGAAGTCGCACGCTTCCGTCGTGCAGCCGGGCGTCATCGCCTCAGGGTAGAAGAAGAGGATCGCGGACCTGCCGCGCAGGTCGCTCAGCGCGACTTCCTCCTCGTCCTGGTTGACGAGCGCGAAGTCCGGAGCAGGGTCGCCGGCGGCAAGACGATTCATCACCCCAGCCTAGGAGGAGGCGCAGCCGCTCGGCCGTGCCGCCTTGAGGGCGACCGTCCTCCTCGGGCCGGCGGAGGCTCGTCGGACCTCTACCTTCGGGCGGGGTCGGCTCGAAGCGGCGCCTGAGGAACGAGAGGTCATGGGGACGGTCCGCCCTGACGCCCTGACGTGGCGGCTCGATCGGACGTACGATGTGCCCATGTCCGGTCGCAGGGTTGCGCGTGCATTATCCGTTGCTGCACTGACAGGGCTGCTCGTGGTCTCGGCGGCCGCCGCGTACGGTGCGGAATCTCGCCGAGGAGGCGGTGCGGTCGAAGACCTGATCCCGTTGCCCGATGGCTTCCAGCCCGAGGGCATCGCGATCGGTCCGGGCGGCACGGCCTACCTCGGCTCGCTCGCCGACGGCGACATCTATGCCGTCGACCTGCGAACAGGCGAGGGCGAGACCATCAGCCAGGGTCCCGGCACCCCGTCGGTCGGGTTGAAGCTCGATCAGTTCGGACGCCTGTTCGTGGCCGGCGGCACCTCCGGCACGGCTCGCGTGATCGACTCGGCGACCGGCGACCTGCTCGCCGACTTCCAGTTGGCGCAGCCTCCGGCGTTCATCAACGACGTCATCCTCACCCGAGACGGCGCGTGGTTCACGAACAGCTTCGCCGCCGAGCTGTACTTCCTCCCGGTCGAGCCGTCCGGAGGGCTTCCCGACGAGTCGGTGATCGTGCCCCTCACGGGCGAGTGGATGCAGCAGCCCGGCTTCAACGCGAACGGCATCGCCGAGACACCCGATCACAAGGCGCTCCTCGTGATCCAATCGGCGACGGCGACGCTCTTCAGGGTGGATCGCGAAACAGGAGAAGCCACGAAAGTCGATCTGGGGGGCGCGTCGCTGCCTGCCGGCGACGGCCTGCTCGTCATCGGTCGCACCCTCTACGTCGTCCAGAATCAGCTGAACCAGGTGGCGGTCATTCGCTTGGACGCGAGCGGCATGAGGGGCGCGCTCGTGGAGACGCTGACCGATCCGGACTTCAGAGTGCCGACGACGGTCGCCCGATACGGATCCGGACTCTTCCTGCCCAATGCGCGGTTCGGCGTGCCTCCCACACCCGACACGGAGTACGAGGTGGTGCGCGTCGACCGCTGAACCTCCCGCCCGGGGCTCGGTCGGGACCGGTTTCGGGGCGAGGGTGCCGTCGCCGACCTTGCCGGCATCGGCGACCGAACAGCGGACGAGCCGGTCGTCCGGCGTGGAGATCCCGAGGGTGCACGTGCGTGGCCGACGTGACGCCACGGCATCAAGCCGGCCCGGATCGTCCCTACGACGGGGGCGAACGGACGTGGTGGCTGGTTCACTCCGCGCAGCGGCGTGTGGAGCACTGTGTGTTCGGAACCCCCTGCAGGATGGCGGTGTGAAATCTCCTGATGAGCGTGACGATCTCTCCCGGCTGAAGCCGGTGATCGTGGGCGCGGCGGCGATCATCGTCGCCGTCGTCTTGCTGTGGATCGTGACATCAGTCCGCCGCGACCAGCCGTTTCCCGTCGACGTCAGATGGCACGAACTGATGATTGCGAGCCGAACGGACGCGGGGCTCGTCGTGGCGTGGATACCGAGCCACATCGGAGGTCCGGCCATTGCCATCGTCACATCGGTGGTGGTCGTGGGGACACTCTTGATCTTGCGGTGGTGGTGGGCCGCTATCACTGTCGCGGCAGCCCTCGCGCTGTGCATCGCCATCGCAGCGCCGCTCGCGCGACTGGTGGCGCGGATCAGGCCGGAGGACTCGCTCGCGGAGGTCGTGCCCACGTCGTTCCCCTCCGGACACGTCGCATTCGCCGCCTGCCTTGTCACGGTGCTGGCCCTGCTGTTTCGGCACTGGCTCTGGTGGGTGTTCGGAGCCGTCTGGGTCGTCTGGATGGCCTGGAGCCGGACGTATCTCGCCGCGCATTGGCTGTCCGACGTCGTCGGCGGCCTCTTCCTCGGGGTGGCCGTGGGGATACTGGCATGGGCCGTGGTCGAGACGATCCGCCGGCGGAGGGCTGCTCGCACGGCCGATCCAACACTCGAGGACCGGAGTGCATAGTCCAGTACAGCCTGAAGCCGAAAGCATCCGAGGGTTCTGCGGACCTCCCTTCTCAAACACAGCTCGCCCTTTCCCGGTCGTTGAGCGAGCGGAGCGAGACGAAGCGTCCGAGCCCGGCGCTGCGCGTGATGACTGCCCCTCTGCCGGGTGCTTCGCTTCCTCACCCGACGACCCACCCACCCGATCGCTGAGCTTGTCGAAGCGTCGGGGTCGAGTCCGCCGTCAGCGTCGGGTTCGACCCGTCGACAAGCTCGGGAACCGACGCCGGAAAGGGTTCTTGAACGGGGATTAACAGCATCCGGGATGTCGGAACCCCTCGTCAGAATAGGGTCATGGAAGCCCTGCTCGACACCCTCCGCGGCACCGTCGAGCAGCTCCGCGACCTCACCGCTCAGGGCCTGCGCCGCGGTGCGATCCGGGCCGCTGCCGACGTCGATCTGATGGACGCGCTCCGCGTCGCCGGTGACGCCGCGCGCCTTGCGGACGCGCTGCTGGTCGAGGGCGCGGGTGAGGTGGCCCGGCGTTCCCGGATGCCGGAGCGGGATCTGCGCCTGTCGACCAGGCTGGGCTGCCACGACGTGAACGAGCTCCTGCAGCGGCTGACGCGCCTGGCTCCGTCCTCCACCGCGCGACTGCAGCGCGCCGCGCGCGCCGTGCTGGTCGAGCACCGCCTGGACGGCGAGGAACTCCCCGCGACGCTGCCCGCGATGCGGGAGGCGCTGATCGACGGCCAGGTCGGTGTGGACGGCCTCCTCGCGGTGGCCGGGCCGTTGGAGGCGATGGGTGACCGGGTCGGCCGGGAGGACCTGCTCACCGCCGACGCCGTGCTGGCCGCCGAGGCCCGCGGGGAGGGGCCCGATGCCGCACCCCCGGCCTGCGCCGACCTGCTCCGTGTGCAGGCCACGGTGTGGGCGGCGGCGCTGGACCAGGACGGCGCCGAACCCCGCGAACAACGCGCCACCCGGCTCCGCGGCGTCTGGTTCGGTCGGGAGCGCGACGGGATCATCCCGATCAAGGGCGCGCTGCTGCCCGAAGTCGCCGCGCAGTTCCAGCGGATCTGCGACGCCACCGGGTCACCCCGCGCATCCGACAGCGGGGTGAGCTTCCACCCCGACGCCCTCGAGGCGGACCCGGTCCTGCCAGACCCGCGCACCACCGCGCAACGCACCCACGACGCCCTGGCGACGGCCCTGTTCACCGCCGCATCCAGCGAACTGCTGCCCACCCTCGGCGGCGCCGCCCCCACCCTGGTCATCTCCGTCCGGCACGAAGACCTCCTCGCGGGCACCGGGTGGGCGCACGTGGACGGCGTGACGGAGCCGGTGTCGATCGCCGCGGCCCGGCACGCCGGCTGCGCCGGCGTCATCCAACGCGTCCTGCTCGCCGGCAACGGAAGGATCATCCGGATCGGGACCGAGGAACGCGTGTTCAACAAGCACCAGCGTCGCGCCATCGCCCTCCGCGACGGGAACTGCATCATCCCCGGCTGCGGCGTCCCCGCCGCCTGGTGCGAAATCCACCACGTCACCGACCACGCCCAAGGCGGCCCCACCCACACCGACAACGGTGTGCTGCTCTGCTGGCACCATCACCGGTTCATCGACACCGGCACCTGGAAGCTCCGGATCAACCACGGCATCCCCGAAATCCAAGCCCCACGATGGCACGACCCCAGCCTCCGGTGGAGACCCGTCACCACCTCCCCCACCCGCCTCCGCGACCGCACCGTCAGACGCACATGACGGCACGCCGTGTGGTGTCCGCTGCCGAGCTCCGCGGTTCCGGTCGCACGGACCACCTCGGCCACCTGCCGGGGGGACACCGTCCTTCGCGATTCGACTGACCTTGCGCGGTCTGTGGGCACGAGTCCGCAAGCCTGAACGCAACTCGCATGACGCGCCATGTCGCTGAGTGACCGGGTTTGACGACCGATCAAGCGAGCTGCTCCGCCGCCTCCTACTCTCGCCGTTGGGCCTCGGCAAGGCCCCGCCTCCGGTGAGTGATTCACCGCGGCGACAGCCGTGACACGACGTGTCACGCGCATTCCCTACCCGAGCAGTGCCGACCAGAAGGTGACACCGTGAACAGAATCCGCACCGCGACAGCAATCACATCTCTCGGGCTGGTGGCGGCCGTCATGGCGGGCTGCGCCTCCGGTGCCGGCACGGCCTCCGCCGAGAACGGCGGCGAGGTCACTGAGCTGCGCCTCGGCTACTTCGCGAATGTGACGCATGCTCCGGCGCTGGTCGGCCTGGAGGAGGGGTTCTTCCAGGACGCGCTCGGCGACGTCGACGTGACGACCTCGGTGTTCAACGCGGGCCCCGCGGCCATCGAGGCGCTCACCGCGGGCGCGATCGACGCGACCTACATCGGCCCGAACCCGTCGATCAACACGTTCATCCAGTCCGGCGGCCAGTCCGCGCACATCATCGCCGGCGCCGCCACCGGCGGTGCCGCGCTCGTCGTCGCGGACGGCATCGACAGCCCCGCCGACCTGGCCGGCACCACC